>CAXMNA010000135.1:0-3404 GCA_964194715.1 uncultured Gammaproteobacteria bacterium
TCTATCGAAGACACCAGGTTGCCCCGACCGTTTGGTGCCGGCAATAAGGCCAGCCTGATATCGATTGCCGAAGGTGTCGGCAAGATGCGCGCGGCTGTCTCGGCACGGCAAGATCCCGGCCTCGCAATTGCTGCCCGTACCAGTGCGGTATCGGCAACCGATCTGGAAGACGCTATTTCGCGTATCACGGCTTACCAGGAGACCGGCGTCGACGCTATATTTCTGGTTGGCGTGCGCAAAAAACAGGAAATAGAAGCGATAGCCAATATTTGCAACCTGCCCCTGATTCTCGGCGGCGCCGGTCCGGAAATAACGGACCTTGAATACCTCGGCTCGCTGGGAGTCCGCATCTGTCTGCAAAGTCATCAACCAGTCATGGCTGCGATTATGGCAACCTACGATACCCTGATCGCCCTGCGCGAGGGTGTTCAACCTGCCGACATTGAGATAATGCTCGACACGGACTTACTCAACAAGCTTAGCCGGGTCGATGATTATGATCGTTGGATACAGGATTTTCTCGAATAAACTGCCCGTCATAGTGAGCCTATAATGAGACAGATGAAAAATATTCCGCTTATATTAATGACCACGGTATTGGTTGGCTATGCCAGCCTGGCTGCCGCAGCAGGCAGTGCGAAACTTGCGAAAATCCACGACTCAATTAAAAACGAATTTGAATCGGTTCAGCATATCGAAGCGTCCCGGTTCGAAACGATCCCGTCTGATGATGTGGTTATTTTTGACGTGCGCCAGCAAAGTGAGTTCGATGTCAGTCACCTGCCGGGTGCCCTACATGTTTCACCCGCTATTTCTTCGCACGAATTCATATCAACATTTAATGAAATGCTGCAAGGCAAGACAGTGATATTTTATTGTTCGGTAGGCCAGCGATCGTCGAACCTTGCCGAGCGTGTCCAGGGAGGTCTGGCTGGTTCCGCAACAACGGGGATTTATAATCTGCAGGGTGGGATCTTCAACTGGCACAACGAAAATCGCGCCCTGGTGAGCGCGTCCGGGGCTACCGATTTTGTACACCCTTATAATAGCTATTGGGGCCGCCTGCTCGAAAGAACTGAAATGATTAGATATCAGTCGGGAAATTAAGCCTTCGTTTCATGCAAGACCCATTATTCAATACTCCATCGGGTGCACCCAGGGCTCGCTCCATACCGGTAGATTTTGACGGTGAACCCGGAGACTATAATGCAATCACCGATGTCGATGGCGTTAAGGTCGGCTATACCACCTTAATTGAAGGCGAAGGTGCGCTAGTCGTTGGCAAGGGGCCGATTCGCACTGGCGTTACAGCAATTTTGCCGCGACCTCACAAGGATCTGGCGCAGCCCGTGTTTGCCGGATATCACTCGTTCAATGGCAATGGCGAATTAACCGGCATGCACTGGATCGAGGAGGCCGGAGAACTGCTCTGGCCGATTACACTCACCAATACCCACTCCTGCGGCCTGGCGCGGGATGCCACCATCAAGTGGGTCACGAGCCAGCCATATAAAAATATTTCTGACTGGTCATTGCCGGTAGCAGGTGAAACCTACGATGGTGACCTGAACGACATCAATGGATTCCATGTCACCGATCAGCATGTATTTGACGCGATCGACAATGCTCAATCCGGTCCGATCGACCAGGGTAGTGTGGGTGGTGGTACCGGGATGATCTGTTACGATTTTAACGCCGGTTCCGGCACCGCCTCTCGGCATATTGATATCGCCGGCAAACGCTATACCGTCGGCACGTTTGTACAGGCTAATTTTGGCCGTCGTCCTGAACTGGTAATTGCCGGTGTACCGGTCGGCCGCCATCTACCCGGTGGTGAAGTGCGAGGCCAGAGCATGGGGTCGATTATTGCCGTGATCGCAACCGATGCACCGTTATTACCGAACCAGCTAAAACGCCTGGCTCGACGCGCGAGCCTCGGAATTGCCCGCTCCGGGACCAGTGGTGGCAATGGCTCGGGCGATATATTCCTCGCCTTTTCGACTCAGCCTGTCAAAGCATCCGGACAGGAAACCCCTCTAAACACGGTAGATTACCTGTCCCAGGAATACCTTGATCCCATTTTCTCCGCGGTAGTTCAGGCCATCGATGAGGCCATCATCGATTCGATAGTGACCAATACCGATTTGACCGGGCGCGACGGAATTACCGCGGTCGGGATTCCACTTGACGGATTACGCCGATTACTGGCAACTGGCGTTTGAGGTACCCGCGGACAAAACTGGTCTTGATTGATTCCTCGATAGACACCCCGGGGAGTATCCGACATTTTAGCATTTGAACCCATGTTTTATGCCGTCGCGGTCGCGGCGGTAATCCTGACTGGAATATCGAAAAGTGGACTGGGTGGCGGGCTGGGACAGTTGTCGGTGCCGCTAATGGCGATGTTCATTTCGCCCGTGGCCGCAGCGGCTATCATGCTACCGATCCTCTGCCTGATCGATATATTTAATCTCTGGGGATATCGCAAGGACTGGAACCGGGGCGACGTCGCACTCATGTTACCCGGCGCCGTGATTGGTATCAGCGTCGGAGCAATGACCTACCAGTACGTGGATGACAATGCGATCCGGTTACTGCTCGGCGTGGTGACGATCATTTTTGCCACTTCCCTGTTTTTACAGGGCTCTCCGGGTGGCGAGGGCCGCAAGCCGGGTAAACTGACCGGCCTCATCTGTGGCACCATTTCGGGGTTCACCAGCTTCATCGCTCATGCTGGGGGACCACCAATAAAATTTTACCTGCTACCACAAAAACTGTCGAAAAAGGTGTTTGTCGGCACCCACGTGTTCTTTTTCTTCGCGGTAAACCAGATTAAATTATGGCCTTATTTCTGGTTGGGGATGTTTTCGACGGAAAATTTGGCTACCAGCCTGGTCCTGACACCTGTCGTGCCGATTGGCGTGGTCATCGGCTGGTGGTTGGTCAAGGTGGTGCCGATCGAGCAATTCTACCGTATCATCTATATCCTGCTGTTTGTCGCGGGCGGTAAACTAATTTGGGATGGGTTGGCGGGCGGGGCATACTTCTGAATCACGAATCTAGACCGATAACCGGCAAAGGTATCAGTAATCTATTAGCCGATGGTATCCCGACTGATAGGGGATGCCAAATGCCAGGTCATCATCAAGTACAGGGGATCATTTCAAGATACCGGCTGGTCAGAAAATCGATGCGCAACCAGGTATAAACACAAACCGACAAAGGACAACCCGATCAGCAAGGACAACACCAGGTCATATCCCCCGAGATCCCAGATCAGCGAACCAACATAGGGGGCCGAGGCGCCTCCGACCAGGTAGAACAGTGCCATGGCACCAAATTTAGCACCGAAATTATTACCACCGAGAATTTCCCTGGTGATCAACGGTCGCACGATGCTGATC
>CAXMNA010000136.1:0-16773 GCA_964194715.1 uncultured Gammaproteobacteria bacterium
GTTGGCGGCGGAATCAACGGTGCCGTGTCAGCTGCGGCCCTCGCAGCACGCGGTGTAAAGGTAGCCTTGATCGACGCCAGAGACTTTGCCGGCTTCACCAGTCAGCAGTCTTCCAATTTGGTCTGGGGTGGAATCAAGTACATGGAAGGCTATGAATTCGGCCTGGTGGCAGGGCTGTGTAAATCACGCAATGAATTGCTGGACAGCTTTCCATCCACCGTCAAGGAAATCCGTTTTCTGATGACGGTCAATAAGCAATTTCGCTTTCATCCCTGGGTCATTCTGGCAAGCACCTGGTTGTACTGGCTTCTAGGACGGGGTAAAACCCGCACGCCACGGCTGGTTTCACCCCGTCAAATCAAGCATGTCGAACCACTGATTAATACCTTCGTCAGCAGTGCCGGCATCGAATACTCGGATGCTTTTCTGCACGATAACGATGCGCGATTTGTGTTCAACTTCGTGCGCAGCGCGATGGACAAGGGCTGTGTTGCTGCCAACTATGTTGAATCGAAGGGCTCGACACGTGATTCAGATGGCTACTGGACAACCCCGGTAGAAGACCAGGTTAGTGGTAATCAATTTTCCATCCGTTCGAAAATTTTGATCAACGCGGCGGGGGCCTTTGTCGATGGGCACAACGCACTGAGTGGCATCGAAACTGAATATCATCACCTGTTATCGAAGGGAATTCACCTGATCGTGCCGCAGATTTCCGAACATTACCGCGTGCTCGCATTTTTTGCCGACGATGAACGCTTGTTTTTTGCGATTCCGATGGCGAACCGCACCTGCATTGGCACCACCGATACACGGGTTGACGATCCCGTCACCAAGGTAACCGATGAGGACCGTGATTTCGTGCTATCAAATATCAACGCACGCCTCGATTTACCCGTTCCACTGGTTCGCGACGATATTATTGCCGAGCGCTGCGGGGTACGCCCACTGGCAACGCGCAAGCTGAGCGATGACTCCATCGATGTGCAACACCTGTCGCGCAAACATGTCATCGAGGTGTCGGCAGAGCAAAATCACATCAGTATTTTCGGTGGCAAATTGACCGATTGCCTGAACGTCGGCGACGAAATCTGCGCTTGCACCGCCAAACTCGGATTGACCCTGAAGCATGTTCGCAAGTGGTATGGAGAACCTGATAGCCGTGCGCGTGAAGCCTATTTCGAGCGAGCGCGTAAGCTCGGACTCGATGAGATTGTCGCCAGCGACACCAGGGAAGCATTAAGCATACGCCTGTGGCGACGCTATGCCGCACATGCCGAGGACATGCTCGACGCAATCGAGCGGGATCGCAGCTTAGCCGAGCCGCTGATCGAGGGTGCCGGTATCCGCCGCTGCGAAATTGACTACCTGGCGCGTAATGAAATGATCGTCAAACTCGAGGATTATCTCCGGCGACGCTCCAAAATTGAGTTACTGGCGTCGCGCGCTACGCTGCGGCAATCGGTGGGATTGTTCGAGGCTTGCGAAAGGTTATTCGGTGACGAGGCCAGGCAACGTTTCGATGAGTATTTTTCAGATTAGCGTCAGCAACGCATACACGAGGGTGCACGCAAGCCGGAAACTTGAGATCATGGCATCGTTGCAAGATCCCGGGTCAAGCCCGGGATGACGCTAAAATCTAACCGTCACCCCGCCGCGTACGCGGGGTTGCACGCAAGCGGGAATCCCGATGTAATGGCACTATTGCAAGCACCCCGTTCTTACGAGGACTAAAGCATAGGGGTTTCAGATGAGTCAGCATATTCTCAGTATCGATCAAGGGACCACCAGTTCGCGGGCCATGTTGTTCGACCAAAATGGACACGCCTGCTTTACCGCACAAAGGGAATTTACCCAGCATTTTCCGAGAGACGGCTGGGTTGAACATAATGCCGAGGAGATTTGGACTACGACATTAACGGTAGTGCGCGAAGCATTGCAGAAGGCAGGCGCCGAGGATCGCAAAATCGTTGCGATCGGCATTACCAACCAACGCGAAACCACGGTGGTCTGGGACCGTTCCAGCGGCGAGCCGATATACCACGCTATCGTTTGGCAAGATCGCCGCACCGCTGAATATTGCGAATCTTTGCGGGCCCAGGAACTTGAGTCCACGGTTACCGCAAAAACCGGGTTGCTGCTTGACCCTTATTTCTCCGGCACCAAGGTAAACTGGATTCTCGACAATGTCGCCGGTGCGCGGGCACGCGCTGAAAAGGGAGAACTCGCTTTCGGTACGATTGACAGCTTTTTGATCTGGCGCCTGACCGGTGGCAAGGTGCATGCCACCGATGCCACCAACGCGTCGCGCACGCTGATGTTCAATATCCATACGCAAGAATGGGATGCCGAGTTGCTCGACATGCTTGCGGTGCCTGAATCGCTACTGCCCGACGTGCGCGACTGTGCGGATGACTACGGGGTAACGAGCAAGACACTACTCGAGGCAGAAATTCCGATCGCTGGCGTTGCCGGAGATCAACAGGCAGCACTCGTAGGGCAAGCCTGTTTTGAATCCGGCATGATCAAGAGCACCTATGGCACCGGCTGTTTCATGATGTTGAATACCGGTGACCAGGCGCTGGTATCAAACAATAAATTATTAACCACGGTCGGTTATCGGCTGGAAGGGAAAACAACCTATGCGCTGGAAGGTTCTATTTTTGTCGCCGGCGCCGCGGTGCAGTGGTTGCGCGATGGCATTGGCATCATCGACACAGCGCATCAAACAGAGGCGATGGCCGAGTCACTCGATTCCAATAACGGGGTCTACCTGGTACCGGCGTTTACCGGGCTCGGCGCGCCCCACTGGGACCCCGAAGCACGCGGCGCGATATTTGGCATTACACGCGACACGGGACCGGCAGAGTTGGTGCGCGCCACCCTCGAATCGATCTGCTACCAGACCTTCGACCTGCTTGAGGCCAAGCGCCGAGACGGGATTAAACCAACGCGGCTACGCATCGACGGTGGCATGGTGCAAAACAACTGGTTATGTCAATTTCTCGCCGACGTGCTCGACATCATCGTCGAGCGACCGGTTGAAACGGAAACCACTGCGCTCGGTGCGGCCTATCTCGCCGGATTGCAGATCGGGCTATTCGCTTCGCTCGCCGATATTTCGAAGCACTGGCAGGCCGAGCGCGAGTTTGACCCCGATATGGATGCCCACCAGCGCAACCTGTTGCTTGCCGACTGGCACGAGGCCGTGATCAAGGTTAAAACCAACGCATGAAGGGTAAGCGCTAGAGTCTGCGTGGCAGGAAAGTCGCCATGAAACTCGCGCTAAATAAAATTGCGGCCAGCACCAGGTAATAGACTTCGAACGGGGCGAGCAATAGCACTACCGATACCAGTAAAGGTGTCAATAACTGTGATGCCTCGCGCCAGGTCGAAAAAATCATCGTCATCTCGGTTCTCTCGCGCGGTTTGACCATACGCATAAACGGAATATTTCCCAGCACATCGATGGTGGCGCCGCCAACCGAAGCCATTACCCAGAATAGCAGGCCAATTGGCTTCGGTTCACCGGTAACATACAACATTAAAATCGACCCGCCAGTCAAGATAAATGCATAAACGATAACGATCCGGGTACCGAAGCGAATCGACAGCCGGCGAATCAAAGGGCTTACCAGCAGCAATCCACTCACCAGCGACAGCAGCCCACCGGCGACCCAGCTGGGCAAATCTGCCTCGATCACATAAATAGGGCCATAGATAAAGAGCGACATCCAGAATATCGATCGTGACAGAGTAATCCAGTAGGCGACGCGTAATGCGGGCTGTTCGAAGTAACGTGGGATTATTTTGAAAACATTGATCGAGGGAGATTTCGCAGGCTGGATAACCTGGCTACGACCCAGGCGTAGATACCAGAAATAGGTCAACATGCCTAGCGACGCACAGGCAGTCAGCACGAATGGAGCCCAGTAAACATATTCCCCCCATAGCCACAGGCCCAGAGAAGGGCCGATCATCCACGCGACACCGGTGTAGAACAGGCGCTTTGACTCGGTGAATATCAGGTCTTTCTTGCCGATGTAATCCATGATGTAAAGCGAGATACAGACCGAAAATAGTGAGGCTGAGGCCGACTGCAGACCAATCGCGAACGCGATAACCATGCCATCGCCGAAGATCAGGATCAGTGTTGCAGAAATCGTGAAACCTACGCCAAGAGTCAACACCCAACGCCTATGAAGTAGCCGCTCCAGTGACGCGAAGTTGAGGGTAATCATTAAAGTCAGAATCGATGCCAACAGGTAGGCTCGAGTCACCAGTTCCTTAGAACCCAGTGCTTCAAGCGCCAGCAAGGGGATAATTCCGACGATGAGTGAGCGCGCAAAACCTTCGAACGAATTCAACCTGGCGAGTGGTTCGCCCGCCGCTTTACCCGAAAACGCCTGTAACCCGGTAGGCCTTCGATCAAACAATAGTTTTCCCTAAAATTATTTCGACGCTGCATGCATCCTATTGGAATTGGCAGGGTGATGATAACTATTAATTTCGATCGCGATGATCGAGATTGCAGATGCCGTTTCTAGTCAGTTCGCAACACAATCTTTGGCGCCGGACAACGACCATTCAACAGTTCGTTAAAGGCCTCGGCACCGCTGGCGAGTGGTCGCTGTTCGATCCAGTTTAAACTACCGAGCGCGCCGCTGTTTAATTTATGCAGCGTGGCGCGCAAGTCGACCGGGGTATAGGTGTAGGTACCAATGAAAGTAATTTCACGCAAGGTTATGGCTCGCACATCCATCGACCCCTTGTTGTCCATCAGCCCGATATGCACGATGACGCCGCCCGACCGGGCTGCAATCACCGCCTGCTCGCGCGTCACCGCACCGCCGACTGCGTCAAACACACAATCGAAGTGCTGCTCCGCAGGTCTTTCCTTGATCGGATCAATCAGTTCAAAATCGCAATGCTTAGCGACCAGTTCGCGACGCAGCGCATTGGTTTCCGCCACCACGATTTCCTCGACACCCTTGTCGCGTAGTATCAGTGCCGTTAATAATCCGACCGAACCGGCGCCAATTACCAGTGCACGGGATTCGCTCAAGGGCCTGCTGACGACTCGTTCGGCGAGCAGAACTGCGTGCAAACCCGTTGCACCCGGTTCCGTCAATGCCGCATGTTCACTCGGCATACCTGCGGGTACCGGAATCAGGTTTTGCTCGGGAATCGCTATCTTCTCGGCAAAGGCACCGGCTCGATACATACCGATCAAATCGCGACTGGCGCATAGATTCTGGCGTCCACCCAGGCATTCGTCACAGACGCCGCAGGTGATTAACGGGTTCAGAACTACCCGCTGGCCGGTATTTGCACCCTCGAGTACGGTACCGACGGCTTCGTGTCCCAGAATTAAAGGGGGTACGCGACGTTCATCGTGCCCGAGATAGGCATGCATATCCGAGCCGCAGATACCGACCGATTCAATCGCGACCAGGGCATCACCCTGTTTCGCTACCGGTTCCGGTTCGTCGCGGTAAGTCATTTCCTTGTTAGCGGTGTAAACCAGTGCTTTCATTTCGCGGTAAATCCTCCATCTATCGCCAGGGTCTGACCGGTAATATAACCCGACGCCGGTGATGCAAAAAACAGGGTCACCCCGGATAAATCTTCGAGTTCACCGTTACGCCCGATCGCGGTTTGTTGGGCGAACCGGTCCCGGCTCTCGGGATCATCAAATACCGGGCCGGTAAGCTCGGTTGGAAAAAAACCTGGCGCGATGGCATTGCAGCAAATACCGTCGCGTGACCAGGCTTCCGCCATGGCACGGGTTAACTGGCAGATGCCGCCCTTGGAAGCGCCGTAGGGCAAACCGTTGGGGAAGGCCCGTGTCGATTGCAATGACGCGATATTGATCACGCGCCCATAATTATGCTTGCGCATTTCCGGCACGAATTCGCGCGTAAAGAAAAAGGGGACCGCAAGATTCAGGTTTAAGGTTGCATCCCAGCTTTCAAGCGATACCTGGTCGACGGGCTCGCGCAGATTGAGCCCCGCAGCATTGACGACACCATCGATATGACCGGTTTTGACTGACGACTTGCATTGCGCGGCTATATCGGCGAGTTGCTCGCGTTGGCCCAGGTCCGCTACCACGTAGCTTGCCTTGTCGGTGCTGGAATTAATCTGTTCGACGGCCTCGGCTAACGCGGCTTCACGTCGCGAAACCAGCACTACGCCGGCACCGGCCTGTGCCAGGAAACCAGCCATGGCGCGGCCAATACCGGAACTCGCTCCGGTCACGACAAAGTTTTTACCGGCCAGATTGAATTGGTCAAGAATCGCTGTCACGGGGGGATTTTACTCAATTCCCAGATTGAATTCCTCTCCTGGAAAATACTTATACAGACGGTCGTCTCCGGAACGCGCATGGCCTTCCATGCCTTCAGAGCGTGAAATTCGCGCGGTAACCGCACCCACCTCCCGATTGGCAGCCTCGGTCATGCGTTGCCACGTCAGAACCTTGATGAATTTACTGACACTCAACCCACCGGTGTAGCGAGCAGCGCCCTTGGTCGGCAGGATATGGTTGGTACCGGAACATTTATCACCGTAGGCGACCGTGGTTTCCTCACCCAGAAACAGCGAACCATAATTGCTTAAATACTGCAGCCACCAGTCGAGATCTTCACACTGCACCTCCAGGTGTTCAGGGGCATAATCGTCGCTGACCTTGACCGCTTCTTCGCGGCTACCGACCACCACCACTTCACCATAATCGCGCCAGGCGCTCTCGGCCGTCGAGCGATTGGGCTCGGCCATACGTTCGATATACTTCGGCATCAAATCGATGACTTGCTGTGCCAGTTGCGGCGACGTAGAAACCAGCCATGCCGGTGAATCGAGACCGTGTTCGGCCTGTCCGGCCAGGTCGGAGGCGACAATTTCCGGATCCGCCGAGTCATCCGCAATCACCAGGATCTCGGTTGGCCCAGCGAACAGGTCAATACCGACACGCCCAAACAATATCCGCTTGGCCTCGGCGACAAAACGGTTACCGGGCCCGACCAGGATATCGGCCGGGTGACCGGTAAAAAGACCAAAGGCGAGTGCTGCGATGCCCTGCACGCCTCCGAGGGAGAGTATGGTATCGGCGCCGGCAAGGTCGGCCGCATAAATGATGGCCGGATGCACGCCGCGGTCCGGGTGCGTCGGCGAGCAGGCGATGACCTGTTTGACGCCCGCGACGCGTGCCGTGGTGATGCTCATGATGGCCGAGGCAATATGGGCATAGCGACCACCGGGAACATAACAGCCCGCAGTATTGACCGGGATCAGGCGCTGACCCGCAAACAGACCGGGCGACAGCTCGGTCTCGAACTCGCTCATACTCGCAAGCTGAGCCTCGGCAAAGCCCTTAACGCGTTGATGCGAGAACTGGATATCGAGTTTGGTCTGCTCCGGCACCAACGCTTTCGCAGCTTCAATATCGTCGCGGGTCAACACGATATCCTGCTTCCAGCCGTCGAGCTTTAACGCGTATTCACGCGCCTTGTCTTCACCGCCCTGTTCGATTTCCCGCAGCATCGTGCGTACGATTTCGGCAGTGTCGTCTTCACCAGTAGCCGAGGTCTTGGTCGCTTTTTTTACAATCTCAATTCTCATTAAATTACACTTTTATCCTAAGGGGTTGGGTAAAGGTACTCGGGTAACCACAGTGCGATCTGCGGGAACGAAATGATCAGAATCAAGCCGATCACCTGGATCACCATGAATTGCATCATACCGCCGTAAATATCCTTCAAGTCCCATTCCGGCACTACCCCCTTCAAAAAATAGGCGGATAGCGCCACCGGCGGCGATAGCCAGGCGGTTTGCAGATTCACCGCCACCAGGATACCGAACCAGGTCAGGTTGAAGCCAAGCTTGTCTATCACGGGTAACAGAATAGGTAGGATGATCAGGACAATAGGCACCCATTCCAGCGGCCAGCCCAGCAGGAAGATCAGGGCCATGATCATGAACAGGATCAGGTAGGGAGACATGTCCAGGGTAATCAGGTACTCGGTTAACATGGTCGGCGTACCGAGGCGTGAGAACACCGCACCGAAGAAATTCGACGCCGCCACCAGCACCAGGATCAGAGCCGAAATCTCCAGGGTCTTGATCAAAGCGTCCTTGAAACCACCCCAGTGCATTTTGCCGTAGGCAGTGGTCAACAGGAACGCGCCGAAGGCGCCCATTCCGGCAGCCTCGGTCGGCGTTGCCCAGCCCAGCAGAATACTACCCAGTGCAAAACCGACCAGTGCCGTTGGCGGTATTAGGCCGAGTGCAAACTCTTTCGCCACCAATGCCATCGATTCGGGCTGCATGTCTTCCGGCAGCGGTGGTCCCAGGGTTGGGTCGAGTTTACAGCGCAACAAAGCATAACCAATATAAAGCGAAGCCAGCATGAATCCAGGGATAATCGCCGCGGCAAACAAATCGGTTACCGGGACTTCGAGAATTGGCCCCATGACCACGAGCATGATGCTCGGTGGAATCAGGATACCGAGCGTGCCACCGGCCGTAATACAACCCGCGGCAAGCGGAACGTTATAACCCGACTTGTTCATGGTTTTGGCCGCCATAATGCCGAGGATCGTGACCGAGGCACCGACGATGCCGGTCGCGGCCGCGAAGATAGTCGAGACGAACAACACCGCGATGTAGAGGGCGCCATGGGTACGCGATAGCGCCAGTTGTACCGCCTTGAACAGGCGCTCCATCAGGCCGGCCTGTTCCATCAGTATGCCCATAAATATAAATAGCGGTACGGCGGCAAGGGTTTGTTCGAGCATGACACTGGAGAATTGCAGTGTCATCAGATAAAACACCAGTTCACCGAAGCCCCACATGCCGAAGACCATACCCAGAAAAATAAGGGTGAAGGAAATTGGGAAACCGATGAATATCGCAAACAGCATCACCGCGATCATGATGATGCCGATATACTCCGGTCGCAGATTTACGATGGCATCGATCATACCGGCCACCTGCCTTTTTGCATCGCGTAGATACTTTTCAGCACTTCGGAGATACCCTGCATCGTCAGGAATATGATGCCGATCGGAATCGCGCTTTTAATCGGCCCCATATATGGCATCCAGGCGGTATCCATACTGCGTTCAGCACGAATAATCGAGGTGCCGGCATAATCCACCGACATGTAAAAAAATATCAGCATCCCCGGGAAAAACAGAACCAGGTACAAGATCGTGTCGACGGTTCCCTGGGTTTTGGCAGACCAGTTACGGTAAAGAAAATCGGCGCGAATATGCACCCCGCGCATCAGCGCGTAACCGGCGCCGAGCATGAACATGGCGCCATAGCACATGCGACTGATGTCGTAAGCCCACATGGTCGGTGCTACGAAAAATTTACGTGCGATAACTTCATAAACCATCGCCAGGCACAATGGCACCATGAACCAGCACACTGTTTTGCCGATCCACAGGCTGGCAATATCGATGAAAGTGATGGTTTTCGCCATCCAGGGCTGCATATCGTCCGGCAATTTCTCGCCAGGCTCTGCTGAGCGTCGCTCAGCGATCAGTTCATCGGCGATTTCCAGTTCGTCGGGATTGATTTCGTCGGCCATGGTTGATGCCTCCTGGTCAGAGGTTGGTAAAAAAAGAGCGGGACAATGCCCGCTCTTTGGTATAGCTTTTTACAGTCTAATCGAATACCTACTTGGTTTTGGACTTGGCGTAAGCATTGCCTAATGCGGCATTCGAAGTTTGCGCACCGGCCCAGAAGGGTACCGCGATTTCAGCAAATGCCTTTTGCGAATCCCAGACCTTTTTAAAGAACGCGTTTTCGTCTGCATTCTTTTGCAGGCTCTTCTTGGCCGCATTCATATACTCGGGGAAATAATCCGCCGGAGTATCATGCAGGATGACGCCATGATCCTCGACGAGGGTCTTCAACGCTTTACCGTTTTCATAAATGCGATAGCTCAACGAACGAATCAGCGACGCATCAGCGGCGATATTCATCGCTGCCTGCTGGTGTGGCGTCAACTTTTTCCAGACATCCCCGTTGATATACATATCGGCATTGACCACGACCTGGTGCAGGCCCTGCAGGTAGTAATGCTTTAACACTTTATGGAAGCCAAAAACCAGGTCAGGTTTCGGACAACACCACTCGGCGGCATCGATGGTGCCTTTTTCGAGCGCCGGCAGGATATCGCCACCACTCATGGCAACCGAGGCTACGCCGATGTCATTGTAAGTTTGTCCAGGAATTCCCGGGGGCGTTCTGAAGCGATACTTGCGAAAATCCGCCATGCTGTTGATAGGCTCTTTAAACCAGCCCAGCGCTTCCGGGCCGACCGGCTGCAGCATCAGGCCGTGGATATTCAGACCCATTTCATCCCACAACTGGTCATAGAGTTCATGGCCGCCACCGTTCATATACCAGGAAATGAAAGCGATGTTGTCGATACCGACGCCAGCACCTGCGACCGGCGAACCGAACAGCATAGCTGCGGGGTGTTTACCCGACCAGTAATGCGTCCACGCGAATCCACCGTCGACCAGGCCCTTGTCGACCGCGTCGAGGATATCACGACCGCTGACGATAGCGCCGTCAGGCAATACTTCAATTATAACTTCGTTGTTGGTCAGCAATGCCACGTTGGCGGCAAAATCTTTCACCATCACGATCTCGTCCGCCTTGGTTGGCAATACGGATTGAATCTTGATGGTGACTTTACCAGCAGTCGCAACACCACTGAATATAATTCCAAGCGCCACTGCCATGGCACCCATGAGGCTAGGTTTAAACATTACTCTCTCCTTCGTTTGTAAACTGCCTTTGCGACAGCGTTTATCGATTATCGTTAGCCGCTGATAGGGCGGCTTCATTATCAGTTGTATCCCGCTGAGTCTTAATGCCCATTTCTTAAAACGGTACTGATAGTCTCATTTTGTCAATTTTCTAAATCTTTTGCAACCGTTAAATTACTTTCCACCCAGAATCATGTCGGCCGCTTTCTCAGCGATCATGATGGTTGGCGCATTGGTATTGCCCGACACGATTTCAGGCATGATCGAGGCATCGACAACTCTTAAGCCCTCGAGACCATGCACACGCAGCTCGTGATCGACCACCGCCAACTCGTCATTACCCATCTTGCAGGTGCCGGTCGGGTGGTAAATGGTCTGGCTATGGCGGCGAGCCGCTTCGAGCAGCTCGCTATCGGTTTGATACTCTCTACCAGGCACGTACTCATCGATAATACAGTTGCGCAGCGCAGGCGCCTCTGCGATCCGCCGAGCGACTTTGATGCCGTCCACCGCGACCGCGCAATCGCGTTCATCAGACAGGTAATTGGGATAAATTTTTGGATAGACTAACGGGTCGGGCGACTCAACTTTGATCTCACCCCGACTATGCGGGCGTAACTGGCATACCGACGAGGTAAACGCCGAAAACGGATGTACGCCATCGCCGGGCTTGTCCGCGCTGAGCGGTTGCATATGAAACTGGATATCGGGGCGTTCGACGGTCTCGCTGGAACGGGTAAATATAGTCACCTGGCTCGCGGCGAGGGTTAAAGGTCCGCTGCGGGTTAAAAAGTACTGCATACCGACCATCAGTTGCTTCAATGGATTGTTCAATTCATCATTTAATGTACGTTTGTTGGTTTTGAAGACCAGGCGGATTTGCAAGTGATCCTGCAGGTTTTTACCAACACCGCCAAGCGCGTGCCGGGATTCAATCCCTGTCTGTTGCAACTGGGCCGGATCCCCGATGCCTGTGCATTGCAGTATTTGTGGCGAATTGATCGCACCGGCGCTCAAAATGACTTCGGCATTCGCGCCTACGGATTTATGTTCACCATCATGCCGATAATTGACGCCGGTTACTTGTTTTCCGTCGAGGATCAATTCGGTTACCTGCGCCCTGGTTAAAATCTTTAAGTTACTTCGCGCTTTGACCGGGCGCAGAAAACTCTTGGCGGTGCTCCAGCGAAACCCCCGGTAAGCCGTTTGCTGGAAATATCCGACCCCTTCCTGCTCACTGCCGTTGTAGTCCTCATTGAAGGGTATTCCGATTTCGGTTGCGGCCTGGATGAAGTGTTCTGCGATAGGGCGGCGCAGGCGCAGGTCGGAGACTTTTTGCGGTCCACCCACACCATGATACTCGTCCGCGCCGCGTGAATTATCTTCCGATTTTTTAAAATAAGGCAGCACCTCATCATAACTCCACCCCGGATTACCAAGCTCGGTCCAGCGATCGTAATCTTGCGGTTGTCCGCGCACGTAGAGCAGGCCGTTGAGCGCACTTGAACCACCCAGTATCTTACCGCGCGGCCATTGCAAACAACGGTCCGCGATGCCGGGATCGGGTTCGGTCAGGTAACACCAGTCGAACGCGGGATTGTGCATGGTCTTGAAATAGCCGACCGGTATATGCAGCCACGGATTAAAATCCTTGCCACCAGCCTCGAGCAATAGAACCTTGTTGGCAGGATCAGCTGACAAGCGATGTGCGAGCACACAACCGGCCGATCCGGCGCCGACAATGATGTAATCAAAGCTATCCACGGAATTTCTTTTCAGCATGAATTACAGCAAAATTACACGAGAATTGGCTAAAACGGAATTATTTTTCTCGTTTTCATGCAATTTTTGCGATAAAATTTAATATCAAGACTCGAAAAGGCATCCACAGACTTTGTACTCGAACATTCAAAACCAGCTAGATTTCCTGATATGAAACGCGAACGAGGTTCAACCATTGAGCGCGTGCTCGATATCCTGGATACCGTGGCAACATCGCCAAAACCGCTTAGCGCGACCGAAATCAATGAAGTTCTGGGCTTGCCCAAGGCCACCGCACACCGACTCTGCGCCGAACTCGAAGCGCGTGGTTACCTGCTAAAAAGAATTAATGGCAAAAGCTATCAGCCCGGCAACCGCTTGTACGATGTCGCAGTGGGTGTCCTCGCCAACTCTCGCTTCAGTGCCACACGCCATGCAATTTTGACCGCATTGTCTGAAAAGGTCGGCGAAACCTGCAACATTGCCTACCCGGATGGTCTATACATGGCCTATTCCGATCGCGTTGAAACCAAGGCACCGTTACGGCTGCAGTTTTCGATCGGGATGCGGGTTCCCCTTTACTGTACTGCCAGCGGTAAACTTTACCTGAGTACCTTGCCTAAATCCCGGCGCAAGGCGGTAATCAATAAGCTAAAGCTCGAGGCCCACGCCAAAAACACGATTACCGATCCCGACTTGCTGCTCGCCGAGCTCGATAATATCGAACAGCAACAGGTCTCGATCGATAATCAGGAATTGTACGAGGACGTCGTCGCCATCGCGGTGCCTATCAAGGACAAGCATGGTAGATTTTATAGTTCGCTCGCAATCCAGGCTCCGGCGTCACGAATCTCGCTCAATAACAGCGATCGGTACGTGCCATTGTTGCGCGAAGCAGCCCACGATTTATCGATGCTGGCCGAAGACGAGTAAGTAGGAAATTTTCAGGCCAGCCTGGCGTCAGGACGGAGCAATGAGTTACAGAATTCTTACCGCTGAAGTCGCGCACGAGACCAATACGTTCAGCCGTATTCCAACCGATGAGCAGGCCTTTCGCAACGGCCATTTCCTGGTTGCAGACGATGCGATTGCAGCGCGCGGCAAGCAAAACACCGAACTTGCCGGGTTCCTGGATATCGGCAGGAAATATGGCTGGCAGCTTGACCATATTCTCAGTGCCAACGCCGTCCCCGCTGGCAAGGTCACTACCGCCGCCTTTGACTGGCTGGTCAACCCCGTCGTCGTCGCGGCGAAGGCCAATCAATACGATGGCATATTGCTGGGGCTGCACGGCGCGATGGTTACCGACTTCTGTGAGGATGGCGAGGGCGAAATGCTGCAGCGAGTGCGCGCGGTTATTGGAGAAAACGTGCCGATTGCGATCACCCTGGATCTCCATGCCAACGTCACCGAAAAGATGTGCGAGCTTGCCGACATCATCGTTTCTTATAAAACATACCCACATATCGATATGCGCGATGCCGCAGGTCATGCCGGGGAAATCCTGCAGCGTAGCCTCGAAGGAGAAATCAACCCGCGCACTATCCGCGTCAGCCGACCGATGCTCGAAGAGATCAATGGCGGACGTACCGATGTCGGCCCGATGATCGAGTGGATCGCCGCTGCGAGAGCCTGGGAGCTACGACCCGATGCTTATGCCGTCAGTATCAATGGCGGTTTTGCCAGTGCCGATATCGCCGAGGTCGGCCCCACGGTCCTGGTTACCGCTGAAGGCGATATGGATGCTCACCGGGCCTTTGCGGAAAGCATCGCTGATGATATCTGGAACCGTCGCCACGACGTGTTAAACGACTATCTCGAGGTCGACGCGGCGGCAGCAATCGCAAAACAGTTTGACGCCACCGTAGGACCGCTTGTGATCGCGGATTATGCCGACAATCCGGGCGGGGGTGGCTATGGCGACTCCACCAACCTGCTGCGTGCACTGCTCGAGGCCGGAGTAAACGACGCCTGTTTTGGATCGATGGTGGACGGCGCGATCGTGCAGCAGCTGTGCCAGCACGAGATCGGAGAACAGGTCCAGGTCAAACTGGGTGGCAAAATCGATCCCACCTTTGGTGGGAGACCACTCGATCTAATCGTTGAACTGATAACTAAAAGTGACGGGCATTATATCGGTGGGGGGAAGATGATTGGTGGATTGGAATGCAGTTTCGGTCCGACCGTCGTGGTTCGTATTGAAGGTATTGAAATTCTAATTACAACGAACGCTCAGCAAATGCTGGATTTGCAGCAATTTAAAAGTTTTGGAATTGTTCCGGAATCAAAACAGGTTGTCGCAATCAAATCGATGCAGCACTTTCGCGCCGATTTCGAGCCGGTCGCCGGCAAGGTAATCGTCTGCGATAGCGGTGCACTCTGCACGCCCAATTACCATCGTTTGGAGTATCATAACGTGCTGCGACCGATATTTCCGCTGGACCAGGAATTCGAAATCTAGGCGCACAGCGGAGGTCGGCCAATAGCAGATCCTGGTATCAAAAGAACAAATATCCCCCGTCGACCCCAATAACTCTATTGATGAGATGTGAATTAATATTTTGTATACTGGTCTGCCGAAAAACGAAAGGAGATGATTATGCACACAGTTATTAGAAACTATTCAGGTTCAGGAGCGACCGGGCTCGTCGATTTAATCGAAGATAGAAAAGAAGAAGTGGAAGGCCTAATTCGTGCAGTGACCGGGTTTGTTTCATATTCGTTTGTGCGCACTGCTGATGGTGGTGTTTCGGTGACGGTATGTCAGGATAAGAGCGGCACAGACGAGAGTCTTCAGCTTGCAAGAGACTGGATTCAGGAGAATGGATCACATTTAGATGTGAGCCCACCTGCAGTCACGGAGGGCTCAAATATCTTGCAATTGAATTAGCCGAATATAAAAACAACGAAGGCCAAATAAGTCTTTATTGATAGCGCTCTTTAAGGTTTGAAAAAGGAAGCGCTTTAATTTCCAGTCTCTACCGAGAGCGCTGGTGCTGGTGCTTTTAGGTCGTTAACAGCCCCTGACGATTCAATATTGAGCGCTGCTTTCCCGGCGGGCATTCGCTTAACAATTGCGAACTTTCGAGTAGCACCTAAGCATCGTTTTTTAACGCAGCGTCAAGAAATACAAAGCAGGTCGTGGAAACACTTTGACTGAATAATGCGGGCTTCCTATGATTGCTGGACTATATAATGCATCCATCAACCATTTTTCGTCGAGCAGACCATGTCCAAAAAACCAACCGGTGAACTCACTACCCGCACCATGGCGATGCCGGCCGATTCCAACCCGGCCGGTGATATCTTTGGCGGCTGGGTCTTGTCGCAGATGGACATCGCGGCGGGAATAAGTGCGAGTGAACGCGCCCAGTGTCGCACCGTCACGGTTGCGCTCGATAGCATGCACTTCATCCGCCCGGTCAAGATCGGCGATGTGCTCTGTGTATACACCGATATTCAGAGTGTCGGGCATACTTCAATCGATATTCAGGTCGAGGCCTGGGTGCAACGCGATCGTTCGCGTAACACGGTCAAGGTGACCGAGGCCAAGTTCAGATTTGTCGCACTCGGCGTGGACGGTCGTCCACGCGCGGTACCGGGCTCCGATAAATCCGATTAAACACCAGCATCAACCGGCATCCAAAACTTCGGCAATCGACGGACAACGCCCCCGCACCCGGGTTTGGTGCATCAGCCTGCGGTATTTCCCAGCATCGTAGCCACAGCCGTGATGCAGGATGCAGCGGTTGTCCCAGATCATGAAATCGCCGACCCGCCAGCGGTGGCGATACACGGATTCGGGCCGCGTAACCTCGTTGATCAGGCGGTCAATCAATGCTCGAGCCTGTGCGTCCGGCATGCCTTCGATCTCCCTGACATGGGATCCGACAAACACATTGCGCTCACCGGTTACCGGATTCTGTCGCACCAGGCGTTGACGTACCGGGTGCATGTAAGTGCGCTGGTTCCGGGTCACCGCGTCTTCGCCGACTTTGGTGCGTGAAAAAATGTAATCGTGGATACCAACCAGATCTTCGATTTGCTGTTGGGTTGAATGATCCAGTCGCTGGTAAGCCGCACGCGCGCTCGCAAACTCGGTTTCGCCGGCCTCGTCGGGTACCTCGTAGGCACATAGCATCGAGTACATCGCCGGTATTTCACGAAACGAGCTGTCCGAATGCCACATTTCGTTACCGGTCGAGGCCTTGATATGGCGCTC
>CAXMNA010000137.1:0-53850 GCA_964194715.1 uncultured Gammaproteobacteria bacterium
TGATATCCGATCACATCGACCTCGCAATCAGGGTTCAATGCCTGCACGGTTTGACGTCCTGAATCTACCTTGTTTTCTCCGACCGACGAGTTGTTATGGATAATCTGGCGCTGTAGGTTGGAGGTTTCGACAATATCGTAATCGCTTAAAATGAGTTTTCCGATTCCAGCGGCGGCCAGGTACATCGCCGCCGGCGAACCCAGGCCACCGACACCAACGATCAACGCACTGGCATCAAGGATTGCCTGTTGCCCCTGTTCGCCGATTTGAGGTAAGCGAATATGACGGGCATAACGATCTTTTTGGTCCTGGTTCATCCGCCACCCTTGTGGAAATACTGATGAAAGCGGTGAAAAAATTTCTCCCGCAACGATTTCTCGGTATTGGTAAAGGTGAATTTAACCTGCAGCACCGGCAAAATTAACAGCCCCAGTTTGCGCGGCGCTTGCACGGCTATGCTTATTTCGAGTCCAAATGTCTTGCCCGGCTGCTCGAGTTGCCAATGGTTGTGGTCGATTTCAGTAAATTGATAGTCCGATTTTTCCCCTGTGAACGGACCCCGAAGCACTGTAGCGAACTCGTCATCGTGGTAACCCATTTCGTATTCGGCCAGGGTCTGATCTGTCATTCCGGCGCTTAACCACCCGCCACCGGTGGCCAGATCGATACCACATCGCCTTCGCTTAAGCGCCGGTTGTCCCGGTCTTCGCAGTAAACAAAAAATCCGTTGACGAGTACCAGATGCGCCTCTTCCGGCGATATATGGAATTGTGCGATCAGGCGGTTGAGCATCAATCCATCGTCAACCCTGACCTCGCGTCGAAAGCGTGATTTGCCCGGGGGCAGGTACTTCATCAACGACGCATACAGCTCAATATTGACGTTCATTGAAACTCAGGAGTAACCGAGTTCCTGGGTACAGGCTATATAGGCATCCATGATCACGGTCGGGTCCGCCATCAGACGCGCTTTCCATTTACCCAGATCGACTTTGGTCTCGATCAAGCCTCGTAGCACCCCGATATGCTGGGTTTTGCCGACACTGCTCGCACCGACCAGCAGGTTCCCGTCAAATTGCAAATTGATATATTGAAATTCCTCGGGATTATATAACTCGGTGCTATCACCCCCATCGGCCCCCATCCACAGACCAAAGGAACAGGAAACCAGGCCAACGGTATCGAGTATGTTCATATTCAAGGTGCCTTGATGTTCGTCTCCCTGGCCGGCCATATTGAGCGCGGCGATTCGACCATGATCGGTTGCGGTCGGCTGGATCGCCTGAACTTCCTGGTTACCCGTAGAAAAATCCACGCCCTGTGCAACGTCGCCTGCAGCATACACGTCGGCGTTACTGGATTGCATGCGTTTGTTGACCAGTATGCCGAATTCGGTCTCGATATCGGTGCCGTCCAGCAACTCCGTATTCGCCTTGACTCCGGTCGCGGTGATCACCAGCGCCGCGCTCAATTTGCCGCCATCGCTCAAGCTGACATCGACCTGGTCATTTGCAGACTCGCTGATCGACTCGACGCTGCATGAGGTATGCACGTCGATGCCCTGTTTCTTACACCATTGCTCGAGCAGGCCCCCGGCTTTGTCGTCGAGCATGCGCGGCACCATGCGATTGCCGGTTTCGACCACGGTAAGTTTGACACCCCGTTTAACCAGCGCTTCGAGAATAATACAACCGATAAAACCGGCGCCGATCAACACCACGTTGGACCCGGATTGCGCCAACTTGATGATGTTGCGAGCATCCACTAGCGTCCAACAGGAATGCACCTGCGGTAAATCCAGCCCGGGGATTGGAGGGCTAATCGGATGCGACCCGGTGGCAAGCAATAATTTATCGTAAGCACGGGTACTGCCATCGGCCAGGGTTACCTGTTTCGTTTTGGTATCGACCTTGTCGACGCGCTGCTGCACCACTTCGATATTCTGTGATTTGAAATGTTTTTTGGGTTCACGCAGGTAGCTTCCGGATTCATCGATATTAGCGCACAGGTAATAGGGAATTGCCATGCGCGAGTAAGGCGGTTCGGGTTCATCCCCGATTATCGCGATATCAGCTTCAGGATCGATTTTGCGCAGCGTTTCAGCGGCGACGACGCCGGCGGGGCCAGCACCAATAATTAAATGTTGCATAAGAATATCTCTAAAAAAGATTAACCCCTCAAACCTGGTTTAAGGGGCTGTTCAGTCTACAGGGATAGTCGTTGCCGAGTTTCTTCTGGAACCTTGCCGTCGGGCGTCCAGCCCCTGACTTCGTAGTACTTGGGTAGCATTTCACCAAGCCGATTAACCTGGCCCTCGGTCGGGCCAGCCTTAATGACTTCTTCCAGCAGGCGCTTCGGCAGCTTGTCGTCATCGGCGGTGAAACCAGCCGCCTCGTTGAACAGGCGCTCCATGTTCCAGATGCGCTCGCCGGTCTCAAGACAATTCTCCACGCTCCAGTCGCCTTCGCAGGCGGCATCGATCTGCGGTGCGATATTATCCATACCCCAGGCAAAGGTGGTGAAAATGCATAGCCCCGCGGAATCGACCAACGCGGTCGCATCCTGAAAGGCCTTAACCAGTTCCGGCTTGCCATCGGTATCATTCATCTCGGTTTTCACCGGAATGCCCAAAACTTCGGAAGCGACGGTGTAGCTTCGCAAATGACAGGCGCCGCGATTCGAGGTCGCATAGGTGAGGCCCATACCCTGGATGCCGCGCGGATCGTAAGCCGGGAATTCCTGGCCCTTGACCGACATAGACAACTCGGGACGGCCATACTTTTCGCAAAGCCGCTTTGAGCCCAGCCCGAGATCCTTGGCAAAGCCCTCGCCGGTGACCAGCAACTCGGTTATGGCGACAAAGGCTTCAGCGCTACCGAATTTGAGCTCGATCCCACCGGTTTCCTTGGTCGTAATGACGCCGTCTTCAAACATTTCCATCGCCGCAGCTACGGTCGCGCCGTAACTGATCGGATCGAAGCCGTCTTCGTTACAGAGAAAATTCACGTAAGTGAGCGCATCGAGGTCGTCGACCCCGGTATCCGCTCCCAGCGCCCAGGCTGCTTCGTATTCTAGCCCGCCGGAAGCAACGTGATATTGCGGCTTGTCCTTGACCGAAAAATGCGTCTTGTCCACGGTCGAGATGCGTCCGCAGGCGATGGTGCAACTAAAACACCCGGCATTGGTGGTCAGGTTGGGTTTGCCATCGGAGGCGCGCGGCTCGGCCATCGCTTCACCGGAAATATTTTCAGCACCCTCGAATCCGACATCACGCATATTACGTGCCGGCAACGCACCAACCCCGTTAATCACGTTCATCAGCACCTGGGTGCCATAGGTCGGTAAACCCTGCCCGGTAACCGCATTTTCAGCCAATACAGCTTTACCCGCATCGACCGCTTCGATAAAAGCTTTGGCATCTTCCAGATTGCCTACCCCCTGGGTGCCTCGAACCGCTACCGCCTTGAGATTCTTCGATGCCATTACGGTGCCAACTCCGGAACGCCCGGCGGCGCGGTGCTTGTCGTTCATGACCGCTGCAAAAAGACAACCATTTTCAGCGGTGCGCCCGATACAGGCGACCCGCAACTGTGGATCCTGGTGAGCCTGGTGCAGGATATCGTCGGTTTCCCACGCGGATTTTCCCCAGATATGCTCCGCCGGCCGCAATTCGACCTTGTCATCCTGGATCAGCAGATAAACCGGCTGCTTGGATTTGCCTTCAAAGATGATCATATCCCAGCCGGCAAATTTCAATTCCGCGCCGAGAAATCCGCCCGAGTTGGAACTGGCGATCGCACCGGTTAACGGACTCTTGGTCGTAACGGAATAGCGTCCGGCGGTCGAGGCCATGGTGCCGGTCAAAGGCCCGGTCGCCATGATGAGTTTATTATCAGGCCCGAGCGCGTCGCATTTCGGATCGATTTCTTCGACCAGGTATTTCGATGACAGCCCGCGTTGGCCCAAGTATTGTTTCGCCCAATCCATATTGAGCGGTTCGGGTGTACAGGTACCTTTAGAGAGATCTACCCTCAGAATTTTTCTTGTCCAGGACATGATTCATTACCCCCATAGGTTTAAGCGGTCGCTTCGGCGGACGGCAGGCTCTTGGCGGCCGAGGCCAGCATACGATCGTAGCCGGTCCAGTCCGCGTCGATATAGGTGATCGCAGCGGTGGGACAGGCTTTGGCGCATTCCGGGTCGCCGCCACACAGGTCGCATTTAGCGACTTTTCCGGTAGATTGCACATAATTGATGGTGCCAAACGGGCAGGCGATGGTGCAGACCTTGCAGCCGACACATTTATCATCGGAAACCACCTTTGCGCCAGTCGACATGTCGATACTGATCGCGTCCACTGGGCAGGCGCGCATGCACCAGGCTTCGTCGCACTGGGTGCAGGTATAGGGCGCGAATCGACCTTCATCGTGAAAAGTAAAGACCTTGATATACGATCGGGAGGGGTTAAAGGCTCCGGTATTATCGTACGAACACGCCATTTCGCATTGGAGACAGCCGGTACACTTTCCCGGGTCGATATGTAGGGATTTCTGCATTACTTCCTCCGATTGTATCGTTATTATCGTTCCTGCTGGACCGCGGCTCTTTTATCCAGCTGGAATGTCTAAGTCCAATACGTAAAAATACCACTCTTGCCGACGCTTTTACAGCCCTAAGCATCAAATTTCATCAGCTTTCGCGCCGAGATCGGCTTTAGTCACAAAAAAATTGCGTTTCCTCTACCAATTTTGCTTCGTCTATGCCCCAATTACATTCCTGAGGGTCTAAACTCCGTTATATGAGTAGCAAAATTTCTTCCAAACCAAGCTGCGCTGATCCTTTCGATCCCGATTCGATCAGCCTGACCGAAGCGCTGCACAAGATCGAGGAACGGGTTCTCCCGGTCCACGCCTGCGAGCGCCTGCCGATTCGCGAATGCCTGGATCGGGTCAACAATGAAGCGGTCAAGTCGCCACACAACGTCCCGCCACTCCCTAATTCCGCCATGGATGGGTTTGCACTCGCGATTGACAGTCTGGCACAAGGTGAGATTACCGAACTTGATGAAATCGGCACAGCTTACGCTGGCACCCCTTTTAACGGAGCCTGCGGTCCGGGACAATGCGTTCGCATCATGACTGGGGCAGTGGTTCCAGACGGCACCGATGCGGTGATCATGCAGGAGCAGGTAGAAGTTACCGATGCTGGTAAGATTCGAGTTGATTCCGATCATAGAGTCGGCGAAAACATTCGCCAGGCGGGCGAGGATGTAACCAAGGGCGAAATTGTAATAGAAGCCGGCGTCAGGCTCAGCCCGGCCGATCTCGGTGTGCTGGCATCGCTAGGTATCGGCCAACTCCAGGTAAAACGCAAACCCGTGGTCGCATTCTTCTCCACTGGTGATGAACTGGTATCAATTGGCGACCCGCTCGAACCGGGCAAGATTTACGACAGTAATCGCTATAGCCTGCACGGCATGTTGTCGAGCATGACGGTCGACATCATCGATCTGGGCGTAGTCAAAGATGATCCCAAGGTGATGCGCGATGTGCTCGAAAAGGCATCTTTGCAGGCCGATTTAATCATCAGTACCGGTGGCGTCTCGGTCGGAGAAGCCGACTATATCAAACCGGCGCTGGCAGATCTCGGCACCACCGAGTTCTGGAAAATTGCGCTCAAACCGGGGCGTCCGATGACCTTTGGCCAGATCGACGCGAGCATCTTCATGGGCCTGCCCGGTAACCCGGTTGCAGTCATGGTGACTTTCAGTCAGTTGGTGGTGCCTGCTATCCATGCCCTCGCCGGAGCCAACCATCGAGGACCCGCGCTGTTTCCCGCACGGGCACTCGACCAGATGCGCAAGAAACCGGGGCGTTATGAGTTCCAACGCGGCATCGCAACCCTGGACGACAATAACAAATGGCAGGTCGGCAAAACCGGCAAACAGGGATCCGGAATCCTGACCTCGATGAGCCGCGCCAATTGCTTTATCGTACTGTCCGACGAAAATGCCGGCGTCGAACCCGGTGACGAAGTCGATATCCAGTTCTTCGACTGGTCCCTGTAAAAGCCATGGCTGATATTCTCTATTTTGCGCGACTGGCCGAATCGCTGGACATGAAATCAGAGGAATTAGATTTATCAGCGAATTGCAAAACAGTTACTGACCTGGTTGCGTTATTGAGGGCACGCGGCGAGCCTTTTGATAGCGAGTTCAACGGTGAAACTCGATTACTGGTGGCAATCAACCAGGAAATGAGCGAACCGACTGCAGAAATCAGCAACACCGACGAGATCGCCTTCTTTCCCCCGGTAACTGGAGGTTAATCCATCGTCCCCACGACGAATACCCAGTCACCCTCGCGCCAAAAAATTCGTCATCCCCGCGCAAGCGGGGAACTTGCAATGATGACCCACCTACAAGATTCCCGCTTGCGCGGGAATGACGCAAACCTTTTAAAGATCCCCGCTTACGTGGGATTGGCGCGGGGATGACGGTTTTTTTATTCGGGAACCCCTGCCTTTCGCAATGCACCCAGGAAATGCTCAAGGTCGCTTTCGCTCTGATAAATACTCTCACGACGCTCCTTTGTCAGCGTGATATCCGGATTGATTGCGAGCGCCTCTTCCACCGACCATTCGGCATCCTCGATTCGTCCTAGCTGGGCGTAGATTGCCGCAAGGGTCAAATGCATGCGATCAATAGCTGGATTGCGAGAGACGCTTTCCTCGAGTATCGGTAAGGCTTCGTCGTATCTTTCCATATTAAAAAAAATGCGCCCTTTAACGCTAAGATAAACACCGGTGCCCCACGGATTTATCCGCATCGCCTGGTCCAGCGCTTCCAGCCCTTTTTCGAAGGTGCCCGAGTAGCTCGAAATAAATGCCAGCGTCGCGTAACCATCAGCATAATTCGGGTGGACCTCGATGGTTCGCTGCGCCGCCTCAAGCGCTGCCTGGTGTTGGCGTTGCGACAGGTACAGGAGACTGCGGGTCTGGTAAATCTGGGGAATACTGTCATCCAGCGCCAAAGCCCGGTCGGCGAATTCCAGGCCCAAACGAATCGATTCTTCCCGACTCCGAGTCCATTGAAAGTTAACCTCGGTCGCGTGCGCCAGGGCGATATTCGCGTAAGCCCTGGCATATCCTGGGTCGAGCGCGGCAGCCCGTTCGAACAAATCACGTGACAGCACAACAGACTCAGGGCTTAAGCGGTTATACTCCTCGATACCGCGCAACAGCAGGTCGTAGGCGTCAGGATTAGTTGTCTCTACCCGGTTAAACCTCTTTTCATCCGCGGCAGTCAAGCTGACCTCGAGTGCAGCGACGATCTTACGATTCACATGGTCCTGCAACGCGAATACGTCAGCCATGGCGCCGTCGAAGCGCTCGGCCCATAAATGGCCACCGTTACTGCCATCCACCAGCTGGGCGTTAATTCGGATCTGGTCACCGCTTCGACGCACGCTGCCTTCCAGGACATAGCGCACCCCGAGCTCCTGCGAAACCGTGCGCACGTCGACCGATCGGCCCTTGTAGGAAAAACTCGAGTTACGTGCGACCACGAACAGTCCGGAAATTCGGGACAGATCGGTGGTCAGGTCCTCGGTGATACCGTCAGCAAAATAGTCCTGCGTCGGGTCGCCGCTCATGTTGTCAAATGGTAACACCGCTATCGAGGGTTTTTCTGATGGTATCTGTACAACAGCTCCAGGGCTGACCAGCTCTTTTGGGTGCCAGGTGGCCAAGCCATAAGTAACTACCGCGATAATAGCCAGTGCAACCGTGGCTATCACGATCTTGAGCCTCCTCGAACTCTCGTCCGGGCTACTACTCCCACCTGGTTCTGGAGGCGGGACCACTGCCCCGGGCGTTAGTGCAACCCGATAAACGCCAATTGGCTCATCGAATCCCTTTAATTCCTGGTCACCAATATTCTCTAGCTCGAATGGCAGTCGCTGCGGCATTGCTTCACGAATTGCCGGCGTTATGCATAAACCGCCGGGATCCGCCAATTGCTCGAGGCGCTGCGCCAGCACCACGCCGGCACCCGTGATCGTATCGTCGGCAATAACAACTTCACCCATTGCAATCCCGATCCGCACCAGCGGCCGGATATCGTCATCGAGTTGCGCGTTGTAATTAACCTGGTCGGATTGAAAAGACAGCGCCGCAGAAATGGCATCTGAGGCTCGCTCGAACTCTGCTAGAAGCGCATCGCCGCGAAGCTCGCGTACCAGGCCATGATATCGGGAAATCGTTTTCCCGAAACGCTGAAACGATTCCTGGATGCGCAGGTGAGCTAATTGCTCATCTTGTTGTACCAGCGCTGTTGATCCCACGACATCCGCGTGCAGGATAACTGCGAGCTTACCTGACAATCGTTGAGCTGACATCAGTGATCCAGCCGAAATCAATGGGCTCAATGTTAGCACATGATTGTATGAAGAATTTCAGCCCAAACCGGGCATCCGGCATCGCTTTAAAGCCTGCGCACCTGCATGTGCGTGAGGTCGCAATAACCTTAAGTCTTTGCTCAGGCCTGACAGCCTACCTGGTTATCGGTGTAATCTCTTAGCCTCACCAGGTCGGCGCTGCCGGACATTGCACGATCGATATCGGTGCGACCGTGCTGCAGTACCAATCGATCATGAAAGTTTTTGAAATATCGATCGAACATCTCACCCCCAATCGTGGCGGTGGCGTAAAAAGTGTCTTCATTTTGATCGTATTCAAGTTCGATTGAAGCAAGCGGTTGCGGCGCAGGACCACCCAGTACCCGACCGCCAAGCGCTGGATCATAGACGCTGTTTTCCGAACAGCAATAAATAACACCGGCGCGCTGTTCGATTTCATCGTAACTGTTGCGAAATTTCACCTCTTCGTGCCGATAATTAATAAAACTCACCGACGGCGCCGGATGGCTCATTTTATGCGCACAAATGGCGGAGAACGCGACCACCGAGTCCTTTTCCCCCGACCCGCCCTTCCAGCGATAGCGTTCGCCGTCGCGGGTCTTGAGATTGTTTCCGGATGTCACCGATTTGCCAAGGTCGATTAGAAAACACGGGGTGGAAACATACGGGTAGTGGAACAGGTAGGCTTCACCCACGTCCAGCGACGCACCTCTCACCGGTTTACCGTTATCGGGATCGATTAAGGCAACCCGTCCGTACCGTTGATAAACCTGATTTTCCCTGGCCAGCAGCTCAGGGCTAGCGGTAATGCTGGCGAGTGCAGACGCACACAGTTTGACGAATCCTCTGCGTTTCATGATCGACTGATTCCCCGTTGATGGTGCAACTGACAAAAGTATAGATTAACTAATTCACTTTAGGTAGCTCGCAAGCCTGGTCGTAGAAAATTCAAGGTCGGTATCAGGTTCTGGACCCTGCGGATCCAGCACATCGAGTCGAGTCGCGGGATGACATTAGACTGCACCGGGGATAACATCGTGGCTGGTCAATAAAACAGTCACCCATGTCCGAACTCGATCAAATCCTTGCCGACATCGAATCAAGCGCAGCAACCCATGCAGTCAAGCGTAACTGGAATCCTCACCACCAGGGTGATATTGATATCCGTATCGCTGCCGACGGTAGCTGGTTTCACCAGGGGCGTCGATTTCAGCGCGACTCGATGGTGAAACTGTTTGCCGGCATTTTACGCCGTGAAGATGACGGGTATTTCCTGGTTACCCCGTCCGAAAAACTGCTCATCCAGGTGGAAGATGCACCGTTTGTCGCGACCCTGGTCGAGCGTATCGAGAATAACGATCAACAGGCGATTGTATTCACCACCAATATTGGTGAGCAAATCGTCGTCAATCATGAACATGCCATCCGGGTCGATATCGATGCGGACACCAACGAACCCCGACCTTATGTACACTTGCGCGATGGCCTGGACGCATTGATCAGCCGCAGCGCGTTTTACGATTTACTCAATTTCGCACACGAGAGTGAACGCAACGGTATTGGTTACCTGAGCATCACCAGTCTGGGCGAGGAATTCGAACTAGGAAGCACCGATGAATAATCAAACCAAAGGCACCCATGAATACCAGGATGACCCACGCAATGCGGATATCATTATCGATATCAACGGTGAGTTTTTCGACCGCGACCAGGCCAAAGTATCGGTATTCGATAGCGGCTTCGTACTCGGCGACGGTGTCTGGGAAGGATTGCGCGTGCACCAGGGCAAGATCGCGTTTCTCGACCAGCACCTCGAACGTCTGTATGCGGGCGCGAAAGCGCTCGATATGGAAATGGAAGTATCTGCCAGGGATCTGGGAGAGCGCCTGTATCGGCTCCTTGAAAAAAACAACATGCGCGATGGCGTTCATATCAGGCTCATGGTGTCACGTGGAATCAAGGCGACGCCATACCAGGACCCTCGCATTACCATTACTCCACCGACCATCGTGATTGTCCCGGAGTACAAGCAGGCGCTTCCGGAAACCGCTGTTAAGGGCATCAGGCTGTTTACGGTCCACGTGCGCCGTGGTTATCCTGATGTGCAAGATCCAAAACTCAACAGCCACTCCAAGCTGAACTGCATCACCGCCTGCATCCAGGCCGCCAAGGCCGGAGCCGACGAGGCTTTGATGCTTGATCCCCACGGCTTTGTCGCGACCTGTAACTCGACCCATTTCTTTATCGCTCGAAAGGGTGAAGTCTGGACTTCAAGTGGCGATTATTGCCTGGGCGGCATAACCCGCGGCAACGTAATCGAATTATGCGAGCAAAACCAAATCCCAATCCGACAAAAGAATTTCAGCCTTACCGATGTTTACAGTGCTGACGAAGCCTTTGTAACCGGCACCTTTGCCGGACTCGCACCGGTGCGTGAAATCGACGGCCGCGTTATCGGTGACGGCGAGCGCGGCCCGATGGTCGAAAAATTGCAGCAACTTTACCTTGCAATGCTCGCCCGGGAATGCGCATAGATCCACTACGCATCGCAATGTGGTCGGGTCCGCGCAATATCTCGACTGCGTTGATGCGCGCCTGGGAAAATCGGAATGATTGCGTTGTATGGGATGAACCCCTTTATGGCTATTACCTCCATGCGACCGGAATTCCACATCCGGGAGCGGCCGAAGTGATTGCCGAGCAGGGTACCGATGTGCACGAGATAATTGCCCGCTGCACCGGCGAAATTCCAGGTGGCAAGCAAATCTTTTATCAGAAACATATGACTCTGCACCTGTTGCCCGAGATCGAACGCTCATGGCTGTCGGCGTTGGTTAATTGCTTCCTGATTCGCGAGCCCGAAGCTGTGATTGCTTCTTATGCCGCGGTACGCAGTGACGCGACACTGGATGATATCGGCTTCATCCAGCAATCTGAGTTGTTTGACCAGGTGCGTAACATGACCGGCGAAGTTCCGATGGTCATCGATAGCCGCGAATTTCTGCTCGACCCGAAGAGCATGTTGCAAGCGATTTGCACAAAACTTGATATCGAGTTCGTTCCCGAAATGCTGAGCTGGCCAAAAGGCACTCGCACCAGCGACGGAATCTGGGCGAAGTACTGGTATGATTCGGTCTGGAATTCGACCGGGTTCACTGCCTTCCGCAAAAAACACTACGCTCTTTCAGACAAGGATCGAGAAATAGCGCTGCAAGCCCGCCCATACTATGAAAATCTGTACCAGTACCGATTACAGCCCTAGTTTCAAACCCTGGGTTTACAAGTTTTGTTAATAACAATTATCTAACATTAATTCGCCTTTCGCCGTTCAGCGCAGCAATGTACACTTTAATGGTCAGCAATAATTATCAGGAAAATGGCTGAACCAAAACTACTAATCCCTGCGACCGGTAGCCGGATCGTCACCAATGACTCTGAAGTTATTCTCTTTGGACAGCCCCCCGAAGTATTAAAAGGCCTGCTGCGTGAGGGAATTACCGGGTTCGATACCCTGGTGCTGACCGACATTCGCGAGAAGAACGGCTCGCTGCTGAATAATCTTGAATTTCCTCTTTACTTCTTCCTGTTCATATCCAAAGGTCTTGCTGAAAAGCGCAAGATCAACCTGGTCGGCGATGCCGAATCAATCAGCCATGCACTGCGCTTGTTGCGCTTCACGTTGCTAGGCCCGAACCGCGAGGAGCTGGATCTGTGGAACACCGACGAAGCGCTTAAAAACGAATGGCTGGGCGTATCAGAAGCACTTGCTATCAAGAACGACTCCGGCAAGGTAATACCGATAGAGGATTTCTTCAACCTGGTACCATTTGAAAACCAGGTTGCAGTCGCCGGTGATTTTGCGATCGAGCGCAAAGGTGTCGATAGCTACCTGGTATCCAGTCAGGGCGGCGACGTTTACGTTGACTTGAACGATGAAGTCGAAGTTGTCCCGCCTTACCCAGTACCGATAGATTACGTACCCGGCGGCCTTACCAAATTTGGGATCGAGGTGCTGGGGGGCGCATCAGGATTTTCAACCGAGGAACCCTGCAGTGGTCTCGCGCTTTGTTACAACGGTGACTACCTGCTGATCGATTCGATCCCGTTTCTCGATCAGCATCTGTTCGCGCGCGGGATTTCTAAAAACCAGGTATCCGCAGTATTTTTAACCCATCTGCACGATGACCACTGTTCGATGTTCCCGCTCATGGAAATGCCGCATCGCGTCGAACTAATCACTACGGTAGAAATATACAACATGGCAATGGAGAAGCTAAGTTGTGGTCTCGGTTGGAAGCTCGAGACGATCAAGGAGCACTTCGAATTAATCAAGGTTAAGCCAGGTGACACCATCAACTACTACGGGCTCAAAATCGAGGTCCATAACACGGTACACAGCATACCAACCATTGGCGCAACCTTCTCGACCACACACAAGGGTCAATTCCGCGACGTTTGTATCGTCGGAGACAACCAGAATATGACTGCGGTTCGCGAAATGGGAAAATCCGGTATTGTGCGAGCAGAGACGATCGCCAACCTGGAACGACTATACAAGCAGGATTTTCACTTGCTGATCGCCGACGGTGGTGCCGGCGAAATTCATGGCGATCCTACCGACGCGCTGCAATCAGAGGCCGAGCGCGTAGTCTTCGTTCATGTCGAAAAGGTTCCGGAATCATTGCAAACAACTTTTTCTCTCGCGAGTTCGGGTAAACGCTACACCCTGATCGAAGGTGACAGCATGATCTATGCCTCGCAAATCAATCACTACTTAACCCTGTGGCTAGGACAACCTTTTCCCAACCGCTGGATGCGCAACCTGCTCGCCGAGCAAGAGATGTATCGCTACAACACCGAAGACGTGATTATCGTACAGGAATCTGCAAGCCATGGTTCGGTATACCTGATTCTGACCGGCTATTGTGAAGTCGTGCGCGTCGTGGATGGTAAACGCGAAGTGGTCGCCATGCTGCAGGCCGGGGACATTATCGGTGAAATGGCGATACTTACCGGCACCGGCATACGCAATGCCAGCGTCGTCGCCAGGACGCCGGTAACCGTTTGTGTTTTCGCTGAAGAAACCTTTCGTAGCTTCATTCGCCACAGCGGCTTGCAGGCAATACTCGAAAATCGCTGGCTGCTGCGCCCCGTAATTAAACTGTTGCCCCAGTTCGCCGATTTATCTTCGACCGTTACCGACAAAATTTCACGCATCGCCGAATGGCAGGTGGTTGAAGGCGGCAAAACCAGGTGGCTGGACGATGCACACCTGTATATCTTCGTCGAGGGTTTCGGCTCGATAGTCACCGACGATAACAGCGAAGAAAAAATCGTCATCGGCGAAGAGCTCGGTTGGCGGCCGTATACGAATAGTCGCGCCGTCGAAATGATCGCGACAACGGATTGTGGAATGATCACCATCGAGGCTGACGCTTATCAGCAATTACTCTTGTCTGCCCCGCAACTTAACTACCAGACCCGAAAACGCTTGATCAGTGAAAGTAACGAAAAAGTCGATTGGCTACTCGAAGAAGTGGCAATTTTTTAGCAGCAGCGCTAGCAACTCGTTCCGCCAACCCAGCTTCAAGCAAGCAAAACTGGATAATGCCGCTGTCAGGTATCAAGAACTGGGCATGCTGTTTATCAGTTACGATCTGCCGGTTATCCGGCAAATCCCTGATCGGGTTGCAATCATGCGGCGTGGGCGCATACTTGAGACCACGCATTGCGAGGATGTCTTCGGCAACCCGCAGATTGAATCCAGCGTCAAATTACTCGCCCTGATGCCGTGATTCGATCTCATTTATGAGAACGAGGCCGCGACCCGGTCCAACAATTATTTTTTTGGTTTTTATACTATATCAATAGCAGACACTCCCAATGCCAAGTGATAAACAGATATGAAAAATCGTTTTCTACTAACGACCTGTCTGGTGACAATGAGCCTGCTGCCCTTTACTGCGTCAGGTGCGAAAGAACTGCGGCTCGCTTATGACAGCGCTCCTTTAACACTGGATATTCACGAGCAATTGTCTGGTGACGTTTTACAGCTCTCGCACATGTCCTTTGATCCGTTGATCCGCTGGACCAGGGAACTCGCATTCGAAAATCGGCTGGCAACCGGCTACGAGCGCCTTAACCCGACCAAGGTACGATTTAAGCTGCGTAAAGGAGTCAAGTTTCACAGCGGCAACCCGATGACTGCGGCAGACTTCAAGTGGACTTTCGACCGACTCAAGGTCAGTTCTGATTTTAAAGGCATCTTCGCCAACTTCACCGAGCTCAACGTCATCGACGACTACACCATCGACCTCGTCACCAGTGATCCTTACCCGCTGGTGCTGCATACCGCCACTTATATCTTCCCGATGGACCGCAAGTTCTATTCCGGCACCGATGCCAGCAACAACGATAAAGGCGCAATCGTTAAAAACGGCGCTTCGTTCGCCTCGACCAACCTGTCCGGCACCGGTCCTTTCAAAGTCATTGCGCGCGAACCGGGCGTAAAAATCGTGTTTGAACGTTTCGCGGATTACTGGGACAAGGGCTCCCCCGGCAACGTCGACCGCATAGTCCTCACGTCGATCAAGGATGAGCAAACCCGGGCTGCGGCGCTGCTCTCCGGTAAAGTAGATTTCATCGCGCCGGTTGCGCCAAGCGACTTCGACCAGATTCGTTCCGCCAGCAACCTGGAACTGGTCACGATACCGGGCACGCGCATTATTATGTTTCAGATAAACCAGCAACGCCGCCAAGAGTTTCGCGACCAACGCGTGCGGATGGCTATCGTGCACGCGGTCAACAACGAAGCCATCGTTGAGAAAATAATGGAAGGTTTCGCGACCACGGCTAGCCAGTTGAGTCCGGCGGGCTATCTTGGTCACAACCCCAGGCTCAAGCCGCGCTTCGACCTGAAGCTCGCCAGGCAGTTGATGAAAGATGCGGGTTACCAGAACGGCTTCAGCGTCACCATGATGGTGCCGAATAACCGTTATATTAACGACGACAAAATTGCCGGGGCGGTTGTCGCAATGTTGTCAAAAATCAACATCAAGGTTGATTTGCAAACCGTGCCCAGGGCTGAATACTGGCCTGCATTCGACGATCGAGCCGCGGATATCATGATGATTGGCTGGCATTCGGATACCGAAGACAGTGCCAACTTATACGAATTCCTGGCAATGACCCCGGACCAGAATACCGGCATGGGTACCTATAACTCGGGTAATTACAGTAATGATTTCGTCGACAAGAATACCTTGATGGCTAACACTGAAACCGATCCCGGTAAACGTGCCAAAATACTGCAGGATATCGAAACCAGGATTTACCAGGACGCTGGATTTATCCCGTTGCACTGGCAAAACCTGGCCTGGGCGGCACGCAAGGGCGTCAAAATCGAGCCGATTGTCAATGCGCTCAATCTCCCCTACCTGGGTGATCTCGTTATCGACTAGATTTCCGCGGTCGAACGGCAAAACCTGCGCGACGTATTTAACCCGCGGCTCTACAAGGACTGACAACCTTCTGCCAGCATAGGGCCAAAAGGGATTCCTAAGCCTAGAAACATTCTTTTCATCATATGCGACCAGCTGCGCTGGGACTACCTATCCTGCTATGGCCACCTGAAACTTCATACCCCGAATATCGATTCGCTGGCCGCGCGCGGGGTGCGTTTTGACAATGCTTATTGTCAGGCACCGATCTGCGGTCCGTCTCGCGCCTGTTTTTATACCGGGCGCGATGAATCGTTCGGTATCATTATCGGCCGCTGGTAAAGAGGCTCGTGGGACCTGCCCTACCCCCGGCTATTATTTCCGTGTTCACCAATACCACGCGCCGTTGCGGTAATACCTGATCGACGTCATACTGATAAAAAAATAAATTATGCCCGAGGAGCAACGCCATGCAGAATCGAATTCACTATATCTTAAGTTTTATCCGCGACAAGATTTTAACTTCATATTGTGTCAATACCCTGGGGATGCTCATTATTACGGCTGCCCTGGGACTCGGCTCTGTTATAGCCCAGACGGCGGATGCCGAAGATGCAGAGATTACGATTGGAACCAAACTGGCGAACATGCTGCGCGCCAGCAGAGGCGTTGTATCGGCTAGTCAGCCTCTAATTAATAATCCTGATGTCGGTGACAAGTCATTCACCGGCGAAAAACTCCTTAGTGAGGCCGAAACCAATTATGTAAAGCGCGTTGGTAGCCCGTTGCTTGGCGATGATCTTTCTGCTCGCGACAGAAGGTTACTCGAAGCGCAAAAACAGGCTATGCGCAAGGTCGTCGATGGACACCAGGACGAAATCAATCAACCCGGTGTCGGTTTCAAGGGTTTCATCCCGGCCATATTTGCACGTCTTGCGAACGAGGAATTCGGCGTAATCGCTGGCCAGGAAGCCCGTATTAGGGTAACAGCACCCCCCGACCTGGTGCGCAATCGCAAGGCGCGTCCCGATCCGTGGGAGAAAAACATCCTCGAGTCCAGGCTGCTATCCTCTGATTGGCCTAAGGGCGAGCCCTTCACCGAAGATGTCGAGTTCGAAGGCCGGCCCGCGTTTCGAATGCTGCTGCCCGAGTACTATCGTGAATCCTGCCTTGCCTGTCACGGCGAACCCGGCGGAGAAATGGACATCACCAACTATCCAAAGGAAGGTGGAAAAGTCGGGGATCTTGCCGGCGCGATCAGTATCGTAATTTTTAAATGAGCGTAACCGAGACGAGCCTGACCGAAACACAAACTCGGACCGGGCCGTCGACCGGGTGGGGACAGCTCAGCTCCCTGCCACTATGGGCTCGCCTGGTCGTTCTTACCGCAGCGGGTTTGTTCAGTCTGATCGGGTCCACGTTGTTCATGTCATCAGCACTGCATCAGACGGCCGACCGGACCACCAAGTTGCAGGAGCTTTTCAACGTGGTCGGAGCCGCCGGAGAGGCCCATGTGACCTTCGGTGAACTACGTTACTGGCTTACCGATCTGTCGGTAAGCCAGTTGGTAATTTCAGAGCGTAACGCGGTGGCGGCGCGCAAAAAGCTGGAGGTACATCTAAGCAAACTTGTGAGCTACGATGCTGACACCGTTGCCGCAATCCACGCTGAGATCGAGGCTTATTTTACCAAGGCAATGGACGCGGCTGATGCTTATACCGATGGCAATCGCATAATCGGTAACACCCTGCTGGGAAATGCTCGCTCCAATAGCGCCAGGGTCGACGAGGCGCTAAATGCACTCGTGCAAAGAGTGACTCTAGTCGCAATCAATGAGCGGCAACTTGTGGTTGAACGCGCCGATGCTGCTGCCAGGAACGCATTCTACTTTGTTATCGCGTTATCTTTGCTCGGCTTAGGACTCACCGTTATCGTGCTCCGATCGATCGTGCAGCCGTTGCAACGGCTCAACGACGCAATCACCAGCCTTATGCAGGGCCAGTACGATGTCGAAATTCCAGCGGAAAAAGGACACGAATTCGGCGCTATGGCAGAAACACTGCGCCGCTTCCGGGAAAATGCGCTAGAGCGCGGCCGTCTGGAAGCCGAATCTGAACTACAGAAGCAGCGGTTGATACAGGCAGAGAAGATGGCCAGTCTCGGCCAACTCACCGCTGGTATTGCACATGAGATCAAAAACCCGCTGAACTTCGTTAATAACTTCGCCAACCTGTCAGACGAGCTGCTGGATGAGCTGGTCGAAATCCTGCAAGCGCCGCTCGCGACACTGGACAAGACATCTCGCGCCAACGCCGAGGACCTGTTGAAGACTGTCCACTCCAACCTGGGCAAGATAAACGAGCACGGCAAGCGCGCAGACTCAATCGTCAAGAATATGCTGCTGCACTCGCGCGAGGGGCCGAGTGAGAGTCGGACCGCAAACATCAATGATATTGTCGCGGAGGCGCTGAACCTGGCCTATCATGGTGCGCGTGCCGAGCATCCGGGTTTCAACATCGAGATGGTCAAGTCGCTGGGGCCCGACGTGGGCGAGGTCGAGTGCTTCCCGCAAGAACTGATGCGGGTCTTCCTGAACCTGATCTCGAACGGTATGTATGCCGCCAGTAAACGCAGTATGGAAGCCGGGGAAGATTTTTCGCCGAAAATCTCAGTCACCAGTCGTGCCAGTGGCGACAAAGTCGAAATCGAGATATGCGACAACGGCCTCGGAATTACCCCGGAGGTACGTGAAAAGATCTTCCTGCCCTTTTTCACCACCAAGCCCGCTGGCGAGGGTACCGGCCTGGGCCTGTCGCTGAGCTTCGATATTATCGTCAAACAGCACGGCGGCGAATTGACCGTGGATAGCCAACCGGGCGAATATACTGCTTTCCGGGTGACGCTGCCCCGGGTGCTGGCGAACGATGGAGAAAATACTCGATGACGACACATATTCTGATGGTCGATGACGAGCCTGACGCACAGGAACTGTTTCGCCAGAACTTTCGCCGTGAGATTCGTGATGAGACCTATGCTTTCGATTTCGCGCTATCTGGTGAGGCAGCATTGGAAATTTTGAGGGGGGAGACACCGCCCAAGGTGGGTAGGGTGCTCTCCGACATCAACATGCCGGGTATGTCAGGGATCGAACTCCTGGCCGAGATACGCAAGACCTGGCCCGAGGTCACCGTGTTCATGATCACTGCCTATGGCGACTCATCGACGGAAGCCAGATCGCGTGAACTCGGTGCGGAATGTTTCCTGACCAAACCCGTGGATTTCGCGGTTTTAAAGCATGACCTGGCACATGCCCTCGAGGCTGAGAGGTAATCCTGATGCTGTCCAGAATTCTTGTCGTGGACGATGAACCTGATCTTGAAACTCTGGTCATGCAAAAATTCAGGCGCGAGATCAGACAAGGTGAAATGGATTTCCTGTTTGCGAGCAACGGTGAAGACGCCCTGTCCCTGCTCGAAAAAAATGATGATGTCGACATTATCCTGAGCGACATCAACATGCCGATCATGGATGGCCTGACCCTGCTGCGGCACCTTAAAGAGCTGGATAATCGACTAAAAACCGTGATCGTGTCTGCCTATGGCGATATGAGAAACATCCGCACCGCGATGAATCTCGGTGCCTTCGATTTTGTAACCAAACCCATCGATTTTGCAGATTTGGAGCTCACGATTAACAAGACGATATTGGATCTACAGTCACTACGGGAGCTCCATCAGCTACGCGAATCCGCGGAAAAAGCGAAGCTAGATCTGGCGCGTTACTTTTCTCCGAACCTGGTAAAGCAATTGCTGGATTCTCCCGACTCGTTGAACCTGGACGGTGAGCGCAGAGAATTAACTTTCGTCTTTACTGACCTGACCGATTTCACTCCGCTGGTTGAAGCGCTGGAGCCTTCCGTGATCGTAGCTCTGCTGAATGAGTACCTGGACGAAATGACGAAAACCGTTTTTCGCTGGGGTGGCACCGTGGATAAGGTTGTCGGCGATGCGGTGCATGCAATATTTGGTGCCCCCATGGAGCAAGCTGATCATGCCAGGCTGGGCGTTGCCTGCGCGTTGGAGATGGACGAGTTTGCGGAAAAATTCAGAGCTAGAAAAATCGCGGATAACATTCCGCTTGGTGCAACCCGTATCGGTGTGCACACGGGGCTTGCGATGGTGGGGAATTTCGGCGGGGAACAATATTTCGATTACACCGCGCATGGCGACGCAATTAACACGGCCGCGCGCCTTGAAAGTGCCAATAAGTACCTGGGCACCCGCATCTGTGTCAGCGAAGACGTGGTCCGGGAAATTGACGATTTCACGGGCCGCCCGATCGGAACGGTTTTACTGCCTGGAAAAACCGAACAACTAAAACTTTTCGAACCGCTGACTACAGAGCGCATGGAATCGGCCGCGGTCAAAGCTTATCAAGAGGCGTTTGCAAAACTGGAAGCAGGAGACTCATCGGCAAAACAGGCTTTTGCGGCAGTTGTCGGTGAATTTGGTGATGATGCCCTGGCTACCTATCACCTGACGCGAACCCTGACAGGAGAATCGGGAGTTAACATCACGCTCACAGAAAAATAAACATCGTTTCTTTCCTGAAAGAGTTATCCATGGCCATCTCTGTGCTGCCACCTATATTGAGATTTCTGCTTTGGCAGCGCCCGTATTTCTGGTGGAAATAGAAGCAGAAGCGATTAACCTTTTACGGCCGCTTCAACAAAGTGGCAAGCCACTAGCCGCTCAAATTTCGTTTCCAGGACTGGGGTGGTTACGCTGCATTCAGCCTGGGCAAAGCGACAGCGGTTATGGAATGCACATCCAGGCGGCGGATTGAGCGGAGACGGCAACTCACCCGTTAACTTGATGCGTTCGCGTCGAAGCTTGGGGTCGACGGCAGGGGTTGCTGCGAGTAATGCCTGGGTATACGGGTGAGATGGATTATTGAAAATTTTATTTGCGTCGCCCTGCTCGACAACTTTTCCAAGATACATCACCATAATCTCGTCAGCGATACGGTGCACTACACTCAGATCGTGTGAAATGAACACGAGAGCTAAATTCATTTCTTCCTGTAGATCCATGAGGATATTCAGTACTTGCGCCTGAATCGATATATCCAGTGCCGATACCGGTTCATCTGCTATCAGAACATTTGGTTTCAACATCAACGCACGTGCGATGGCTATACGTTGCCGTTGACCGCCAGAAAACATATGCGGGTAGCGGTCATAGTGTTCGGCTCGCAATCCAACTTTAGCCAGCATCGTCTCGGCCAGTTTGCGACGCTCGGCGGCAGGTACTTTCTGATTGATAACAACTGGCTCTTCAATGATGACGCCCACCTTTTTTCGTGGGTTAAGTGAGCCATAAGGATTTTGAAAAATAATCTGCACATCTTGGCGCAGCCGGGGAATTTCAGCTCCGTCATTCGCATGGGGGTCTGCGCCGCTAATAAAAATATTACCTTTGGTTGGTTTCTCTATCATAGTGGCGAGTCTTGCCAGGGTGGATTTTCCGCAACCCGACTCTCCCACGATGGCCAGGGTTTTGCCAGACTCGAGCGAAAAACTCGCACCATCCACTGCCTTAAGGGTAGCCGGCTTGGCAAACATCCCCTTACCCTTGACCGTGTAATAACGTTTAAGATCGCGACCTTCGATTGCCGCGCTCATTTTTCGTGGCCCTCATGATCAACCGGGTGAAAACATCGCAATGCATCAACGCCCGTGCGTTCCAGGGGTGGAACATTTAGGTTGCAGTCGTCTTGCGCAAATTCACAGCGCGGTGAAAACAAACAGCCATCGGGTCTGTCTCCAGCACCGGGCACGACCCCTTCAATGGTCGGTAATCGATCCAGGCCTAAGGATCGTTCCGGTAGTGCATTCAGCAGGGCGTTGGTGTATGGATGATGGGGCGTGTCAAACAAACCTTTGACTTCCTGCTGTTCCACCTGTTGCCCGGCATACATGACGACAACCCGTTTTGCGGTTTCGGCGACAACGCCCATATCGTGCGTGATCAGTACCAATGCCATACCTTTCTCATTTTGTAGATTCACTAAAAGGTCAATGATTTGGGCCTGGATGGTGACATCTAGCGCAGTGGTGGGTTCATCCGCAATGAGTAATTTTGGATTACAGGCAATTGCCATGGCGATCATTACACGCTGGCTCATACCACCGGATAACTGATGCGGAAAGGCTTTCAGACGTTCTTCAGCGGCCGGAATCCCGACCAGGTCAAGCAGTTCAATACAACGTTTTTTGCGCGCCTTGCTATCCAGGCCGAGATGCTCTTTCAATGTTTCACCGATTTGAAAACCGACCGTAAAGCATGGGTTCAGACTGCTCATGGGTTCCTGGAATATCATTGATATGTCCTGTCCAATAATTTTTCGACGATCTTTGCTGGAAATAGTCACCAGGTTACGTCCTTCAAATTCCATTTTGTCGGCGGTCACTTTTGCGGTCCAGGGTAATAACCCCATCACGGCTAACATGGATACGGATTTGCCCGAACCAGACTCGCCGACGATGGAAAGTATGTCGGTTTCGCTGATGTCCAGGTCCACTCCATCGACAGCGCGAAAAGTGCCGCTGACAGTTTCAAAATCGACCGAGAGATTACGTATTTCGAGTAAGCTCATGATCTTTTCATCTTCGGGTCAAGGGCATCGCGCAAACCGTCGCCCATCAGGTTAATTGCGAGCACCGCTAGCAGAATTGCAAGACCTGGAAAAGTGACTGTCCAGGGTGCAGACAGCATGAGATCGCGATTTTCTGCGATGAGCGTGCCCCATTCCGGTGCGGGTGGTTGTGCGCCCATACCGAGGAAACCTAGCGCGGCCGTGTCTAAAATGGCAGTGGAGAAACTAAGTGTCGCCTGAACGATCAGTGGCGCCATACAGTTAGGTAGTATGGTGATGAACATAATGCGGAACTTGCCGGCACCAGCTACCTTGCTGGCAATAACATACTCTTTGGTATTTTCGATAATATATGACGACCGCGTTAAGCGCACGAAATAGGGCAGGTAAGTAATCGATATCGCGATCATTGCGTTTAGCAGACCGGGTCCTAAAATGGCTACCAACACCAACGCCAACAATAATCCCGGTACCGACATGATGGTGTCCATGATGCGCATGATGGCGGTATCGACCCAACCGCGGAAATATCCGGCAACAACACCAAACACAATACCGATGCTCAAACACAATATGACCACCATTCCGCCAGCAACCAGCGATAACCGGGTGCCATGGATGATTCGCGATAACATGTCACGCCCGGCGTAATCTGTGCCGAAGATAAAATTACACTTGTCCGCACCCCAGGTCGGCGCTTGTTCGAGGCATTCCCGGTATTGAATGGTAGGATCGTGGGGGGAAATAAAATCGGCGGTAAGCGCCATTAGAATAATGCCAATCAGGAAGGCCAGGCCAACAACAGCAGTCTTGCTTTCGGAGAAATAGAACCAGAATTCCAGTAAATTCTGGCGCAGCATACTGGGTTTACGCGGGGCGTCTTGTATCGAGTCGATCGTACCATTGCTCATGAATGTTTTCTCCGCCGATTATGAGCTGGTGTGCATAATTCGCGGATTGATCAATCCGTACAATAAATCGACGACCAGATTCACCGACATGATAATCATCGCAATCAGTACTAGCCCCCCCTGAACGGCATAATAATCACGACTGAATACCGAGAATATTATCCATTTACCGATGCCAGGCCAGCTGAATATGGTTTCAGTCAGTATGGCACCCGCCATCAGTGTACCCACTTGTAGCCCGATGACCGTGATAACGGTTATCATTGCGTTCCTCAAGGCATGCAGGCCATACACGCGCAATGGTGATAATCCTTTGGCCCTTGCTGTGCGTACATAGTCTTCGCTCAATACTTCCAGCATTGCCGATCGCGTTTGACGGGCAATTATGGCGAGTGGAATGGTACCCAGAACAATCGTGGGCAATATCATATGATGAAGAGCAGAGGCAAATGCGCCTTCTTCATCGCTCAACAGGGTATCGATGAGTAGAAACCCGGTGACCGTTTCGACATCGAATAGAAAGGAAATCCGGCCTGAAATAGGAGTCAAGCCCCAGATGCCGCCAAATAGTATGATCAGTAACAGGCCCCACCAGAATATCGGCATCGAATAACCAACCAACGAAAGCCCCATAATGCCCTGGTCATAAAACGTGCCGCGCTTTACCGCGGCAAATATTCCGATCGGTACGCCTATAATTACCGCCAGAAACATTGCTGTCATCCCAAGCTCCAGCGTTGCCGGGAATAATTCTAAAAATTCATCCAGTATCGGGCGATTAGTCAGCACCGAAGTACCGAAGTCACCATGCAATAGATTCCAGATATAGTCGAGATACTGCTGCCAGGCCGGTTTATCCAGACCCAGTTTGGTCATCATTTCAGCGTGTCTTTCCGGCGTCATATCACGCTCGCCGGCAAGTGCGGCTACAGGATCACCCGGTAACAATCGAATAAAACCGAAAGAAACAATTGTTACTCCGAAAAAAATTGGAACCAGTAACGCGATGCGATTGAGTATGAATGAAATCATGTTTGATGCCGCTTATTTAAAAAAGGCGTGAGGTTTTACCCTCACGCCCATTGTTCCGATTACGGTAAAACCAGGTACCTTATTTCATATCCACGTATTTGAAAATATGGCTGCCGAGGGGGTGAATTTTGAAGTTCATCACCTCTTTGCGAACGGGACGGAACTGTACCGAATGTGCGACAGTAAACCATGGTGCTTCTTGCTTGAAAACCACCTGGGCTTTTTTGTATAGCTTGGTGCGCTCTGCCTGATCAGAGGTTTTCTTGGCATCGCGAAGGTAGCCGTCAAATTCCTTATTACACCAACGCGCTACATTTGATTTCGCGGCGGCACAACCCAGCAGCACGAACATGAAGTTATCAGGGTCACCATTATCGCCGGTCCAACCTAACAGGGCGGTTTCATGCTCGCCGGCACGAATTCGCTCACGATACTCACCCCATTCAAACGACTTGATTTCAGCAGTCACCCCGATTTTGGCCCAGTCGGCCTGAATCAGTTCGGCCATACGGCGTGCATTCGGGTTGTAGGGACGTTGTACCGGCATTGCCCAGATATCGGTTTTCAGGTTCTTGACACCGGCCGCCGCGAGCAGCGTCTTGGCCTTTTCAGGATCATATGGGTAATCCGCGATATCGTCGTTGTAAGACCACATGGTCGGCGGGATTGGGTTTTTAGCGGCAGAGCCGGCACCCTTGAATACCACGTCAAGAATGGCCTGTTTGTCGATGGCCATGCTTAACGCCTGACGAACACTCTTGTTGTTAAAAGGTGCTTTCTCAGTGTTAAAACCCAGGTAACCCACATTCAAACCTTCCTGGCTTAGCAGGTTGATGTTGGGATCTTTTTCCATCGCATCCAGATCGGCCGCGTTGGGATAAGGCATGATGTGACATTCACCTGCTTTCAGCTTCTGGTAACGGACCGTGGGATCGGTGGTGATCGCGTAGATCAACTTGTCGATTTTAGGTGCGCCTTCCCAGTAATCCTTGAAACCCTTAAAGCGGATGACCGAATCCTTCTTGTAGGAAACAAACTCGAAAGGACCGGTACCAATGGGTGCGTTGTCGACTGTTTCCATGGTTCCGGCAGCTGCCATTTTATCGGCGTATTCGGCTGAAAGAACGGAAGCAAAATCCATTGCCAGGTTAGAGATAAAGGGTGCGTCGGGTGCATTCAACGTGAACCTGACCGTGTAATCGTCAATCTTGTCGATCGATTTAAGCGCAACGCCCATATCCATCCAGCCGAAGTACAGGTACTTACCGCCGGAGACACTATGATACGGGTGGTCTTCTTTCCACTGTCGATTGAAACTATACAATATGTCGTCAGCGTTGAAATCGCGCGTCGGGGTAAAATGCTTGTTGGAATGCCACTTTACGCCTTTACGCAATTTGAAGGTATACACGGTACCATCGCCGGAAACGCTCCAGGACTCAGCCAGTCCGGGAACAACCTTAGTCGTGCCGGGCTCAAATTCCGCTAAACGGTTGTAGATGGGTTGTGCGGATGCATCAAAGTCGGTACCGGCGGAATGCAGACTCGGATTAAATCCTCCAGGGCTACCCTCTGAACAGAACACGAGCGTTTTATCTGCTGCCAGTGCGGTTGAAGCAGCAACCGCCAGTGATATCGCCAGGATTGCGCGGGTTATAGTTTTTATCATTTTCATTCCTCCGAACATACTTCAGGTTGTGGGATTATAATTATCTAAATTGTTTATTATTTGTGCTCCAGCGCTCGGTGCGTGGGACGCCTTCCGAAGCTACTCGCAGCCAGATCAATTGTCAAGGCACCGGGAAACGGGGGTGGATTGAATACATATGTCAAACTGACGGCATCTGCTTTAAAAGTGATAGTGGGTCTTGTTTAGATATTCGATCACGTCATCAACTTCGTCATCAAACCAGGTTAATCCCACCGCATCTTTGCAAAAGCGCACCTGCTTACCGAGTTGGGGCAGGCTTTTAACTCGCCGGTTTTCGCGAGTGTATACCGAGTCATCGTGACAACCGGTGCAGTTCTCGAAATGCAGGTCGTCACCGTTGCCGATATCGGCGGCCTGTGTTGAGTTCAGGTATAAAACAAAAACAGCGACTGCGGAATAAAGCTTCATCATTATCTCCCGGTTGTCAGTGATCGCCCTCAGGCTACGAAAAAGCGCATCATCCATTCAGCCCAAATGTGCGAGTCGGGTTCTCCCTGGTGAATATAGCGCGTGGCTTTAGCATGTTCATCCCGGCTCAGGCTATCGGTAGCTTTCAGAAAATTCACCATCGCACGCCGGGGTTGCTCGGGATGACCCTGGAAACACATGACATTATCACCCAGGGTGAAACCGTAATCAGCATGCTCATCGGTGTGGGCAAACGCTATCGCGCCCTCCGGTAATCGGGTTACGCGTTCCTGGTTGAAATGATACAAATCGGTAGTGCTTGCAATCGGCTGCATCCAGGCGTAATCGTTCGTAATATGCACGGGATAGTTTCCAATCACCCACCCATTGTCGTTGTATCCCACCTCTCCACCAAATGCCCGCGCCACCAGCTGATGGCCAAAACAGGATCCAATAACTCTCATCCCCTTGCTCTCGGCAGCCCGGGTCAAGTCGATCAATTCACGAATCCAGTCATGTTCATCATGCACACTGCAGGGACTACCGGTCACCAGAATTGCGTCGTAGTCATCAATATTATCGGGGAACTGGTTTTTTGACGTGTAATAAACATCGAATCGAGCGGACGTATTGAGCGGTTGCAGCAAATCGATAAATTTTTGCCCGTCCGTGATTCCCAGATCGTCCGCCCAGTAACTCTCGGGCACTGAATCCAGAATCGCGATCCTGATAGCGTGGTTAATATCCATACTCAAATAATATAGATTGACTCAAAAACCAACGATACCTGAAAATCCAGACTTTAAAACCCATCCTTAGCGAATTGAGTAATGTTATGACCCCTGAAGAGTTTCGCGAAGCTGGCCACAAGCTGATTGACTGGATTGCCGACTATCGCAGTAACCTGGAACAACGACCGGTTCGTGCACAGGTTAAGCCCGGCGATATTAGGCGTAGCTTCCCTGCCAGTGCGCCTGAAACACCGCGCGCGCCGGAGCAATTGTTACGCGATCTGGAAAAACATGTTCTACCGGGTCTCACGCTGGTACAACACCCAATGCACTACGGCTGGTTTCCGTCCAATGCGTCCCTCGCCTCGATACTGGGCGATATCGCAAGCTCTGGTCTGGGCACGTTGGGCATTTCCTGGGAGAGTTGTCCGGCACTGACCGAAGTCGAGGAAGTCGTATGCGACTGGATGCGTCAACTCACCGGGCTTTCTGACAACTGGGAAGGCTGCATCCAGGATACCGCTTCAACCTCCTGTTTGACGTCCCTGTTGCTGGCGCGTGAACGTGCCAGTGATTACGCGCAAAATCACGGCGGCCTGCAGGCAAAATCTAAACCTCTCCTGGTCTATACCACCGCTGAGGCACATTCATCGGTGGTCAAGTCCGCGTTACTGGCCGGCTTCGGTAATGACAATCTGCGCATGATCGAGATGGACCCCGAGAGCCGCTCGATGCAAGCACAAAGCTTGGCGGAACAGATAGCAACAGACTTCGCAGCCGGCTGTAAGCCAGCCGCCGTGGTAGCCTCGGTGGGCTCAACCGGGGTCACCGCCTTCGACCCGGTCGCTGACATCGCTGCAGTAACCGCAGACCACGATATCTGGTTGCACGTCGATGCCGCGATGGCCGGCAGCGCCATGTTATTGCCCGAGTGTCGCCACCTTTGGGAAGGTGTCGAAGCGGCCGATTCCATCGCCTGGAATCCACACAAGTGGATGGGCACGATTCTCGACTGCTCACTGCTATACGTGCGTGATGTGCAGCACCTGGTGCGGGTCATGTCAACCAATCCCAGTTACCTGCGCTCGAGCGTTGACGACGAAGTCAAACAATACCGCGATTGGGGCATCCCCCTGGGGCGTCGCTTTCGTGCGCTCAAACTCTGGTACCACCTCAGTATCGACGGAATCGAATCGATCCGTGCGCGCCTGCGACGCGATCTCGACCACGCGCGATGGTTTGCGGAAACGGTCGCGGGTACCGAGAACTGGCGCGTGCTGGCACCGGTCAAATTACAAACTGTCTGCATTCGCCATGAACCACCAGGCATCGAGGGCGAAGCACTCGATCGGCATACCCTCGCCTGGGTCAATGCGATTAATCAATCGGGAGCAGCCTTTATGAGCCCGTCGATACTCAATGAACGCTGGATGGTGCGCGTTTCGATAGGAGTCGAGGCTACCACCCGCGCACATATTGAAAAACTATGGGCACTGATTCAGCAACAGGTGAACGAGTCGAACTTTTAACAGAACAAAGGATCGAAATTCGCAAAGACATCAGAATAAAAAAAGGATACATTAAGCGACTTTAACAGCCACTATCTGCAGCGAACTATGGCCAACATCACCTGGAAAATGGAAGACGGTAGCGAAATCAACGTTGACGTTAAAGATGGCTTGAATCTGATGGAAGCTGCGACCGCAAACAATGTCCCACACATCGAGGGTGAATGCGGCGGTTGTCTATCCTGCGCCACCTGTCATGTGTTTGTCGATCCTGACTGGTTTACCAAAACGGGAGAGATCGACGACATCGAAGACACCATGCTCGAAATGACCGATGTCGAACGTGAGGATAATAGTCGATTGAGTTGCCAGATAGTTGCGTCGCCGGCACTGGACGGGCTAGTTCTGTACGTCCCCGAACCGGAGTAGATGGTGGCCGCTCCAATAGTCATTGTTGGTGCGGGTCAGGCGGCGGCCTCATTCATTACGCGACACGTGACGCTTGGCAGCGAACAGCCGGTTTTACTGATCGGCGAAGAAGCACACCCACCTTACCAGCGGCCACCGCTTTCGAAGAAATACCTGCTCGGTGAACTCGAACGCGAGCGCCTGTTCATTCGTCCGCTCGAATGGTATGCAGACCAGCACATCAAACTACGCTTCGACACCCGAATTGATGCGATCGATCGTAACGGCAGACAAGTAGTTACCGCTGGCGGTGAATCCATTGAATACGACAAACTACTGTTAAGCACCGGTTCCAGTGCCCGCACTCTGCCCGATGAGAGTGGCGGAACACTGAACGGTGTTTTTACCTTACGCAGCATAACTGACATCGACAAAATATTGCCCGAATTTCAGGCCGGGCGTAAGCTACTCATAATTGGCGGTGGATACATCGGGCTCGAAGCGGCTGCGGTTGGCCGCCAGCTGGGGCTTGAAGTCACGCTGCTGGAAGTAGCCGATCGCATCCTGCAACGCGTCGCCGCCGCGACAACTTCGAGTTACTTTCGTGACTTGCATATCGGACACGGGGTAGACCTGCGAGAATCAGTTAGCATGACCAAACTGCTAAGTGAAGATGGCATAATTCGCGGTGCCGAACTGGAATCCGGCGAAATTATCGATGCCGACCTGGTACTGATTGGAATCGGCAGCAGTCCCAATACGGCACTCGCGCAAACAGCAGACCTGGATTGTGACAATGGAATCCGTGTAAACGAAATCTGCCAGACTTCCGACCCGAGTATTTATGCCGCCGGCGACTGCACCAACTTTTCCCGTAACGGGCTACATATCCGCCTCGAATCGGTACAAAATGCCGCTGACCAGGGCGACCTGGTGGCACGTGTCTTGGCCGGAGAAGCGGTGACCTATACGGCGCTGCCCTGGTTCTGGTCGGATCAATACGATTGCAAGTTGCAGATTGCCGGACTCAACCAGGGATACAACCAAACTGTGATTCGCCCTGGCGCGAACGATTCAAGCCTTTCGGTCTGGTATTACCGCGATCAGGAATTGCTCGCGATCGATGCGATGAATGAACCTAAATCATATGCCTTCGGCAGGAAGATAATCGAGGCAGGGAAGAATCCGACGCAGGCGCAAGTCGCAGATCCGGCAACTGATCTGAAAGCCCTGGCAACGGGCTAGCAAGATCCACCATCATCCCGGAATGTGCGTAGTACAGATCCGGGCTCTTGCAAAGGTGGCGCCATTGCAGGATCCCGGTTTATGCGGCGGTCCGACGTATCGGGACGACAATACAGCCATCAGATTCCCACTCGCGCGAACCCCGCGTACGCGGGAATGACTGCGCGTCATGGCAATATTTCGACTGAGATCGAGGTAAGCCTCGAAACGCTGCTTGATGTCACTTACATAGTTGACCGGTTCGCGGCCATTGACAAAACCGTAACGCGCCTTCTTAGAGTATTGTTTTCTCGACAACAACAGCATCGCCTGCTCGGTGTGCCCGAACCAGCGGTCCGGATCATGTCCTAGCTGTCCGGCAAGGCGGCGCGCATCCTGCACATGACCCGCACCAGCGTTGTACGCAGCAAGCGTAAACCAGAGTCGTTCGGAAATCGTCAGGTCAGCATCGAAGCGGTCGCGCAGCCAATCGAGATACTTGACACCGCCCTGAATGCTGCTGGCAGGATCATGGATATTTTTCACCCCCATTGCCTTGGCGGTGCGCGGCATCAACTGCATCAAGCCACGAGCACCGATATGTGATTTCGCCTTGGGATTGAATTTGCTCTCCTGGTACATCTGCGCGGTTACCAGGCGCCAGTCAAATCCATAACGATCAGAATACTTGCGCACCAGTTCATCGTAAGGCGAGATCTGACCCTTCAATGCATCGACGATACGCCCACGCGCCAGGCGCTGTACTGAGCTCCGATTTTTGAAATACTCGATATAAGTGACGTTATAGAACTCGCTTTTGTAAATGCGTTTGACAAACTCGTTGAGCGCTTGTTTAAGCATTGAATTACGTTTACGCAATGCGATCGAATGCGGAGTTTCCTGCTCCAGCGCATAAGCCGAACGCACCGAAGCCGACTTGGCGAGTTCAATATCGAGCTGATGTTCATCAGCCATGGTCGCCTTGTACTTGCCGCGTGCTACCAGCTGAATCAATTGCTCGGTTTCAACGTCATCATCGGTTGCGCGCAGGCTGAAGCCAGCACCCTCCTCCTGCAACTGTGACAGTCGTTCCCAATAATTGCTGTGGTGACGAACGAAAATAGTTCGGTAATCAAGGTCAGTCAAAGACGTCGCATTATCGTCTTTGTGTACCACGATATGTTGTCTCGCGTAGTGATAGGGATCGGAATAATCAACGCCGAGCCGACGCTGCAAATCATCAGGCTCGAGAAATCCCATCGCAATGTCGGCCCTGCCTTCCAGCAGCCAGGTAGTTAGTTCGCGGTAACTCGGCGGCACTACAACTTCCAGACGCAAGCCATGGTAATCGGCAAACTCGCGCGCAAGCTCATACTCGAATCCCATCAATTCTCCGCGATAGAGGAAATAGGAAGCAGCGTTATTACGTAGCAAGACTCGCAGCACGCGCCGTTTCTTAATCCTGTCGAAATCACCTGTAAAACGCTTATCTTGATCCTCGACCTGAAACTCAAGCTGCAAGTAGCGATTGATTTCACTAACCAGCTGCGGTGCATTCTTGCGCACGCCCCAGCCGATATCGCGCTGACTGCTGAAATTGGTTGCTACCCTGATATCATCGCGAAATGATTCGTATATTTTGACCAGGTTACTGTCGATGATCGTCGCATCGATGTTGCCGGCTGCCAGGTCGTCGAGTACGGCTTCGATTTGGACCCCGTCGGGTGTCTCTAAAATTTCGATCTCAGGGTACCTGTTATCCTTGAGCCACGTGAGGGCATGCCAGAAGGTAGAATCGCGACTTACCATGACTCGTTTGCCATTTAGGTCACGCACTCGCTGCACCGATTTATTCGTTTTGGCAACGATCACCTGTTCGTTGACGTGATCAACCGGCACCGTGAAGGAGATCTTTTCCAGCCGCAGTTCATTAATCGTCAGGTTATCAACAATAATATCGCCGAATCCTGCCTCCAGTGCCGGAATCAGTTTGGAGAAGTTATCGACGATGACCAGTTCCGGAATCAATCCGTGCGACAGCGCAAACTCTTCGGCGATGCGCAGCTGCTCTGCCAAAGGTGAAGCTCGACGTGGCAGATAATCGGCGCTCGAAAAATCACGCGTCAATAGAATACGTAATTTCCCCGAGCGCAGGATATCGATGAAGTCACCATTGAAGGCTTCGGATTCCTCGAGAGTACTATAACTGCGATTGAGATAAGCATGCGCTGGATTCAGGCAAAGCAAAGCCGCGGAAAAAAGCATGAGCTTCGCGATCTCCCGGAAGAGCAATTTTGTCCTCTCTGCTACCGGCATAGTTAAACACTAAAGCGTTTTATTGCCGTTTTGTCAAAACTAAAGCCGGTACCCGGGCGCTCGGGAATGGAAATCATGCCTTCGATCAGGGTGGTTTTAAACTGGGTGATCTTCATCGTATCGACCATTCCCTCAGTAGCGAATATCAGCAATAGTGTAAACCAGTCTTCCACTGGGCACTTCAACTTCGACTTCGTCACCCAGATCGCGTTTCAGCAACGAACGCGCCAACGGCGAATCGACACTGATATAGTTTTCCGCATGATCAAACTCGTCGGGGCCGACGATGCGATAAGTCACAACCGTCTCGGCATCATCCTCGAGTCGGACCGTGGCGCCGAAAAATACGCGCTCCGAGCTTGCCGGTTTCTGATCGACGACGTTGAGTTCCGGTAGGCGTTTTTGCAGGTAACGAATGCGACGATCAATTTCACGCAGCTCCTTCTTGCGGTAGATATACTCGGCGTTCTCCGAGCGATCTCCTTCTGCAGCGGCCGCGGACAAGGCCGCAACAACTTCTCGGCGTTTCAGCCACAGTGCTTTTTGTTCTGTTTGCAGGGCTCGCATGCCCTTAGGTGTAACGTAGGGTGATTTCTTTGGGCCGGGTGGGCGGTAACGACTCATTTGTCTAATCGGCATCGAATCCACGGGCAAAGGGATTCTATTTCACTTTCGGTACTGGGAAATCTGCACTTCGGTGCCGTAATCGGCGAAATCCCCATCCGAGCGTTTGCCGCGGAACTCAGCCCAATGAATGCTTTGATAGTGACTCGGATGCCGATCGTCAAACACGGTTGGCAGTGGGCTAATCCTCGCGCTAGCCGCCGGGTTGAAGAAAAACGGCAAGCTGAATCGTTCGCTTGATTCCATCGCCAGCACCCGATGCACGGGTGCATGATAAACATCGTTCGACCAGACCTGCATCATGTCACCGGTATTGATTACCATCGCACCGGGGACCGGGGGAATATCGTACCAGTAGCCATCTCGGTGTACCTGCAAGCCGCCGATCTCGTCCTGGAGTAACACGGTCAACGCACCGGCGTCGGTATGATGATGGATGCCCAGATCGGCAACCGGTTGGTACGCTTCGCCTGAACCTGCCATCGGATCATGCACCGGGTAATAATTCAGCCGCAGGAAACCCGTATGATTAGTGGCGAAATCTGAATGCATATATTCGGCCGGCAAATCCAGGCCCACGCAGAAAGCTTCGAGCAGTTTCAACGACAGATTAGTGCAGGCATCAAAATAATCTTCCATGGTGGCTTTGAAGGCATCCTGGTTTGTAGGCCAGCGATTGGATTGACCGTAGATCGGGTCTACTCCCGGGCGGGTAAAATCGAATACTTCCTTTTTATCACGCTGGTTCTTGGTGAGTTCGTTATGGTAAAAACCCCAGGGATTGTCCCGGCTGCGCAACACCGCCAGTTTTTCTTCGAGCGGTAACGTAAAAAATGTGCTCGTTTGCCCCCAGACATCCTCCACCGTCCTGGTCGCAATGCCATGATTGATGACCTGAAAAAAGCCCCAGCTACCGCATGCGACTGCAATTTTTTCAATCGAATCCCGGGCCGCAACACTATTTGAATCGACTAGCAATTCCGCAATATCGATTATCGGAACTTGGTCCGCTATCGATGATTGCTGCGCGACCGGGTCATTATCGAGATCTTTTGTTTCCGTATACATGACCTGAACAACAATAAATCAGTTAGCCATATACCGCAACCGGCTCGCCTAACATAGATTCGATGGGTTCGACGCCAAGTCCGGGTAATTCGGGGGCATTAAAATAACCGTCAATATTTCGCACGCCCTGCCCCGGTGCCGGATCGACACTGACCATTTCCTGGCAGGACCAAACGCCCTGACAGAAAGGAGCGGGAATGGTTTGTGCGAAATGCGCAACCCCGGTATCAGAAATTACGGTGCCGCCAGTATCCATGATCAACATGGTGATACCGGTAGCGAGACAGAAATCGCGCATTCGACGCGCCTTGGTCAGTCCGCCGACACGATTGAGTTTAATATTCACTATCTCGGCGATACCCTCGCGTTGAATCCGAATAAGATCATCAAACGAGTGTAAGCCTTCGTCGATACCAATCGGATAAGAGGTTTGCCGGCGTACCTGCGCAATTTCATCAAGGGTTTCGCAAGGTTGTTCGAACCAGGAATTAATTCCCAAAATCGCATTCATCACCGTTATTGCTTCCCGCGGTAGCCAGGCGCGGTTAACGTCATAAAATATGATTTCGCCTTCGCGCTCATGCTCGGCAAGCAGGTTGATACGCTGTATATCCAGGTTTACGTTAGCTCCGACTTTACAGGAGTGAACGCGATAACCGATATCTCGGAAGTGCTGCACCTCGTCGAGCATTTCCTGCGGTGTTCCAGTAGATATGCTCGACGCTATGGGGATCGGTTCAGGTTCACGCGCTCCGAGTAATTCACATACCGGTATTCCAGCGGCCTTGCCGGCAATGTCCCAACAAGCAATATCGAGTGCAGATTTAACGTAAGGGTGTCCGGGCAGCGCGAGATCCATGACACGGTTGATTGCATCGAACTGTCGCGGGTCCTGGCCAATCAGCAAGGGTGCGAGTTCTTCGATTCCGGCACGGATGCCCTTGCCGAAGGCCGGCAGGTAGGTCACACCCCAGGGACAACCCTCGCCCCAACCCGAGACACCCACATCGGTATCGATACGCAGGATGGTTGAATCAAGCTGCTCGAACTTGAGCCTGCCCCCGGAAAGCCAGTACGGTTTATGCAACGGCAGATCGAGCTGCCAGACTGTGATTCGGTTTATTTTCATGTGCTGTAATTTACCCCTGCCACCTGGCTAAGTAAAACGAATAAGTAGCAACTGCGATTGCTTTTACTTATATTCGGTATTAGGGGTTTTTTACAAAGCAGGAAGCTCAACAAGTCTGAGGAACAAACCTGGCCATGCATGTACCCAAGCACTTCAATGTATCTGAACAAGAAGAGATTTTCTCGTTTCTCGAGGCCAATGCCTTTGGGCAGCTGATCTCGCTCGCAAACCACCACCTGACTGCTTCACACCTGCCCTTCCTGGTTTCCGCTGACCGTAAACATTTACACTGTCACCTGGCCCGGCAAAATTCGCACTGGCAAACACTCGAAGACCAGCAGGTCCTGGTTACTTTCCTGGGACCGCATGATTACATCTCACCAAGCTGGTACCAGACTCCAGGTGTGCCAACCTGGAACTACCAGGCTTTGCATATTTACGGGCGCTGTCGGGTTTTCGACGAACCGGAGGCAGTCGCGACAGTAGTTGAGGCGTTGAGCAAACGCTACGAATCAGGCTTCGATAAGCCCTGGGAACCAAAATATAAGGACGCCATGCTCAAGGCCATCGTCGGCGTCGAAATCGAAATCGAGGAAGTTCAGTGCAAGTACAAACTCAGTCAAAACCGCCCTACCCAGGACCATCAAGCTGTAATCGACAAGCTCGATGAATTGGGGTCAGAGTCACTGGTTAGCGCAATGCGTAAAACCTTACTATAACTCACCAGCTTCTTCGAGCACCTTGCGCGCGACACGAAAACATTCGAGTGATTGCGGCACACCGCAGTAAATTGCAACCACGTGGATAATCGCGCGAATTTCTTCCTTGCTAACACCATTATTGAGCGCACCACGGCAATGAATTTCCCATTCGTGCATCTTGCCGAGTGCGCCGATCATCGCCAGGTTCATCATCGAGCGTGTCTTTGGCTCGATTATCTCATCACCCCAGCCAAAACCCCAGCACCATGCCGTCATCGCTTCCTGGAATGGACGCGTGAAATCGTCGGCCGCCGCCAGGTTTTTTTCAACATACTCCGCGCCTAACGTGCCCTTGCGCTTGGCCAGGCCTTTTTCAAATAAATCGTTGTCCATTTTTACTCCTCAGTTATTAGAATACCGTCGTGCCGGCCTACGAGCCGATACGTCGGACCGCGGCATCCATTGCAAGAGTGGTAAGTTTGCTAAAGTCTTAGCTTCGGTTGTAATGGATTGCGGGTCAAGCCCGCAATGACGCATTAAATCAATCTTCGGATCTGGGTAACAGATTTTGCGGATCGTAAACACATTGTTCAACGATTACAGCGCGCCTGGGTTCACCCATTACCAGCACTTCAAACTCGGTACCGACCTGGTTCAATTGCGGCTTAATATACGCGAAAGCGAGGTACTTACCCTGATCATATCCATACCCGCCTGAAGATATCTGTCCGACCGGGCTGGCATTATGCCATACCGACTCCGAACCCAACGGATCACACTGTACCGCATCCACGGCGGGTTCATCGAGCTGCAGGTAGGCAAGTACCCAGCGCTCTGCGGGCTTGAGCGAAGGCTCGGCACCCTGGAATCCGCTATTACGAGAGAACCGCATAACATCACCCTCGGTGATCGTGACTTCATTGGTAATTTCCGATCCGGAACGATAAGCCTTTTCCATACGCACCGCATTCAACGTGGCGGAACCGATGTGGACTATACCGGTACTATGCGGGGTTGATGTCAAAGCGCTATAAACATCGAGCATCCTCGTCATAGGCACGTGTAATTCCCAGCCGAGTTCGCCGGTATAAGTCACGCGCAGGGCGCGAACGTCAGCTACGCCTGCCACGTTGATGTGCTGGGTCGAAAGCCAACGGAAATTCGCGTTATCGAGCGCCGTATCGGTGCATTCGGCGAGGATTCGGCGCGCAGCAGGACCGGCGAGCATGATGACGCCGTAGTCTTCCGATACATTGTTAAAAGAAACTCCCTCGCCTGCCCGAACCTCCTCTTCCATCCAGTTTAGTAACGCGGCCTCACGCACTGCCGCGTAAACCATGTAGTAGCGATTCTCGCCGAGCTTGATAATCGTGGCCTCGCCTTCGATGCGCCCGTTTTCCATTATCAGGTAGGTCAGCATGACACTGCCTTCCTTTTGCGGGACCTTGTTCGACTGGATTCGATCGAGATAGGACTCGGCGTCGGCGCCGCTTATTTCTACCTTGGCAAACGCGCTCAGGTCGGCGATCCCGGCATGGGAACGCATGCCACGCACCTCGTTGCCGATGATGTCGAACAATGCGCTGCGTCGAAAACTCTCGATGTGTTCTTGCTCGGTGCCGCCGACCGCGTACCAATATGGGCGCTCCCAGCCGTATACGTCTTCGTAGACCGCGCCTTTGTTTTTTAAGATCTGGTAAAGAGGCGACAGCTTGGAATGCGAGGGTCGCAGGTCGGGACGGTCGAGATGCGGGAACGGAATTTCGTGGCGTAACAGGTAATCTTCCTTGGCCTTGTTGATGCGGTAATCATCGTCGATGCGTGCTCCAAAGCGGCGTGGATCGAAACTACGCATCGAGACGTCGGCGGCACCGTGCACCATCCATTGTGCAAGGTACCTACCGGCTCCAGGACCCCAGGCGATGCCAACCTGCGAGCCGCAACAAAGCCAAAAATTCTTCACGCCGGAAGGACCCAGTAACATATTTCCATCCGGTGGATGCGTGATCGCGCCGTGGACGACACTCTTGATACCCTTGTCAGCCAGAATCGGCATGCGTTCGAGCGCGTTTTCGAGCCACGGCATGATGCGGTCGTAATCGGGTTCGAACAGTTCGTTCTCCGAGTCCCACGGCGTGCCGTCATCCCAGATCGAGGCCGCGTTCGCCTTTTCATAAATTCCGATCAAGCCGGATTTCTGTTCCATGCGGATGTAGCCCGACACCTGCGAATCGTCACGAATAACCGGTAACTCTTTTTCGAGTGCCTCGAATTCGGGCACGATATCGGTGATCAGGTAATGGTGCAGCATGTTCGCGATAGGCAGGTCGAGTCCTACCCATTCTCCGATCTGGCGCGCGTAGGTGCCGCCCGAGTTGACGACATGGTCTGCCTCGATGTCACCTTGCTCGGTATGTATCACAAAGGTATCGCCGGTACGCGTTATACCGGTGACCCGGTTTTGCCGGATCACGGTGCCACCCATCATGCGCACGCCTTTCGCCATCGCGAAGGTGACGCCGGCCGGATCGACATGCCCGTCGTGCGGGGTGTAGAGCGCGGCCATGACGCCGTCGAGGTTATAGAATGGGTGCAGCTCGGCGATACGTTCGGGAGCGACGATCTCCATTTCATGCCCGAGGCCTTTACCCACCGATAGCGTGTACTTGATCCAGTCAACCTCATCCTGGGTATAGGCGATGCGCAGGCTGCCACTACCGTGCCAGGTACAGGATTGACCGGTTTCGTCCTCGAGGCGCGGATAGAGCTCGGTACCGTATGCGGCCATCTTGGCAAGGCTGTAGTGACTGACCGAATGCGTAATCTGGCCGGCCGCGTGCCAGGTCGAGCCACTGGTCAGTTCCGCCTTTTCCAGCAGGACGACATCGCTTTCACCTTCCTTACACAGGTGATAGGCGAGCGAACAGCCCATAACACCGCCACCGATGATGACGATTTTCGCCCTGGATTGCATCGAGTTGACTCCGCAAAAATGTAGTTGCTTCGAAAGATTGACGAATGATACACTTGTATCATAAATTAAATCAAGCGCACAAATGTCACATTCTTTACAGAAATTTAACGTGATTGAAAAACTCCTGCCACAGTCGCAGGAAGAAGTGATCGCGCGCCTGCTTGGCGAGTTTGACAACTTGCCGGGGCAGCTACAGTTGAGTGCACGCTATATCATCGATCACCCGCATGAAGTCGGATTGCAATCGATGCGCACCCTCGCCACTAATGCCGAGGTACAACCAAACAGTTTCGTGCGCCTTGCACGGCATCTTGGTTTCGAAGGTTACGACGCGATGCGCGAACGCTTCCGTGATTTCGTGCGCGGCGGTATCGGCTCATCGCCCGACCGTGTGCGTTGGCTGCAACAGATGGATCGCGAGGGTGGCAGTGCCGCAATATTCGGCAGCATGGCCGAGGCCTGCCTCGAAAACACCGAAAAGATGTTTGCCCAACAATCGGTGCAGGACCTCGAGCGCGCGGTCGACCTGATGATCAACGCACGCCGGGTTTACGTACTCGGACTCGGGCTCGCCTACCCGCTGGCTTACAATTTCTGGTATGTCGCGCGCATGGGCTTCGACCATTTCATCCTGACACCACGTCACGGCAGCCTGCCCTCGGACGACATTATCCGCATGGATGAACGCGATTGCCTGCTGGCGATGACCTTTCAACCCTACCGTCGCGATACCCTGTCGGCGGTAAAAAAAGCAAGACAAGTCGGAGCAAAAGTTATCGGTGTAACCGACAGCAGCGCGTCGACCCTATGCCGCGAAGCCGATATCGGCCTGGTGTCGCCGACGCATACACCCCAGTTCTTTCATTCCAATTCGGCGGTAACCGCACTGCTTGAGAGCCTGTGTGCATTACTGGTGGTGCGTGGTGGCGAAGATGCTCGCGCCGCTGTCGAAGCGTTTCATTCCGCCCGTTGGGAGGAAAATATTTATGACGAATCTTGACCTTGTGAAAACCGATAATCCGGTAATTGGGCTGGAGGCGAAGTACTTTACGGATAGCGAATTATTCGAGCGTATCCTTGCAGAAGTGTTTTATAAAAACTGGATACTCGCTTGCCACTCAAGCCAGCTAAGCAAACCGGGAGATTATTGGACTCTCAGCATTCACGATCAGGATATTCTCATCGCCTGCGGTCAGGATCATGAACTCAAGGCGTTTTATAACGTGTGCCAGCACCGGGGACACAGGCTCGCCGAAGGCAGCGGCAATAAGAAGCTGCTGGTTTGTCCCTACCACCGCTGGTCATACGATCTCGGCGGGCAACTGAAAGCGGCACCCAACTCGAACAACGTGCCCGGCTTCGATGCTTCGAACATTTGCCTGACCTCTATCCGTGTCGAAAACTTTCTCGGCTTTGTGTTTATCAACCTCGATCCCGACTGCAACACCATGGATGAAACCTATCCCGGCATCCGCGCCGAAATGCTCAAGCTCTGTGCCGATGTCGAGCAACGTAAATACGCCTATCACCACAGCGCCGATGAGGGTTGCAACTGGCTCACTGCGGTCGAAAACTACAACGAGTGCTACCACTGCAAGACCAGCCACGCTGAATTTGCCAAGGGTATCATCGATCCGGGGTCGTATTCGATTGCACCCTACGGCGATATCAAGATATTGCATCACAGCTCGCTGGCCACGCAAAGCGAGGATGCCTGGTACGATGTCAGCGGCGCCGACTATGGCAGTTTTTACCTGTGGCCGGCCACCGCAATTCAATTTTATCCAGGCGGCGTAGTCAATAGTTTCAGCTGGAATCCACTGGCTGTCGACGACGTACGCGTATTCCGGACTTTTTATTCGAACGATGGCAAAGTTGACGAAACCCTGCAAAAAGTCATCGACAACGACCGCGATACAACTTTCCAGGAAGACCTCGATATCGTCAAAAATGTTCAGCGCGGTCTCAACTCGCATGGTTACAAACCCGGCCCGTTGATCCTCGACCCCGCAGGCGGGATCGATAACGAATTTCCGATTCAGAAATTACACCAATGGCTTAGACAGGCCGTTGGTTAATCAGGAGACAAACATGTCCTCACCCGCAACTCAACAAACTTCCGGCACCCTGTCCCAGCGTGAGCTGTTTGAGATCGCGGATCGTGTATTGCCCGGCTCCGGTCTCGGCAGTTATTCGCTGGCTGATGATATTCGCCTGATCTACTCGCACGGCAAGGGTTCGCGCATGTGGGATGTCGACGGCAACGAATACATCGACTATGTCGGGGGCGCCGGCGCCCTGATTCTCGGGCATTCGCATCCCACGGTAGTCGCAGCCGCGAAAGCGCAATTCGACCGCGGTGCACACATGTTCGGTTCCCTGAACGACATCGCGGTGCATCTCGCCGAACGACTGGTCAACGACATTCCCTGCGCCGAAAAAATTGCCTACGCGACCACTGGCTCGGAAGCGACGGCTTACGCGATGCGCCTCGCGCGCGCATTTACCGGGCGCAACAAGATCCTCAAATTCGAAGGTGGTTATCATGGCAATCACGACTATGCGATCGTATCCACCTTTCCAAAGGAAACAGGCGCATATCCGCAGGGCGAGGCCGATTCCTCTGGGCAACCCGAGGCCACGGTTTCGACCATGCTGGTCTGCCCTTACAATGATCTCGAAACATTGCGCAAAATCGTCGCCGAACATCACACCGACATCGCCGCGATATTCGCCGAACCGGTGCAACGTATCATCCCCTCGGAACCCGAGTTCTTACGGGGTATCCGCGAAATCTGCGATGAATACGACATCCTGTTCATTCTTGATGAGGTGGTAACCGGTTTCCGTCTGGGTTATGGCGGCGCGCAACAGTGGTTTGATGTCAAACCCGATCTCTCGACTCACGGCAAGGTCGTCGGTGGTGGCGGACCCTTGTCCTGTATCGCCGGACGCGCCGATGTAATCAACCTGTCCGATCCAAGGCTGAAGGGCCAACCGGGTTACACTTATTTTAATGGCACCCTGCACGGCAACCCGGTCGCGGCAGCCGCGACCATGGCAATGCTCGACGAACTCGGTAAACCCGCTGTCTACGAACGTTTGAACGGCTTTGCCGACGATCTCTGTCACGAAACGCAAAAGTTGCTCGACCAACATGGCATTCCGGCGATCGCCGAGCACACCGGTTCGCTCTGGCAAATCCTGTTCATGGATAAAACCCCGCGCAACCAGGCAGACGTACTCGCCAGCGACCAGGTTTCAATGCGCAAGCTCGATACCCTGCTGATGAAGCAGGGACAATACGTGCTGCCCGGGGTGCGTCGATTTGTATCCACCGTGCACACCGCTCAAGACCTCGAAGATTCGCTGCGCGGTCTCGACACTGCTTGTCGCGAATTCAATAAATCCTGATGTTCTCCCCATATAAACGGGGATATATTATTGAACCGTAAAGCGAAATGCCGAGTCCTTGACTAAGTTCAGGCTTTTCATCTATCGTGTTTTTAATATCTTGTAGAATTCAGCCCAATGCAAAAAACCAGCAACCTCATCTGGCAGGACACGCAACACCAGGTTTTGTTCGAGCTGATTGATAAAATCAAGGAAGTACCCTTCGATCCTGACATTCTGGTGCGTCTCAAGCTCTACGCGGAGCATCATTTCATTCTCGAAGAAACCTACATGGTGAAGCTCGGCTACCCCCTTAAAGAGGAACATATCGAAGCACATGACCGCTTCCGCGAGGAACTCGAGGCGATGCTGGATACCGATCCGTCCATGCATCCGGCGCTACAGGTTTCACTTTCCGATTTTCTTTACAAGTGGCTGAAACTGCATGACCTCGGTATCGACAAGAAGCTCGAGGATTTCGTTATGAAATCCAAGTCAAAATAATATTTTCCTGGCATCGTCCCCGTTTTCGCGGGCAAGACGTATGATCGAGGGCAGGAGGTGCATCATGAGCGAACAAAAACTGAGTGGCCACTGTTATTGCGGTGCGATTAAATTTGAGATCAACGGTAAATCTGACTGGATAGGCCACTGTCACTGTGAATCCTGCCGCCGACAAAGTGGTTCGGTAATGACGTCCTTTGCAGGCTTTAAACTCGATCAGGTTGTATTTACTGGTGCGAAGCCTAATCGCTTAACAACCGATGACGGCGTCACGCGTAGATTTTGCGGACAATGTGGCTCCCCAATTTCATATGAATATATTAATCGACCTGATGAAATTCATATGCAGCTTGGACTATTTGACGATCTCGAACCTTTGGCACCACAAGATCACAGTTTTCTGGAAGAAAAGGTCAGCTGGCTTCATGCCGACGAGCACTTGCCCGAGAGTAAGTGGGCCTCCGAAGACCAGGATTAATCGCTCAGCAGGTAATCGCCACGCGACTCGAGAATTTCAGTGCCGACAATCTTGGCGATTTTGGCATTGCGCCAGACATACTTGGTGATCATACGCGAAATAACCTGACCTGAAGTACCCGCAAGCAACGGGGTTCTTTCAACGAAAGCACCATCACCATCGAGCCGGATTAGATCGGCTATGCGATCACCCTTTTCAACCTGGTCCCCGAGCTCAACGCAATAGGCGAGTAACCCAGCCTGGGGGGCGCGTAAATACTCGGTGGCGCGTAAATCAGTTGGCGTGGCAGCCTCCTTTTTCTTACCGATCACCTTGCCGGTAATCAAACCTTCAGCCTGGAAATAACCGTACAGGTTTTGCGCGTCGCGCCGGTTTAATTCGTCAAAGGTGTCGAACTGACCACGGTATTCGAGCGTGCATGAAACGACTGGCAAGGGAACAGATTTATCGGGGCACTCACGCGCGAGCCGCAACCAGATTGCCGGCCAGACTTCGTCGAAGGAAGCGCCACCGCTGTCCTCGGCCAGCAACGTGGCCGCGGCACCGACCCAGTTCGCCAGCTGCTGCATGTTTTCCTGCAGCTGCGGAACCGTAAAGATATGCACCAGTGCATCATCGTCACAATGGATATCGAAAACATAATCCGCGTTGCAGGCTTCTCCAAGAACACATTGGCGCCATTGTTCCAGTGCGGTTGTCCGCGGCAGACTTTCGACCCAATCACGCAAGGCCGCGCGCACCAACAGGATGTTTGCGTCCGCGTCAGTACCCAGTTTTTCAGCTAACTCCGATCCTACCGCGTCAAATAGCAACGGCCACCCACGATTATAATTAACCCCACTGCCGCGATTATAACGACCCTGGTGCTGACCAAATTCGATATCTCCCATACCGAGTGGATTGACCATCGGAAAAAGCACGAACTCTGCCTTCAGTTCGCCCGCCGAATCCGCGTCGCGCAATAATTGCAGTAGATGATGGAGAATCAGAATACCGGGCTGTTCGTCGGCGTGCAGGGCCGCCTGCAGATAGACTTTTTTCTGTGCGCCTTCAGGCCCGATCCTGAAATAGTTCAGCTCGGTGGTGCGCCCGGGGGTATCTCCAGCCAGAAATTTACTGATTTTCTCAAAGCTCATGTGACAATTGCACCACCATCGACGTCTATAATCGTGCCGGTAACAAATTCATTTTCAAGCAGGAAGATTGCAGCTGCGGCAACCTCTTCGGAAGTGCCGGCACGCGGTATCAAGTGCGCCGCGGAGCCCTTGGTATAGTAATCCCTGCGTTCGTCACCCTTGAGCGGTGACATCGGCGTATCGATAAGCCCCGGACTAACCCCGTTGATACGAACCGGTTTAATTTCATTTGCCGATAGATGGATGAAGGCTTCGACCGAACCCCCGACGCTACCGATCGCTATCGTCCCCGCACGCCATTTGCGCGCCGGGTAACCACTGAACAATACCACGGCTCCGGTGGGCGCCATGTGCGGAACCCCGAGGCGCACGCTATTGACATAACCCCAGAGTTTGGAAAACGAATTCTGATACCCTTGAAGGTCCATTTCCAGGAATGGACCTATCGCTCGTGGGCCACCAGTAGCCGCATTCACAAGGTAATCAAAACCATTGTGCTTTTCGAAAAGTGCGCCCAATGCTTCTCGATCAAGCACGTCGACCTGCACGCATTCAACACCTTCAATTTCGCATTCGCGCCGGCTACCGACAATAATCTCCGCCCCAGCGTCCCGCAGCATTTCAGTAGTCGCCAATCCGATGCCGGAGGTTCCACCTAAAACGATTGCTTTTTTCCCGCTAAAGTCTGCCATTTAAAAACCCCTATTGATCAGGAAGTCATCCCCGCGCAAACGGGATCTTATAAAATCCTCACGATACAAGATTCCCGCTTGCGCGGGAATGACTTCAAGGCATTAAGTCATCCCGGACTTGATCCGGGATCTTGCAACGCAGCCTGACTCTAAAGACCTCCCACTTGCAGGGGAGCCACTTGTTTCAAATAATTCCGCTTTCCAGGCTGGCGGCCATCAACATGCCAAGTTCTTCGCACTGTGTCTCATACTCAGGCTGGTATTCGCCGTGCAATATCATCGGTTCCTGCACCGCTTTCCATTTTAATCCGGTCGTTATTTTGCCAATCGCAATTTTAGTGCCAGTGCCATCGAGGCCGGCACGGATGTACGTGGCAAACGGCATTGCCTCGGTGTGCTCAAGACAGGGGTAATAAATACGATCGAAAAAGTCTTTCAACGCACCACTCATGTAACCGAAATTCTCGGTTGTGCCGAGAATGATCGCATCCGCCCAGAGCACGTCATCGGCAACCGCCTGCAGCGGTGGGATATGTTTTACCTCTACCCCTTCGATATCCACATGTGTGGCGCCGCGCAGCGTGGCATCCACCAGTTTTTGCGTATTGGCCGACGGATTATGGGCCACGATAAGCAAGTGTTTGAGGTCCGGCATGCAGCGATCATAAAGGCTTAAAGCAGCCATGAATAGTGTAATTCCCGGTATTGATTTCGTTTTAGCTTCAACTCAAAACGAAGTTAAACACGTAAACCGAACATGAAAACGAACCAAACGAAAAGAATAAATTGACAATATGAACATCGGGATGTAAATTCGCAGACCCTATTGAAGTAAATAAAAACCAAAATACCAAGGAGGAATACCTCATGCTTAAGCAAATTGCGCTGGCCGCCACGGTTGCCGCGCTTTCCACACAATCAGTCTACGCCGGGTCATCTGAAGCCAAAAAATGGGTTAACGACGAATTCCAGCCTTCGGCCATATCCAAATCGGATCAGATGAAGGAAATGGAATGGTTTATTAACGCCGCCAAACCGTTTAAAGGGATGGAAATCAACGTTTTGTCAGAAACCATTCCAACCCATGAATACGAATCCAAAACCCTGACCAAGGCTTTCGAAGAAATTACCGGAATCAAAGTCAATCACCAGTTACTCGGTGAAGGCCAAGTAGTGCAGGCGGTTCAGACCCAGATGCAAACCAACCGCAATCTCTACGACGCCTATATCAACGATTCGGATTTGATCGGCACCCATTCGCGACTGCAATTGGCAGTCAACCTGTCGGACTGGATGGCGGGTGAAGGCAAGGATGTCACCAATCCAATGCTTGATGTCGATGACTTTGTCGGCAAATCCTTCACCACCGGCCCCGATGGCAAGTTGTATCAATTGCCCGATCAACAGTTCGCAAACCTGTACTGGTTTCGTAAGGACTGGTTTGATCGTGCGGATCTGCAGAAGAAATTCAAGAGCATGTATGGCTATGATCTCGGCGTGCCGGTTAACTGGTCGGCTTACGAAGACATTGCCGAGTTCTTTTCGGTGCACGTCAAGGAAATCGACGGTGTCACGGTTTACGGTCACATGGATTATGGCAAACGCGCACCCGATCTCGGCTGGCGCATGACCGATGCCTGGTTATCGATGGCGGGTGCCGGCAGCCAGGGTTTACCCAACGGGGTACCGGTCGACGAATGGGGTATTCGCATGGAACCCGGCAGCTGTAACCCGGTCGGTGCCTCGGTATCCCGTGGTGGCGCCGCCAACGGCCCAGCCGCGGTTTACGCGATTCGCAAGTGGGATGAGTGGCTGCGTAAGTATGCACCTCCCGGTGCTGCAAGTTACGACTTTTACCAGTCATTACCCGCGCTCTCGCAAGGCAATGTTGCCCAGCAGATCTTCTGGTACACCGCGTTTACCGCTTCCATGGTGGGGCCCAAAAGTGGAGGCAACAATACCGTTGATGACGCCGGCAAGCCGCTCTGGCGGATGGCGCCTTCACCTCATGGCCCTTACTGGACAAAAGGACAAAAGCTCGGCTACCAGGATGCAGGTTCGTGGACGCTGTTCAAGTCGACCCCGGTCGATCGCCGCAAAGCCGCCTGGCTCTATGCGCAATTCGTGGTTTCCAAGACTGTCGATGTCAAGAAAAGCCATGTCGGCCTGACCTTCATCCGCGATACCACGATCAATCACGAATCATTCACCGAGCGCGCGCCAAAACTGGGTGGATTGGTGGAATTCTATCGTTCGCCTGATCGCGTCCTGTGGTCGCCCACCGGGATCAACGTGCCCGATTATCCCAAACTGGCACAAATCTGGTGGCAGCAAATCGGGGACGTCAACTCGGGCGCTTTCACGCCGCAGCAAGCGATGGATCGTCTCGCTGAAGAAATGGATCTCGTCATGTCACGCATGCAGGCCGCGGACGAGAAAGCCGGCACTTATGGTGGATGTGGTCCTCGTTTGAATAAGGTATCGGATCCTTCGGTCTGGTTGAAAAAGGCGGGTTCTCCGAAAGCCAAGGTTAACGAAAAGCCCAAGGGGCAGACCGTCAACTACGACGAGTTAGTCAAACGCTGGAAGAACTAGCGGTCAGCTACTGACCGGTACAAGAGGTTTGCCACCGGGGCTTTGAATAAACAAAGCCCCGGTGTGGTAAGCCGGATACAGTTTACTAATTTACCCTATGCGCGTTGATATCAGCACAAGACAACACTTGATCCTGGACTATGTCCGTGAGCACGGATCGGTACAGGTTGACCAGTTATCGAACCATTTACAGGTTACGCCGCAGACCATTCGCCGCGATTTGAACCAGCTCTACGAGAAAAAACTGGTACAAAGAGTGCACGGCGGCGCGGTGGTTAAGGATAATATTGAAAACCTGGGTTATGGCGCTCGCAAAATTTTAATGGCCGACGAAAAATCCGGAATAGCAAAACGTACCGCCGAGTTACTAGCAGACAATTCATCATTATTTATCAATATCGGCACCACCACCGAACGGGTTGCCGAGTATCTTTTAGATCGTACCGGCATGCTGGTAATCACCAACAACATCAATGTCGCCAGTATGCTATGGCCTGCCCCCGGGCTTGAAGTCATGATTGCGGGTGGTACGATCCGTCGCACCGATGGCGGCATTGTCGGTTCCAGCGCCGAAGAATTTATCGATAACTTCAAGGTTGACTGTGCGGTTGTCAGCTGTTCCGCCATCGATAACGACGGCGAGTTCTTTGACTATGACCTCAGGGAGGTGCGCGTCGCACAGGCGATTATCAAACACGCACGCTCGGTAATTCTGGTCACCGACTCGATGAAATTCGAGCGCCGGGCGCCGATCCGAATTGGCGATTTATCCGATATCGAAACCCTGGTCACCGACGAAGGTATTCCCGAGGAAGCCATCCAGCTGTGCCGCGACCGCGGCGTCAGGCTCGAAATCGTCGCGCATCAGAGTTCCCCTGGGTAGGCGCTCGGAGAGGTTTGAATGGCAATTGAATTACGTAATGTCTCGCTGCGGGTTGGTGCCGAAACCCACATTTATGAAACCGATTTATCGCTGCAGCCGGGGCAGTTCAATATTCTGCTAGGCACCACTTTAAGCGGCAAGACCTCGCTGATGCGGCTCATGGCCGGGCTGGAAAAGCCAACCAGCGGGGAACTCTGGATCAACGACGAAAATGTCACCGGGATACCGGTACAAAAGCGCAGCGTCGCAATGGTCTACCAGGCTTTCATTAATTACCCCAGTTTCAGTGTTTACGACAACATCGCCTCACCACTAAAAGTTGCCGGCTTGCCGCGCAAGGAAATCGAGACCAGGGTAGGCAAGTTTGCGGAGCTGTTGAAACTGACACCGATGCTGAAACGCCTGCCCAGCGAATTATCCGGCGGACAGCAACAGCGCACCGCGCTCGCTCGCGCGCTGGTCAAAGGTGCCGAACTGGTTTTGCTCGACGAACCGCTCGCCAACCTCGATTACAAGTTGCGTGAAGAATTACGCGATGAGTTACCCAAAATGTTTGCCGACACCGGTGCTACTGTGGTTTATGCGACCAGCGAGCCGCTCGAGGCGCTGATGCTCGGTGGTTATACCGCAACCCTGAACCAAGGCCGCGTGATCCAGTTTGGCAAGACTTCGACCATTTATCGGCAGCCTGAAAACCTCGAAAGCGCACAGGTTTTCTCGGATCCGCCGGTCAATATTGCCGCGATTGAAAAACGGGGCGATAGCGCATTTCTGAGCGATAAAGTCAGCTGGAAAGTGCCGGCAAAACTCGCCTCCCTGCCCGATGGCAATTACAAGATCGGCTTACGACCGCATCATTTATCGCCAGATGGCGACGGGGTTGAAGTGGATGGTGAAGTTCAAATTTCCGAAATAAGCGGATCCGAAAGTATTGTCCGCGTACTTATCGAGGGCAATAACTGGGTCAGTGAGTCCCACGGCATCCACGGTTATGAATTTGGCAAAACAGTCAGCTTCTTCTTCGATGCGAATCGCTGTTTTTACTTTGACGCGAACGAAAATCTGATCGACACGCGGGTTTAATATGTCTCGAATCGAATTTAAAAATGTCCGCCATGCCTACCCACCAGCAAAGGGCCAGGAACTGGTTTACGCGCTCAAAGAAATCAGCCAGGTCTGGGAAGATGGGGGCGCTTACGCCCTGCTCGGACCTTCGGGCTGTGGCAAAACCACCTTGTTGAACATTATTTCGGGATTATTGACACCGTCTGAAGGCTCGATCCTGTTTGACGACCAGGATGTTACGCAACTGCCGACGGCCGACCGGCATATCGCACAGGTATTTCAGTTCCCCGTGGTCTACGACACGATGACCGTATTCGACAACCTTGCCTTCCCGTTGCGTAACCGGGGTATTGCGGAAGCCAGGGTCAGTGAAAGGGTCACCGAAATCGCCGAAATGCTGGATTTGTCGGATCGATTGCAGCAACGCGCTGCCGGTTTAACTTCCGATGGCAAACAAAAAATTTCACTGGGCAGGGGCCTGGTGCGCGAAGATGTCAACGCGATCCTGTTCGACGAACCCCTGACCGTAATCGATCCTCATTTGAAGTGGCAGTTACGCTCGAAACTGAAAGAGTTACACCAGCAGATCGGTGTCACCATGATCTATGTTACTCACGACCAGGTTGAGGCGCTGACCTTCGCCGACAAGGTCGTCGTCATGCATGACGGCGTCGTGGTCCAGGTCGGCTCCCCCATAGACCTGTTTAACAAACCCAAACATACATTTGTGGGCTATTTCATCGGCTCTCCCGGAATGAATGTATTGCCATGCAAACTCGACCAGGGTCAACCCGTTTTTGCCAGTAACCTGCTCTCCTCGGGTTATCCGGCCGATGCCGATTTGAGCGGCAAGCTTGAAATCGGTATTCGGCCGGAGTTTGTTCGATTCGTCAATGACGGTATTCCGGTCGAAATCGAAAAAGTCGAAGATCTTGGTCGTTACCAGGTGGTAACCGTCAAACACGAAGCCGCGCAGATCAAAATGGTGGTGTCCGAAGACCAGGTCATACCCTCCGAAAGCCCGCAAATTCAGTTCGACCCGGCAAACCTGCGTATTTACTGCGATGACTGGGCGGTGGAGGAAAGCGATGCGTAAAACGACGAATCAAAAAGCCTGGTGGCTGGTTGTCCCGGTGCTGTTGCTGGTCGCCTTCAACGCATTTATCCCGCTAATGACCGTGGTCAATTACTCGCTGCAGGAGACCTTCGGCAACAACGTGTTCTTCTGGGAAGGCGTCACCTGGTTCGAGAAAGTATTACACTCCGAGCGGTTTCACGCCTCGCTGGGGCGCCAACTGCTGTTTACCGGCATGATTCTCGCGATCGAAATACCGCTCGGAATCGCGGTGGCGCTGTCGATGCCACGCAAAGGACCCTGGGTCTCGGTGTGCCTGGTGTTGATGGCTTTGCCATTATTAATCCCGTGGAACGTGGTGGGTGCGATGTGGAATATTTTCGCGCTGCCCGACATCGGCCTGCTCGGCTATACCCTGAACTCGATGGGTTTTGATTACAATTTCACCCAACAACCCGTGTCGGCGTGGATGACGACCGTGTTGATGGATGTCTGGCACTGGACCTCGCTGGTGGTATTGTTGTGTTACGCCGGTGTTTGCTCGATTCCAGACGCCTATTATCAGGCCGCGCGCATCGATGGCGCCAGTGGCTGGGCGGTGTTTCGCTATATCCAGTTGCCGAAAATGAAGCGTGTGCTGACGATTGCGATCCTGTTGCGCTTTATGGACAGTTTCATGATATACACCGAACCTTTCGTTTTAACCGGTGGCGGCCCCGGCAATACCACTACTTTTCTATCCATCGATCTGGTCAAGATCGCGCTGGGACAATTTGACCTCGGACCCGCGGCGGCAATGTCATTAATCTACTTCCTGGTCGTGCTGCTGATTTGCTGGGTGTTTTACACCGTGATGATGCGTAACGAGGAGCAATAGCGATGAACAGAAAATGGATCCTGCCAACGCTTTATATCCTGTTCCTGATGTTGCCAATCTACGGATTGCTGTCGATGTCGTTCAAAACCACCAACGAAATCCTGGGTGGGTTTTCATTTTTCCCACAACAGTTCACGCTCGCCAACTACATTAAAATTTTCACCGATCCAACCTGGTATAACGGTTACATCAATTCGCTGATTTACGTTGTCATCAATACCTTCATCTCGGTCGGGGTGGCCTTACCCGCGGCCTACGCGTTTTCACGCTATCGTTTTCTTGGCGACAAACACCTGTTTTTCTGGTTATTAACCAATCGTATGGCGCCACCGGCTGTGTTTGCACTACCATTCTTCCAGCTTTACTCGGCGATCGAGTTGTTTGATACCCACCTTGCCGTCGCGCTGGCGCATTGTTTGTTTAATATTCCACTGGCGGTCTGGATTCTCGAAGGTTTCATGTCCGGGATCCCGAAAGAACTCGATGAAACCGCTTATCTCGATGGTTACTCTTTCTGGCGATTTTTTGTGCGTATTTTTATTCCCACGATTGCCGCCGGAATCGGGGTTACGATGTTTTTCTGCTTTATGTACTCGTGGGTGGAGCTGTTGCTGGCGCAGACCCTGACCTCGGTTAACGCCAAACCCATTGCCGCGACCATGACACGAACCGCGAGTACTTCGGGTTACGAACTTGGCCTGTTGGCCGCAGCCGGTTCGCTGACCATTATCCCCGGCGCCTTCGTCATTTATTTCGTGCGCAATTACATCGCCAAGGGCTTTGCCCTGGGACGGGTTTAAGCCGATGGAGACGTCGTCATGAATTTATCCTGGATGGCCTGGACCTGGCCGAGTATCGCGTTTTTTATCGCCGTTGTATCTTCCATTGTCGCCATGGGTGTGTGGGAAAAATTCAGCCCCGGAGGAAATCCGCGTCGGGGCGTTTTTGGAATCGACACTACCCGCGGCGACCGGTTATTCATTTCATGGTTAGGCACGGGATTCATCCAGATGGGATGGCTTGCCTTTTTTAGTACGCCGTTATGGGGCGCCCTGGTACTGTCCATCGGCTGGGTTGTATTTGTATTCAATAAAGCCTGAGGTGATTCCACCGACCCGCCATAAGACGAAAAATAATAAATGGAACTGCGAAACACCAACATCAAGCGCCTCGAAAGCGAAGAATTTGATGCCCTGATTGTCGGCGGCGGCATCAACGGCGCGGTCTCGGCCGCCGCATTAGCGGCCCGTGGCGTCCGCGTCGCATTAATCGATGCACGCGATTTTGCCGGTTTTACCAGCCAGCAATCTTCCAACCTGGTCTGGGGTGGCATCAAGTATATGGAGGGTTATGAATTCGGCCTGGTTGCAGGACTGTGCAAGTCGCGCAACGAGCTACTCGAGAATTTTCCATCCACGGTCAAGGAAATCCGTTTCCTGATGACGGTCAATAAACAGTTCCGCTTTCACCCCTGGCTGATTCTACTCAGCACCTGGCTCTACTGGTTGCTGGGAAGAGGCAAGACCCGAACACCCAGACTGGTTTCGCCACGTCAGATAAAACACATTGAACCTCTGATTAACACGTTCATCAGCAGTGCCGGAGTCGAATACTCGGATGCATTTCTGCACGATAACGATGCACGCTTCGTGTTCAACTTCGTGCGCAGTGCGCTGGACAAAGGCTGTATTGCCGCCAACTATGTTGAATCGAAGGGCTCGACCCGTGATTCCGATGGCTACTGGACAACCGCGGTAGAAGATCAGGTTAGTGGCAGTCAATTTACGATCCGTTCGAAAATTTTGATCAACGCGGCAGGAAGTTTCGTCGATAGTCTCAATGAGCTTACCGGAATCGAAACTGAACATCGCCATCTGTTATCGAAGGGCATTCAC
>CAXMNA010000138.1:0-3240 GCA_964194715.1 uncultured Gammaproteobacteria bacterium
AAGGTGACGATAGTGCAGGGAAATATTCCCCAGGAAATAAAATGGCAATACGATCAGCGCCAGAATATCTTTGATATTTACTGGCGAGAAACCAACCAGAACTGGGACAGTGATTTAATCGTCTGGCCCGAGACCGCGATACCGGGGCATTCAGAAAGTATTCAACAATCGGTATTAATACCAATGGCTATAGCCGCTACCCAGCAGGGTAGCAGCATTCTGACTGGTGTAGTGGTGAGCGAGAGTGAAAAGAATATTTTTTACAATAGCATGCTGTTGTTGGGGAGCAGCCAGGGGGCCTACCACAAACGCCACCTGGTGATGTTTGGCGAATACTATCCGATGCGCTGGTTACTCGATTTCATGCGTAATTATATCAATATACCCTATTCGGACCTGACCTCGGGTGCGCAGGACCAGCCCCTGATGTCAGTAAATGAAACCCGGCTCGGGGTATCGATTTGCTACGAGAACGTATTTAGTCGAGATATCCTGGCAGCCCTGCCCGAAGCCAATCTGCTCGTGAATGCCAGCAATGACGCATGGTTCGGGGATTCGTTGGCGCCGCATCAACATTTGCAGATAGCGCAAATGCGTGCGCTCGAGAGCGGCCGACCAATGGTGCGCTCGACCAATACCGGTATCAGCGCCTTTATCGATTATCGCGGGCGCATCATCGAGTCTGTCGGGCAGTTTAAGACCCGGTCCATCACACAGGAAATGGTGGGTCGAAACGGTGTCACGCCTTTTTATTATTTTGCCAGGGTGCAGGGCATACTGGCGGCACTGATTCTTGTTGCCCTGTTGATTTTTTCATTCAGGTACCGATCATTAACTGGTTCTACCACACCCTGAATTAGTTAAGGAATCTCTGATTAATTCTGGGTGAACCGGGTTGTGATTCAAAATGATCAAGTTCAAGGTGTGGAACGCAAGTAATAGCAAGGCTATTGCTAAGTTTCACAACGCAGAAATTGGTCATTTTGGGCACAACGCGTTCATTCATGAATTGATCAGAGGTTCCTTAGGTTTAAGGAACTCGTTCAGGTTTAGAAAAATCTATTCCTTGGCTGGCTCCTTGTGTATCCTTTCATCATTTTTCAAGTACAGCAAAAACAACCAATGGATCCAATTTACGAGCCGCAAAAACTCGAAGCCCGGGCTCAACAATTCTGGACAGCATCGGGCAGCTTTGAAGTCACCGAAGACCCGGACCGGGAAGGTTATTATTGCCTGTCGATGTTCCCCTATCCGAGCGGCAACCTGCATATGGGGCATGTGCGTAACTACACCATAGGCGACGTTATTTCGCGCTTCCAGCGCATGCTTGGCAAGAATGTGCTTCAACCGATGGGCTGGGATGCCTTTGGTATGCCGGCCGAAAACGCAGCGATTAAAAACAATGTACCACCGGCAAAGTGGACCTACGAAAATATCGACTATATGCGCGACCAGCTTAAATCCCTCGGTTTCGCTTACGACTGGAAACGCGAACTGGCGACCTGTAAGCCGCAATACTATCGCTGGGAGCAGTGGTTTTTTACGCGCCTGATGAAGCAGGGCATAGCTTACAAAAAAACAGCACCGGTCAACTGGTGTCCGCTTGATCAAACCGTGCTCGCCAATGAACAGGTCATCGAAGGCCGTTGCTGGCGTTGTGATACACCGGTCGAGCGGCGCGAAATCGCGCAATGGTTTTTGAAGATTACTGATTACGCCGAGCAATTGCTAAGCGATCTCGATACTGTCGAGTGGCCCGAACAGGTGAAAACCATGCAGCGCAACTGGATCGGGCGGTCGGAAGGGATGGAAGTCGAATTTGATGTACCTGGCCACGATTCCCTGATGATTTATACGACCCGGCCGGATACCCTGTTTGGCGCTACATTTATGGCGATTGCAGCAGAACATCCACTGACTCTTTTAGCTGCACAGGACAATTCTGAAATCGCCGCATTTATCGAGGAATGCAAAAAGACCAACACCGCCGAGGCGGCGCTGGAAAAGATGGAAAAGCTCGGTATTGCACTGGGTATCAATGCAATCAATCCGGTGAATGGTGAAGCGATTCCGATATGGATCGCCAATTATGTACTGATGGGTTACGGCACAGGTGCGATCATGTCGGTACCGGCGCACGACCAGCGAGACTGGGAGTTTGCGCGTAAATACGGCATCGAAATTCGCCAGGTGGTGACTCCAGCGGATGGATCGGGTATCGACCTGGAATCAGGGTCTTATGTTACCAAAGAAGGTGTCTGTTGCAATTCGGGCGAACTCAACGGTCTCGATTTCGAATCCGCATTTAATAAAATCGCCGATTCAGTCGAAGCGCTGGGCAAAGGCACACGGCAGGTCAATTACCGCTTGCGTGACTGGGGCGTATCGCGTCAGCGCTACTGGGGCGCACCGATTCCAGTCATTAATTGCACCGATTGCGGTACGGTCGCGGTTCCGTCACAGGATTTGCCGGTGATATTGCCCGAAGATATAGAATTCACCGGCATTGGATCCCCGATTAAAACGATGGATTCGTTTATAAAGACCACGTGTCCAGACTGCGGCAAGCCAGCTGAGCGCGAAACCGATACCTTTGATACCTTTATGGAGTCATCCTGGTATTACGGTCGCTTTAGCTGTACCGACCAGGATACCGCGATGCTCGATTCGCGTGCCGACTACTGGCTACCAGTCGATCATTACATCGGAGGCATCGAACACGCAATATTACACCTGCTATACGCCCGTTTTTACCACAAGCTGTTACGGGATGAAGGGCTGGTGCAGTCGGACGAACCGTTCAAAAGCCTGTTAACCCAGGGTATGGTGCTCAAAGACGGCAGTAAAATGTCCAAATCCAAAGGTAATACGGTAGACCCACAACTGTTAATCGAGCGCTTTGGCGCGGATACGGTACGTTTGTTCATCATGTTTGCCTCGCCACCGGAGCAATCGCTGGACTGGTCCGATGCGGGTGTGGAGGGTGCGCACCGATTTCTCAAGCGTCTGTGGAAAGCGATTTACGACCACACGATGGCGTGCGAGGCTGCTAAACAGGGCATCGACCCGGAATCGGGCGCGCTTAACGATAAGCAGAAGGCGATGCGCCTGAAACTTCACCAGACGATAAAAAAGGTGAGTGACGATTATGGCCGTCGGCTCACCTTTAACACCGCCATAGCGGCAAATATGGAGTTGCTCAACTGGGTAAGTAAATTCGACGATAACTCGCCCACCGGT
>CAXMNA010000139.1:0-3198 GCA_964194715.1 uncultured Gammaproteobacteria bacterium
TTCAAGCGAATAGTAGTATAAGGGGAACCCTGCTCAACCTGACTGTTGCAGAATAATTTGAGGTACCCTTTAGTCGATAAAAATGCAGAACCTGGCAAACTTGTTAACCGAGGTCGAAGGACAGGGGTATAAGTCCTATAAACGTTTACAGGGCGAATTCCAGTTCGGCGGTTTTCGTCTTTTCATCGATCATGTACAGGGCGATCCTTTTGCCGAATCTTCACGTTGTCGAGTAGTCCTGCCTACCGAATCCACCTTGCTTCCGGGTCATTTCTATAACAACTCGATACGGCGTATCGCCATCGAAGATTATCTCGGGCGCCGTTTTAGCGCTGCAATCGATACGACAGTCGAAGGAAATCGTGGATCAGGCCGAAGCGGGGAATTCGAAATTGCGCGTTATGGCCAGCAGGTGTTATATCGCAGTACCGTGTCGATCGATGCATCCCAGCTCGAAATCCGGTTTCAGATCGGCTTGCCAGCCAATAATCGAAGAATCGACGCACAGCAGGCAAGCGTCATGTTATTCGACGAGTTACCGAAGGTCGTTGAATCTGCGTTAATACAAGTTAAAGAAGACCTTGATATCGTCGAGCGGCACGTTAATTGTGTCGAAGATCAACAATTTCTGCGGGCAAAGCTGGAATCGCAAAACTTAATCGCATTCATCGCCGACGGTTCGAATCTGGCGCGCCAAAGTGGTGTCGATGACCGCCCCCTGCAAAATGCTACCCGGATTAAGGCGCCTGGTTCGATAGCGATTGAGATGCCGTTAAAGCATCGACCCCCGGTCACCGGCCTGGCGTTCCCGAAAGGAGTTAATCTCGTGGTCGGCGGCGGTTTCCATGGTAAATCGACCCTGTTGCGCGCGATAGAGCAGGGTGCCTACGACCACATACCGGGTGATGGTCGTGAACTGGTAGTCAGCGACCCCAGCTGCTTCAAGCTACACGCCGAGGACGGTCGAGCCATTTCCGGTGTCGATATTAGACCGTTCATCCAGAACTTGCCCGACGCTAAGGACTGTAGCTTCTTTACCACGACCAACGCCAGCGGCAGTAGTTCGCAGGCAGCGAGTATCGTTGAGGCACTGTCATCAGGGGTCCATACCCTGCTGATCGATGAGGACACCTCGGCAAGCAATTTTCTGATTCGTGATCAACGCATGCGATTACTGGTACCAGAGGACAAGGAACCGATAACACCCCTGTCGCAACGAATATGCCAGCTACGCGATCAATACGCTATTTCAGTGGTGATGGTGATGGGTGGTTCGGGAGATTATTTTTCACTGGCCGACCGGGTCGTGATGATGGATAACTATCAACCGGTGGATGTGACCTCTAAAGCTCATCAACTAGCCCAGTCCGATGCTGCCCCGGAATCCGATGTTGCCGATCTACTACAACGCTCGGCAAGAATACCGCTAGTCAGGTGTTTATCGGCGACTGGATCCACCGGAAAACCGAGAATAAAAGCGTTCGGCACTCGCCTGTTACAGTATGGCGTGGAAGAGGTTCTGTTACAATCACTCGACCAGCTAGTCGATACAGCCCAACTACTCTCGATTGGATACCTGATAGAAAAATACCACCAGGATGATAGTTTGCGGGAGACCGATCTGGTAGTCGGCCTTGAGCGCGTGCTCGGGCAGATAGCGCAACGTGGTTTCGACTCCATTACGCCTTATCCGATGGCTAAGCTGGCTTTGCCGCGTTTACAGGAACTAGTGGCAGTTGTAAATCGTATGCGACTGTTAAAACTCGAAGCAGTCAATAGTGAAGGTACATAAACTGGGGAATGACACCTGATGCTGGTCACTTTTAAAACTAAATCCTACGCCAATATCGTCATGTTTGGTGAGGTCGGGTTAACAATGCTTGAAATGATGGGTTACGGGACTTCGATACCCGGCGCGATAGTTCCAGAGGATGTATCGCATGCGCTGAACAATTTACAGCGCGGACTCGAATCAGTGAAGCAAACCAATGAATCTGCAGAGGATAGTGACGAAGAGCAACCAGCAGTCGGTTTGCACACTCGGGCCTTGCCATTGATTGAATTACTCCAATCTGCGATCGATGAGCAAAACCATGTGCGGTGGGAATAAAGCCGCTGCAGGCTGAAGTAAAACAGATTTTTTAACCGGCCTTCACCATCGCATCGACAACCGCGGTCCATGCACGGGCAATATTATCGTGGTTATAGCCGCCGCCGCCCATTGCCAGCATTTTCCCATCGCAATACTGATCAGCCAGCGCGCAAAGGCGTTGAGTGGCGTAAGCGTGCGAGGCGGGGCTAAATGCCATATTGGTTATCGGATCGCCCTCGATACTATCCGCACCACATTGCAGCAAGATAAATTCGGGTTCGTATTTTTGCAAATAGGATTCAACCTGCGGCCAAACTGACTGGAAAACCGAATCGTCGGCAAATGGTGGAACCGGGATGTTTAACTTGGTGCCGACTGCCTCGCCCTTGCCGGTTTCATCTTCGGCACCGGTGCCCGGGTACAGGGTGCGGCCATCCTGGTGAATATCGGCAAACAACAAATCCGGGTCATCTTCAAAACTGTAAAATACACCATCGCCATGGTGAGCATCGATATCTATATAGGCAACGCGCTTAATGCCATACTGCTGGCGCAGGTATTCGATGGCAATGCCGCAATCGTTGAATACACAAAATCCTGCGGCGACATGACGTCGAGCATGGTGCAACCCGGCGATTGGTGAAAACGCTCGACGATATTGCTTTGCCATAATGCGGTCTATCGCGTCGGTGACCGTACCCGCAACGCTACTGGCTGCCTCGTACATGCCTATAAATGAAGGGGTATCGCCGCCATCCAGATATCCGCTTCCAAATTTTGAATAATCACGTACCTTTTCAATGTAATCGCTGGTATGAAACAGTTCAATCAGATCGGGTGAAGCCGTAACAGGCGCCTGTATTTCCAGTGGTTTATCCAGACCCTGTCGAATTAATTCGGTTTGAAATACATGGTGGCGTTCCGGTCCGAAAGGATGACCGTCGCCGAAGCCGTAATCAGCCAGCGGTTGTCCTAAATAAACGCAGGTATTTTTGCCAGTCATAATATTAGCTTGCTAAATTACCCATTGATGATTGCATTTTTTACACCGGGCATAGATTGGCCGAGTCTCAATAATGACACTGAACAGACCGTAAGTGTTGCAA
>CAXMNA010000140.1:0-32803 GCA_964194715.1 uncultured Gammaproteobacteria bacterium
ACAAGTTGCCATATACTGCTTAATTGCAGGATCCTGATACACATCTTCGCTGGAGTATATCCGGGTCCCTGTGGTGCTCTCTGGCCATGAGATGAGCATTCTCGATAGTAACCCCTGACCAGTAAATATCTCGTTACCAAGCATCTGTTCGGCCACGATTCCTTGCATCATGATATGAATCGAAAGCCGTTTACCCTTGAGCGATGTATGTCCGTCACCAGCGCGGGACCGCTTCGCCTCGCCTCGATCCCAAAAGGAAGACAAACCAGCTGCTGTCTTAAGTGCATTATCGGAGTTCATGGCATGGCCACCAATCAGTCGGCCCGCCTCATCGCTGAACAGTCCAACACTTGGCAAACCGTCAGCAAGGATTTTGTGAATCGCCTCGAGGGTAGGTTCTTCGATTAACATAATCGGTAGAATTGGGGCTTCGGGCGCATCCCCATGGCCTTCCAGAAAGTCCCTTTTATCGATCTTTGTCTTCTTGCCTTTCATGCCCTGATCACAGGATTGCTTCCAGGCCGCATAGTCCCGTTCAAAACGCTTGTTATCCTCGAGATACTCGCACTCGAGTTTTTCCTCGTGCTGCCTATGGGGCAAGGTAGCGACAGTATCTACGGCGCTTTTACGTTCCCCTGATTCCGCCACGCTCACGAAGTAACACGATAAAGGGGAAACTCGTCCATCGATTAAAACGTCGGCAAAAGGTTGTGCAGCCAGAGTCAACCCAGCCAGTATCGATTGACCACATATGGCGTCCGGTGCCTGGATTATTCTTTGTAGGGTTTTCGCTGCCTCCCCAAAAACACCAAGCGAAGCTATTGGAAACGGTTGTGCTGGGGATAGTTCGCGGTAAAGTGGCTGTGGTTCGATGATCCTGAATTCAGTGTCAGATCTCAGAGATTTATCCAACACGAGATCTGCGTGCGCAAACAGGTTACTCATAACCTTGGCTCTTCAAAAATCGAACAGTGGCCTCAATTTGCTCTATATCTTCCTCTGAATGGGGAATTCCTTGGTTGTGTCTTGCAATTTCCGTTGCAAGCAACATTTGGTACTTCCAAATCGAATCTCGGCTTAATTTTTTATTAGCGCTTGAGTTTTTACGGGAATGGTTTGGCCAGTTTCCTCGAGCCTTCAACACGCTTTTGACGTCATCGTACGAGCAGCCTGCAAAGCAATGTATCAGTATTTTCCCATCAACCTCGCTGACGCTAAGGCTTGGATTGTGATCGTCGTGGGCAGGACAACAAGCGATAAAATCTCGTGGGTTCTTCCACGTAACCTTATCCAAACCGTTGGCGACGTCGGATATTGAGAACGTCCAGTGATTCATTTCGCGAGCTCCCCTTCCTTAAGCACATCAATGTACCGGTCACTGTCGATCAATAACTTCTTGCCGACAAAAAATATTGCGCCTAATTCGATTAGCTTCGATTTGTGTTGAAAGATGGTCCAGCGGATGCTCGCTTCGGTAAAAGCTGGTACGCTCGCTGCGAAGGATTGAACTGAATGAATGTCACCCGATTTGGGAGTCGTATTTACTGTTGCCATTAAAAACCTCTGGCCATAAAGGCCAATTAAATTAAACGGATGGCAACCAGATTGAATAAGCTAGCTTTAAAGCTAGCTATGGGCTAGAATTTTGCCGTAGGTCACAAACTACAGCGGGTTCCAGGCCGCTTAACAATCTGGTGGGCCGAGCATTTGCTTGGCCTTTTTATTGGGCTAGCGCAAAGCTCATGCCCTGCCATATTTCACCTGACCGTACAACACGCCCAACTAAATTCCTAGTCGAAAAGAGTTAATTTCGATAAAAAGGCTGAAACAGATAGGTTTTTTGCAACCTTGCACCAGAAGTATGCCTTTCCGGCCTCTGGTTGCTGCTAGTTAGCTTGGTTTGAAGGGCTTGTAATCGGGGCTTTTTATTCCTGGTTTCCAAATACTGCTTCATTCATCCGCTCAACAACTGCGGTCGTGTGTTGTTCTGATAGGTGTGCATACCTTTGCACCATAGCCAATGTTTTGTGACCCAGGACAGCTGCTATCTCATGCAGGCTTGCTCCATTCATTGCCAGTTCGGAGGCGGCAGAGTGGCGGCAGTCGTGGAAAGTGAAATCAGTAATCTCAGCTTTGGCTAATGCGGTTTCCCAGGCTCCTCTTGGGAACTGGGCATAAGTATGGTGTCGGCCAGCAAATACATACGGGTTTTTCAGATTCCTTACTTTTCCATGATTTTGGAGTTCTGTCTTTGCAAGTCCAACCAACGGAACAACGCGAATTTCATTATTTTTTGTTTTGTAAAGGGTGATTACCCCCCTATCCTGGTCTACCTGCTCCCAGGTCAAGGATAGGATTTCTGCCTGCCTCATGCCAGTAGAGAGAGCCAGCACAGTAATCAAATAGATATTTTTATTTCTAGATTCCTTGCAAGCCTCTAGTAGTTCTGTGCGCTCACTTGGAGATAGAAATCGGACTCTCCCGCCATTTTCTTTTTCTCTTCTGACTCTGCTGAAAGGATTTGATTGAATCCATTGCCATTCAGTGGCGGCTATTCCAAGTGCGGCACTAAAAGCAGCGAGATAACGATTTACAGTTGAACCGCTTCTGGGTTTGTGTCGATAGGTTGTTCCCTGATTAAGTTTGTTTCTATGTTCAACGATTAATGATGGTGTAACTTTGTTGAGGGTTAACTTCCCTATCTCGTCTTTCCACCAATTAAGTTGACGCTTTCGACTCGGCCAGTCTGTTTCCGATAACTTCTTGAGTTCTTCTTTTAGGTAACGATCAACGAGATCGGCAACAGTATGACTAGCGGCCTCTACCTTATCGAAATAAGTGCCCTCCTCTATCTCAAGCTCGGTTTTCCTAGCCCATTTTTGTGCGAGGTTTTTACTGCTAAAGGTTTTGGTGACCGTTGGGCTGTTAGGCTTTCTGATGCGAACCTTGTAAGTAATTCCTTTCCTGCGGGTAATTCTACTGATGGCGGCCATTCATGCTTTCCTGAAATTATTTCGGAAACTATACATGACAGCATGATATAGCACTTCACAAATCAGTACAATGGGATATCTAATCCCTTGTAATTAATCCATAACTATTTGTATTAAAATGAAATTTATAAGTGGACTTATAATTAAGTACCAAAAACAGTCCACCGATAGTTCATATATAGCGTTCTTTCGTCTTTATACCGCTATAATTAACGTGTAGGCGATGAAAGGAATATTGTTCGGTGTTGCGTGATACTGGACTGAAAAAGGACTTATTTGGAAATATTGACTACTTCTTGATATACAATTAATTTGACAGAAATATTAATTATATAGTTAATTCAATAATTTAAGATGGTGCCCGGAGCCGGAGTCGAACCGGCACGACCGTTAAGGTCGAGGGATTTTAAGTCCCTTGCGTCTACCAATTTCGCCATCCGGGCATATAAATGGAGGCTGAGGGCGGAATCGAACCGCCGTACACGGCTTTGCAGGCCGCTGCATGACCACTCTGCCACCCAGCCAAAGAAGGGCATTCTTGCTAATCGAAGAGCCCTGAACATTCTACTGCACTTAATAGTGATGACCAAAAAAAGCCCCGATCGAATCGAGGCATGGAAACTGGAGCGGGAAACGAGATTCGAACTCGCGACCCCAACCTTGGCAAGGTTGTGCTCTACCAGCTGAGCTATTCCCGCAAAAGAGCCGTTATTCTATAGATTCACCCTGACCTGTCAAGCCAGCTCCCCTCTGATTTGGTTAACTATGACGGCTTATTACAGGCCACGCTGCGCGCAGGTAAATAACCATGGATACAATTGTCAAAATAGCTGCAACGTAGTAAATCGCAAGGCCGATATCAAAAGTCGGTAACCCCATGAATGGCTCTGAAAATATCATGAAGCCTAAGGCAAACATCTGTGAAACTGTCTTGGCTTTGCCGATAAACGACACCTGTACTGTTGTGCTGCTGCCCAGTTGCGCCATCCACTCGCGCAGCGCCGAAATTGAAATTTCCCTGGCAACAATAACTACGGATGGCAGGGCAATGTAAATACTCGGATGGGCTTCGACCAGCAATACGATAATCACTACGACCATCAGCTTATCGGCGACCGGGTCGAGGAAAGCGCCAAACGAGGATTCCTGCTGCATCGAACGGGCCAGGTATCCGTCCACCCAGTCGCTTATACTGGCAATCGCAAAAATCACGGTTGCCGCCACATTAGCCCAGCCGAACGGTAGATAAAACACGATTACAAAAAGTGGAATCAGCGCTATTCTAAACAGGGTAACAGCGGTGGGCAGGGTTATTTTCATCGCCTGGCAGTAAATAAGCTAGCCGTGAAAACTATCATAGATTACTTGTGCGGTCTCTCGGTTAATTCCCTTGATTTGCATCAATTCTTCAACCCCAGCTGCCTGAATACCTTGCAGCCCACCAAAAGTGTTTAACAGCAGTTGCCGTTTTTTGACACCAATGCCTGGAATTTCTTCGAGACGAGATTTACGTCGGGTCTTCGCGCGCGCCTGGCGATGCCCGGTAATGGCGAATCGATGCGCCTCATCACGAATCTGCTGGATTAGCAGAAGTGCCGGTGAATCCGTTGGTATATCCAGCGCTGCCATTTCTTCATCGATTATTTCTTCGTAACCGGCACGTCGTTCGGCACCTTTGGCAACGCCGAAAATCCTGAGGTTTACCTTAACGGTGGGTATATTGAGTGATTCGAGAACGTCCAACGCCACACCGAGCTGACCCTTGCCGCCATCGATCAAAATCAGGTCGGGGAGCTGTTCGGGTGTATCTCGGCGTTTACTATAACGTCGATCCAGCACCTGGCGCATCGCCGCATAGTCGTCCCCCGGCTGGATGCCGTTGATATTGTAGCGGCGGTATTCATTTTTGATAGCACCCTCTTTTCCAAAAACGACACAGGAGGCCTTGGTCGATTCACCCATAGTATGGCTGATATCAAAGCATTCGATGCGTTCGGGCGGATTTTCCAGGTGCAATATTTCGACCAGGCTTTGAAAACGTTTGCTTAACAGGCTCGATGACAACAGGTAACTTTCCAAAGCCTGTTTCGCATTATTAATTGCACTTTCCAATGCGCGATGACGTTTACCCCGGACCTTATGCGTAATCCTGATCCGCGATTGGTTTAGCGAGTGCAACGATTCAGTAAGCAACTCGGAATTTTCGAGATCATGGCTGACGATGATTTCGCCTGGAGCCGGATGGTTGGAATAATGCTGCATGATGAATGTCTCGATCAGACTGCTAGCATCGGTATCAAGTTTGGCGCGATTGTAAAACGGTTTATTACCTAGTGATGTGCCATTGCGAATCATGAATAGTTGGATGCAACTGAAATCCTGACTCAACTCACAGGCAATGATGTCGATGTCTCCATTGAAATCGGTGACGAATTGTTTCTCCGTGACTCGGCGCAAAGTTTCGATCCGATCGCGAACCTGGGCAGCCCGTTCGAAATCCAGTTCTGATGAATATTTTTCCATGAACTCGATCTGTTGATCTATAAGCTCGTCGCTTTGACCCTCCAGAAACATTTGTGCCTGTTCGATTTGAGATCGATAGTTTTCTTTGTTGGTATGTCCAACACAAGGACCGGTGCAGCGCTTGATCTGATATTGTAAGCAGGCCCGCGTGCGATTCGACATTGCGGAGTCTTCACAGTTGCGCAGCTGGAACATGCGCTGCACATGATTGATGGTGTAACGAATCGAACCTGCACTCGGAAATGGGCCATAGAAGGTCCCTTTCCTTTTGTCAGGTTTGCCCCTGAAAACCGTTAAACGTGGAAAATCATGTTTGCTAAGACATATATAGGGGTAGCTCTTATCGTCGCGAAACAATATGTTATAGCGCGGGTTAAGATTTTTGATTAAATCGTTTTCCAGTAACAGGGCTTCGCTTTCGGTGCGCGTGTTGATTACTTCGATTGTATTAATGTTATTAACTAGCGAGATGATGCGGGTCGACAAACCTGTCTTGCGGAAATAGCTGGCCAAACGCTTCTTTAGATTCTTGGCTTTACCGACATAGATGACCTTATCGTTGCGATCGATCATGCGGTATACACCAGGCTTGCTACTTACCGTTGCCAAAAATTCTTTATGGTCGAAACGACCTGGTCGACTCATTGCAGTACCAGCCTGATTCGATCAAATACATTGTCAAAAATTTCCTGGGTTATCTTCTTTGTATTCTGGTTGTACCTGCTGGGATGCAGCGAATCGATCAATTTCAAACTACCTGATAAGTCATATTCGACACAATGATGGAAGGGATACTGCGATTGGCGTAAACCCAGTGCTTTCAAAATTGCCCGGTGTGCGATTGTGCCAAGTGCTAGCAGCACGCTGCCCGTCGGCATAGCGGAGATTTCCTCGCACAGGTATCGATTACAATGATTGATTTCAGCGGCGATTGGCCTATTACCCGGCGGGACGCACTTAACCGCGTTGGTGATGCGGCAATTATTTAATCGCATATTGTCGATAGCTTTGCGTGAAGTCGCACTGTTGGCAAAACCATACTTGTAGAGAGTTGCAAATAACATGTCACCGGATGCGTCGCCGGTAAATGGCCTTCCAGTCGCATTAGCGCCATGCAGTCCCGGAGCGAGGCCGACGATTAACAGGCGCGCATTGGGTTCGCCAAATCCGGCAACCGGAGAACAATGATAATCAGGATACTTTGCACTTTGCTCTATCCGGTAGGCAGTAAGACGCGGACACTGTCGGCAGCCTTGTAGTTCGCTCACTGTGGCTCAACCCGAATTTGCGAACTCGATCATCCCCTGCTCTACCGCGATTTTGATGAGATCGACTTCGTTTTGTGCACCCAGTTTTTCCAGCAGGCGCAAACGGTAGGTGCTGATGGTTTTGGGGCTTAGGCAAAGTTTGTCGGAAATCTCGGCATTAGTTAAACCATGCGAAATCATCAACATTACCTGGAATTCGCGTCGCGATAAGCGATCGATGGGGTTATACCCGTTTCCCGGCAACAATGATAAAGCGAGTTGCTGCGCGATACTTGGAGCGATATATGCGCCGCCATTGTTTACCTGCTTAATCGCCATCAGCATTTCATCGACTCCGCACTCCTTGGTGAGATAGCCCTTGGCGCCGATTTCCAGCATTCGTTTGGGGAAGGTTTGCTCGTTATGAATAGTCAGCACGATAATTTTTTGACCAGAATCGCGCTGTAAAATGCGGCGACAGGCCTCGACGCCACCAATGCCCGGCATGTTTACATCCATTAAAATTACATCGGGCTTTAACTGTTGTGCGAGCTTGACGCCCTCCTCGCCAGAATCGGCTTCACCGACAATTTTTATGTGTTTGCTGTCTTCCAGCAGGCGACGAATTCCTGTGCGCACCAGTGCATGGTCGTCGGTAAGTAGAACGCTTATCATTATTTGATACCAGGTAATCTGCGGGCATCATATCACAGCTATCCTACTTCGTGTAATCCATGCCCCTGGAACTAATAACGCAGTAGCGCTGATCCCCAGGTAAATCCGCCACCAAAAGCTTCCAGCAGCACTAGCTCGTTGGTCTTGATTCGACCATCGCGTACCGCCACGTCAAGTGCCAGCGGTACCGAAGCAGCCGAGGTATTGCCGTGTTTATTAACCGTAACCACAACCTGGTCCATCGACATTTTCAATTTCTTGGCGGTGGCATTAATAATGCGGATGTTCGCCTGGTGCGGTACCAGCCAATCGATGTCAGATTTCTTCATGCGGTTAGCGGCCAGGGTTTCGTCTACAATACGACCGAGGGTATTGACGGCCATTTTAAAGACCTCGTTACCCCGCATTTCGACATAGGCCTTGCCCTGCTTCACCTCTTCATAGCCATCGCCAATACCGTGTGGCACCCAGAGCAGGTTTTCATATTTTCCATCGGCATGGATGTGCGTGGATAGTATTCCTGTCTCTTCGTTGGCTTCCAGGATTACGGCACCTGCTCCGTCGCCGAACAGTACACAAGTCGCGCGGTCCTGCCAGTTAAGAATTCTGGAAAACACTTCCGCGCCTACAATTAAGGCTTTCTTTGCACTACCTGTTTTGATGAATTTGTCGGCAACGGCTAATGCATAGACAAACCCGGTGCAGACCGCCTGAATGTCAAATGCTGGACATCCATGGATATCCAGCCGAGCTTGTAAAATACAGGCTGAGCTCGGAAATATCTTGTCCGGAGTCGAAGTCGCAAATACGATCAGGTCAATTTCCGACGGATCGATTCCAGCTGCCTCTATCGCCATACGCGACGCTTTTTCCGCAAGGTCAACAGTAGTCTCATTGTCAGCGGCAATATGACGCTGCTCGATACCGGTTCTTTCGCGAATCCATTGATCGGAAGTTTCTACAATTTTTTCCAGGTCATGATTCGTCATGACGTTTTCCGGCAGGTAACTACCAGTACCAGTTATGCGAGCATAGATCATGTCACGGCTTCCTCTGCCTGACTGAAATAGCTCTCGATAGCACTGGAAATCCGTTGCGGGACACTATTCTCAATCTCAAGACTGGCAATCTTAATCGCATTTAAATAAGAACTGGTGTCGGCGCTGCCGTGACTTTTTACAACAATCCCATTCAATCCTAACAGACTGGCGCCATTGTAACGACGCGGGTCGAGTTTGCGCCGCACCGAGGCTAATACCGGTAAAGCACAAAATGCGGCCAGTTTGGTTAGCCAGTTGCGTTTAAATTCGCTGCGTAGTACGTGGTTGACCAGGGCGGCGAGGCCCTCACCTGTCTTGAGTGAGACATTGCCGACAAAGCCATCGGTTACGATGACATTTACGGTACCTTTGTAAATATCGTCGCCTTCAACAAAACCGTAATAGTTTAGCCTGCTTCCGCCTATCAGTTGGCTGGCTTTTTTGACCGACTCGTTACCCTTGATCGCCTCCGATCCGATATTTAATAATCCGATCGTAGGATTCTCGATGCCTTCTACCGATTGCGCTAACACCGAGCCCATTAAAGCAAATTCGGCCAGATTTTCAGGAGTGCACTCTAGATTGGCTCCGAGATCAAGCATATGGGTGTGTCCTTTTATTCCCGGTAAAATAGTGCAGATTGCAGGTCGGCTTATACCCTGGATAGTTTTTAATACAAACTTGCTGGTTGCCATCAGTGCGCCAGTATTACCGGCACTGACGCAAGCCTGGACCCTGCCATCTTTAACCAGGTTGATGGCCACCCGCATAGATGAATCCTTCTTCTTCTTGAGGGCTACCGCGGGCAAATCGTCCATGTCTACGACCTCGGAGGCATGCTGTATTTGGACTCGATTATCCTTGCTTAGATCGTGTTTCTCGAGCTCGGCCTTAAGCAGTTGTTCATTACCTACCAGAACCAGTTCGAGACCGGGAATCTCATCCAGCGCCAGTTTTGCCGCACCCACGGTTATCGGAGGTCCGTGGTCCCCCCCCATGGCATCGAGCGCAATAATTTTCTGTCCCATTTAGCTGTGTCCGAAATAAATACGGGCGGTTATTGCCGCCCGTATTCAAGTATTCAACTAGCCAAAGCTACTCGTCATCGTCTTCGATGATCTTGTCAGCTATTACTTTACTTCCCTTGTAATAACCATCGGCGCTGATATGGTGCCGACGGTGGGTTTCACCGGTAGTTGGCTCAACCGACAGGGTTGCGCTTCCCAGTGCATCATGAGACCGTCTCATACCCCGTTTGGAAGGGGTTTTACGACTTTTCTGAACAGCCATTTTGTATCTCCAGTTAACTTAATCAGTTGTTTTCAGTTGCTGTAAAACTGCAAACGGGTTATCTCTTGCAGGAGTCTTGGAATCAACTTCCGAAACTTTCCAGTTTTCGTTACACGCGGTATTCTCGTGTGTGGCTACCAGCGGAATTGCCAGTATCAACTCCTCTTCAACTACCTCGACAATGTCAATATAACCATCATCGCTATATAGCGTATCCAGCGTGCTATTGCTGACTATTTCATCACTGGCGTCAATCATTAGCTTGAAATCAAGCTTTAACGGCAATTCCAACAGCTTTAGGCAGCGTTGACATTCCAGTTCAAGACTGGTTTCCAGTCGTCCGACAATCATTGGTAAATCGTATTCATTGCGCACAAACTCGAAACGGAGGAACAACTTGTCATCCTTCCGTTCAGATTCACCACTATATAGCAATTCGCCCAGGTGTTTCGTCTCTGATAACGAAATTTCACCCTCGAAACAGCCGTTTCGGCCCACTTCCTTTTGAACCTGGTAGCGCTTACGCAACTTATCCCGCATAAGGCGGCGATTCTACATGCTTGTAGATCACATTGTCTATTCAATTCGCTGGTAAAATTCGAGGTGATAATGTATTAAATCCAGGGTTGTAATATACTGCGCCACCGCCGTCAGATAGGCCTGGATATGCCAACGGCACCTGTTTAAAAGTTTAGGAACCCGACCCTGTGCAAACTAAAATTATACTGGCCAGCAGCTCACCATTTCGCAAACAACTGTTAGATAGATTGCACCTTGATTACGACTGCCATTCTCCCAACATTGACGAAACTATTGCGCCAGACGAAGACGCTAGCAGCTACGTCTGTCGTCTTGCCAGGTTGAAAGCAGAACAGGTTGCTATGCGTTACCCTGAGGCAACTGTAATCGGCTCTGATCAGTGTGCCCTGTTGGGCGAGAAAATCCTCGGTAAACCGGAATCACATGAAAACGCCCTGCAGCAACTGCTAGCGGCCCAGGGCAAAACCATCATTTTTCATACCGCTATCTGCGTATTGAATTTATCGACTGAATTCAGCGCAGTTGAAGATGTCGTGTTCGAAGTCGAATTCCGGAATTTGAGTGACCAGCAACTGGAGCATTATCTGCGTGTCGAACAACCCTATCAATGCGCTGGCAGTTTTAAGGCTGAAGGTTATGGCGCCTGTTTATTCAACAGTATGCGCGGCGACGATCCGACGTCGCTAATCGGATTGCCGCTGCTCAAATTGACAAGGATGCTGGAAAGCGCGGGTGTTGAAGTCGTGTAATCCCGGGGCCGGCAGTGGTGATCCTAGTTCAGACTCAAGTTGCCGAGAATATACTCACTAATACCACGCCCGGCACTACTACCTATCCGATCGGCAATGCGCTCCACTAAGTTGGCCTTGGGTGTAAAATCGACGACTTGTTCCGCTTCGAGCTCACGCGCCACGCTTTGCGTCGTGCCATATGCATCCACGAGGCCCAGGGATAAAGCTTTTTCGCCGCTCCATATTAAGCCGCTGAAAGTGTTCTCGTTTACCACCAGGCGTTCTCCCCTACCGCGTTTGACAGCGTCGATAAAATGGCCATGAACCTCATTTAGCATTGACTGTAAATGGGCTTTCTGCTCACTTTGCTCGGGCAGGAACGGGTCGAAGAGACCCTTGTTATCGCCGGCAACTAACAGCCGCCTTTCGATACCAAGCTTTTTCATCAGCTCGACAAACCCGAAGGCATCCATGCGAACCCCGATCGATCCCACCAGGCTCGACTGATTTACATAAATTTTATCCGCTGCCGCGGCGACAAAGTAACCACCCGATGCTCCAATATCCATAACAACAGCGTAGACAGGAATGGATTCGTGTTTTTCTTTTAAACGCATGATTTCGTCGAATATATAAGCTGACTGCACCGGGGATCCACCCGGAGAATTGATCTCTAAAACAATACCCGCGGTATCATCGTGTTTGAAAGCCGCTTTGAGTCCGGCAATAATATTCTCTGCGCCAGCCGGCTCGCCACTGGCGATCACTCCTGAAAGCTTGACTAAAGCTGTGTGCTTGTCCCCGTCCGTCTGCATGCTTACGTCACCTGTGTCGGCCAGGAACACTATCGTTACAACAGTTATGTAAACAATGAAAAACAGCATGAAACCGATCCGCCAGCGGCGTGCGCGGGTTTGCTCCCTCAGTGCAGCAAAGACCAGCCGATCAACAATTGACTGGGGCTGATTATCATTACCAGAACCGGATTGATTAGTGTTGGTTTCCGTGTCAGACATGTTGTTTCCTGTTGCAATAGTTTACGTTGTTATAAAGCCCCGAATAACTGTTCGAATTCAGCAGGCAAAGGCGCATTAACAACCACTTCGGGTGTATATCTACTGGCTGGCAACTCAAGGCTGGCAGCGTGCAGCATCAGGCGCCTTATAGCACGTTTTCGCATAGCGCGATTAAACTCCGCATCACCGTATTTATCGTCACCTGCGATTTCGTGCCCCTGCGCCTGGCAGTGTACCCTGATTTGATGCGTACGACCGGTCACCAGTTCCACCTGAATAAGGCTAAACAGCTTGCCGCCGTGTACTAACTTGAACCGGCTAAATGCCTCTTTTCCGCTCGAGTCAACACGTACCCGCCTTTCGCCATTCGGCAGGTAGGTTTTTTTCAGCGCGAGTTTAATCTCGGTAAGGTCGTGCGGCCACCAACCTTTGACGACCGCACGATAGTTCTTGGCAAGCGATTTGTTTTGCAGGGTCGCTTGCATTGCCAGTAGCGCTGGCCTGTGTTTGGACAATAACAGGCAACCACTGGTGTCGCGGTCGAGTCGGTGCACTAGCTCGATATCGTTCTCCGGTCGCAGCAGGCGCATCGCGTCGATGACACCATAGTCAAGCCCTGAACCAGCGTGCACCGCAAGGCCGGCCGGCTTGTCAATGATCAGGATACTATCGTTTTCGAAAAGCATGCTCTGCTCCAGCCTTGCCACTAACTGTTGCGACGGTTTTGATTTATTTCGTGTTTCCGGTTCCAGCCTCAAAGGAGGAATTCTGACTTCATCCCCGATCTGTAATTTATATTCCGGTTTGCATCGTTTCTTATTGACGCGCACCTCACCCTTTCTAATGATGCGATAAATCCGCGTGCGCGGCACATCGTTGAGCTGTTTGAACAAGAAATTATCGAGCCTCTGGCCGAGCTGGGCAGCAGAAATCTCAACCAGGCTAACGGTGGTTTTTTGTGGCTTAATTGGATTCAATGGCTGGCAGTCGGGAAAAACTATGTTATATTAACTGCTGTAGCATTGTACTGCCTAAATTCCTGGCACAACACTACCAAATCAGTTTTTTTGTGGGAAGCAAATCCTAGAAGGTCTGTTTCCCAAACGAATTAGTCCGAAACAGACGGCGTATAAGCGTCTGATCTCAGGACTCTCAGATACACATAGGCCCATGTACTGCCTCATACATAGTTTTGTTCTGATCAAGAATTTTCTAATCATAATCGGTTTACAGGAAACCGATTGGTTGGGCCTGTCGCCCGCCCATAAACAAATGAAAATTCCGTTAACGGAACAGGCAACTCTCAGTGCCCGGCCGCTCATGCAAGGCAATAATTCCAATGAAACGAATATTAATCAACGCTACCCAGGCCGAAGAGCTCAGGGTGGCTATGGTCAATGGCCAACTACTTTACGACCTCGATATTGAAGTACCATCTCGAGAACAGAAAAAGTCCAATATATATAAAGGTAAAATAACCCGAGTCGAACCTAGCCTCGAGGCTGCCTTTGTCAACTATGGCGCAGAACGTCATGGTTTTCTTCCGTTTAAGGAAATTGCCAAACAGTACTTCGGTGACGCTCCGCGGGACAATAACGGCAAACCAAATCTCAAGGACGCACTTAAAGTCGATCAGGAAATAATTGTCCAGGTCGAAAAAGAGGAGCGCGGTAACAAGGGCGCCGCCCTAACCAGTTTTATCAGTCTGGCAGGCAGATTCCTTGTGGCAATGCCACAAAACCCTCGCGCCGGTGGCGTGTCACGGCGTATCGAGGGTGAAGATCGTGATGAGCTCAAGAAAACACTTTCGGAACTGACTATGCCAGAAGGCATGGGTGTGATCGTGCGTACCGCAGGTGTAGGTCGCTCCAGTGAAGAAATGCAGTGGGATCTGGATTACCTATCCCAGGTCTGGGCTGCGATTGAAAAGGCATCTACTGAAAAGTCTGCGCCCTTTCTGATTTATCAAGAGTCCGATATCGTGGTACGTGCATTACGCGATCACTACCGCAACGATATCGGAGAAGTTTTGATCGATTCCAAGCAGGCCTATCAACAGGCTCACGATTTCATGTCGATGGTAATGCCCGGTTCAATTAACAAGCTCAAACTCTTCGAAGAAAAATTACCGCTGTTCAATCGATTTCAAATCGAAAACCAGATCGAATCGGCCTTCTCTAGAGAAGTCAATCTGCCATCGGGCGGCGCGATAGTTATCGATCATACCGAGGCACTAATATCGATAGATGTTAACTCTGCGCGTGCAACCAGGGGCAGCGATATTGAAGAAACTGCGAAGCAGACAAATCTTGAGGCTGCTGACGAAATCGCTCGCCAGTTGAGAATTCGCGATCTAGGAGGTCTGATCGTCATCGATTTTATCGATATGATGCAAAATAAAAATCAGCGCGAGGTCGAAAATCGACTCCGTAACGCCGTTTATGATGATCGCGCAAGAGTCCAGATCGGGCGTATCTCACGTTTCGGATTGCTCGAAATGTCACGTCAACGGCTGCGCCCATCGCTGGAGGAGTCGAGCCAGATCGTCTGTCCTCGATGTAGCGGACAAGGCACCATTCGTGATGTCGAATCTCTTTCGTTAGCCGTATTACGTTTGCTCGAAGAGGAATCGCTCAAAGATAACACCGGTAAAATTCTGGCAAAGATGCCGGTCGAATGTGCGACTTATCTGCTGAATGAAAAACGTGAAAAAATCGACTCTCTCGAACAGCGACGTGGGGTGCATATCGTGGTTATTCCGGATCCAAAGCTGGAAACCCCGCATTACGAAATTGAACGCGTCAAGGATAACGATACGCATCGTCACGAATCGAACTACAAGAAATCCTACGAGCTGACAACCCCTGAACAGCCGGTAGACCTGGTAGAAATGGCGAGCAGTAATGCCCCTACCCCGGAGACAGCAGCTGTGCAAAGCATAACTCCGCCTACTCCACGGCCTTCCGCGCCACCGCCTCCTGCCAAAGCGTCTGGTGGTGAAAGTAGTTTTCTCGGCAAGATAGTAAATCTACTGGTCGGCAGTGGTGAAAAGCCCGAAAAGCAAGCCGAAGAAACGCAGGCGATACCCGATAACAATCCGAATCGGGGTGGAAATCGGAGTCGTCGGGGAAAAAGTCGTGGCGGTCAAAATCGTCAACGCAGTAATGCATCCGCCAGAAATAGTGGCGCTAACAAGAATGTCGACACACAGGGCAAGGACCAGGGTGGCGCAGAAAAATCAGATGACGGCGAAGCAAAACGTACCAGTCAGTCACGACCGGGACGTTCGCGTGGCGGAAATCGCGGAGGAAATCGGGGCAATCGGGCTCGTCAGCAAAACAATAAGGCTCAGCAGGAGAGTAAGTCCGGACTGGAAGTTAATCGTCAACAGGAAAGCAAGCCCGCACCAGACGGTAATCGCCCTGAGCAAAGCAAGACTGAACCGGATGGTAATCGGAAACCACAAACCAAGTCCGAACCGGATGGTAATCGCCAACCACAAAACAAGGACAAACCAGATGGCAATCGCCAACAGGAGAGCAAACCTCGGCGAGCGAGGAAACCTCGGCAAGATGCGAAAGTCGAAGCTGACAAGAGTGAACCAAGAAAAGCACGGGCCAGTAGTAAACGGGAATCTAAAAAAGCAGAGACACCCGAATCAAAAGTGCAGCAGCAAGCAAACAAGCCTGAAGAGGTTAAGCCAGCTGCCGGTATAAAAGGCGACGCTGACAAAGGGGAATCAAGTCCGGCCCGATCAGAAACTAAAACTGAACTTGCAAAACCAAACGATAAAATTGATGGTAGCCCTAATTCGAAAGTTGAAAGTACAGAGTCGAAGCCTAAACCTGATTCGGTCAAACCTGGGGCAGCGGTAACTGCACCGGATCCATCTAGCCCATCCGGTGTTAGTCAGGATTCATAACTAAACACCTCACCCGAAACAATCCCCTGCTTTGGGTGAGGCGATCCTTACTCCTTTAGTTCCTTGAGAATTTCTTCGGTGATGTTTACCGCATCGCTGGCGTAGGCAATACTGGCGTCAGTAAAAATAAAATCATATCCATTCTTGTCGCCATAGACTTGTATAGTCTGCTTTATCGATACCTGGACTTTCTGCAATAACTCTCTTTGCTTGGCTTGCAAATCTTCCTTTAACGACTGTTGCTCAAACTGAAAGCGGCGCTTGTTCTGGATGATATTGTCTTCGGCCTTTTTCTTTTGCTCATCACTCATCACAGCGCTATCGGTTTTATAGGTTTTTTCCATCTGTTGAATCTCTTGTGCGAGTTTGCGCAGACTTTGTTCGCGTTCGCCAAATTGTTTCTGCAGCTCGGCATTGGCAGCTACAGCTTGTGGGGATTCTTCAAGCAGTACCTTGGAATTAATGAAAGCGGTTTTTCCGGCCGCGTTCAGACCCAGGCTAAAAAGCGCGAGTAGAATAAATGTCGTCAATTTCATGCGTTAATATCTCTCATTGGTTAATTGCGGAATCTTGGTCTTGTAATCGCTGTTTCAGCAATTTCTCGATGTTCTTCGTGTCTTCAAATAGTTTCTTTATGCTATCTTTCGAATACGGGTTACCGATATCTTCCGGATCGTCGATTTTATTCTGTGTTGGCGTCGACTCTCCCGACCCAGATTCTTCGGAAGGAACCTTTACCGCCTGAATCATGTTCGTATTCGGGTCAATCCCCTTGATCGTAAACTCAATGCCGTCCGTGGGTGGTTCCGTCGTGAACTGTACGTTTCCATCGGTATCATACCATTTGTAAAAAATATCCTTGCCTCCCAGACCCTCATCAGAAGAGGCGGGAGAAGTATTTCCAGAAATCTTTGGCAAATCAGGCATTGAGAAGCTCGGCATCGAAAAATCAGGCAGACCAATATCTGAAAAACTCATCAGGGTATGCCCTTCATCATCCTTTAGAATTGTAAATGGCAATAGCATCGCTATGAATAACACTGCAATCATAAGTTTTGCAAACAGTTTCATCTGGATATCCAAATCCGCAGCATATTCCGAAGAGTATAGCGTTTTAACCCCGAATTTCAGTCAAGCCGTGCATATATGGCTGCAATACTTCGGGAATTTTGATACTGCCGTCGACTTGCTGGTAATTTTCCATGATGGCAATCAGGGTTCGGCCCACTGCGAGTCCGGATCCGTTCAAAGTATGTACCAGCTCAGGTTTGCCGGTTTCCGGGTTGCGCCAGCGCGCTTTCATACGGCGTGCCTGAAAATCGGTCATATTACTGCAGGACGAAATCTCCCTGTATGCATTCTGACCGGGTAACCAGACTTCAAGATCGTATGTCATGGTTGACGCGAAACCCAGGTCACCGCCACATAAAATGACCTTGCGATAGGCCAATCCCAGCAGTTGCAGGATCGTTTCGGCATGGCCAGTTAATTCTTCCAGAGCATCCATTGAATTTTCGGGTTTTACGATCTGAACAAGCTCTACCTTTTCAAATTGGTGCTGGCGGATCATCCCGCGTGTGTCCTTGCCATAGGATCCCGCCTCGGAACGAAAACACGGGGTATGCGCAACAAATTTCAGTGGAAGCTGTTTCGCTTCGACTATGCTATCAGCGACAAAGTTTGTAATCGGCACTTCGGCGGTTGGGATCAGGTAAAGGTTATGGTTCTCGGAATCAATGTGGAACAGGTCTTCCTTGAACTTGGGTAGCTGGCCAGTACCCATCAGTGTGGTTTCGTTAACCAGATAAGGGGTATATGTTTCGACGTAACCGTGTTCGAGAATATGCTGGTTTATCATGAACTGAATCAGTGCGCGATGCAGTGTCACCAAGGGTCCGGTCATGGTAACGAACCTCGCACCCGCAAGTTTGGCTGCTCGTTCAAAATCCATGCCGCCCAGGGCCTGGCCAAGATCAATATGATCCCTGGGTTCAAAATCAAATACCGGCTGTTCGCCCCACCGCAGTACTTCAGTATTATCGGCCTCACTATCCCCCGCCGGAACTGAATCATGGGGTAAATTGGGAATTTCCAGCAGTAAACTATCGAGTTCGTTCTGTAGTGCGCTCAACTCGGATTCTGCAGTTTTTAACTGTTCTCCCAGGCTAGCCACTTCATCCAGCAGGGGTCGGATGTCATCACCCTTTGCTTTTGCGCCCCCAATTACCTTGGAGCGGCTGTTACGTTCGCTTTGTAGGTTCTCTGTAGATACCTGCAGGGATTTACGGCGCTTTTCAAGCCGACTAAATGCATCCACGTCAAAGTCAAAGTTTTTGATTTTTAACTTTTCGGTCACCGTGCCGAGGTCACTACGTAATATCTTTGAATCGAGCATATCTAGATCAACTGTTTTGCGGCAACCAGGCCTGCCCAGGCGCCGAGGATACACAACAACACACTGAACAGGATATAGACGATGGCTTTAAGTATTGCATCGTTACCGGCCAGTTGCAGCGTGTCCATGGCAAAGGTTGAAAAGGTCGTGAAAGAACCAAGAAACCCGACCAGCAGCCCCATTCTAATTTCCTCGCTGACCTGAAAACGGTGCACCAGCAGTACCGATAAAAAGCCCATTACTAGTGATCCCAATAGATTGACCATCAGGGTGCCGTAGGGGAATCCCTGTCCGAGCCATTGATAGGTAGAGGCCGACATCCAGTAACGGGAAACCGCACCCAATGAACCGCCTGCTGCGATTGCAATGTAGATAGACATTTCAGGTTTGAATCAAAATGGGATATTGTACCAGTCGTTAAGAAAGATGCACCCGCATCCACACGAATAAACGGACCAGCTGGTAGTTAATTCATCCCTATGTCTAAATCAGAATCTATTAAAAAAATCGGTTACGAACTGGGATTTCAGCAGGTCGGCATTACCGATGTCGAACTCGACCCACATCACGAACATTATACGCAATGGATAGCCAGTAATTTCCACGGCGAAATGGGCTATATGGCGCGCAATGTTAGCAAGCGTCTACATCCCCCTGAACTGGTACCCGAGACACTGTCTGTAATCTGTGTCCGACTGGACTACCTGGTTGAAGAACAGCGTGATCCAGTCGATCTGCTTGACCACGACCACCTGGCCTACGTATCCCGATACGCACTTGGCCGTGATTATCATAAGTTGATGCGTAAACGACTGCAGAAATTCGCCGACAGGATCAGACAGTTCCATGGCAGCATGGGGTATCGTGTCTTTACCGACAGCGCACCCGTGCTGGAAAAAGCCCTCGCGGCAAAAGCAGGCATTGGCTGGCAAGGAAAGCACAGCAATATTCTGCATCGCGAGCACGGATCCTGGTTTTTCCTTGGTGAGGTTTTTACCGATATGGAACTAGACATCGATGCGCCGTTGGCTAATCACTGCGGCCGATGCACCAGCTGTATCGATATTTGTCCTACCGCAGCGATCGTCGAGCCTTACAGGGTCGATGCCAGACGTTGTATTTCGTATCTGACCATCGAACATCGTTCAGAAATTCCATTGGAATTTCGAACAGCGATCGGCAATCGTATTTATGGTTGTGACGATTGTCAGCTGGTGTGCCCCTGGAATCGCTTTGCAAAATATACCAGCGAAGTCGATTTTCAGCCGCGACACGGGCTCGACAACATTTCCCTGATAAAATGTTATGGTTGGTCAGAAGCTGAATTCATGGGCAAAATGGAAGGCTCCGCAATTCGCCGTATCGGGTATCAATGCTGGTTACGTAATATAGTTATCGCGCTTGGAAATGCTTCCTACGATCCACATATAGTAGAGGTACTATCGCAGGATTACGCTCAACAAAGTGGTTTTGTCCAGCACCATGTTGACTGGGCGATTCAACAACAGCGGAGTAAAGCAAGATGAATCAATGGCAAGAATTCAAGACCAGGCAAAGTGACACCCTCGCCAGCGCCGAATTCATGTGTGCTGCCGATGAACTCGGCTTGATCATGGTCAGTGGCGAAGATGCATCCGAATTTCTTCAGAACCAGCTCAGCAACGATATTAAGCTGATCGATCAAACTCGATTTCAGTTGAGTTCCTACTCGACCCCAAAAGGTAGGATGCTAGGGGTGTTCCGCGTGATTCAAGTTTCGAACGGCTACCTCCTGTTAACAACCAGAGGCATGGTGCAATCACTGCTCGAACAGCTTTTCAAATACATTGTCCAGGCCAAGGTGACACTTGCCGATGCCAGTGATTATTTTGCCCGTATTGCACTGCAATCGGACCAACCTGGAATTATCGAACATCCCCTGATGCCAACAGAGCCGGGGGCGGTAATACAAAACGATTCCGTGATTTCATTGCAACTTGAAGAACTCGGATCTCAGCAACGATTCCTGTTAATGTTTTTGTCGGCCGACGAGGCGATTAATTTTTGGGAGAGCTTCGCTACGCAAATACAAGTGGCCGGGTTTTCGTCCTGGCATCTGTCCGAGATAAAAGCGGGGATCCCCATGATTTACCCGCAAACCAAAGAAGAATTCGTATTGCAGATGGCGAACCTCGGTGCACTCGGTGGTGTCAGTTTTAAAAAAGGCTGTTATCCAGGCCAGGAAATTGTTGCCCGTATGGAGTATTTGGGGAAATTGAAACGACGCATGTTTCTGGCTCAAATCGAAACAGATCGTCTGCCGTTACCGGGGGATGACCTAGTTACACGGGGTGCAACCGTAATAGATGGCAGTGGCAAGGTAGTCGATGCCGAGTTTGATGAGGATGGAATATGCCATTGTCTCTACATTGCGCAGATCGCGAAAGCGGATGCCGGTGGATTACAACTGTTGGCGCAACCTGAATCCAGTATCCGCAACGTCGACCTACCGTACGCGTTCGCGAATTAGCAATAATCCAGCTGCGGAAATAAATTTGACATCTATACTCGAGATTGAATTTTTATATCTTGAGAAACAATGAGCATTACCGCTGAATCTATTATCGACGATCTCGAAAACGATCGTTTACCGCTGCCCACTTTGCCCGAAGTCGCGATCAAGGTTCGCGAGACCGCTGAAGATGGCGATGCCTCGATAAACGATGTCGCCAAAATTATCGAAACTGATGCCGCACTTTCAGCACGCATTGTACAGGTTGGCAACTCCGCGCTTTATCGAGGTGTTAATGCAGCAGAAACCGTGCAGGCTGCGACCATGCGCATGGGCCTGGATACGGTGCGTACTCTCGCTACAAGCCTGGTAATGAAGCAATTATTCCAGGCGACCCATCCGATAGTCGATCTCTATCTGCGTAAGGCCTGGAAGCAAAGTACGGATGTTGCGGCCTTGAGCGCAATGATTGCAAAAAGCTCTACGACACTGCAATCCGATAGCGCCCTGCTGGCGGGCTTAACTCATTCGATAGGGCTCTCCCCAATCCTGGTTAAGGCCGAAAGCGATCCCGCTTTACTGAATAATGTGCAAGTACTCGAACAGCTACTTTACGACCTTTACCCTATGGTTGGTAGCCAGATACTAAAGCGATGGGGTTTTAGTAGCGCACTGGTTAAAGTACCTGCCGAACACTTGATTATTAATCGTAATGGCGACCAGGGCGAAGCCGACTATGTCGATGTCGTGCAGGTAGCGCTGTTACATACGCTCGACGATGACAGGCACCCACTGGCGGGGATAGATCAAAGTCAGGTTTCCGCATTCGATCGCCTGGGTTTGCGCGATAGTGTCGAGGAAATTAAAATGGCTATCCGTTAAGCAGCTTCAATCTGGCTTAGCATCGCCTCCGGATCGGTGTAACTTAATCCAATATGTCTGAGCACCCCTGCCCTGTGTACGGCAAGGCTTGGAAAACTATTGATTCCCATCGCGCGCGCGCTTTCAATCTCTGCTAGTAGTTGCTGTTGTATCGACCCCGACACAAGATTATTTGCAAATCGCTCAGCATCGAGTCCGATATCCGCCGCCAGCTCAATCAGGACTGAGTTATCCGAAGGATTCTTCGCTTCCAGATAGTAAGCCTGTTGAATTCTGGTGGTCATAATCTGGTCAAAACTTTCACCCTGTTCCCTGGCTGCGATCACAGCACGATTTGCCGGATAAGTGGAACGTCGAGGCGCGCTTTCATTCCAAAATGCAAAGTTAAAGCGCGTACCAGGAATTGTTTGTTCGATCCGTTGCCAGGTTTGTTGCAACATCAAACGCATCGATTCAGGCATCGGCTCGTCCGAATCGGGTGCAAGACCACCGACCATTCGACGAATCTTCATACGGTCGGCAACGGCTTCGAATATAATTTGGCGCGTGGGTTCGAAGCCCCAACACCAACTGCACATCGGATCATGAACGTAAATCAGGATATCTTGCATAGTACTAGGCTCCACTTTGAACCAACCGCTGCATAATGGTCTCACAGGATTCGATGCTGTCAATTCCGGCCACGCTCTTACCAGCTTGCCAGTAGTCTTTCTCGCCTTTCTCATCCAGCGACGAGTGCTTCAATTGCCAAATAGACTTCAAACCGTAAATCATGCGCATCCAGTGCTTGGTCTTATTACCCGCCAACATCCAGCGAGATAGCCACCCCATGCGGGTGCCGCTGCGTTTAATAAAATCAGTGTTGATGACCGAAACCGGGATACCGGTTACCCGTTCAGATAACACGATATCAGTTTCTTGGGCATCGATCACTGCCTGCTTGTAAGCGCCACTTGCCCGACATTCGTCACTGGCGATAAAACGTGTCCCCAGCTGGCAAGCCGCGTAGCCGATATCCAGTGCCTGCCAAAAACATTGTGACTCACCAATCCCACCGGCACAAACCAATGGTGCACCGAGCGCATGCAATTCCTCGTAAATCTGCTGCATCGACTGTGGGCCTGCATGCCCACCGGCACGGTTGTTAACGCAAATTAATCCGTCGACGCCATTATCCAGGCCAATTTTGGCCCATTTCAACTCGGTAACGTCGTGGTAAACCAGACCTCCCGCAGCATGCACCCGTTCCGCTACCCAATCAGGTTTGCCGAGTGAAGTCACAAAGAATCGGATGCCCTCTTCCAGCGCAATATCAATCCACTCAGACATTCGTTGGTGGTATTTCTTGGACGATCGCTCTATTAGTGCATTCATGCCGATCGGTTTGTCCGTCAGGCTGCGCATCAGCCGAATCCCCTCGCGGTATTCATGACCATGGACATAAGTCAGCGAGATAGGTTGTAGAATTCCAATACCACCGGCTTCTGAAACAGCGGCAGTCAGTTCCGGATTGCTGCAAGGATACATGGCGCCACCGATCACCGGAAAACGAATACCGACCTGCTCGCAAAACCTGCTTGCCGCAGGAGGGAGCTCGCGATTCATCAAGTTTTATATCCAATTAACCAGGTTGCCCGCACCAGGGTTACAGTTTCTCCACTCTGATCTTGCAACCTTGCCTCAACCTGACAGGGTGTATTGTCTGCTAATGGTTCGGGTAACTGAAACTCGGCGACGGCGGTTAGCTTACCACGCGCCTTTTTTACGTATTCAGCATGGATGTCGAGCACGATACCGCGCATGTTAGCAGATACTGTCGACAACACCGCAAGACCTGTCGCGATTTCACCGAGATTAACCAGTGCAATCGCATGTATCGATTGCAGGTGGTTGCGAACCTTGCGTCGATCTCTCAGGCTTACCCGTGCATAACCGGGTCTTATCTCTTCGACTCGCGCCCCGATTGAACTACTGTACGGAGCGATCCAGCCAAGCACCAGACTGAATAGCCAGTTGCCGGCGGGAAGTCTCGCCAGGCGAGACCACCATTTAAGAATCGTCACATGATCCGGATTGGCTTTGATCTGTGTCATCGAAACAGGAGGCTGACTTGTGCGGTCCGATATTATGCGCTATTAATGGATGTATGGAAATTAACGACCGAGATAAGCTGGTTGCTGCTTTCAACCACATGGTGGATAACGTAAGTGAAACAATCCATGATGCCGAGGAGGCGCTCGCACCGACCGTCGATGAAATGGTACACAATGCGCAGGTACTTGCGCGTGAACTGTTTGCTCTGACCCAGGAGGAAGCAGAAAGCCTGGGCACAACCTTGAAACGCGATATGCAAAAGGCGAATAAAACCCTCAATCAACAGGGTAAGGAATTGAAAGATTGGCTGAGTTTCGATCTGACCGTGGTAGAAGACCGCTTTATTGAAATGATCGCACGTTCGGCGGATAAAGCCTGGCTCGATTTCCGTGCTTTTGAGAATGAAGATCATCAGGCAAGTGTGTATCGAAGCGGCGAAGTCTGCAGTGCCGGGACTCTATGCTGTAAGAATTGTGACAAAAACATCACTTTATCTGAATCTGGCCAGATTCCCCGCTGCCCAGTGTGTGACCACGAGACGTTTTTCCGGATTATCAGTTAGTGCTCTATCAATATGATAATTGCGAGTTCAGTTAGCTTGTCAACGTTCACGGCAAGGCGCGCCTCGCAGACAATGGCCCATCCCTTGTTAAGAGGCGCAACGCAGTCCGTGGGCGTTGACAAGCTAACCCACAGGGCGCTCCTATGGTGTCCCGCAGCTGCGTTGCAGTGCTCGGTAAGGGAATGACCCTTGCCTTCGCACTGCGTCTTGATGCGAAACACCATAGGAACGCTGAATCCGTAATTATCATATTGATAGAGCACTAGCTTCCGGCTGCAATCAGGCTTGCGTTGCCGCCAGCCGCGGTAGTATCGATGCACAAGTGACGTTCAATTATCAGACGATCAAGCTCATCGATTTCGCTAATCAACGGAATTAATTTCCCGTCCCTTTCAGACAGGGCTATTCGATAATCACGCAATTGTTCGGGCTCGGCCTGTGACATAACTGCATCAATTCCCGCCACCTCCCTCAGCAAATCTGGCTCAACCGACCCATCTATTCCAATAGCTGCCAGACCGGCCTTATGCAGCATCGCTCCCGATTGAGCAGCGTCTTCGGCCACGATTACGACCGAGTTCTGCTGGGCCAGCGCCGATATCGCCTGCAGCAGCGCATCGGCACGTGTCGGACCCAGGCACAGGATTAACCCGCGTGGATGCGCCGATAATTCATTGGTTTCACCGGTCGGCCCCGGCATCGTATCGATATCGATGATCGATTTAACTTTGTGCTTGAGTCCTGCATCGTCCGCAATTTGGCTTAATTTTTCGATTGTTACGTTTGCCTGAACCACTCTTGCACTGGAGATACTCGAAACCAGGCTCTGCAAAGTTGCAGCGTCTATGGGTTTTTCATTTGCACTGCTGTGTTGCGTAACCCCGTTCGCAACGAAGCGTTTCAGGTACCAGGGTCCGCCGGCTTTGGGGCCGGTTCCAGACAAACCTTCACCACCGAATGGTTGGGTACCGACCACGGCGCCAATCTGATTACGGTTCACATATACGTTACCTGCCTTAATCCGCCTGACTACCTGTTCGACACGTGAATCAACCCGGGTATGTATGCCGAAGGTTAAGCCGTAGCCCTGGGCATTTATCGAATCAACCACCGCGTCAATCCTGGTGGCGGTAAACCTGGCGATGTGTAACACCGGGCCAAATATCTCTTCCTCAAGTTGTTCAATACCATCGAGCTCGATCACGGTTGGAGCGACGAACAATCCTTCCTCAGGTACATCTAGTGTCTTAAGTACGCGTCCCTGTTGTGCCATAAGCTGACAATGCGCGTCAATTTTTTGCACAGCTAGCTGGTCGATCACTGGTCCTACATCAGTAGCCAAATACCAGGGATTATCCACACTTAGTTCATCCATTGCGCCAAACAGCATCTCCAGGATTTTATCCGCCACATCTTCTTGCAGGTAAAGCATGCGCAACGCAGAACAACGCTGCCCAGCACTTTGAAATGCCGAGGCAAGCACATCTCGAACAACCTGCTCGGGCAAAGCGGTAGAGTCAACAATCATCGCGTTCAAACCACCAGTCTCGGCAATTAACGGTGCCTGTACCGGCAAATGTCGGGCCATGTTGCGGTTGATATGCATCGCAGTAGCGGTGGAGCCAGTAAAGCAAATACCGGCGATGCGTGTATCTGCACTTAAGGCAGCACCCACAACGGCACCGGTTCCTGGCAAAAGCTGGAACACCGATTCTGGAATGCCGGCCTGGTGCATTAAGCCGCCTGCGAAGGTTGCTATCAGACTGGTTTGTTCGGCGGGTTTCGCGAGGACGCAGTTTCCTGCAGCCAGCGCGGCGAATACCTGGCCACTAAAGATGGCCAATGGGAAATTCCACGGTGAAATACAGACGATAACGCCACGCGCTTTGAGGTTGTCGTCTAGTGACTCTACCTGCGTCGCGTAGTAACGCGCGAAATCAACCGCTTCGCGCACTTCGCCCACGGCATCGAGCCAGGATTTACCCGCTTCACGCGCCAATAAGGCAAACAATTCCGTGGCGTTTTGTTGGTAAAGATCAGCGACACGCCGCAGGCATTCGCCCCGGGTTGCCTGGTCAGACCCCGACCAGTCTGCAAAGCCGTCGACAGCACTTACAATCGCACGTTCTACTGTCTCGAGGTCGGCCTCGAAGACCTCTCCGACCAGGTCTTCGGGGGCAGCGGGGTTGAAAACCTGTCGCTTGTCTGTCTGCTTCGAGGCAGTGGCTGTCAGCGGTTTTGCTTGCCAGGTCTTTGCTAACAGTGCTTGGCGTGACTCGTTGATTTCATGCAGGCAGGTCAGATCGGTAATATCCCAGCCTTTCGAATTAAGTCGTGCTTTGCCATACAGATCCCGTGGCATTGTAATACCGGGATTCGACAATTGTTTAAGCTCGGAAATTACTTCGATCGGGTCACGCGCAATCGATTCTGGCGAGATACTGGTGTCGACAATCTGATTTACGAATGAACTGTTCGCTCCGTTTTCGAGTAAACGTCTGACCAGGTAGGCCAGTAAATCCTGGTGTTCGCCCACGGGAGCATAGATACGACAACGCGTGTCGTGCTTGCTGTGTACGTACTGATGTAATGACTCACCCATGCCATGCAGTCGTTGAAATTCGAAATTATGCTGATCACCTGCAAGTTGCATTACGGCCGCCACGGAGTGAGCATTGTGAGTGGCAAATTGCGGATAAATTCGATCGGTCATGGCTAGCAGCTTTCTGGCACAGGCCAGGTACGAAATATCGGTGTTAACCTTGCGTGTAAAAACAGGGTAATCGGAGAGTCCCAGTACTTGTGCGCGTTTGACTTCAGTATCCCAGTAAGCACCTTTTACAAGGCGTACCATGATCTTACGGTCGAGTCGTTGGGTCAGGGCATAAAGCCAGTCGAGTACCGGGGCGGCGCGCTTACTGAATGCCTGCACTACAACTCCGAAACCGTTCCAGCCGCGTAATGCCGGATTGGACAGTACTGCCTCGATTACATCGAGAGAAATATCGAGCCGATCAGCCTCTTCGGCATCGATGTTAAATCCCATATTCGCAGAACAGGCCAGCATTGCCAGCGATTCGACTCTTGGTACAAGTTCATCGATAACCCGTTGATACTGGCCAATTTCATAACGCGGATGCAAGGCCGAAAGCTTTATCGATATACCCGGATTATCTCGAGTGCTCTTATGTTTACAATCCTTTGCCAGCGCGGTAATGGCGTCGGAATATGCCAGGTGATAGTGCCGTGCATCAGTTTCAGTGCGGGCGGCCTCCCCTAGCATATCGTAGGAATAGGTGTATCCGTCTTTTTCCAGGTCTTTGGCGCGCTTGCGGGCCTTATTAATGTTGGTGCCGAGTACAAAATGCCTGCCAAGTTCACGCATCGCCTGGCCAACCGCATTGCGCACCAGGGGTTCACCTAGTCGTTTAACCAAGCCATGCAACGTCAAACGCAAACCCTGCTCATCTTCAGGGGCTACAATTTTGCCAGTTAGCATTAGTGCCCAGGTAGACGCGTTGACTAATGGAGAACCAGAATGCCCCAGGTGCTCGCCCCAGTTGCCCGGAGATATCTTGTCTTCAATTAGCTCGTCAATAGTTTGAGCATCTGGCACCCGTAACAGGGCTTCAGCGAGACACATCAACGCAACCCCTTCTCTCGTGGACAAGCCATATTCGGCAAGAAAGTTTTCCATCATGGTCGGGCTGCTGCTGGCGCGCACCTTGCTAACCAGATTTGCTGCCATTTTGCTGATAGCTTTGCGTTCTTGATCCTCCAATTGAGCACCTGCGACTAGCTCGCCAATCATCTCCGCTTCGTTCTTGAGGTAATAGTCACGAATTTTTTGGCGCAGCCTATCGCCAGATAGGGGTGGAATGACGGGCCGGTCAAGATGCATAACTATTTTCCTTCCGAGTAGATGGAATTTCTCTGTGCCGAGCTCTAATATAGAGCCAAATCAATTTCGATAAAAGTTTACAATACCGCCAAACGCGCACAAAGGGCTGTGAATATGAACAAATGGTACAAGCAACTATTCAAAAGGGTCGGCGATAACCCCGCACTGAACAAGTTGAAAGTTAGCGAAGAAACCTTTTCGGAAAACTACCAGGGCGATTTTTCCGTAGATGACGCAATACCGGACCTCGAAGTTCTGGCAACGCTAAATACACGAAACCGGGCCCAGGCCAGGCTGGTTAAAATCTCCCGGGACCCAAAGAATTACTCCATCAAGCTATTCACCCTCAAAGATTCAATTCCGCTGTCGCAATCGATGCCTGTGTTCGAATCAATGGGTTTACAGGTTTTGATCGGTCGCCCATATCGCATCAAACTGGGCAATCGAAATTACTGGATTAATCATTTTACGTTAGAGCGCGGCGATAATATCTGCGATGTTGAACCGGAAAAAGTGCCACGTTTCTTCAGCGACCTATTCGAGAGTATCTGGAAAAAACGCAGCGAGAATGACGATTTCAACCATTTACTGTTCAGTGCCTGTATCAAGGCCCGGAACATCCAGATACTGCGCGCCTATACGGCGTACCTGCAACAAATCCGATTTCCGCATAGTCGTGAATACATCATCGAGACGCTAAACAGCTATCCCGATATTACCTTGTTGTTGGTAAGGAGTTTTATACACAAATTTGATCCCGATAAGATCCATCGCGAATCATATCTCCAGCTGTTCGCTGAAATCGAGGAGAGATTGCATGATATCGAATCGCTGGATCATGACCTCATCTACAAACGAATACTTAATCTGATTGATGCCACGGTGCGCACCAACTATTTTCAGAACAACCAGGGTAATTCCGGTCACCTAAGCTTTAAATTTGATTCACTGCGAATTGACCAGCTTCCCAAGCCAAGCCCTCATTTTGAAATTTATGTCTATGCCCCACGTTTTGAGGGAATTCATTTGCGCGGTGGTCGTGTTGCCCGTGGTGGTATCCGCTGGTCGGACCGACGTGACGATTACCGCACCGAGGTGCTCGGCCTGATGAAGGCGCAAATGGTAAAAAATGCTGTCATTGTCCCGGCCGGTTCCAAGGGGGGCTTTATTACCAAGCAGATTGCCCACTTACCCGCAACGGAAGTGTATGGAGAGGTTCAGACCTGCTACTCACTGTACATCAATGCCTTGCTGGAACTGACCGATAACCGTATTGATAACGAGATCAGACATCCCCCGCGTACCCGAATTCATGATGAGCCTGATCCTTACCTGGTAGTAGCCGCCGATAAGGGCACTGCCGCATTTTCAGATGTTGCCAATGGCATTTCGGAAAAGCATGGTTTCTGGCTGGATGATGCGTTTGCGTCAGGTGGATCGCAAGGCTATGACCACAAGAAGATGGGGATCACAGCGCGCGGTGCATGGGAATCGGTAAAACGACATTTCCGCGGCCTTGGCAAGAATATTCAGCGAGAACCATTTAGCGTTGTAGGGATCGGGGATATGTCGGGGGACGTGTTTGGCAACGGTATGCTGTTATCGCCCTGCATCCAGTTGGTTGCGGCGTTTAATCATATGCATATATTTATCGACCCCAATCCTGATATTAAAAAAAGTTCCCGGGAACGTGAACGCATGTTCGGATTGAGTCGTTCCAGCTGGAATGACTACAACAAAAAACTGATCAGCAAGGGAGGCGGTATATTTTTGCGAACGGCAAAGCAAATCAATCTGACACCCGAGATCAAGCAACTGATCGAATGCAAGGAAGATCACTTGACGCCGAACGAATTGATTGTCTACCTTCTGAAAGCCCAGGTAGACCTGATCTGGAATGGCGGTATCGGCACCTATATCAAGGCGGCCACCGAACCCAATACCGAGGTGTCCGACAAGAGTAACGACGCGATTCGCGTCAATGGTAGGCAAGTGCGTGCCAGGGCTATCGGCGAGGGTGGGAATCTCGGGGTTACCCAGCGTGGACGCATCGAGTATGCCCAGGCGGGAGGCTTGATCTACACCGACTCGATCGACAACTCGGCAGGCGTTAATTGCTCGGACAAAGAAGTCAATATCAAGATTCTGTTGTCACAATTGGTCAAGACCGGGGCTTTAAGCAGCGCACAACGCAACCAGTTGCTGGTTGAAATGACCGACGAAGTCGCACAGAAATGCTTGTTCAACAACTACCGCCAGACCCAGATCATCGACAGCATCGAGCAGCATGCCGCGCTAAATATGTATCAGCACGCCCGCTTCATGCGCCACCTTGAAACGGAGAAGATATTGAACCGCAGGCTGGAATATCTTCCCAGCGACAAGCAGATCACTGATCGTATCGCCAAGAACCAGGGATTGACCCGACCCGAACTTTCAATACTGCTCTCCTATAGCAAGCTAACCTACAAAAACGCCCTGCTTGAAGCCTCATCACTGACGGAAAAATGCTATGACCCACTTCTACTAGGCTATTTCCCGAGGTTAATACGGGAACGTTATGCTGATGAGATCCTGCGGCATCCATTGCGCAAGGAAATTATTGCAACAATATTGAGTAATCAGATCGCCAACAATATCGGCATCGGTTTTGGTTCCCGCATTCGCGAGGAGACCGGTGCAACCATCGAAGATATCGCCAAGGCTTACGTGGTTTGTGTCGATGTTTTTGATCTCTATGACACCTGGAGAAAGCTGGAAAGACTGGATAACGTAGTCCACGAGAAAGATAGGTACGATTGTTTCCAGGCGGTCAGTGGGTTGCTGGAACGCTCGATCAGTTGGTTGCTACGCAATCAGCCCGCAGATTTCGACGTCAGTCAGGTAATCGAGCGTTATAAATCAGATACCAAAATCTTGCGCAACGTCATTTCCAGAGTCATGGTTGGTCAATCACGCAAGAATTACCTTGCAAACAAGCGGCGCTTTGTCAAATACCGGTTACCGAAGGCTCTTGCGCACGAGTTGGTGGATAAAACAACGCTGGCTTCAGCCTTCGATATCATCGAAATCAAATCAGAGCTCCACACCGATACCGAAAATGTGGGCCGGTTATTTTTTGTATTGTCGGAACGCCTGCAATTACACTGGATCAGAGACGCTATATCTGAAACCATAGTTCGCTCCCACTGGAATCACCTCGCCATTCTCAATTTGCGTAATGATTTGCATGCCAATCAGCATAATCTGACCGAGCTGGTTTTGCAGATAGTGGATAACAAGCGTCATACCAACAAGGCGATGGCTATATGGGGGGACCGGAATACCATCGCGCTACAACGTTACGACAGTATTCTCAACGAGTTCAGTGCAATGCGGAGCTGCGATTTCCCGACCATTAGCGTTGCGGTTTCGGAGGTACGCCGGCTAGTGCAACTCGGTAAGAGGGAACATGCTCGCGATGAGAGTCATTGATGAAATTTAATTCATAATGAGCCGAGTTTAAAACCTAGTTACCTGGTGTTTTGACCGGTTCGTAAAATTGATACAAAAAAATCGAATAAGTTCTTATGAATCAACACCTTTTGTACCTAACTTAAAGTGAAATAACGTAATATTTACAAACCTGTTAAATGGCTATAAACGTTACCATCATTTGATTTTGCAAGGCTTATCATAAATACAAATGTTAATTTTCGCGGATAAGAATGCTCGCCTGGCATAAAGCTACCGGCTTGCTTTTCAGCGCTAGAATCCGATAGTAAACTCGCGCCATGAGTCGATTCAGGAAAAAGTTTGATCATCAGGTATGGCAGGTTGTGGCTTCAATCCCACCGGGCCGGGTTATGGGGTATGGAGAAGTAGCGAGAGCGGCCGGATTCCCGCGTTATTCCCGGATGGTAGGTGCCGCACTTGGGCGGTCTCCCGATCCACTGCCCTGGTTTCGTGTTGTACGCTCGAATCGAACCCTCGCATTTGAAATCGGATCCAGTTCCTACCAGGAACAGGCACAGTTATTAAAACAGGAAGGCGTGCGTTTCGATGGCATAAAAATCATTGAGGTCGAAACAGACGATAGCCTGGATCGAATTCTATGGGGTCCGAAAGATTAGTTAATGCGTACCGGCCGGAAGATTTTACGCCATCTATTACTATGGATGGTGGTTTGTTGCGTTATGTATACGGGGCTTGCACATGCCTCGCTTGCTGGAATCAGTGCCGATTCAATTGGATTACCTATCGACCAGATCCGCATCAGTGGAAACATAAAGACCCAGGAAAAATACATCATAAAGTGGACTGGCATTAGCGACCGGCAAATACTGAGTATCCCCTTGCTGAATAATGCGCTCCAGTAATTACGTGATACTGATTTATTTAAGGAGATTAATTTTCAAACTGAACGACATGAAAATGGCGAACTGACATTACATATACTGCTGGAGGAAAAGCGTTACTGGTTGCTGCTGCCCAGAATAAGCAGGAATGGAGACGGCGACGT
>CAXMNA010000141.1:0-39336 GCA_964194715.1 uncultured Gammaproteobacteria bacterium
CGTCGCCAACATGGAGCAGTGGAACAGTTACTTCGAACGCTTTCCCCACCTGATTTTCCAGGGTTTCACCGGTGACGATGTACGCCTTGCGCGCGATACCAGCCGTACCGCGATATTTTATGGTTTCCAGAATCCATCGCCGATCGAAGATGATATCCGTCTGGTAGAAATCCTGCATACGCTTGGCGCCCGTTTCATGCAGTTGACCTATAACAACCAGTCGCTGTTGGCCACCGGATGTTACGAAGCGGAAGACACGGGTGTCACGCGTATGGGTCGCGAAGTGATCGCGGAAATGAACCGCGTCGGCCTGGTAATTGACATGAGCCACTCGGCCGAACGCTCGACCCTGGATGCGATCGAAATCAGCGCGCGCCCGATTGTCGTTACTCATGCCAACCCCGCCTTCTGGCACCCTGCCTTGCGCAACAAGTCGGATGCGATCCTGAAAGACCTGGGGGAAACCGGCGGCATGCTCGGATTCAGCATGTACCCGCATCACTTAAAAGATGGCAGTGACTGCAGCCTGCAAAGCTTTTGCCAGATGATTGCCGATTGCGCGGAGATTATGGGCGTCGATCATATCGGACTCGGCTCCGACCTGTGTCAGGATCACCCGGATTCGGTGGTCGAATGGATGCGCGTCGGCCGCTGGACCAAGCAGATTGATTACGGTGAGGGCTCGGCCAGCAACGCCGGTTTTCCGCCGATGCCGGAATGGTTCAACGACAATCGTGATTTCGGCAATATCGAAAAGGGCTTGCTCGAGATTGGTTTTGACGCTGCGGATGCCGCGAAAATCATGGGTAATAACTGGTTACGATTTTTCGATGAAAACTTTGGACCGGATTATTGAATGTGAAAAGTTGCGCTGACAACAACCCGATGTCTGCGACTTCTGACTATCGCAGACCACCCGATGTGGTGATGCGGCTGGCACGTATGGGCAGCTTTCATCAGACCCGGTTGTCATTTATGCGCACGCTTTTGCGACGTCTAAAACGAGAAGACTGGAAAATCAAGCGTAACCTTTGGGCGATTAACGAGCAGGGCTTTGGGCGCGCGGTGTACACGGTTTACGGACCGGAGCGGGCTTACTCGCTGGTTGCTTTTTCACACGATTTGCCTGATGAAATGCGCTCCGATCGGGTCATCGCGACGGCCTGGGATGCAACTTTCACCCTTTACGATGGTATTCCAAGCGCCGCCGATCTCGACCGTCTCGAGCAAAACGTGCCGAAACAGGAGGCGGGACGTATTTCCGATTCTGAGCTCAGCTTGTCGCGTGCAAACCGTTCGGTGCGCCTGTGGCAACACGTTATCGATAGCCTTTCGGTTGGCAAGCAGCCCGATCGCGACCAGCTTGAAGCGGTGGGTTACTTGATGCGCACTACCGCGGTCTACGGCTCCGGCAAATTTGGCGCTGCCGATCGGTTGACGATTGCCGAACGCCCCGAGGTCAGCGGCCCGTTCCAGGCTGAATTGTTATCGGTGTGGTTGACGCGGGCGTTTTCAATCGACCTCGTCGAACATATTGCGAGTGCCCGTGGTGGCAATCAGGCGGTTACCATCGATCCCGATTTGCGCCGCCGTATCGGCGTGGGTAATTCCACCGGGCTCGGTATGGCGCCATTTCTGATCAATCACCCGGCATTACTCAACAACTGGATGATGGCGCGCGAAGAGGCTTTCGCCCGCGTGCGATCGCTCTCGCAAGCGGAACCGTCCGCGGTCGAAGAATTCAAGCAACATTTCGAACGCGCGTGCTTCAACGTCTCGCAATGGCATTCGCAGCACCCGATCCAGATCGAAAAGCTTAAAGCCCTCGGCGCCGATCTCGAATTAATGGCGAATTATATCGAGCAGGAAACGCTCGCTGACGATCATCCCTGGGACCGCTTTTACCGTTGGGCCGAAGACAGATTGTCGTTGGAAGGTCAGGAGCAGTTGCTGTCCCTGTTACTTGAGCCCTACGGTGAATTAGTCGATGAGCTGACGCAATGTATGGATGCGGATGAACACCTCAGTTTTTTTATCGATGGCGCAATGTTAGTCGTTCGCCTGCGCGAAATTATCGAAACCCAGTGCCAGTGGGCATTGAAGGTTGATTATGACCAGCCGGAAAATCGATCGCGCTTCTGGTACACCTCGGCGGAAAAACTTGAGCCTCGCGTTGGTGAGCGTTTTCTCGAACTCGGTGCCGAGTATGAACTCCCGCTTGCCGTTGGTTGTGATATCAAGCAACTGCATGCAGCGTTGCTAGACTGGGGTGGCGGACCGACCACGGCTGAATTCCTGTTGGCCCATCCCGAGCATCGCCACACCGTGCGGCGGGTACAAAACCTCGCCTCACATCCTTATGCTGAAATCCAGGACAACCTGATCGCGGCCGACATGCTGCCGATCGATATTCTGCGCTGCAAGTTGTCGTTCTTCGGCGCTACTAAATTTGATCCACGCTCGGACCGTTGGGTTCGCATCTGCATGTACCAGGACGCGCCCTTCCCGCCCGAACTACTCGCGGCGGCGCCGTGAGTTACAACCTGACGCTCGCCGAAACCGAATCATATTTGCGCAAGGTTGCGCGCGCCTGCGGTCTCGATTGGGGTATCGCTGAAGAGGCCGGTAAGGCGTCGCGCTGGCTTGCGGCGTTTAATTTGCCCGGCGCTGAAACCATGCTCACGCATTTACAGTATCTGAAGGGTAAGGATTACCGCAGCTTTATCCCGGACTGCAGCGCCGAGCCGTGGCAAGCCAGCGGTGGCTTGTTATGTCCCATCATCGCCGGCGCGGCGCTTGCCGATCGTTCGACGCAAATGCTCGAAGGCATGGAATTCAAACTCGGCCCTACCTCTTATCCGTTGTTGCTTGCCGCCACCGTGGGGCAAGCAGCACGTTGTCACCAGACGGTGTTTACGACTGCCTGGGCCGGGGTACGCGTGAGCTGTTTTGAGCATGGGCTCAGCATTGAAGGTAATCGGGGTGATTTGCTGCTGGCCGAGGTTGACGCGGTGGGCTGTTACCGGGATGATTCATCGACTCCGCAGCAATTACCTTCGACGCTTGCTTACGTAATCGATAGTAAAATCTTCAAACGAATCGATGAACTCGCGTTCCAGATTTATGTTCCGGCTACCGAGGAGTCTCGCGCCGGCGCCGGCGCCGGTATTACAGACAACGACTAGCAATCGCCCGTATCGGAATGGACTTTAAAAAAATTATAAATCACCTATTTGCGGTGTTTTCGTGTATGCTGCGCGCAATCTTTCTGGTGCTGATCGGTCTGCACCTGTCTTTTAAAAGGAAATCTTCCCCGATTTCCCGCTCACAAGCATTAAAATCTACCCTGACCGTTCCAATCACATCGGTGTGATCTGGCGGGTTGATTGCTGGAGAATTTCGCAACATGCCATTTAGTAACCTTGGCCTAAGAGCCGAGCTAGTCCGTGCTGTATCCGAAAAAGGTTATAGCATCCCAACCCCAATACAAACGCAAGCAATCCCGCTCATTCTCGAAGGACGAGATCTGATGGGCAGTGCGCAAACCGGAACCGGTAAAACCGCCGGATTTACCCTGCCTTTACTACAACGCCTGGCGTCAGCCAAACAGCCCCAAAATGGCCGCCGGGTGATTCGTGCACTGGTAGTAACGCCCACCCGGGAACTTGCTGCGCAGGTTGCTGAAAGCATTACCAACTACAGCAAATGGCTGCCAATCAAATCAACCGTGGTTTTTGGCGGTGTCAGCATTAATCCACAAAAACAGAAACTGATTCGCGGCGTCGATATCCTGGTGGCCACACCAGGCAGGCTGCTCGATCATGTAAGCCAGAGATCTGTTGACCTTTCTAGTGTAGAATTACTGGTACTCGACGAAGCTGACCGTATGCTCGACATGGGTTTTATTCACGATATCCGCAAGCTGCTTGCCCTGGTTCCGAAACAAAAGCAAACCCTGCTGTTTTCGGCGACTTTTTCAGACGATATCAAGAAACTTGCCAATGGCTTACTGAAGTCGCCCACCCTGGTTGAAGTCGCACGGCGCAATACCACGGTGGAAGCTATTCAACAAGTTATTCACCCTGTCGACAAGAGTCGAAAGCGCGAACTGCTGTCACACCTGATAGGCTCAAACCACTGGCAGCAGGTGCTGGTTTTCAGTCGCACCAAGCATGGTGCTAACCGACTGTCCGAGCAACTGGTTACCGATGGTATCAATGCGGCCGCGATCCACGGCAACAAGAGCCAGGGTGCGCGTACCCGCGCGCTTGCCGATTTCAAATCGGGCAAGGTGCAAGTGCTGGTCGCGACCGATATTGCAGCGCGCGGGCTCGACATCGACCAACTACCCCACGTGGTCAATTATGATTTGCCCAATGTCCCCGAAGACTATGTGCATCGCATCGGTCGCACCGGTCGCGCCGGACGTGAAGGTGAAGCCATATCGTTGGTATGTGTCGACGAGCTGAAGCTGCTCAAGGATATCGAACGGGTGATCAAGCGCGAGATTCCCAAGCGCGTGATCGAAGGCTATCAACCCGACGCGACGATAAAGGCGGAACCTATCGAACGCGGGCGACCTCAATCCAGGAACAAGCCAAAACGGCGCTTCCAGCATAAAGGCAAGGGCCAATCGACAAAAGCCGCTCCAAAAGGTGCAAACCAGCGCTTTAAACCTGGTCGGCGTGCAGCCGCCTGATCAATATCCGGTTTAGGAAAAAAATATGACTGATACATCCAAAGATGAAACAGAAAGCATATTAAACGTGCGTAAGTTTCCCGTCACCAGCATTGAGAAAACAGACCCGCCCAAGGGTGTAACTGAAGGCGAATGGTATGCCTATGTTATCGGCGAGGGAACTTCGGAAATCAAGGGAAAACGCTCTGGCAGCCTCAAATCGGTCACCGAGTATGTCAAGGAATACGCCGCAAATCTCAATGAACGTTCGACACTCGGGTACTCGGCCTACGCCGCGCGCAAACCGACCAAGCAACCCGCCAAACCTGAAAGCTAGCCAGCCCAGAATTTGTCGCGCACCAGTGCCCGCGGGGGCAGCGCAACAAGCTCGGTTGCAGGACTCCAGTAGTCTGAATCAATCATTGCGATGGCAAGGTTGGTTTTGAACTCGGGCGACCGGGCGGCTGAGACCGAACATTTCTCGTGATTGAAAATTTCTCTGCGCAGGCGTACTGTCTCGATTTACACGACCTGGTAAACCGGGTCTTTAATCATCTGCCCCGGAATCAGCCATGAACGCACCCGTTACTAACACCCCGATTATACAAAACCCGCTTCAATGCAGAAAAGCGGGCGGTGGCACCCAGGAAATGGCTGACTGGTACCTGAAATCCGAAACCGGGCCCCTGCTGGACGTGCTGTTGGGTCCAATAGATTCATTTCGCTGGCTAGGTCCTGAAAATGCCGAGTTCAGTTCGCTGGTGCGCGATTCGCTGCGCCGGGGGCGCGTCTACGATCAGGGCCTCGCTGAAAGACAGCATGCGGAAATGGTCCATGCCTATGAGCAGGCCGGTACCAAATGCCATTTTCTGCCGGTCGATGAAGGCACCCCGATGCAGGTTTATGCGCGAGATTCTTCGTTCATGACGCCCTATGGCGCAGTCATCTGTCAATTGGCCAATCCCAGACGTCGCGGCGAATACGCACCCGCGCTGCGTTTCTACCTTGAAAATAATGTTCCCATTTATGACATGGTATCGATGGGTAATTTTGAAGGTGGAGACTTTAATATCATCAAGCCGGGCGTGGCACTGGTGGGTTATACCGATCATCGCAGCGAGGGTGTTGCTGCACGGCAATTAGCCCAGTGGTTTATCGACGAGGGTTGGGAAATCAAGTTTGCGCCAATCGACCCATTCTACGTGCACATCGATCTGATGGTTTGCATGCTGACTGAAAATTGCGCCGCGGTTTGCCTGGATACAACTGACGATGATATTGTCGACTGGCTCAGGCAGAAGAATATAGAAATTATACCCGCGTCCTTCGAAGAAACCATGACGCTCGGCTGTAACGTAGTAGCGCTTGGAAATGAAAAGGTTTTATCGACCCTGGCGGCAAAAGACCTGAACCAGAAGATGCGCGCTATCGGGCTCGAGGTCTACGATCCCGATATGACGATGTTTACCTGGGCCGGCGGTGGTGTTCACTGCATGTGTCAACCCTTGCGCAGGGATCCCGACTAGCCCGTTAGCAACGATGAAGGATCTGTCTTCCCTGCGAATCGAAAGCGAACGGCTGTGGCAGAGTTTGATGGAAATGGCGCAGATTGGCGCTACCCCGAAGGGCGGGTGCAACCGTCAGGCGCTTACCGACGAAGATAAACTGGGTCGGGATTTATTTATCCGCTGGTGTGAGCAAATCGGTTGTAGCGTGACGATCGATGCAATCGGCAACATTTTTGCGCGCCGTGACGGCAGCAATAACAACCTGTCCCCGATACTTGCCGGCAGTCATCTGGACACCCAGCCAACGGGTGGCAAATTTGATGGTGTCTACGGCGTGCTCGCCGGACTCGAGGTGTTACGTACGCTGGAGACGAACCGGGTCGTCACCGAACACCCGCTTGAAATCGCCGTCTGGACCAATGAGGAAGGCAGCCGCTTCAGTCCGGCATTGATCGGTTCGGGCGTATGGAGCGGGGTTCTTGATATTGAACAAGCTTATGCCATTACCGATAAATCCGGCAAATCAATTGGCGACGAACTGGATCGTATCGGCTACAGGGGCGATGCGGCCGCGCGTGCCAAACCGCTAACTGCAGCCTTCGAAGTTCACATCGAACAGGGGCCTATTCTCGAACAACAGAACCTGCAAATCGGGGTGCTCAACGGAATTCAGGGATTGCGCTGGTATGATCTGATAATCGACGGCGAAGCCTGCCATGCCGGACCTACCCCAATGGAATCACGACATGATCCGTTTATGGCGGCCGCACCGATCATTGCCGGGTGTTATCAACTGGCGGCTCAGCACGCCCCCTGGGGTCGAGCAACCTTCGGCGATATAAAGGCCGAACCCGGATCGCGCAACACGGTACCTGAACGACTCATCGTCAACCTCGATTTGCGCCATCCGGACACGGAAATTCTCGACCAGATGGACAATGCTTTTCGCGAATTGGTAGCGAGCGAATGCGAACAGCGCGGGCTTGAATTTCAGGTCAATGAATCCTGGCATATGCCGGTCACAAAATTCGCGCCGGAGTGTGTTAAAGCGGTGCGCAACGCCACTGAAAGACTCGGCTACTCAAATATGGAAATGGTGAGTGGCGCTGGCCATGACTCCTTATATATAGCGACGGTTGCACCCACCAGCATGATTTTCGTGCCCTGTGAAAATGGCATTTCCCATAATGAAATTGAAAACGCAAAGCCCGAAGATCTCGAGGCCGGTTGTAACGTGTTGCTGCACGCCATGCTGGAAATCGATGCTTGCGAAGATTCGAAATGAAAACCTGGCGCTCACCCAAAATTGAAACACGCCAGGATACGCTGGCCGGGCGCGGGGTGATCGCGACTGCCGATATTGGCAAAGACGAGATTGTCGCAATCAAGGCCGGCCATATTATTACCCGTAGTGAAATCGAACAGGCAACTGCCGCCGCCGGGGACATGGCGTTGCAAATCGATGATGACTTTTACCTGGCGCCACGTACCGCCGATGAAGTCGATGGCATGTCGGTGTTCATCAATCATTCCTGTGACCCGAATGTCGGTTTTCGCGGCCAGGTGGTCTATGTGGCGATGCGCGACATCAAGGCAGGCGAGGAATTGTGTCACGATTACTCGATGGAACGTTCCGACGATTATACGCTCGATTGCCATTGCGGAAGTGCGCTCTGTCGCGGTAAGGTAACCGGCCAGGACTGGAAACTACCCGAATTACAGCAACGGTACGGGGAATATTTTTCAATTTACATCAGGAACAAGTTTCAGTGAGGACAGGCTTATGAGCGCCACAGCCGACCAGGTAGCCGATCAATCCATTCTATTGCGGAAAGACAGCGATGGCATTACCACGCTGACACTGAACCGCCCGCAGCAGTACAACGCGCTTTCCGGCGAGATGCTGACTGAATTACAGGCAGCACTCGATGACATCGACCAGGATGATTCAATTCGCGTCGTCATCATCGGTGCTAACGGTAAAGCTTTTTGCCCCGGCCATGATTTGAAGGAAATGCGCTCCAGCGAGGAGCGCGAATTCCACCAGGCCCTGTTCAACCAGTGCAGCAAGATGATGTTGACGATCAACCAACTGCAGCAACCCGTAATTGCACGGGTCAACGGGATCGCCACCGCGGCCGGCTGTCAGCTGGTTGCGAATTGTGATCTGGCGGTAGCGGCCGAGGAAGCACGGTTTGCGGTTTCAGGGATTAACGTTGGCCTGTTCTGCTCGACCCCGGCGGTGCCGTTGAGTCGCAACATGGGGCGTAAGCAAGCCATGCAGATGCTGCTCACCGGGGATTTTATTTCGGCCCAAACCGCGCAACAGTATGGCCTGGTCAACGAAGTTGTACCCGCCGCTGAACTCGAGCAGGCGACTCTCGCGCTGGCACAGAAAATCGTCGCCAAGTCGGCGCATGCGATCAAGCTCGGCAAGGATATGTTTTACCAGCAGTTGCCGATGGATTTGTCCGACGCCTATGCTTATGCCGCCGAGCGCATGACCTGCAACATGGACTCGCATGATGCTCGTGAAGGCATCGATGCTTTCATCGAAAAACGTAAACCCGATTGGAAAGGCCGTTAGCCAGGATGATTTCTGGTAGTCAGTACTCGAGGGACCTGGACAAGAATGCGGCCAATTATACGCCGCTCTCACCACTCACATTTATCGAGCGCGCAGCTTCGGTTTACCCTGAACGCTGTGCGCTGATTTACGGTGCCAACAGGCAAACCTGGGCGCAAACCTATGCCAGGAGTCGACGGCTCGCGTCGGCGTTGCAAAAACATGGATTGCAACAGGATGAAACCGTCGCATTGATGCTGCCTAATGTTCCGGCGATGTACGAAGCCCATTTCGCGATTCCGATGGCTGGTGGTGTCATTAACGGGCTCAATATTCGGCTTGATGCCGACGCCATTGCGTTTCAACTCAAACACGGTGAAGCGAAAATACTGTTAACCGATCGCGAGTTTTCAGACACCATAAAAACCGCCGTTACCCAACTTGAAAACAAGCCCCTGGTCATCGATGTCGATGATCCCGAATTTGGTGGTGGTGAACTTATCGGCGATTTTGAGTATGAAGATTTTCTTAAGGAAGGTGACGCCGAATTCAGTTGGCAACTGCCGCAGGACGAATGGCAGGCGATCGCGCTTGGTTACACCTCGGGCACAACCGGTGACCCCAAGGGCGTGGTGACCCATCATCGTGGTGCCTACTTGAACGCGGTGTCGAATGTACTTGGCTGGGATATGAGTGCTCACCCGGTGTATCTGTGGACATTACCTTTGTTTCACTGCAACGGTTGGTGTTTTCCGTGGACTATCGCCGCGTTGAATGGAACCAATGTGTGTTTACGTGCAGTACGGGCGGACGATATCTTCAATTCAATCAAGCAACACAAGGTCACCCATCTTTGTGGTGCTCCGATCGTGATGAACCTGATGGCCAATGCCGATGACGAATTAAAAGCAGGTGTCGATCACCAGGTGAATATAATGACCGCCGCGTCGGCGCCGCCACCGGCGGTACTCGAGGCGATGCAGAAATTAAACTTCAAAGTGACACATGCCTATGGCCTGACCGAAGTTTATGGGCCGGCAGTGGTATGTGCCTGGCACCAGGAATGGGATGAGTTATCGCCTGCCGACCAGGCTGGGATGAAAGCGCGCCAGGGCGTGCGCTACCCGATGCTGGAAGAGCTCGTTGTCATGGATCCCGAGACCATGAAACCGGTACCGCGTGACGGCGAGACCATTGGCGAGATCATGTTCAGAGGTAACATCGTGATGAAGGGATATCTGAAGAATCCCCGCGCCAGTGAAGAAGCCTTTGCAGGCGGTTATTTCCACAGTGGCGACCTCGCGGTTTGCCACGAAGACGGGTACATCCAGATCATGGACCGCTCTAAGGACATCATCATTTCCGGAGGAGAAAATATTTCCAGTATCGAAGTTGAAGGTACGCTATATCGTCACCCCGCGGTACTGGAAGCTGCTGTTGCCGGCATGCCCGATGAAAATTGGGGCGAAACACCTTGCGCGTTTGTTACGCTGCGCGATGATGCGGGTGAAGTAAGCGAGCAGGAAATTATCGATTTTTGTCGCGCAAACATGGCGCGTTTCAAAGCGCCGCGTAAAGTGGTGTTTGGACCCCTGCCGAAGACTTCGACCGGGAAAATACAAAAGTTTGTATTGCGCGAACGCACCAGGCAGTTATGAACGATATTAATACCCTGCGGCGAATTCTCATTGAAAACAAGCGCGTCGCGATAGTCGGGCTTTCCGACGACTGGTCCCGGCCGAGCAATTTTGTCGGCAAATACCTGCTCGAGCACGGTTTCGAAGTGATCCCAGTGAACCCGAAATACGATGAAATTCTCGGGCAGAAATGTTACGCAGATTTAAAAGATATCCCAACTCCGGTCGACATTGTCGACCTGTTTCAGCGCGCTGAACGAGTCCCGCCGTTTGTCGATGATGCGATTAAGATCGGGGCCAAAGTGGTGTGGATGCAGCTTGGTATTGTTAATGAGGAGGCCGCGCAAAAAGCACGCGACGCCGGACTCGAAGTGGTGATGGACCGTTGTGTCAAAATCGAGTACGCGCGCCTGTTCGGCGGGCTCAATACAGCCGGTGTCAATACCGGCGTAATTTCAGCTCGACGACCAGTAATATTTAATCGGTAAGCGGAGCAGACTATGGCAGATCGAAAATTTGGTATCGAAACCCTGTGTTTGCATGCGGGCCAAATCCCGGATCCGATTACCGGCGCCCGCGCGGTGCCGATTTACCAGACCACCTCGTACGTGTTCGACGACGCCGAACATGCCGCCAGCCTGTTTAACCTGCAAACTTTTGGTAATACCTATGTACGCCTGACCAACCCGACCACCGCGGTGTTCGAGGAGCGCATGGCTTCGCTTGAAAACGGCCGCGCCGCGCTCGGGGTCAGTTCAGGCATGGCTGCACAAATGACCGCGATCCTGACGTTGATGCAGCAGGGCGACGAGCTGGTGTCGGCAAAAACACTTTACGGTGGCACTTATTCGCAATTCGATGTGACCTTTCGCAAGATGGGTATCGAGACCACTTTTGTCGATTCCGATGAACCGGAGAATTTTCGTAAAGCGATTACCGCTAAAACCAAAGCGCTTTATGCCGAAACCATCGGCAACCCGACCAATAATATCATCGATATCGAAGCCATCGCGGTGATTGCACATGATGCCGGTATCCCGTTAATTGTCGACAGTACCTTTGCGACCCCTTATTTATGTAAGCCAATCGATTTCGGCGCCGATATTGTGGTGCATTCAGCCACCAAGTTCATCGGCGGGCATGGCACCAGCATGGGTGGCGTCATGATTGAGTCAGGCAAATTCGACTGGGACAACGGCAATTTTCCCGGCATGACCGAACCCTCGGTCGGCTATCACGGTATTCGTTTTTACGAAACCTTTGGCGATTTCGGTTTCACGATGAAAGCACGCTGCGAAACCCTGCGCACCCTCGGTCAGGCGATGAGTCCGTTCAATGCCTTCATGATGCTGCAGGGCATCGAAACTCTGCCGGTGCGTATGGACCGCCATTGTGCCAACGCGATCGGTGTGGCCCAGTTTCTGCGGGCTCACCCGGCGGTCGGTTGGGTTAATTACGCGGGGCTCGAAGATAATCCCTACCAGGCGCTGGTAAAGAAATATCTGCCCAAAGGCGCGAGTTCCATTTTGACCTTCGGTGTCAAGGGCGGCAGCGCGGCAGGTGAAAAGTTCATCAACAATGCGCAGTTCATGAGCCATCTCGCCAATGTTGGCGATGCGCGCACGCTGATAATTCACCCGGCATCGACCACCCACCGCCAGCTCAGTGAGGAGCAGCAAATCTCGGCTGGGGTAACCCCGGACATGGTGCGTATCTCGGTCGGGCTCGAAACGCTCGACGATATTCTCTGGGACCTCGACCAGGCCCTCAAACTGTCTCAGTCCTAGAACCTTCATCCCGCCACCCCGCGTACGCGGGGTTGACGCATCGGGCGCCAAGCGATTCCATGGTTGGAAGCGCCTTTTGGGGGCTTAATCCCAAGGTAGCGTCTGCGGAGAGGTTGGGCTTGAAAAGAAGGTACGACGAATGGCTTGACTGTACCGGCCCCGAAGATAAGATGATTTCTGAAATTGGCAGGAGAATACAATGCCCTGGTGGGGATGGATAATATTTGGCGCGGTGCTGCTTGGTTCGGAACTATTGATTGTCGACGCCGGTTTTTACCTGGTATTCATCGGTATCGCTGCGGCCATTACCGGGCTGGTCGAACTCAGCGGGGTTAGCCTGGAACCCTGGGTGCAGTGGATACTGTTCTCGGTTATTGCGCTGATATTCATGGTCTTGTTTCGCAAAAAACTCTACGCCAAGCTGCGTGGTTCCGGCGTCGGGTACGAAACCGGGCCGGCGGGTGAAATCGTGACTGTCGAGCAGTCGCTGCAACCGGGTGAAACAGGGCGTCTGGCTTATCGTGGTACCGAATGGACAGTGGTTAACAACAGCGCTCAGGCGTTTGAACAGGGACAGCATGTGCAGATCAGCAGTGTAGATGGGCTTACGCTAAAGCTCGATAGCGTTAAAACTCAAGAATAATGGAGAACATCATGTACGGTAATTTTGCATTCTGGGTATCGATTGCGACGGCGATCGTCGTCATTCTTGTCATCTTCAAAACCGCGGTAGTGGTGCCGCAACAAAGTGCTTACGTCATCGAAAGCCTCGGTAAGTACAGCCGCACCCTGCGCGCCGGGTTTCACATCTTAATACCTTTCATCGAAACCGCGGCCTACCGGCACAGTCTTAAGGAGCTGGCCGTCGATATTCCCGAGCAAGTCTGTATCACCAACGACAATGTCCAGGTCGGGGTCGACGGCGTGCTGTACATGCAGGTACTGGATCCGGAGCGGGCTTCGTACGGAATTTCCGACTACGCGTTTGCAATCTCACAACTCGCGCAAACCACGCTGCGTAGCGAAATCGGCAAAATCGCGCTGGATCGGACCTTCGAAGAACGGTCGATGATCAATGCGAATGTAGTCGCCGAGCTCGACAAGGCTTCGGACCCCTGGGGTGTTAAGGTGTTGCGCTATGAAATTAAAAACATCAATCCACCGCAGGATGTGCTCAGCGCGATGGAAAAACAGATGCGCGCGGAACGTGAAAAGCGGGCAGTGATTCTGACTTCGGAAGGCGAACGGGACGCTAAGATCAACGAGGCCGAGGGTGAAAAGCAGCGTGTTATCAAGGAATCGGAGGCCGCCAAGCAGCAGCAGATCAACGAGGCCGAAGGTGAAGCCGAGGCAATTCTGGCGGTGGCTACAGCAACCTCGAAAGGCCTTTACCGCGTGGCGCAATCCCTGGTTGTCGAAGGTGGTGATGCGGCGATGCAATTGCGCGTAGCCGAGGCATACATCGAGCAGTTTGGCAACCTCGCAAAGGAAGGCAATACCCTGATCGTGCCTTCCAATCTAACCGACTTGTCGTCGATGATTGCGCTGGCGACTACCATCGCCAAAAAAGAACCGTCCGGGACGGCTTAATTGGGCGCCGAAATTGACTTGATTATCTTTGATTGTGACGGTGTGCTGGTCGACAGCGAACGCGTCGCCAACGAAGTATTCGCGCGTCTGCTGGCTGAGGTTTGTGGCCTGCAGTTTACGCTTGATGATATGTTCGATACCTTCGTCGGGCATTCCCGCGCTCAATGCCTGCAGAAGATCGAGGCCTTGATCGGCGCGAGCCTCCCCCGCCCGAACTTGACCAGCGCTACCAGCAGGATATCGACCTGGCGCTGGCAGAATCGGTTGCCGCGATCGACGGCATCGAGACCGTTCTGGAGCAATTACCGCTACCCTATTGCGTCGCGTCGAGTGGTTCGCACGAGAAGATGCGAATGACGCTGGGCAAGACCGACCTGATGCGTTTTTTTGATGACAACATCTTTAGTACCAGCGACGTCGAACGCGGGAAACCGCATCCTGATATCTACCTGCACGCCGCGAGTACCATGGGAATTGACGATCCTGAGCGCTGCCTCGTAGTCGAAGACAGCCCGATCGGCGTCACCGGCGCGGTGGCTGCAGGCATGAACGTATTCGGATTCGCCGAACTGATGCCGGCGCATAAACTCCACGCCAGCGGCGCCCACCAGGTCTTCGACCGCATGCACGACCTCCCCGACCTCATCGCCAACCATATCCCCAATAGCCAGTAACATTTTTCTTGAGGAGTAGATTGGCGTTGGGCTAGTAATTTTGGAAAAGGGGATAATTGCGCTAGAATGCGCGCCCTTTTTGGTTATTATGACCGGTGATGGAATTTAACAAGCGTTTCGATGTGATCGTAGTCGGCGGCGGGCATGCGGGTACCGAAGCCGCGCTTGCGGCTGCGCGCATGGGTGTCGAGACACTGTTGCTGACGCATAGCATTGAAACCCTCGGGCAAATGTCCTGTAATCCCGCGATTGGCGGTATCGGAAAGGGTCACCTGGTCCGGGAAGTCGATGCCCTCGGTGGAGAAATGGCGCTTGCTGCGGACAAGGCTGGCATCCAGTTCAGAATTTTAAATCGGCGCAAGGGTCCGGCGGTGCGCGCGACCCGTGCGCAGGCTGATCGCCAGCTGTATCGCATGGCGATTCGCGAAAAGCTCGAAAATCAGCCGGGCTTGTCGATTTTCCAGCAACCAGTGGTCGATCTGATTGAAAAGGGAGATGTTATCGAAGGCGTGGTTACGCAAATGGGGCTGCGTTTTTACGCCCCTTGCGTGGTACTAACCGTGGGTACCTTTCTCGACGGCAAGATTCATATCGGTGATTCCAATTACGCTGGTGGTCGCGCCGGTGATCCGCCTGCGACTGCGCTCGCCGAACGTCTGCGCGCACGTCCGTTTCGTATTGGCCGTTTGAAAACCGGAACCCCGCCTCGTATCGATCGCAACACGATCGACTATGCGCATCTCGAAGAACAACCCGGTGATGATCCACTACCGGTGTTTTCAACCATGGGTTGCCTCGACATGCATCCCGAACAAGTCTGTTGCCACATCACGCATACCAACGCAAAGACCCACGACATCATCCGTGAAAGCTTGCACCGTTCACCATTGTTCAGCGGTGACATCGAGGGTGTCGGGCCACGCTATTGTCCGTCGATTGAAGACAAGATAGTACGTTTCGCCGACAAGAATTCGCACCAGGTGTTTGTTGAACCCGAGGGTTTGAAGCTTGGCGAGGTTTACCCCAACGGAATTTCAACCAGCCTGCCCTTCGACGTGCAACAACGGTTTGTTAACAGTATGCTCGGTTTCGAAATAGCACAAATCACTCGGCCCGGCTATGCGATCGAGTACGATTATTTTGATCCGCGTGATCTACGTCCGACGCTAGAAACTCGCTTCATCGGCGGCCTTTATTTTGCCGGGCAAATCAACGGCACAACCGGATATGAAGAAGCAGCTGCCCAGGGGCTGATGGCAGGCGCCAATGCCGCGGCCAGCGTGCAAGGCAAAAAGGCGCTTGAACTGAAACGCTCGGAGGCCTACCTGGGCGTGCTCGTCGACGACTTGATCACGCGGGGCACTAACGAGCCTTATCGCATGTTCACCTCGCGCGCCGAGTATCGCCTGATGCTGCGCGAAGACAATGCCGACCTGCGCCTGACCGAACGGGGTCGCGAACTGGGCCTGGTTGAGGATGAACGCTGGCAATCTTTCGAACGCTACCGCGAACAACTCGAACGACTGAACCAGGTCTTGCGTGAGCAGTGGCTGCGGCCTGATACGGAAGCCGCGCAGACGCTCGGGAAAATTTTGCAAAACCCGGTAACCCGCGAGTATAGATACGACGAAATTCTGAAGCGGCCCGAAATTGAAATCGACAACTTGATGCCCTTTGTTGAAGGCGCCGAGTCGTTCCCGCAGAACGTGCGCGCGCAGGCTGAAGTCGGTGTCAAATACGCCGGTTATCTCGGCCGGCAACAACAGGAAATCGATAAGGCCAGCGAGCAAGAACAAACCGAATTGCCGGATGCCCTCGACTACGCCGAAGTACGCGGGTTGTCCAACGAGGTTTGTCAGAAACTGGAGCAACATCGACCCACGACAATTGGTCAGGCAAACAGGATTTCAGGCATCACTCCGGCCGCGATTTCTTTGTTGTTGGTGCACCTTAAGCGGCATCAGTACCAGGCCAAAAAGACGGCTTGAATGAATCTCGCCGGTGACCTCCGCGCGGGCAGCAGGGCGCTCGGGCTCACTCTCCAGCAGTCTCAACTTGATCAATTGCTTGAGTACCTGTACCTCCTCGAAAAATGGAACCAGATTTATAACCTGACCGCGATTCGAGATTTACCGCGGATGCTGACTTATCATTTGCTCGACAGTCTTTCGCTTATGCCCAAGCTTCTCAATTCTCGCAAGGCGATTGATGTTGGTAGCGGTGCCGGCCTGCCGGGAATTCCGCTCGCGATCGCAATGCCGGATGCCATCTGGGTGCTGCTCGATAGTAACGCGCGCAAGACACGTTTCATTCGCCAGGCGGTCGCACATTGTGGGCTTAAAAATGCACAAGTTGTACAGTCACGGGTTCAGGACTATCATGCGCCAGACTCGCTGGATTTCATCGTCAGTCGCGCTTACGCGCCGTTGGCGGAATTCTGTGACAGTGTCGCCCATTTGCTGGAACCGAAAACCCGATTGATAACCATGAAAACCGGACTCAAGCAAAAAGAGCTGCGACAACTGGATAGCAACCGATTTGCATTCGAGGAAGAAGTAATAAAAGTACCTGGCATCAGCGGGACCCGCAGCCTGGTAACGATAAAACTGTTATGACCAAGATCATTACCATAGCCAATCAGAAAGGTGGGGTCGGTAAAACCACAACCACGGTTAACCTGGCCGCCGCGCTGGCCGCGACCAAACGTCGGGTATTGCTGGTCGATATGGATCCACAGGGCAATGCGACGATGGGTAGCGGGATCGACAAAAACGAATTGAAGGTCAGTATCTGTGACGTACTGCTAGGCGACGCCAGCACTAGCCAGGCGTTGCAGTTAGCGATTGAGGCGGGATACGATATTTTACCGGCCAACGCGGATTTAACTGCGGCCGAAGTACAATTGATGAACAAGATTGGGCGTGAAAGGCAATTGTCGCTCGCGCTTGACACGCTCCGTGACGAATACGATTACATCCTGATTGATTGCCCGCCATCTCTGAACATGCTCACGGTCAACGCGCTGGTCGCCGCTGACGGCGTTATGATCCCGATGCAATGCGAATACTATGCACTCGAAGGCTTGTCATCACTGCTCGATACCATCGACCAGATCCGGATTGCCGTAAATCCGGAAATTCAGCTCGAGGGCTTGCTGCGCACTATGTACGACCCGCGCAACAATCTTTCCAACGATGTCTCCAACGAACTGGTCGAGCATTTCGGCGATCGAGTCTACCGCACCGTGATTCCGCGTAATGTCGCGCTCGCCGAGGCACCGAGTTACGGAATGTCTATTTTGAAATACAATAAAAACTCGCGCGGCTCGATGGCCTATCTCGCACTCGCGGGAGAGGTATTACGACGGGATGCCAGGCAAAACCACTACGTCGGTGTTCATTGATGACAACTATGAAAAAAAAGCGCTTGGGAAGAGGACTCGGATCGTTAATTGGCAACATCGACGAAGTTGTCAGTGGAGAATTTGAGGATAAGGCAGGTGGCCTGACCGAAATCGATATAGACCGCATTCAGCGCGGTAGGTACCAGCCGCGGCAGGTATTCGAACAAGAATCATTACAAGAACTGGCCGATTCGATTCGCGTGCAAGGTATCGTGCAGCCCATCGTCGTGCGCCCCGAGGGCAAACACTTCGAACTGGTGGCGGGTGAACGACGTTGGCGTGCGGCGCAGCTTGCCGGCCTGCAGAAAATTCCGGCGGTGATCCGTGAGCTCGATGCGAAATCGGCCGCGGCGATTGGTCTGATCGAAAATATCCAGCGTGAAGACCTGAATCCACTCGAGCAAGCGCAAGCCTTTCTACGCTTGATAGAGGAATTTGATCTTACGCATCAACAAGTTGCGAATTCGGTCGGGCGCTCGCGCGCCGCGGTCAGCAACATGTTACGCCTGCTCGATCTCGCCGAGCCAGTTAAACAGCAGGTCCACAAGGGATTGCTCAACATGGGGCATGCACGTGCGTTGTTGGCGCTTATCCGCCATGATCAGATCGAAATTGCGAAGCTGGTAGCAAACCGCGGTTTATCGGTGCGTGAAACCGAGTTACTGGTGAAAAAAACGCTGGCCGCAGACACGCCGGTAAAAGCGAAACGCAAAGCTTCCGATCCTGACATCAAGCGGCTGGAAAACAAGATTAGCGAAAAGCTGGGCGCGGGGGTTAAAATCAAGCCCGGTAAAAAGGGCTCCGGGCAGCTTGTTATCAGCTTTCACAGCCCTGCCGAGCTCGATGGAATCCTCGAACATCTGTCGTTATAAATATTTGTTCGGGTCATTGATTATTCGCGTTTAACTCCGTTATACTCGGCATCCGCTTTTTCCGACGGGGTGCTTCAGCTTGGATTGTGCCTGGAGAAAGCGATGAAAAATCAGATTATAAGGACACTGGTTCTTCAGTACGTTCTGGGGGTTACTTACCTGATAGTCACAGGCCTCTGGGATATTGCGTTTACGCCGTCGGCCCTGGTGGGCTGCCTGGCAGTGCTGATACCGAAAACTTATTTCAGTATCAGGATGCTTCGCGAGACGGAAAATAATAATGCGACGCAGTGGTTGGGCTACGCGTATCGATCCGAGATCGGGAAATGGGTGATCATGAGCACAATATTATTGCTCGCTTTCACCTCGGGTTATCCCTGGGATCCTGTTGTATTGTTTGCCGGATTTGTATTGATTCAAGTATCCAGCAGGTTTACACCGTTTATAACTAAAGGTAATTGATCGAGTATGGCCGGCAGCTACGCAAATTCAAGCGAGTACATCAAGCACCATTTGACCAACCTGGTCTATGGGCAGCATCCTGATGGTAGCTGGGGAATCGCTCACGGCGCTGACGAAATCAAGGAGATGGGTTTCTGGTCGATCAATGTCGATTCGATGCTGTTTTCGGTTGGCCTGGGATGTTTCTTCCTGTGGCTATTCCGCCGTGCAGCCAAAAAAGCCTCCACCGATGCCCCGACCGGGCTACAGAATTTTATCGAAATGCTGATCGAGTTTATCAATGATTCAGTGCGCAGCTCGTTTAGCGGCAAGAATCCGCTGGTCGCACCGTTAGCGTTAACCATATTCGTCTGGATATTCCTGATGAACCTGATGGATCTGATCCCGGTCGATCATATTCCATGGATCGCCGGCCTGTTCGGCGTGCCTTATTTGAAGATCGTGCCGAGTACCGATCCAAACGTAACCTTCGGCATGGCGCTGTCGGTGTTTGTGCTGGTTTTGTATTACAGCGTCAAGATGAAAGGGCCTGGTGGTTTCTTCGCCGAGCTGGCCTTCCATCCGTTTCCCAAATTCATGATGCCGTTCAACCTTGTGCTTGAAGGCGTCACACTAATTGCAAAACCCGTCTCTCTGGCCTTGCGTTTGTTCGGCAATCTTTACGCGGGTGAAATGATATTCATTTTGATAGCACTGATGTACTCCGGTGGATACATACTGGGCCTGGCCGGAGGAGTTTTGCAATTGTTATGGGCGTTGTTCCATATCCTGATCATTACCTTGCAGGCGTTTATCTTTATGACGCTGACCATCGTATATCTGGACATGGCGTCGCAAACAGATCATTAATTACTAACTAACACACTCTAAATTTTTAGGAGACAATCATGGAATCAGCTTTGCTATTTATCGCCGCCGCTTTAATGATGGGCCTGGGCGCACTCGGTGCGGCAGTGGGCATCGGTGTTCTTGGCGGTCGTTTTCTCGAGGGCGCGGCGCGACAACCCGAACTGGTCCCATTGCTGCGTACCCAGTTCTTCATCGTGGTGGGCCTGGTCGACGCGATTCCGATGATCGCGGTTGGTCTGTCTATGTATGTCATGTTCGCGGTGGCTTAAGCGCGACCGAACAGACATTGACTAAAGCGAGGACAGCAATATGAATTTCAATGCGACGCTGATAGGGCAATCGATCACCTTTATCGTGTTTGTCTGGGTCTGCATGAAATATATATGGCCACCACTGATGACAATTCTGGAAGCGCGTACTGCCAAAATTTCCGAGGGTCTGGCGGCTGCACAACGTGGCCAGCAGGATCTGGTAGACGCGCAGGCTAAAGTCAGTGACAGCCTGAACGACGCCAAGCAGCAAGCACAGGAAATCATCAACCAGGCGCAGAAACGCGCCAACGAGATTGTTGATGATGCCAAGGGAATTGCCCGCGATGAGGCCGAAAAAATCAAGACAGCGGCCAGCGCCGATATCGATCAGCAAATCAGCTCAGCACGTGAAGACCTGCGTAAAGAGGTTTCCTCGATAGCACTCGCCGGTGCCGAGAAAATCCTGACGCGTGAAGTCGATGCCAAGGCGCATGCGGCGGTGCTCGATGAACTGGTCGCCCAGATTTAGGGCCTTGAACCATGGCTGATTTTGAAACCGTCGCCCGACCCTACGCCAGGGCTATTTTCGAACTGGCATCGGACGAAGGCAAACTGGAACAATGGCAGGATTATCTTTCTGCTGCTGCTGCGATTGTCGACGATGCCGATATGCAGGGCATTCTGGAACAGCCAGCGATGATCGCCAGTGAGCTGGCAGGGTTGTTCCTGTCGGTGTTAGAGGGCCTCGGACTTGAAGCCAGTTCAGACTTTTGCAACCTGATCAGGTTACTCGCCGAAAACAGCCGCCTCGCGGCACTACCGGCGATCACCGCCGTATTCGAAACCCTGAAACGGGAAGCCGAGGGCAAGATCGAGGTACAGGTCAGGACCGCGCAGGAGCTCAGCGCAAAGCAGCAGGAAAAAATATCCACCAGCCTGGCCAAGCGGCTCGGCAAGGAAGTCAGTATTACGACCGAAATCGATGAAAGCCTGATCGCCGGTGCGATCGTCACCGCGGGTGACCTGGTAATCGATGGTTCGGCCAGCGGGCGCATGGATAAATTGGCCATTGCGCTGAACAAATAACAGACATTTATGATTACGGGATAAAACGCGATGCAACTTAATCCGTCAGAAATTAGCGAACTCATCAAAGATCGCATCAAGAACTTCGAAAGTGCGGCCGAAGCCAGAACCGAAGGCACCATTGTCAGCCTGATGGACGGCATCGCCCGGATTCACGGTCTTGCCGAGGTTATGTCCGGTGAGATGATCGAATTTCCGGGCAACACCTACGGCATGGCGCTCAACCTCGAGCGTGACTCGGTGGGTGCGGTAATCCTCGGTGACTACGAGCACATCTCCGAGGGCGATACCGTAAAATGTACCGGCCGTATCCTCGAAGTGCCGGTGGGCGAGCAGTTGCTCGGCCGCGTCGTCAACTCGCTGGGCGAGCCCATCGACGGCAAGGGCGCCATCGACGCCAAGCAATTCGAGCCGATCGAAAAAGTAGCGCCTGGCGTTATCGCGCGCCAGTCGGTATCACAGCCGGTGCAGACTGGTCTCAAGTCGATCGACGCGATGGTGCCGATCGGCCGCGGTCAGCGCGAATTGATCATCGGCGACCGCCAGACGGGTAAGTCAGCGGTCGCGATCGATGCGATCATCAACCAAAAAGGTACCGGAATTAAGTGTATCTACGTCGGTATCGGCCAGAAAGCTTCGACCATCGCCAACGTGGTACGCAAGCTCGAAGAATTCGGTGCCATGGAGCACACCATTGTGGTCGCGGCCAACGCCTCGGATTCCGCGGCGCTGCAATACATCGCCCCTTATTCCGGTTGCACCATGGGTGAATATTTTCGCGATCGCGGTGAAGACGCGTTGATCGTTTATGACGATCTGACCAAACAGGCCTGGGCTTACCGCCAGGTATCGCTGCTGCTGCGTCGTCCGCCGGGACGCGAAGCCTACCCCGGTGACGTTTTCTACCTGCACTCGCGCCTGCTCGAACGCGCCGCGCGTATCAACTCGGACTACGTCGAAAAGATTACCGACGGCAAGATCAAGGGCAAAACCGGTTCGTTAACCGCGATGCCAATCATCGAGACCCAGGGCGGTGACGTATCGGCCTTCGTACCGACCAACGTAATCTCGATCACCGACGGCCAGATTTTCCTCGAATCGGATCTGTTCAACGCCGGTATCCGGCCCGCGATCAACGCCGGCCTGTCAGTATCGCGCGTGGGTGGTGCCGCCCAAACCCCGGTCATCAAGAAACTCGGTGGCGGTGTGCGTCTGGCGCTGGCGCAGTATCGTGAACTCGCCGCTTTCTCCCAGTTTGCCTCCGATCTCGACGAAGCCACGCGCAAGCAGCTCGAACGCGGTCAACGCGTTACCGAACTGATGAAGCAACGCCAGTACTCGCCAATGTCGGTCGCCGAAATGGCGATTTCGCTGTACGCGGCGAACGAGGGTTATCTCGATGACGTGGAAGTCACCAGGATAGTTGCCTTCGAAGACGCGATGCTCGGCCATATCCGCTCCAACAACCAGGCCATGCTCGACAAGATCAACGAGGCCGGCGATTACAACGACGACATCACTGCCGAGATCAAGCAGGCGATCGAAGATTTCAAAACCAACGGCGTTTACTAAGAGAGCTTAAACATGGCTGGCGGCAAAGAGATAAAGACCAAGATCGCGAGTGTTCAGAACACTCAAAAGATCACCGCGGCGATGGAAATGGTAGCGGCGAGCAAGATGCGCCGTGCACAGGACCAGATGTTCGCGACGCGTCCTTACGCGCAACGTATCGCGAACGTGGTCAGCCATGTAGCAAGCGCGCACCCCGAGTACAAGCATCCGTTCCTGAGTGACAGACCGATCAAAAGTATCGGCTTAATCGCAATATCGACCGATCGCGGACTTTGCGGTGGCTTGAACACCAACATGTTCAAGAAAGCACTCAACCATATTGGTGAGTTCGATGACAAGGGCATCGAAATCAATGTGGTGACCTTCGGTACCAAGGCGCTTGGGTTCTTTAAACGAATCGGGGCCAAGGTAGTCGCCGAGACCAGTCATATTGGTGATCGACCCGAGATCGCCAAGATTATCGGTCCTGTGCAGGTTTTGCTCAGCAGTTATGAAAAAGGCGAAGTCGACGCGATCTATCTGATTTCTAACGAATTTGTTAATACCATGACCCAGCAACCGACCGTTACCCAGTTGGTGCCGGTTGAGCCCGCACCCGATGAAGAGCTAAAGCATCACTGGGATTACATTTACGAGCCCGAATCGAAGGAAGTACTCGACAATTTACTCGAGCGCTATATCGAGTCGCTGGTTTACCAGGGCGTGGTTGAAAATGTGGCCTGTGAAATGGCAGCGCGCATGATCGCGATGAAGAGCGCTACTGACAACGCGGGCGAAATGATCGACGAGCTACAACTTATTTACAACCGTGAACGCCAGGCTAGCATTACGCAGGAAATCAGCGAAATCGTCGGCGGCGCGGCAGCAGTTTAAATAGTTTAAGTATTGATAGAGGATTAACAGATGAGCACAGGTAATATCGTGGAAGTAATCGGCGCGGTCGTCGACGTAGAATTTCCCCGAGACGCTGTTCCAAAGATTTACGATGCGCTTTTGATCGCCGAGGCCGAAGGCCTGACGCTGGAAGTGCAGCAGCAGCTCGGCGACGGTGTCGTACGCACCATAGCGATGGGTGCTGCCGAAGGCCTGCGCCGCGGACTCGAAGTCAGTAATACCGGGCAGCCGATCACGGTACCGGTAGGGCAAAAGACCCTGGGACGCATCATGGATGTTCTCGGCAACCCGATCGATGAAAAAGGTCCGATCGGCGAAGAAAAACGCATGCCGATTCACCGCAAGCCACCGACTTATGACGAGCAGGCGACAGCGACTGAAATCCTCGAGACCGGCATCAAGGTTATCGATCTGGTTATGCCGATCGTCAAGGGCGGAAAGATTGGCCTGTTCGGTGGTGCGGGTGTTGGCAAGACCGTAACCCTGATGGAGTTGATTCGTAACATCGCGGTTGAGCACTCGGGCTTCTCGGTTTTCGCGGGTGTGGGTGAGCGAACTCGTGAAGGTAACGACTTTTACCACGAAATGACTGATGGCGGCGTTATCGACAAGGTATCGCTGGTATACGGACAGATGAATGAGCCTCCTGGGAACCGGCTGCGCGTAGCGCTCTCGGGTCTGACCATGGCGGAGCACTTCCGTGATGAAGGTCGTGACGTACTGATGTTCGTCGATAATATCTACCGTTACACACTCGCGGGTACCGAAGTATCGGCGCTGCTCGGACGGATGCCTTCGGCGGTTGGTTACCAGCCCACGCTGGCGCTTGAGATGGGCGTCCTGCAGGAGCGCATCACTTCGACCAAGACGGGTTCGATCACATCCTTCCAGGCGGTATACGTACCGGCGGACGATTTGACCGACCCATCACCCGCAACCACTTTTGCGCACCTTGACGCGACCCTCGTACTGTCTCGCCAAGTTGCAGAACTGGGTATTTATCCCGCGGTTGATCCGCTCGATTCATCCTCGCGTATTCTTGATCCGAACGTGGTTGGTAACGAGCATTACGATACCGCACGCGGTGTGCAGGGTATCCTGCAGCGTTACAAGGAATTGAAAGACATTATTGCGATTCTCGGTATGGACGAACTGTCGGAAGAAGACAGGCTCGCGGTCAGCCGTGCGCGCAAAATTCAGCGCTTCCTGTCGCAACCGTTCTTCGTGGCCGAGGTATTCACCGGTTCCCCCGGCAAGTATGTTTCGGTCAAGGACACGATTTCGAGCTTCAAGCAAATCCTCGAAGGCGAAATGGATCGGTACCCGGAGCAAGCGTTTTACATGATTGGCGGCATTGAAGAAGTCGCCGAGAAAGCCAAGACCCTGTAAGGTACCACTATGGCTAACACCATCCAGGTAGATATCGTCAGCGCCGAGGAGCAGATCTTCTCCGGCGAAGCGTACATGGTTTACGCACCGGCGGTGATGGGCGAGGTGGGTATCGCACCGCGTCACACCCCGCTGATATCGCCGCTAAAACCGGGTGAAGTGCGTCTCGACATGGGTGATGGCAAAGAAGAGTTCTTCTTCATCTCCGGCGGTATTCTCGAGGTCCAGCCCCACCTGGTGACGGTACTTTCGGACACGGCGATTCGTGCGGATGATCTAGACGAGGCCGCAGCGCTCGAAGCCCAGAAACGCGCCGAGGCAGCGTTGGCCGATCAACAGTCTGATCTCGATATCGCCAAGGCCAAGGCCGAACTCGCGTCTCTGGCGGCGCAAATCCAGGCGATCAAAAAGCTCAAGAGAAAATGACAAGCATTAAAAACGGCGGGACCCAGTAATCGGGTTCCTTCGAGGGGGTCAGAGCACATTTTTCGGTGCTTTACGTGCTGGGAAAGAAATGCTCGGTGAAAAACGTGGTCTGACCCCGAGGGTTCAGGCCTGGGAATGTCGGGGGGGAATGTCGGGGTCAGACCAGATTTTTCTGCAGTACTTTCCTTTCTACTCCGCTGTTACAGAAAGATCTGCTCTGACCCCCTCGAAGGTACGGCGTTATATGAATGACGAAAACCTTACACTGCATTACAATAAGCGCCTGATTTTATTCTAGTATTCATCTATGTCACTAACTGTTGTCATTCTCGCTGCGGGTCAGGGAACGCGTATGAAGTCCGCGCGCCCCAAGGTGATCCATGAACTGGCCGGCAAGCCGCTGCTGCAGCATGTCGTCGATGCCAGCATGGCGCTCGAGCCCGAACAGGTCATCGCGATCATTGGCCATGGTGCTGATCAGGTGCAGGACGTGATGCAGGAACAGGGAGTGATCTTTGTCGAACAGCGCGAGCAGCTAGGCACCGGGCATGCCCTGGCGCAGTGCCTGGATGCAGTAACTGCGGGTAATGCGGTGCTGGTGCTGTCGGGCGATGTCCCTTTGATCCGCGCCGCGACCCTGTCACAAATGATCGAGCAGGCCGGTGAAGCTGCAGTCTGCATTTTGAGTTTCAGGCCGGACAACCCGTCCGGTTACGGTAGGATAGTGCGCCAGGCAGATGAAACCGTGCAGGCAATCATCGAGCATAAAGACGCTAGCCCCGAACAGCTCGACATCGGTGAATGCTATTCTGGAATCATGTTAATCCGCGGCGACAAGCTGCATCAGCTGGCGACTTCACTGGGTAATAAGAATGCCCAGGGCGAGTACTACTTAACTGACGTGGTTGACATTGCGGTGGTCAACGGTGACGTGGTTGGTGCGGTATTATGTGATGATCCAAGAGAAGTGAGCGGTATTAATGACCAGCAACAATTGGCGGCCGTCGAAGCAATTTATCGTACCCATCAGGCCGAGCTGCTGATGGCACAAGGTGTCAAGTTATTCGATCCGGCACGTGTGGATATCCGTGGTGAAATCACGGTCGGACGCGATGTGGAAATCGACATCAACTGCGTGTTTGAAGGCGTCGTTTCACTTGGGGACAACGTGCGTATCGGTGCCAATTGCGTGATACGAGACAGCAGCATTGGCGCCGGCTCGGAAATCAAGCCCATGACCTCGATCGATGAAGCCGTGGTCGGGCGCGATGTCAGTATCGGACCGTTTGCACGTATCCGACCTGGTGCGGAATTTGACGACGCGGTCAAGATAGGAAATTTTGTAGAAATAAAGAAATCACATATTGGTAGTGGCAGTAAAGTTAGTCATCTTAGTTACATCGGCGATACCGAAATGGGAAGTGGGGTCAACACCGGAGCCGGTACCATCACCTGTAACTACGATGGAGTTAACAAGTTCAAAACCGTCATCGAAGATGGCGTTTTTATCGGTTCAGATACGCAGTTGGTAGCACCGGTAACGGTTGCACGCAACGCGACCATCGGCGCAGGTTCAACCATAACCAGGGATGCGCCGGCCGACAAGCTAACCCTGTCACGTTCAAAACAGGTTACCATCAGCGGTTGGTCGAAACCGGTGAAGCAAGCAGAGGATAGTTAGCCGATGTGTGGAATAGTAGGTGCATTAGCCCAGCGTAACGTCAGTTCGATACTACTCGAGGGCTTATACCGGCTTGAATACCGCGGTTATGATTCTGCCGGTATGGCGTTAATCGAAGATCGCAAACTGTCACGATTCCGTGCGCTTGGCAAAGTCAGGGAACTCGAAACCAAGATGTCGATTGAACAACCGGGGCATATAGGCATCGCGCACACGCGTTGGGCGACTCACGGTAAACCCTCTGAAACCAATGCACATCCCCATTTTTCCAATGAACGCGTCGCGGTCGTACACAATGGTATTATCGAAAATTACAAGGGGATTCGCGAACGCCTGCTGAAGGCAGGTTACGAGTTTAGTTCAGAAACCGATAGTGAAGTCATTGCGCATTTAATCGACAGTTATTTTGAAGATGACCTGTATGCGGCGGTCAAAAAAGCCGTCGATGAGCTCGAAGGGGCGTTTGCACTTGGCATTATCGCCACCGACGATCCGCAAACCCTGGTTGCCTGTCGACGCGGCAATCCGCTGGTGGTTGGCGTAGGCATCAAGGAGAACTTTGTTGCCTCCGATGTCTCCGCGCTGTTACCCGTCACCAATCGATTTGTTTATCTCGATGAAGGTGATTATGTCGTACTCCATAAAAATGACTACCAGGTATACGACGCAGCTGGCAATGCCAGGCAACCTGATGTCAAGGTCAGCGAGTTGAATAGTGATTCGGCTAACAAGGGTGAATATCGCCACTACATGCTAAAAGAAATACACGAGCAGGGACGGGCGATTGCCGAATGCCTGGAAGGTAGAATAAGCGATAAGGCCGTGCTCGAAGCGGTGTTTGGGTTTGAGGCCGACGCGATTTTCGATCGTGTTGAGAATGTACAGATCGTCGCCTGCGGCACTAGTTACCACGCAGGGATTGTAGCCAGGTACTGGATCGAAGCATTACTAGATTTGCCCTGCCAGGTCGAAGTCGCGAGCGAATTTCGTTACCGCAAAGTGGTAGTCCCTGAAAATACCCTGTTCCTGACCCTGTCACAGTCGGGAGAAACCGCGGATACGCTTTCAGCGCTGCGCAGCCTGGAGTCAAAAAAGTATTGTGGCTCGTTAAGCATTTGTAATGTCCCGGAGTCGTCGCTGGTGCGCGAATCCAACCTGGTTATGATGACCCGCGCCGGGCCCGAAATCGGGGTTGCATCAACCAAGGCTTTCACCACGCAACTGGTGGCGATGCTGCTATTTGTGGCGGCACTCGGCAAGCGGAAAAATCACCTGGATGACAAAACAATCGCCGCCATCATCGGCGAGTTGAATGCCCTACCTGCGCAGATCGAAAAATTACTTAAGCTCGATGCGCAGATCGAAGCCATCGCCGAAGATTTTGTTGATAAAGAGCACGCGCTATTCCTCGGTCGCGGCGAGCATCATGCAATCGCAATGGAAGGGGCACTCAAGCTCAAGGAGATTTCCTATATCCATGCCGAGGCCTACCCGGCAGGCGAACTCAAACACGGGCCGCTGGCCCTGGTCGATGCTGATATGCCGGTGATCGTGGTGGCGCCGAATGATGAGCTGCTCGAAAAGTTGCACTCCAACATGGAGGAGGTCAAGGCCCGCGGCGGCAAGCTTTACGTTTTCGCACATCGCGGCGCGCATCTCGATACCGAGTCCGACGATGTCGTGGTCGAGATGGATTGCGACACTAATTGGGTGACCCCGATCCTGTCGACGATTCCGTTACAGTTATTAAGCTATCACGTTGCGGTACTGCGCGGTACCGACGTCGATCAGCCGCGCAACCTCGCCAAATCGGTTACCGTCGAATAACGATAACAACGCTCTACAGACTCCTGGGCAACACTGATCTTATCAAGCATGTTTAAACTAATCGCCAACGCCAACGTTTTTGCCCCCGAACCGCTGGGTATAAAGCAAGTCCTGGTCTGTGCCGGTAAGATCGCGTATCTGGGTGATCATTTACCGCAACTGGATGATGCGCTCGATGTCGAGGTGACCGACCTTGATGGTGCCAGGTTGATTCCGGGTTTGATCGACGCCCACACGCACCTGACTGGCGGCGGCGGAGAGGCGGGGCCGTCGACGCGGGTACCACCGCTGGCACTTAGCCAGATAACCCATGCCGGAGTTACCAGCGTGATCGGTCTGCTCGGTACCGATGATCTCACGCGCACACCCCAAAACCTGCTCAGCCAGGTCATGGGACTGCGTGATGAAGGTCTGTCAGCCTGGTGCTATACCGGGGGTTACCATGTGCCGATTATCACCCTGACCGGATCCGCACGCAGCGACATCGTCAACCTGGAACCGGTTATCGGCGTCGGCGAAGTCGCGATTAGCGACCATCGCTCGAGTCAACCCACGCTCGATGAAATCCTGCGACTTGCCAGCGAAGTGCACGTCGCCGGTTTGATGACCGGCAAGGCCGGTATCGTACACTTCCACCTGGGTGACGGTGAGCGCGGCTTGTCAATGATCCGCGACTGTCTCGAAACCAGTGAAATTCCGCCCCGGGTTTTCAACCCGACCCACGTAAATCGTAACAAGGCCCTATTTGATGAAGCCTGCGAATTGAGCGGGCATGGCTGTAATGTTGACCTGACAGCGTTCCCGGCAGATTCGAGCGACCGGGGCTGGTCAGCCGAGGAGGCCGTAGCGCGCTACCTGGATCAGGGTTGCGACGCGAGCAAGTTAACCATCAGCTCGGACGGTGGCGGTTGCCTGCCGAGCTTCGATGAACAGGGAGAATTGATAAAATTGGGATTTGCCAGCTGTTCGGCGATGGCGCTGACTTTAAAGACATTGCTCGATAACGGTCTGCCCGAAGAGAGCGTGCTGCGGTGCATGACCAGCAATGTTGCAAGCTTGCTAAGGTTGCGGCAAAAGGGGCGCATCAAGCAGGGACTCGATGCCGATCTGGTGGTGCTGGATCAACACAATCAAATCGATAGCGTAATGGCCAGGGGCGCATGGCATGTGAAAAAATCAGCGCAACTGCTGACCGGCCTGTTTGAAAAATAAAATCCAAGAGAATTAGATGAGTCCATCTCCCCGTCAACAAGATCAAACCCGCGGTTATGTCATACCGATTGGTGGTGCCGAAGAACGAACCGGTTCGATGCGAGTTCTGAGGCGTTTTGCCAGGCTTTGCGGTGGACGCAAGGCGCAGATCGTGATTATCCCGACTGCATCGAGCTTGCCCGACGCCGGTGAACGCTACATTGAGATTTTTACCAAGATCGGTGTCACCAGTGCCATTTCACTGCCGATTGTCGAGCGCGCCGATGCCGACCGCGAAGAATATATCGAGCAATTCAACGGTGCTACTGGAATTTTTATAACCGGCGGTAACCAGTTGCGTCTGTCGACAATCCTGGGTGGTACCCTGATGGCACAAAAGGTAAGGCGCTTGAACGCTGCCGGCGTGCATGTTGCAGGTACTTCGGCAGGGGCCGCGATCATGCCCGAGCACATGATCGCCGGTGGTTCGATGGGCCTCTCACCGCAGGCCGATGGTGTCAACCTCGCGCCCGGATTGGGGCTAACCAACGCGGTTATTATTGATCAACACTTCAGCCAGCGTGATCGCCTGGGACGACTACTGACTGCGGTTTCTTATAACCCATTTATGATGGGCGTCGGCATCGATGAAGACACCGCGATCTTTATTGCACCTGATCAGGTTTTTGAAGTCGAAGGCAGTGGCTCTGTTACCATCATCGATCCCGAGCATTTAAGCTACTCTTCGATGGATCGAGCCAAGAAAAATGAATCCTTGAGCCTGCTCGATTTGAAATTGCATATATTGTCCAGGGGCTGTCGCTTCGATATCTACGAGCGCAAACCATACCCGCCTAAAAAACCGAGAGGTCGCAAATGAAAATAACCTCAACCAACGTCTATGTGGGGCCCAGCATTTACGCTAACTTCCCGGTCATTCGCATGGTGCTCGATATCGGGGTACTGGTGGATTGGCCCTCGGTTAAATGTGGTAAGGAGTTTACCGATGGCCTGCAACAGGCGTTACCCAGTCTTGCGGAGCATGGATGTTCTTATCGTGAGCCGGGTGGATTTATTCGACGCCTGACCGAAGATGAAGGCACCTGGATGGGTCATATCATGGAACATGTTGCGCTTGAAATTCAAAATATCGCCGGTTCCGGCGTCTCGTTTGGGCGCACCCGTACCACCGGTGAAACCGGTATGTATAACATGGTTTATGCCTACAAGCAGCGCGATGCAGGTATCGAAGCCGGACACCTGGCGCTACGCCTGCTGATGCATTTGCTGCCTGAACAATTGCAACAGCAAGTCGACCATCCCATCGCCCCGAATTTTAATTTCGAAAACGAGCTGGAAGAGTTTGTCCACCGTGCCCAACGCCGCGAGTTCGGCCCCAGTACGCAGTCGCTGGTTGATGCCGCGGTGGAGCGCGATATTCCCTGGTTGCGACTGAACGATTACAGCCTGGTACAGTTCGGGCACGGCAAGTACCAAAAACGCATTCAGGCCACGGTAACCAGTGACACCGGTACCATTGCAACCTCGCTCGCGAGCGATAAGGAAGGTACCCATAGCCTGCTCAAGGACATGGGCTTGCCAGTGCCGAAACAGGCGATGTTTAGCAACGAAGACGAGGCAGTCAGCGCCGTCAATCGAATGGGATACCCGGTGGTCATTAAACCGTTGGATGCCAACCACGGTCGCGGTATTAGCATTAACTTGACCACCGATGAGCAGGTGCGTGAAGCATTCCATATCGCCAAGGAACAGGGCAGATCGCGCTTTGTGCTGGCGGAAAGTTTTGTCACTGGTTATGACCATCGTATGCTGGTCGTCAACGGTGAACTGGTCGCAGTTGCCAAGCGTGTGCCGGGGCACGTCGTCGGCGACGGTAAACTTTCGATCGCGGAATTGATCGATATTGTCAATTCCGATCCCCGTCGCGGCATCGGTCACGAGAAGGTGCTCACCCGACTCGAGCTCGATGGACAGGCAAAACGGCTGATGGAGGATGCCGGATACAACGAAGGAACCGTATTAAAGAAAGACGAAGTCTTTTCCCTGCGCTCTACCGCCAATCTCTCCACCGGTGGCACCGCAATCGATTTGACCGATGTCGTGCATCCCGATAACCGCGAAATGGCAGTACGCGCGGTGCGTGCGGTCGGACTCGATATCGGCGGTGTCGACTTTATCACCGACGATATCACGCATTCCTATAAAGACGTTGGCGGTGCCATTGTCGAAGTCAACGCCGGCCCCGGTTTTCGTATGCACGTCGCGCCGAGTGAAGGCGAAGCCCGTGACGTCTCCGGCAAGGTGCTCGACATGCTCTATCCGCCGGGCACACCCAGCCGAATTCCGGTGGCGGCGATAACAGGAACCAACGGTAAAACCACCACCACGCGGATGCTGACCCATATCATGAAAACCAGCGGTCATATCGTTGGTATGACCTCAACCGGTGGCATCCAGGTGGATGGGCGCGTAACCGTCAAGGGTGACATGACCGGCCCGCAATCGGCGAAGATTGTGCTGCGCGACCCCACCATCGACTTTGCGGTGCTGGAAACGGCACGCGGCGGTATTTTGCGAGCGGGGTTGGGTTACAGCGAATGCGACGTTGCCGCCTGTATCAATATTACTGCCGATCACATGGGTCTGGGCGGCATCGAAACCTTGGAGCAGCTGGCACGGGTCAAGGAAACCGTGGTGCGCATCGCTAACGATACTGCGGTGCTCAATGCCGACGACAAACTGTGCCTCAAAATGGCGGACAATACCCGCGCCAAACATCTGTGTTACGTGACCATGGATCCGACCCACGGGCTGGTGCGCGAGCATATTCGGGCCAATGGCCGTGCCGTGGTGCTGGAGAAAGGCATCAACGGCGACATGATCACGATCTACGACAATGGCGCCCACATCCCGTTACTTTGGACACACCTGATACCGGCGACGATCGAGGGCAAGGCCATGCACAATGTGCAAAACGCGATGTTCGCGGCGGCCATGGCCTACAGTTTTGACAAAGATCTGGACGAAATCCGTAATGGCTTGCGCACCTTTGATACTTCGTTCTTCCAGAGTCCGGGACGCACCAATGTTTATAGCGAGCATCCGTTCAAGGTTATCCTCGATTACGCGCACAATCCGGCAGGATTTCGCGCCATGGCCGAGCTTGCCGGCCGACTCGATCCAGTGGGTAAACGTACTATCGTATTCTCGGTGCCGGGCGATCGGCGCGATGAAGATATTCGTGAATCCTGCGAAGCCTGTTTACCGGAGTTCACGCATTTTGTTTGCAAGGCTGATTTAAATCGACGCGGTCGTGGCCACGACGAGCTGCCACAGCTGGTGCGTAAATACCTGCTCGAACTCGGTGTTGACGATAGCAATATTACGGTAGTCGCTGAGGAAGAAGCCGCGGTCGATCATGCGCTCAACACCGCCGAGGAAGGCGATCTGCTGGTGATCACCGCGGACGACCTGACCCGTACCTGGAAACAGATCGTCAACCTCAACAGCGATAAAGTGGAAACCAAGGAAACCATTCCCGGTACCAAGGTGTTCGTGCAGGAGAAAGCGAAACGCTTCGTACTCGACCAGGATGAAGAGTTGATCATCGATGAGCGTGGCGTGCGCCTGGCGAGTAGCGAACCCGAGGACTCTGATTAGACTAGAAACCGGCAAACAATGGAAATTCCCTTCCCTGATTCCAGGCATTTAATTCTTGATGGCTGCCGACGCCTGACTGGCGCCTCGTTGGTGTGGAATCAAACCGGTGCCATTCTCGATGTTCTGATCGAGGGTTTCGACAAAGAGGCAGTGCTCGACTGCTGGTATCGACAGGTTAATGGCGTGCTTTCGGAGGTCAACTGGGAGCAACCAGAACTCACCCATCGACGCTTTGAAAATGGATTCAACCTGTTGCTTGCGGCGCCCATTGATAAGCTCTACAGCGCCGTGATGGTACTCGAAACCGCCTGGTATTTTTGTGCCTGTGAATTACTGGATGTCGGGGTCGATGCGCGGCAAATCTTGCTCGATGACATCCGCGAGCAAATCCAGGTTGAAAAGAATAGCGCTTTAATCGGGCTCCAGGAAGAGGCTGCAGAGCACGGTGTCGATTTACTGTTCGATGATGACATAGTGTCAATCGGTCATGGCACCGGCAGTGCCAGCTACGCGGTAGACCAGATTCCACCATCCGGACAAATCAACTGGGCCTCGATTTACGATGTCCCAGTGGGCCTGATTACCGGCACCAACGGCAAATCAACCACCGTACGTTTGCTCGACGGTATCGCGCGCTCGGCGCAGCAACAGTCGGGGGTGACCTCCACCGATTTTGTGCGCGTCGGCGATGACGTTCTCGATCGCGGCGATTATTCGGGGCCGGGCGGTGCGCGCCTGCTATTGCGCGATCCGCGCCTCGAGGTCGCTTTTCTCGAAGTCGCACGTGGCGGCATTCTGCGTCGCGGATTACCGCTGCGACATGCGCGCGCGGCTCTGGTGACTAATGTTGCCAACGACCACCTCGGCCAATACGGAGTGAACACCTTGGCGGCACTGATCGAGGCCAAGTTTGCAGTCAGCAAAGCGCTGGCGGAAAACGGTGTGCTCGTGGTAAATGCCGACGATGCAGGAATTGTGGATTACCTGGCAGATAAACCACGGCAGAACCTTTGCTGGTTCAGCCTGGACCGGATGAACCTGCAGATCCAGCAACAGCTCAACCTTCAGGGGCGCTGCTGTTTTGCGGATGACGGCAACGTAGTCAACTTCGATGGCAACAAGCTGGAACACATCTGCAGGATTGAGGATATTCCGATGACTCTCGATGGGGTCGCACTGCATAATGTACGTAACGCCCTGGGGGCGACAGGCGTTGCCAGCGCGATGGGTTATACGGCCGAACAGATAGGTGCGGGATTGTGTGGTTTCAACAGTGATGAACTAGATAATCCAGGGCGCTTAAACAGTTTTAAACTTGCCAACTCGGCCCGCGTGATTGTTGATTTTGCGCACAATGCGCACAGTGTCGCGGCGGTTACCAGTACTGTCGGGCGCCTGTCGGCACGCCAAAAATGGGCCTTGTTCGGTTCAGCCGGAGATCGCTCCGATGATGAAATCGCAGCTATCGCGAGCGGTGTCTGCGCGATCGAGCCGGACCATGTCGTGATTGTCGAGGTTGAACCTTACCTGCGCGGTCGGTTACTGGGCGAAGTCAGTGACATTATGAAACGGGCCTGCCTGCAAAGCGGCATGGCGAAAAGCAGGATACATTTTGCTGAATCTCCGCTGGCGGGCGTCAAGCTTGCGATAGACCGGATGCAGGCCGACGATCTTGGTATGTTTCTGGTATTATTTGAGCGTGACGAGGTCATTGATTTTATTAAGTCGCAATGACTGGTCGCCTGCTCACTACTGCCCCGGTGCTGTTGATAATGCTGCCATTACTCGGTGGCTGTGCCGCTGGCCAGTTGAAACCAACTCCTACCGATAGATTACAGATCGCATGCATCGAACCGCGTCCGCAGGTCTGCACCATGGATTACACACCCGTCTGTGCCGAGCTTAAAAATGGTGAACTGAAAACTTATTCCAACGGCTGTAGCGCTTGCGCCGATGTAAACGTGCTGTCGCATCGGGCGTCTGCTTGTGAGTAACGCATAAACGATCATGGGACCAAAAAAAACCCCGCCGAAGCGGGGTAGACATGAGGAAATACGAGCTGTGATTTAATTGCAGTACCCATCGGTACCTAGAATTTGATTATTTAACGTTATAAATAAATTCCTGAATCTTGGTTGCGTCAATCAACGTATTCCAGCTTCTTGCGCCAGAATCAACAGTTCGCTGGTTCCATTTTTTAATACGCTTACGGTAGACTTCCGGGTTGGCGCTGTCGTCGGTGAGCTTGATGACATTCATGGCCGCGATGTCGATGCCGTCAAATTCATCCTCGGCAAATTTGCGGACCACACCCGACGGCAGTTCCTCTTTCATATCGCTAAAGACGAACATCACCTGGGTACCGGATTTGGTCGCTTTTAGATAATCAGAGCAAAGCATTAAAGCGCCACTGATATCGGTAAGGCGGGACTTGGCATTACCCCTGCCATATTTGTCCAGTGTTTTTGCAATTGCCAGTTTTTGAGTGTTGGCTTTTGTGGGCCTGTAATCCAGGGTCAGTTTTGTCACCAGATTTTCTTCCGCGTAGCTGTTGCTGTCGATCTTGACAAAGAACAGGCTATCGCCAGGAATCATTTCGGGTACGATGCCGGCCTTGATGATATTGGCCACGTTTGCCTTCTCACCGGAGTAAGTGCCGGATATATCCATCAATGCACAGAATGAGGTTTCATATTGCTTGCTATCGGTGCAGGCTGAAACAACGACTGATACCGATAGCACGAGCAGAATACTCTTGATTATTTTTTCCATTGTATTCTCCCAGCTTAGCTTGCGCTGACCTGTTTACCGCTAAACAGATTGGAGATCTGTACGGGAATAATGATGTAGATATCAAATATGTGCACCAATATATTAAAGAATCCCTCGATTAGATACGCAATCATATTTGCCAGATGGCAGAGCAAGGTGATGAGTACGGTATACATCTTGGCGAAGGCATGTTGGCTGGCCTCGATAAACATTTCCAGTGGTATCGCGATTACCGCCAGTATCCAGGGCAGTACAAAACCGAGCATTGCTTGTCCAATCAAAGTGATTTGCGAGTTGATGTCATCGGAAACCGTCGCCGATCCCCCTGCCAGGCTGATATCGAGAGCGCTTTTAGCTTCGGCCAGGTTTTCCCGCAGGATCGCGAGCGACGCTTCTACCGAAGACAAAAACAAAAGCCCTAAGAGACAACCAAATAATATGATTTTACGCTTGCCCCGAGTCATATTGGCAATCTGGGGAAAGGTGTGAGTTACTCCTATTGCTTCAAATAGAAATATGCCCAAAACCAGTTCCAACGCGACAATGACCAGTGCGGAGACTTCTGATACCGCCATTCCGGCGACGCGTACTCCGGCAGGCACCAGCTCAGACATCGGCAGCGCTATCAGGTTAAAGTTGATAAATGCGCCAACAAGACCGACACAGATGACGATAAGTGAGATGATAAAAAGCTTGGTTACTTTCGAGGAGAGCAAATCTATCGATTCGGGTTCAGCGGCCGAAATTTTTTCGTACTGAGTCATATATTTTTCAATATTACGGCTGTTTTCCGTCACCTTATCGACCTGACTACTGATCTCTTTGCCCAGTTTTTCAACCCGCTTCCAGACCGGTGCCATCGATCCCAGTATCTTGTGGCGTTTTGCAGAAACCTCGCGAAGTTCAGACAGGGCTTTCTTTTCGCCCTCAACCGCAGATTTATGAATTTCACCCAACATACCTTCGATAATCCGGTCAGAGGTTGAACCCTTTACCTTGGCGATACTCTTGACGACTTCACTCCATCCGGGTGCTTCAGGTGTGACCTGCCCACACTCGTTATAGTCGGTCTCAAGCTGGCTGATGTTTTCGTCAAGTTTTAATTGTAATTTGGGATACCCGGCAAGACTTTTGGTATTAGCCATATCGATTTTTGAGAATTCCTGAAGTATTTCGCCCTGAATCTTGGCGACCCCGGATTCGAGCAGAACTTTTCTGTCCTTCTCGCGCATGGCCTGCGCCGTAACTTTGGTCCATTCGGCCAATTTTCTCAGGCCACCGGCGGTAGCATCAGACAAAGTCTGGATCATTTTATGTACGGGTTCCCTGGCAAAGAACAGGAAAATCATGCTGACTGCTATCCAGACCGCGATCGAAACACCAGGCATTTCTGGTAAAAAGTAAAAACTCTTCATGGTGAGCTTCCTAAGTTAAATTATGTTCGTGAATAATAGAGAATAGATGCCTTTTACAGGAATGCTATTCATTGTCGGCAATCGAAAGTGTGTAATGCTCCAATTTTGGGCTTCTTGTCGCCGAAAAATAGCGCAGCAAGAATGCCTTTCTAGCCAAACTCCAGCCATACCTTTTCGCGACAAACCCGCTATACCAAAGGGCTGCAGTAATGCCGGGAACGTTTGACCAGGCCTTGATAATTTCTGTAAACATGGGACTAACCTCAGTTTTACTAAATGTAAGAAGACTTTAGGCAGGCGTTGTGAAAAATCGGTGAAAAACACGAGAAAAAGACTATAAATTTCTGCAAGGCGCTGTTTTATTTCGAAATATTGCACATTCTAAGGTGTCACACAGCAGTCCTTGCAGGCGCCTATATACTTGAAATCTATGCTTAAAAAGCTTTACTGGACGCGTTAATGGCGGCTATTTTCTGGGTCGAAGATCAATCGCACTGGATTAAAAAATTTTCTCCAGTGCTCGAAAATGAAGACTTTGACGGTAAGCCAAACTCGCTCGCGATTTTTAATTTTGCCGAGGCTGCACGGCAAAAGATTGCATTGACAGAAAAGGATTCGCCACCCGACGTGGCTCTGCTCGATGCGCGCATGAACGGTAATGACCAGGCCGGGTTTTCGGTTTCCAACGCGTTACGCAAGAAATGGCCGCAATTGCCGATAATTTACCTGTCGGAACACAGTGGCACCGAAATCGAGCGTGAGGCGCTGGAACAATTTTCGGCTACCGACTTCATCGCCAAGCACCAGCACAATGTTGAGCAGGTGTTGTGCTGGCGCATCAAGGCGGTACTGCGGCAGGCGTCGATCGATACCGATCTATCATCCACGATAAACATAATCAGCAGTGGGGAGCTCACAATCGACCTGAATACCTGGAATGTTTACTGGAAGGGACAACGCCTGATGAATCCGAGTAATTCCAAGCGGCCATTGGCTCCGACTCCGAGAAAACTATTGCGTGAGCTGATGGAGTGTTCTCCCAGGCCACAGACTGCAGGGCAGATTGCGGAACGACTTGATATGGATCCGGAAAAGTTTTCCTACGCCAGCTACCGCCAGCATATC
>CAXMNA010000142.1:0-32469 GCA_964194715.1 uncultured Gammaproteobacteria bacterium
TCGCCTTTCTGCCAACGATCCCACATCAAGGCCTTGTCGGTTTCGGTGTAATAGATTCTCGCTCGCTGCTTCATTTTCAACATCCTCCTCTATAGTGTTAGAGTTTAGATGTTGCATCGACCGGTTGAGATCGCAGTCGGAAGCAGACCCTCACTTCCAGATTTTGAGTGTCCGCTTTGGGCACATTGCCTCCTTATATTGGCGCTTCAATTGCCTCCTCTAAAGTCTGAATTATCCGTTCATCGAAGTTATGAATAAAACTCTCTAAAACACTGGTAAAACAGGGGTGTTTTTGGGGTGTTTTATGAATTTTGTTCTTGTAAGCTATTGATTTATAACAATTGTTACACAGACTTGTAATCAGTAGGTCCGGGGTTCGAGTTGACTCGCGCCATCCGTGGCGCTCGCCCTTCGGGCGCGCTTTACGCGTCCAAATCGGCAGTCCTGCCGATTTGTCTCGTGCCGGCACCATTTTTTCAAACTTTGGATCTGACTCAATCAAGCCAGGAGTAACAATGGCTGGTAACGATGTTTAACAGTTCTTTACAGTTCCGACTCTAGTAAGACTTGGAAGCGTTTATTGTTCGTTTTGCAGCTGCTCACGGATTGCCAATAGTTCCTGGCGACCTGTCGCATCCGTAACCGGGTAGTGCATTTTGAGCGATTTGAAGGTTTCTAGAATTACGTTGGCTATTATCAATCGTGCATTCTTTTTATCATCGGCGGGCACAACATACCAGGGTGCCGTGGCCGTGCTGGTTGCACTCATGCAAGCTTCGTAAGCTTGCATGTATTGTTGCCAAAATTTTCTCTCTTCGATATCGGCAGAACTGAATTTCCAGTTTTTACTGGGATCGTCGATACGTGCCAGAAAACGCTTGCGCTGCTCTTCTTTAGACAAGTGCAGGAAAAATTTTATGATACGGGTGCCGTTGCGATACAAATGGTCTTCAAGGTCAACCATAGATCGATATCGCTGTTGCCAAATTTTATCAAGATCAACCAGGTCGCCAGGTAATTTCTGGCCTTGCAGAATCCCCGGGTGCACTCACACTACCAATACTTCTTCGTAATAGGATCGATTGAAGATGCCAATACGCCCTCGTTCTGGCAAGCATTGTGTGGTGCGCCAGAGAAAGTCGTGATCTAGTTCTTTTGCGCTCGGTAGTTTGAAGCTGAATACCTGGCAACCCTGCGGATTAATGCCAGACATCACGTGCTTGATCGCACCATCCTTGCCCGCCGCATCCATGGCCTGAAATACGAGCAGCAATGCATGGCGATCGTCCGCATAGTGAAGTTGCTGCTGTTCGCTTAGCTCCTCAATCTGCGCTTCAAGCAGTTTCCTGTATTCCTTCCTGGACTGATAATACGGTTCTACCTGGGTCGACCATTGATCCAGCTTGACGTTCTCTTTTTACTGGTACACGAAAGTTCTTGATGTCAATTTTCATATCGTTCTACCCCGCAAATGAATAGGAACTCTACCTGCAAAGCAGAAAAACATAAAACGGATCTGATTCTACCCGTGGATAGGAAGAATAAACGCTATGCCTGGCACGGAGTAGCCGTGACCATAGCTGGCTTCGACGAGCAAGGCGCGCTTGTTATTGATGAACTGATGGGATATCGGGATCAATTGTTGAAGGGCCTGTCAGCAAAGGCCCCTCGGCAGGGTATAAAAGTCGAGTTTTCCGTATGTCCAATGAAGGTAATCCAGGGACGGTATATATATTTATGGAAAACTAGAATATCGGCGAAGGTCTACAATGCAGACTTACGTTCTAAGAGTAGTAATTAATTGTTTATGACTTTGTTAATTGTAAGTAATTGATTTATATATATTGTTACACAGAGTTGTAATCAGTAGGTCCGGGGTTTGAGTTGACTCGCTCCATCCGTGGCGCTCGCCCTTCGGGCGGCTTTGCGAGTCCAAATCGGCAGTCCTGCCGATTTGTCTCGTGCCGGCACCATTTTTTTCCTTTAGATCGATTCCTTATAAGCCTTCCCGCTCGGGGTGTGTCCCCTATTGTTCTAGCACTTGTAGTCGGGTCCGTGTTTGTCGAGCCAGCGCAGCATTCCCTGCCATTCGGTTTTTCCGTCGTAGTTATAATCTTCCGAGGTATACATCGCATCGCGATAACCCGTTTCGCGCTCACTGTTAACCAGTCTCAGCCTGTCGATATCGCCCCCGACCATCGACATCGCCTTGACCTGTACTTCGCAGGCCTGACGCAAATAGTAAGCCCGAAAGAAGGCCTCTCTCACGCTACGCCCGAGGCAGTAATAACCGTGATTGTGGCTGATCAGAATATCGTGGCTGGCGACACAGGACATGAACTCATCACCGAAATCATCATCCTCGATAAAGGCGTAATCGATATAACCGACCAGATGCCCCAGATAGATGGCCGATTGTGACAGTGGCATCAGGCCCTCCCGGGTCGCTGAAACTGCCGTGACATTCTCACAATGACCATGAACAAAATAATTTACCTCCGGGCGCTGGCCGAATATCCATCGGGTGAGATTCTGGCCACCATCGTTCAGCCAGGGGCTGTCAGCATCGACAGGTTGCCCCTGTTGATCAATCTTGACCAGCGACGAGGCCGTCACCTCGTCATAAAAAGCGCCATAGGGATGCACCAGGTAGTGATCAGGTTGTTCGCCGATGCGCGCACCCACCTCCTGATTCGCCAGATCAGACATACCATAGCGATCCAGAATACGGTATAGCGCCGCCAGGTTCTCGCGAGTCTGTTGTTCGCTTTCCACAGAGCGGGGTTGAGTCATCGGTCATCTCCAATAGTAATTAGGGGGACAGTATACCTATTTACTTAAAATCGACTTGTTTCCCAGGCTTTTGGAGCCAGTATTTGCGGGCATTTTCAACCGGCCGGGCGTCCGGGTTGAGTCGCTAGCCGCCCCTGAAATCATAATTCTGAGCGTCCGCTTTCGGGATTTTTATTCGTGGGGACTGTAGGTATATATTATTCGGATATTGAATCCCCCCGGTGGTGTTCAAACAAGTACCAAATTTAGTCCACTAAACGGCAGTGAATAATTTCACACCCTCGTATCTGATAACCAGGACATCTATCTACTATCATTAAGCACGAGATAAATCATCGGAGGATTTCATGGCCAAAATAACGACGTTGGGAATTTGGATAAGCATCTCTATCGCCTGGCCCCTGTTGTGGCTGCTGGTGTTTAACAAATGGTTCTTTTTAAGCCCGCTTGGGTTGCTAATGGTGTTTGGGATACCAATTGCCGGTTGGGCCTTCTGGTGGAAATTTTACCGCGAAGAAGGTCAAAAAAATGCTCTTAACGATAAATTTAGTGTAAATAAAGGTGTAGGTTTCTTTGCAAATCTGAAAAAACGCCTTACAAATTAGTAGGTATTTCCCATACCCCTATCTCCTTATTCCAGCAACTACCTAAAACTGGGTAACATAGCCTAGGCTTATTGCAGTAGCGTCAAAGTCATCTTCATCCAAATAGCTCATATACTCGATGTTAAATGACTTAATATTTACGCCGAATCCATATGATAATCCACTTTCATCCCCACTTACTGTTACACCAAATGCAGACCCCTCAAGCTCACCTCGGGTAAAACCTATGACGCCATAAAAAGTTGATACTGTTGATCTGGATCAAGTGGCAACTGAACAACTCTAAATGTTCGCAAATGGCCGTTCTCCGACTTTGTAATCACTAAATTCAGCGTCCCTTATCGGAAACCACATTGAGATATCTATGGATAGTTGTTGTGTGTTGTGTAATCCCTTCAAGGCATGGATGCCAATACATTGAGTTGGCCTAGTTGGAGATTAGTCTGATTGCCCAAGAGATAGGTTTAGCTCATCGGTAACCATAGACTCAAGTCGTTGTTTTTCATGTCTGCTGGTAAAACTGGCATCGATCGCATTAAAAGTGAATTGTGCAATTTCTTCAGTACTCATTGAATGCGCGTCGGCTACTGCCAGAAAATTATCGGTCATGTAGCCGCCAAAATAAGCCGGGTCATCCGAATTGATCGTGACACAGAGGCCCCTGCGCAGCAAATCGACAATGTTATGTTGGGCCATGGTATCGAACACGCGCAATTTAATGTTGGATAACGGACATACGGTTAGTGGAACGCGGTCAGCAATTAACTGCTCCACCAGCGCTGGATCTTCGACGCAACGGACACCGTGATCGATACGAGAGACTTTCAATAATGATAACGAGTCGCTGATGTAACTGGCAGGACCCTCTTCTCCAGCATGGGCTACCGTTAAAAAGCCTTCTTCGAGAGCGCGTTCAAACACGTGCTGGAATTTTTTCGGAGGATTACCTTTTTCCGCCGAGTCCAAACCGACCGCGACAATTTTATCGCGATGCAGCAGCGCCTGCTCCAGTGTTGTAAAGGCAGAGGCTTCATCCAGGTGACGTAAGAAACACAAAATTAATCGACTAGTGATTTTAAGTTCGACCTCTGCCTGTGCCAATGCCCGGTGAATGCCGTCTACGATCGTGTCAAATTCAATGCCGCGTTCAGTGTGAGTTTGTGGATCAAAAAAAATCTCGGTGTGAATAACATTATCTTGCCGGCAACGCAGCAGATAGGCCCAGGTAAGATCGAAAAAGTCCTGTTCGTGTATCAGTACATTGGAGCCCTGGTAGTATATGTCCAGAAATGATTGTAAATCCGTGAATTCGTAAGCCTCGCGAACTTCACCCTCGGACTTGAACGGAATACTAACGCTATTGCGCTGAGCCAATTCGAACAGGAGTTCGGGCTCAAGGGTTCCCTCAATATGAAGGTGAAGTTCTATCTTGGGTAAAGCTTGAACGAAATCTCTCATGACGAACCATATTCCCACAAAAGCAAGAGAGCGGTAAATTTATTCAACTAAAGGTTAATCATTCAGTCAACGCCGGGTCCGTGCGCGCAGGAAGAACTGCGCTGTCATTAGTAGAATAAGCGATACGGCGAGGACCATCGTGCCGATCGCATTGACCTCGGGCGTGATGCCCCGGCGAATCGACGAAAATATGTAGATCGGGAGAGTTGTATTCGCGCCGGCGACAAAAAAGGAAATAATGAAATCGTCGAAACTGAAGGTAAAACTGAGCAGGAATCCCGCCAGTATCGCCGGGTAAATCTGTGGGAGCGTAACCTGGTAAAAGGTACGCCAGGGGGTGGCATACAAATCCATCGAGGCTTCTATCAAAGCGCGGTCCATGCCCGCAATGCGGGCACGCACCAGAATGATCACCAGTGACATGGTAAACAGGGTATGGGCCGCAATCACCGAGGCGTAACCCATGTGCAGCTTCGGTGGCTTAACCCCTTCGGGCCAGACCGAGGCCAGAATCGGGTTAATGAAATCAAACACCGTGACCAGGGCGACCAACGTGGCGATGCCGATAACAATGCCCGGAATCATCACCGATATGTAGATCAATCCATCAAACAGAACCCGCGGAGTTCCTTTCAGACGTTGCAAGGCCAGTGCCGCGGCGGTTCCCATTAAGCTTGATAAAACGGCGACCGACAGGGCGACGATCAGACTGGTGAAAAAGGCATCCCCGACAAAAGGATTTGACAATGCCTTGCCATACCATTGGACCGATAATCCCCGCAGCTCGCTGGCATGCCGCCCGGCATTGAAGCTGAACAGCACGATGATGCCGATCGGTACGTAAAGAAACAGAAACACGGCAATGGCGTAAATTCGCATACTCGTGACAGCGCTACATCAACGACTCGTCGCGCCCGGTCTTGCTGCGCAACATCATTCGCATATAAAGGCTGACCGTAATCAGCATGATAACAACCAGAGTGACCGAAACCGCTGCACCGAAAGGCCAGTTGCGCGATTGCAGGAATAAATCGACGAGTGCGTTGCCAATGAAGAATACCTTGCCACCACCGAGGAAGGCCGGGATCAAAAATTCTCCCATCAACAGGATAAACACCAGCATGCATCCCGTTGCAATGCCCGGCATCGACAGCGGCAATGCGATTTGCATGAAAGTTTTAAACGGCGATCCGCCGAGGTCATTGGAGGCCTCGAGCAAGGTTTTATCGAGTTTTTCCAGCGAGACAAAAATAGGGAATACCATCAACGGCAAGTAGCCGTACACAATGCCGATCAGGACGGCCCCCTGGGTATTGATTAACTGGATGCCTTCAATGCCGATTAATTCCAGTAATGACGGAATGCCGCGACCGCCCAAAATGTATATCCAGGCGTAGGTTCGGACCAGGAGACTGGTCCAGAACGGGACAATTACCAGTACTAGCAGTATGAGCTTGTACTTACGGCTCACCTTTAACGCCAGGTAGTAGGCGAGCGGGTAAGCCACGATCAGGCTCAACAGGGTCCCGACCGGGGCAATGACCATCGTGTTCTGGAATGCCTTCAGCCGTGAAGGCAGGTTTGCATACTGTTCCAGGGTGAATCCTGGCGCGTAGCCGCCTACTGCTGCGCGTTCGCCAAAACTGAAAACCAGGATGACGATGAGAGGCAAGATCAGCATACACAGAAACCACATTGAAGTCGGGGCTAACAAGGCTGCCGTCAGCCAGCGGTTCGGTTTGCTATCTGCTCCCATCGTCATCCATCAGTTAGATTCACGTCTGCATCAGGCGGACTTGAAGCGTGCCATGACCTCGGCCCGGATCGGGTCGGTCAAGGTTTGTGCCGCACCAAATTCAAGGCCGTTCATCAAATTTTCAGCCGGATGCAAGATTGGATCGGTGGCAAGCGACGGGGGCTGTAATGCAATCGCGCGCGAATCTGTTGGCGCATAACCATGAACCGCTGCCTCACGAGCCTGTATATTAGGGTCTTGCATGAAATCGATGAATGCATAGGCGGCGTTCAGATGTGGTGCATCCTTTGGTATCGCGTAGAAATCGGTCCAGATTTCGCCGCCATCGGTAGCAATCACGTAATGCATTTCCGGCAGATCATTATTCAGCTGTGTGGCATCGCCATTCCAGCAGATTGACATCCAGCCATCGCCGCTGCGCATACCCGGCTGATAATCAGACGTGATGGCAAACAGATGTGGCTTCGACTTGATCAGCAGGGCTTCGGCATCGGCCAGTTCTTTGGCGTCGATGGAATTGAAAGAATAACCCAGTGCGCACAAAGCACCGCCAATGGTCGTCAGCTGGTAGTCGTGCAAAATGGTATGCCCGGAGCCCTTGCCCATGGTCACGTCAAAGAAATCTTTCCAGGATTTAGGACCACTCGTGATTTTTTTGGTGTTGACAACAAATCCCGTGGTTCCCCAGTTCTTCGGCACGCAATATACCTTGCCATTTACGGTGGCCGGCCCGGCAAATTTCGGGTTATTGGCGGCTGCGTCATAATACGGTATTCGCGATAAATCCAGTTCCTGGATCAGATCAAGCGCGACATAGTTCGAGATAGTGTAGTTGGTTGGAACAAAAACATCCCATCCGGTGCCACCTGCCTGCAACTTGGCTAGCATTTCTTCGTTTGACCCAAATGCATTGACCTGGATGTTAACGCCTGTCTTTGCGGTAAATTCATCCAGGTTGGCCTGGTCGTGGTAATTTGGCCAGGTGGAAAATATCAGCCGATCACCCAGTTCGCCTGCAGCATGGGCCTTACCTGACCACAGTGAAGGCGCGGCGGTTCCCATAACGGCCATCGCTGTACCCAGACCGGTTACGCCCAGAAAATGTCGGCGCGTAATCGAGCCTTTTTTATAGCGCCGAAGTTCTTTCATGAACTTCTTTGCGCTTATTGGTTTGTTGTCATCGTTACTTTTACTCATTGTGTTGCCCTCATCGAATTCGCTCCGTTGTTTTAATTAAAGCCTGTGACTGACGGATTTACAGCACAGGCCTAGGTATCTCCAAGTACAAGAACGGCATCAGGTTTCCAACATAGGGAAACATTGTCACCTGGTGCAAAACTTCTACTGCTGCTTTCAATGGACTTTGGAGATAGCACCAATACATCACCGCATCCTTCGGTTGCGATCAGATATTCAGAGTGTTCACCCAGAAATATCCGGTTCATCACCTGTCCTTGTATGGCGATGTTTGTAGAATCGTTGGCTTCATATGAAGCAGTGATCGATATCATTTCAGGACGAACGGCCACACAGGCCTTACTCCCCAATGCCAGGCCTGCGGCCCCTTTTGGTTGTGGGCCAACGAAAACCTGGCCAGATTCTGATTTAATGGTGACATTTAAATCACTGACATCGACCACCTCACCACTAAAGAAATTGGTCTTGCCGACAAAATCAGCCACGTATCGGTTAACCGGTTCATCGTATAACTCACGCGGACTACCGGACTGGATGATTTGCCCTTCGCGCATAATGCAGATGCGGTCGCTCATCGACAGTGCCTCCTCCTGGTCATGCGTGACCAGTATGAAAGTAATGCCCACATCTCGTTGCAGGGTTTGCAGCTCAATCTGCATTTCGCGCCGAAGCTTGCGGTCCAGAGCTGCCAGCGGTTCATCGAGCAACAAGCAGGTTGGACGATTGATGAGCGCGCGCGCCAAAGCCACCCTTTGCTGCTGTCCACCCGATAATTCCCAGGCTCTACGCTTGCCGTAACCATCCAGTCGTACCATTTCCAGGGTTTCATCGACCCTTTTAATAATTTCCTGTTTGCTCGGTTTCGGGTTTCGTTGACGCAGGCCATAACCAATGTTTTCAGTAACGTCCATGTGTGGGAACAGGGCATATTGCTGGAACACCATATTGACGGGTCGCTTATGGGGCGGAATTCCGACCACGGAAGCGCCGCCGATAAAGACATCACCTTCGGTGGGTTGATCAAACCCGGCAATCAATCGCAATGAGGTTGTTTTACCGCAACCGGACGGACCTAAAAAACTGAAGAAGGCCCCGCGTTCGACAGTCAGCGACACATCATCGACTGCGACGACATCATCAAAGCGTTTCGTAACGCCTCGAAACTCAATATCAATCTCGGCTGAATCACTGGATTGATTGGCCAACTCTATCCCCCAGGGGTGCAATTCCCTCCACATAGTAATTTATTCTTGAAATTTGTACACCAAATAGTCTACCATGCAAATCAAGTAAATGTATACCATTTGTCTAATTTGGGGTATATATCATAAAATCTAATAATTAATGCAAATTATGTACCTTACTTTTCAAGAGCATAACAGTAATGGCGACTAATCCCTCGCGAACAAAAAAAATGGACCTGGGAAACGCCAGGTGGATAGCGCTACTATCCCACTGTATTGACGCTATCGGCACCGAGGAATTTCCCGGAAAACTGGTCGATGCGCTCAAATCGGTTACAGATTTCGATTATTCGGTCTCGTTCGCTTATCACCACAACGAGAAACCAATTTGCCTTTACCACACATTTTCGCCCGCTAAACGAATTGTTTTTGTCGACGACTACCTTAAGGGCCCCTATCTACTCGACCCTTTTTTCAAGGCCTGTGGCCGTAAGGTCGATACCGGGCTATACCGGCTGCAGGATGTAGCGCCCGATCGCTTTTATCAAAGCGAATATTATCGTTCCTACTATGTACAAACAGGGCTCGCCGAGGAGATTTGTTACACGTTTTATTTCTCGAATGAGGTGGCAGTCGTTATCTCGCTGATGCGTTCGGGTGACAGTTCACGATTCACCGCACGCGAATTCAAGTTGCTGAAAAGTGTCGCTCCGATTGTCACTAGCCTTGCACAGCGCCACTGGCAAGGTATGCATAGCAAATTTGAATCCGATCCTGCTGGGCTGAAAACAGTCGATAACCACAAAATCATCGAGAAAACAGTGAGTACCCTGTTTGGTTCCCGGATTACACCCCGAGAATCCCAGGTGGTCGCACAGGTCCTCGAAGGTCATTCCTCGGATGCCATTGCCAGGAGTCTCGGAATATCCGTCGGTACGGTACGAATCCACCGTCGAAATATTTATGGAAAATTGCAGATTTCGTCGCAACAGGAACTCTTCTCGATTTTCTTTCAGGAGATAAAGACGGCGCACGTATGACAATCCAATGCCCATAGATAAATGCCATTAACATTAAGAAGGAGTGTGAATAATGCCGAGTGATAGTGATACCAATGCTGCTGAATCAGGCAGACGACCAGGTCGGCTGTCCGGCAAGATTGCCGTGATTACGGGCGGCGCTGCAGGAATGGGGCGGACGACTTCTTTAGCTTTCGCCCGAGAAGGTGCGACCGTCGCCATTTTGGACATCCAGAAGGAAGCCGGCGAGGAAACCGTGGCGTTAATTCGACAAGGTGGGGGTACTGCCGAATTTTTCGAAGCTGACGTTTCTGACGCCTCGCAGGTGGATGCCGCTTTTGACCGGGTTATCGAAACGTTCGGACCTTACAACGTACTTTTTAATCATGCCGGTACGATTACGGTAAAACCCCTGCACGAATCGACCGAAGAGGATTACGACCGTTTGATGGATATCAATGTGCGGTCCGCTTTTCTGGTGTGTCGGCGGGCGGTAAAGGAGATGAGCGATAACGGGGGTGGTTCGATCGTTATAACCGCATCGATCGCCTCGGAACTGGGCTTTGCTCTCGAGTCAATCTACTGCATGACCAAGGGGGCAGTGCTGCAACTCGCTCGTACTATCTCAGTAGAGTACCGGGATCAGGGAATTCGTTGTAACGCGGTTTGCCCGGGATTCGTCAAGACGGCACATGGCTTGCGTGAAATAAGTGAACTGGATACCGCCGGTCAGGCCTGGGAAGAGGGGGCACTCGCCGAAGCACAGGGCCGTATCTGCGAACCGGAAGAAGTTTCCTCGGCGGTAGTATTTCTGGCCTCGGAAGAGGCCAGTTTTATTACCGGCAACGCGCTCTACGTTGACAATGGCTGGTACGCGAAAGGGTAGGATATACTCCTCCGATGTTTGTATAAGCAGGATTGAAAATGAACAAGATCGGTAGTCTCGAAAGTGTTTGGCGCTATCCCGTGAAAAGCATGCGCGGTGAGCAAGTCGATGAAGTCTTTGTCGCATACACGGGGGTCATGGGCGATCGTGTCTACGCAATATCATCCTAAAATGCGCCGCCGGAGTTCCCCTGGCACACCAATCGGGAGCAAGAGGAATTTGTACTTTTCAGTGCCAGCTTTAAAAATCGTGAAACTACGTTAAAACCCGCTGCGATTGAAGCGGCTTTCAAGGGAGCGCTGAATCCGCCTTATCCGCTGGCTGATGCTTTTGCCCTGGATATCAATACGCCGCGCGGAGAAACTTTTGATGTTCAGGATCCGGCATTTCTCGAAAGCCTGCGTGATAAATCCAAGGGGGATTTAATCCTGCACTTCACACAAAAGAACGCGGTTGATTGCCGACCGCTGTCACTATTCTCGCATCAAACCCTGGCCCAGTTGGAACAGGAAACCGGGCTGGAACTCGATAAGCGCCGCTTTCGGGCGAATTTTTACGTGGACTGGCTCGGCGCAGACGGATTTTATGAAAACGAACTCGTCAATCGAAGGTTAAAGGTTGGCGATCGCCTCGAAATCATGGTGCGTGAACTCGATCCTCGTTGCAAATCGATCACCATCGATCCCGATACCGCCGAAACGCAACCGCGAATTTTGAGACACATCGCCAGGAAACATAGTGGCTTTGCCGGAGTTTACGCTGCGGTACTCACCGAAGGTACGGTAAATACCGGCGACGAAATCTACCTGGTTGATTGAATGAAATCGGAACCCGATTCTGTCGGCGATATCACCAGCTTTCGGGTCACGCTGGACGGTACTGAATACGAAGTGCCCTACAAACAGGGTGAAGTGCTACTGGACTGCATGCTTGACGCCGGTCTCGATCCAGCTTTTCAGTGTCAGGACGGACATTGCGGAACTTGTATGGTCGCATTGGAAACAGGTGAGGTGACGATGCGGAAAAATAACGTGCTCTCCCAGCGAGATCTGGACCTGGGTTATGTGCTGGCATGCCAGTCGATACCGCTAACGGATGATCTCTGGGTGGATTGCGATGGATGAAACCACAAAAACTCTATACAACAATGAATATCACTAGGTTACTCCAGATACTGAATTAGTGGGGTCAGACTGTTGGGATCACCGGCCAGTTCCCTTTCGGCAAAATCGATCACTGCGACCTCATGATTGGTTAAAATATTTAACGCCTCCAAATCCTCGTTCGGAGCCATTTGTTCCAATGTCTTGAATTCATCCAGGTAAGCTGGATATCGATCTACGATATAAGTAATAAATTCTTGCCAGCTATAGGATTGGTGCAATTCCAGATAACTCCTCACCTGGCGTTTTAGTACCGATTCATCTTTGGGTGTAAGCCCATATTTTTCCAGCAGTGGCTCGATTGCCTGCGCTGCGACGCGTTCAATCCTGGCAAGCAAAATAATCTTGTCGCGTTCAGCAAAATGGTCGGCCAGTGCATAAAAATATGCCTCACCGCTAATCTCATCCTCGTAATACGAGAGCAGGGTCTCCAGGTAATCCAGTGAAGCTTTCATACCCTGATTACTCATCGTCGAAAAACACCCGGTCGTACTTCATTCGATTGTCCGGATCCACCTCGGTGTCGAGTTCGCGCGCATAGCTATGACCCGAGAACACTGCGCCCGCGATGATCGTTGGAGTCAGGCAGTCTCCGATCCGCGTCAGGGAATCAGGGGTATAGTCTGCCCCTGCTTCAATTCGCTGTTGCAGCTCAAGAAACAAGGAATCGTTGGGAGATCGCATGGTAACGGTTACGATCGCTTCGACTTCGATGCTCTTCCGCTTTCCAGTATAAGTACATTCAATTTGTGCTTCTTTTCCGTTGAAGGCGGTAAGGCCATGTGACGTAATGATTTGTACTCCTTGCTCCAGCATGCGCCGCTGAACACGACCCCGTTCAGATGTCTTATCACCCCAGGCCGAAACCATGACCTCTGGCGTTACCAGGTTGACCGGGATATCTCTGGCCCGTAGAAGTTCGGCGATCACGTTGCCCATGTAGTAGTGATCATCGTCGTAAATCAGGGTCGGGCCTTGTGGTAAACGCCCAGCCAGGATGTCGTCTGGTGTAAAAACCTGCTCCGGTGGACCTAGATCATCGAGCGGTGTTTGATTGTATAATCCGCGTCCATCCGCAAGCCACTTGGCGCCAGTCGCGATAACAATATGGTTTGCCTCGACGGCAAGTACATGCTCGACTTCCATCAAGTTATCGAAGTAAACCTCGACGTTGTGCATGTTCTGTATTTCGTGTACACGGTAGTTGCGTACGCGCGCCCATTCACCCAATCCAGGCAGTTCAGATTCCAGGCTAACCCGGCCGCCGAGGCTGTGCTGAGCCTCGGCCAGCATCACCTCGTAGCCACGGCGGCCGAGCGCCCGAGTTGCTTCGAGTCCGGCTGGGCCACCGCCTATGACCAGTACATTCGAATCCGAACCCTTCGGTGGAATTTTTTCAGGGTGCCAGCCGCGACGCCACTCTTCGCTGATGGTCGGATTCTGGGTGCAACGAATCGGCGTTCCCATGCTGTCACCCGTGTAACAGATGTTGCAACCAATGCATTCGCGAATTTCATCGATGCGGCCTTCCTCTATTTTCTTCGGCAGGAAGGGGTCGGCGATAGATGGCCTTGCGGCGCCAATAAAATCGACGATGCCGCGATTGATCTGTGACACCATGGTGTCGGGCGACGTGAAACGTCCTACCGTCACCACGGGTTTGGTGGTAACGGATTTGACGTACGACATGTGGGCTTCGAGCGAACCCTCCTTGATGAAACGCGATACCCCCATTTCATGGGAATAGTCCTGGATATTGATATCCCACAAATCCGGCAGTTCAGCCAGCATTTCCAGCATTTCACGATGCTCGGTGGTGACCGGGTTATCGTCGTCGCTGCTTTCATCGTCTGCGGAAAACCGCACCGCGACCGCGCAGCGATCGCCAACCGCGTCCTTGGTTTCCTCGATTAGTTCACGTACCAGCCGTACCCGGTTTTCGAGCGATCCTCCGTACTCGTCGGTACGTGAATTGGTTTTCGACGACAGGAAGTGCGACAACAGGTAATGATGGGTGGCGTAAACGTAGACGATATCGAAGCCGGCATCTCTGGCACGCAGGGCGGCGTTGCGATGCCAGCGTCTGAGTTCGCGAATATCGGCCTTGTCCATCGCACGCGCCTGGTAAGGTATGCCGATAGAGTTCGGCAGGTTCGCCACGTCCATCGCGACTTCGTTGCTGAACAAGTTTGTAGTGCGCGCGCCACCGACCCAGAGTTCGGCGCCAGCGAGAGATCCGTGTTCGTGAACCAGTTCGGTCATGAGCGAATGTGCCTTGATATCGCCCTGGTCCCAAAGCGACGCGTAGGGGTGTGGTAGGTCGTCGGAAGCAGGATGAATCGAGCAGAATTCGGTACAGACAACGCCCCAGCCCCCTTCAGCCTTCATGCCACGCAAGGCAGCCACCATTCTCGGTCTTAGCCAGCCAAGGCCAGTGCAATGAGGGACCTGGTAGAAGCGGTTTTTAGCGGTTACGGGTCCGATTTTAACGGGTTCAAACAGAACGTCGTAACGGGGATCTCGTGGCATGTGAAAACTCCAAATTTATAACCGTTAGACTATCACTCATTCATCATAAAAATCGACGCTAACAGAAAATAGATTTCTCTTAACTGAAACTATTTCAGCTTGATGATGGCAACTTTGTCGTTACAATCTCGATTGAATATTGCGCAACTCCTATTAACGATTAATCAAACTACAAAGCCAGAGTCAACCAACATACACGACAGCACAACAGCAAGCCGATGAAATTCATTTAGCAGACGCTTACTAGTTGTACAGCAATAAACGTGGAACTGGTCGAACCTGTTGATAACAAGGTGGCATAACAGATGAAAAATATTTATACCTTTGGCCGTAAACCGGCGCAACGAAATTACACCATCGACGATCTGCGCGCGCTGAAGGGTTCGGGTAGACGATTGACCATGTGCAATCCCGGCAACGAAGTTGAGATAAAAGCCTGCGTTGATGCCGGCATCGATTTACTGACCGTGTGGGACAACCAGATGGAGGTTGCGCGGGAACTTGCACCGACTCACTTCATGGGAACCGCGATGACCTGGGCGCAGTATGCGACGCCCGATGAAATTCTGGGGGCGGCCATCCGCTGCATGGAACAAGGTGCCGACATGTACTACACCCTGCGCAGTTACGATATTGTTGAAATGTTGGCCAAAGAGGGCATCCCGGTGCAGGGTCATATGGGGCTGATTCCAACGGTCAGTGTCTGGTCAGGGGGGCTACGGGCCTTTGGTCGTACCGCGGAAGAAGCCATGCAGATTTATCGTACTTTCAAACGCTACGAGGATGCGGGCTGTTTTGCGGTTGAAATTGAATGTGTTGCCGAAGACACGTTGCGACACTTGAATGAGAAAACTTCGATTGTTACCTTCTCGCTGGGCTCCGGTAACGCCGGGGATGCCATATTTCTGTTCATGTCGGATATTTGCGGCGAGTCTGAATCGCCGCCTAAACACGCACATGCCTTTGGTGACCTCGCGCCGTTGCACCAGAAGATCTACGAGGAACGAGTGTCAGCGTTGAAAAAGTTTCACGCGGAGTCCAGCGCCATGCACTTTCCCTATCCCGATCAATCGATAACGATGCATGCGGGTGAAGAAGAAAAATTACTGGAAGAACTCGACAAGCTCTAATCCCTGACAAGGTTTTGAGCTGACCAAAACGGAGATACGACATTGACCGAACTTTCATACGAGTTCACCCGAGCCATTACCCGTCTTCCCGCACATAGTATTGTAAATGGTTTGAGAGCAGAGGACGTCGGCAACCCTGATCATGATCAAACGATCAAAGATCACTCACATTATGTTGCGACCCTGAAAGAGGCTGGGGCCAGTGTCACCGAATTATCCGCACTTGAGTCTTATCCGGATTCTGTTTTTGTCGAAGACGTTGCCCTTTGCTTGCCCGAGGTCGCCATTTTAATGCGTCCGGGTGCAGCATCTCGCGTTGGAGAAGTGAGCGAAATAGGGCCGGTTTTACGCGATGTGTATGACCAGGTGGTCGAGATAGAGGGACCTGGTTTTATCGAAGGGGGTGACATCCTAACCACCGCGAAAGAAATTCTCGTTGGCCACTCTACTCGGACCGATAAGGCTGGCGTAGCGGAACTTGCGAAAATTGTCAGTCAATGGGGCTACAAACTGCGTGAAGTGATGACGCCCGCAGGCGTGTTGCATTTCAAAACGGATTGCTCGCTGCTTGACGTGGAAACCGTCCTGTCAACTAAACGGCTGGATGCCTCGGGGTGCTTTGAAAATTATCGCGTGATCCATACAAGTGATGGTGAAGAAGCTGCCGCAAATTCAATTCGCTTTAACCAGCTTGTCTTGATGCCCGCCGGGTTTCCCCGAACTTGCGAACGTCTACTTAATGAAGGTTATGACGTACGTGAAATTAACAATAGTGAATGCGCGAAGCTGGACGGTGGAATGTCCTGTCTTTCCCTGAGGTTTTAGCGTAGCGAAAATAAGCTCGCCGAAGACTGCTTTAAAAGTGAAGAGGCGAAGTTTAAAACACGATTAGAATCAACTTCCAGAATATGCCGGGTCATCTACTGATTCGGCAATCAGTCTCGCGTAATGCTGCTGCACCGGGTCCCAGTAGGGGGATAGTACTCCACCGTCAAATCCCTCGGAGCTACGGCCGCTTTGCATACGTTCGATAATGCCGATGTCTTCGTGGTTTAGATCGTTCCAGTTCTGAATCACATGCGCCCGGGCTGTGCTGTATTTATCTGAAGTAGCGCCTTCGCCGATAAAATACAGCGCGATTGTCTCGCGACATTTTATGGCCCCCTGTGGCCAGGCAATAAAAACGTCGACCTGGTCTGGAAAAATCTCAAAGGCAAAGTTGGGGAAGAGTACGAACCACTCGCCACGATCCTGTTTCTCAAGGGGCAGGTTTGGAAACCAGGGTAATTCGCCTCCGCGGGCAGGATCTGTCTTTTGAAACTGGTAACCGCACAGGAGTACTTTTTCGTTGAAGGTCGGAGCCTCGCGCTCATCCATACCTACAAAACCGTCTAGCCACGGATGGCAGGAGAACACATGGTAGGGTTCGATAAAATTCTCGACCGCGAGCTTCCAGTTGGCATTGATCTCAAATTCTAGTGATTCACTGAAAACCATTGCACCGAAGTCATAACCGTCGAGTTTTTGAGTAATAGGTTCGATGCAAGCAGCGAAGTCTTCGGCATCGCCGCTGAGATTGACGAATATCCAGTCGTGCCAGGTGACGCAACGAATTTCAACCAGGTCGGCCCGGTGGCATTCTGATTGATTAACATCATGCTGCTCACCGCCATGAAAATGTGGGCGCGCGATCAGCTTTCCGGACAGGCTGTAACTCCAGGAGTGATTCGCGCAGACAAATTTTTTGCTGTTGCGGCATTCAGTAACCAGCTTGGCGCCGCGATGACGACAGACATTGTGAAAGGCGCGAATACCCTTGTCATCGGTCAGCACCAATACTATCGGTTGCCCGGCAATGTCTAGCGGCTGCATGTCACCGACCTTGCCAAATCGATGTGCGAAACCGGCGAACACCCAATTATTGCGAAACACGGTTTGCTGTTCCAGTTCATAAAAGTCGAGGCAGGTATAAGCCAGGTTGGGTAAACCAGAGCCTTCGGCCACCGACTTGTCGAGCCGGCCATCCTGTAACTGTTGCAGAAAATCATTCTGCACCTGCTGCTGCGCTGCGCTCAATCGGGCCATTTATATGAAAATTATTAGCAGTAATTTTGCAATAATGAAAATTTAATGATAATTTTTCATTTTATCAAGCGTTTTCTATTAGAACGGGGCTAAATGTACGAGCAATTGCTGCAACCGTTGGATCTGGGTCCGACCCGGGTACGCAACCGGATTTTCAATCCGCCTCATGGAACCTCGCTCAGTCACCAGGGTACCGTGACTGACGACTTGATTGCCTATCACCTGAGTCGCGCGCGGGGTGGGGCTGGATTGATAATCATGGAAGGTATGACGGTGCACCCCAGTTACGGATTTGAAGAGTCGTTTCTGTACGCTGGTAGTGATCGAATCATTGAAGGTCTAAACCGACTCGCACAGAGTTGCCGTGACGAGGAAACGCCGGTATTCGGGCAATTGTTCCATGCCGGGCGGGGGGTTCGACTCAGCCATGACGGCTCGCGACCACTGAGTTACTCGGCGTCAGATGTGCCCGACGAGCGTTATCGCGTGGTGCCGGTACCGATGCCAAACGAAATGGTGTGGGAAATTATCGAGAGCTATGTCGATGCCGCCGGACGGCTCGCCGAGGCTGACCTGGATGGTATCGAGATACTGGCCAGTATGAGTTACCTGATTTCCCAGTTTCTTAATCCCGAAACAAATCGTCGTACCGATGAATTCGGCGGTGATGCGCAAGGGCGCATGCGCTTGCTGCGTGAAATTATTTCCCGCAGTCGTGCGCGGATCGGCTCGGACAAGACGCTCGGGGTGCGCGTAACACTCGATGAGAAAACTGACAAGGGATTGCCGGCACAGGATATGGTCGAGATTTGCCAGACTCTTGAAGCCGATGGAGATGTCGATTACTTCAGCGTGATTTCCGGTTCTTCATCCGCCCCCGATGGGTGGATTCACGTGTTCCCACCGATGTCCGTGGCGCAGGGCTTTGTCGCCGATGATGCCGCACAACTGAAACAGGCGGTAACGAAACCGGTACTGGTGGCGGGTCGGATTAACCAACCGCAATTGGCTGCTGAAGTCGTTACCGCAGGCAAGGCTGATATGGTCGGCCTTGCGCGTGCGTTAATCGCCGATCCTGAATTTGTTAACAAGATGGCGAGTGGCAGGGCCGACGACATTCGCGCCTGCGTCGGCTGTAACCAGGCTTGTGTAGGACATCGCCTGGCGCATTTTCCGGTGTCCTGTATCCAGAATCCGGTAAGTGGTCGAGAACGATCACTGAGCAAAATAGAAAAAGCGGAAATTTCTAAAAAGATTCTCGTTATCGGTGGTGGCCCGGCCGGCATGAAAGCCGCGGTGATTGCCGCCGAACGTGGGCACCAGGTCGAGCTGCATGAAAAAAACACCCGCCTGGGCGGCCAGGTAAACCTGGCTGAAGCCTTACCCGGTCGCGCCGAGTTTGGCGGCGTCACGACCAATCTGGAGCATGAGCTCAGACAGGCTGGAGTCGGTCTAACATTGAATTCACAAATCGACGAGTCCGCGCTGCGTGATATCGCACCTGAGCATGTGGTCATTGCAACCGGCGCCAATACCCGACTACCCGAGGTCGAGGTGGAGGGTGTCGAGATCGTTGACGCCTGGTCGGTTATCCGGGGTGAGGTGCAACCCGGAAAAAAAGTGGTAATAGCGGATTGGTCCTGTGATTGGTCGGGACTCGGCGTGGCGGAAAAACTCGCACGTGCGGGGCATTACGTACGGCTGTTATCTGGTGGCTGTGTCGCCGGCGAATCGATCCAGGCAATCGTGCGTGATCAGTGGGTCGGCGTATTGCATCAGCTCGGAGTCGAGATGATCCCCTATGCACGTTTTTATGGTGGCGTTGACGGCAGTGCTTTTTTTCAGCATATGACCGGTGGCGAAGCAATCGTATGTGAAGATGTCGATACGATCGTCAGCTGTTATGCCTCACAATCAAACCGTGACTGTGACTGGATTGAAGATATCGAGGGTTTGGAAGTGTCCAGCATTGGTGACGCTATCTCGCCCCGAACCGTGGAAGAAGCTGTACTCGAAGGCCTGCAACTGGGCAGGAGAATATAAATGGCGGCAAGCACGGCGCTTTCGCAAAATCATGCTTTAGCCGATCTCGGCAACGAAATCAGGCAGTTACGCAAAGTACGCGGCATTACCCTGCAGCAACTGGCATTGGCAACCGGTAAGTCGGTTGGATTTCTGAGTCAGGTAGAGCGCAATCTGACCAGACCTTCAGTTGCGGCGCTACAGGACATTTCGGAGGCGCTGTCGGTACATATCGGCTGGTTTTTCCCGGAAGATTTAGCCGGTTCACCCGATGAACGGGAATTTATCGTGCGACGACAAAACCGGCGGCGCCTGACTTATTCGGAGCTCAGTGGCACCGAATATCTCGGCCTGCATGATTCACTGTTGTCGGCCAATTTAAACGGTGATCTTGCGCTCGGCATATCTCGTTACGAACCCGGCGCGTCGACCGGTGACGACAGTTACGATCACGCGGGCGAAGAAGCGGGACTGGTATTGTCCGGCACGCTCGAATTAACCATCGACGGGCAGCAGTTTGTTCTCGGAGCAGGGGACAGCTTTTCCTTTAAAAGCCATCTTCAACATCGCTATGCCAATCCTTCCACTACCGAAGATACCGTGGTGGTCTGGGCGAATACGCCGATTACCCTGCGCAAGTAGCTTGAGGATAAAAGGTGGCTTATTTGATAATGTCAGTACCCAGGCCATTTTTTCGAAAATTAAAGCCACTCGAGGTATTCGAGCATGCGCCGTCGGGTTGACTCATCTGGCAGACGCCCGTATCCAGCAGCCATGTTATCCACCATATGCTTGAGCTTTGAGGTGGCAGGAATGATGCAGGTTACAGCGGGGTGAGCCGCGATGAATTTAAGGAAAAACTGTCCCCAACTGGCGCAATCGAATTCGGATGCCCATTCGGGTAAAGGTTCGCCCCGGACCTTGCGAAACAGGCTGCCGCGTTGATAAGGGCGGTTGATCAGCGTTGCGATTCCCCGTTCATGCGCAATCGGTAACAGGCGTTGTTCAACCTCGCGGTCCAGTATGTTGTAACTAATCTGGACAAAATCGAGCGGTTGTTGTTGCAGTATTTTTTCGAGCTCATCGTGGTAGCGACCGTGAGAGGTCGTAATACCGATATAGCGTATTTTTCCCCGGGCTTTCCAGTCGACCAGGGTGTCGATGTGGGTTTGCCAGTCACGCAGGTTGTGAATCTGCATCAGATCGATTTTATCGACACCCAGGCGATCCATCGAACGCTCCATCTGGTTTATGCCCTCTTGCTTGCCGTTGGTCCATACCTTGGTCGCCGTAAATAAATTCTGCTTGTTACTTAGCCCCTTCAACAGAGTACCGGTTACTGCTTCCGCACTACCGTACATGGGCGACGAATCGATCAACTGGCCGCCGTTGTCGAAAAATGCCTGCATGACTTCAACCAGGGGCGACTGCGCAGCAGTTGCGCTGTTAACATCAAACGTACGCGAAGTGCCAACACCGATCACAGACAGGCGTTCGCCGGTGGAAGGGATCGTTTTCTTGATGGCCCCGGACTCTGCAGCGGCGATATCCCCGGGTACGAGCGAGTACAGCAGCGAAGCGGCAGCGGTAGATTTTAAAAAATGACGACGTGAAAAACCGGTTTTCAATTTACCCATTTAAAGTCTCCGGTAGCACAGCACTGGATGATGCCATGCTGTTACTAGTCTTCTCGTAACTGGTTCCGAGAAATATCGCAACCAGCGTCCATAGCAGTGCAATTAGGGCTGCGACCATCGAGATCGCACCTAGCCCGAGTCCGACACCCTGTGCGAGCCCGGTATAGGTCCAGCCGGCGAGCACGTCGCCCCCTCGATAGACGACGATATCAATCACCGGTTTGGTTTTGAAACGCGTTTCGCGTGGCACCCTGGTGAACAGCATTTCCCGACCCGGTCGCGTGATCGCATAGTTACCCGCGCGGCGGGTGATTTGCAGGCCGATTAATAACGCGAGTCCCGGTGCGATCGCAACCGCGATCCAGCCGAAAACCAGGATTACCGGAACCAGCGCCAGGGTTATCGCCAGTCCGAATTTTGTCGCCAGGCGGCTGGTGGCAAACAGGGCGGTAAAGATGGCCAGCGAGTTGACGATCAAGTCCATCATGCCCCAGTACTGTGAGCGGGTAGCACGATCGTACTCGACCATCACGTTTTTCAACTCAAAGTATACGAAGGTGCTCATCATGGTGTACAGCAATATAAACAGGCCGATGCCAAGCAAGAATCGATGATTGAGAAAATCGATGAAACCATCAAAAAATTCCCCGCCGATTGATTTAACGGGATCGGTAACTGCCTGGCTTTGGGTTCCAGATCTCGTTTTGTCGAGATAGAAAATAATTGGAACAATCAACACTAGCATCAGGGCCGCGATCAGTAATAGATTATAGACACCGAGGAAATCGCCCAAAAAGACTGGAATAGAAGGTCCCAATACGGCGCCGATACTTGCGCCTGCACCAAACAATCCAAACAGTCGTTTTGATTGTGAGCTGGAGTAGATATCGGACATGAAGCTCCAGAATACCGATACGTGAAACAACGCAAAGAAACTGACCCATACATAAAATGCCTTATCGATCAGGCCGGTATCTTCAATCCAGCGTGTCGCGAGATAGAACAACAGGAAGGAGCTGGCAAAGAAGATATAAACGCCCGGTACCAGCTTTTTCAGGTCGAATCTGGATACCACGAACCCGTACAACAATACGGCGCCGGCGCTAATAAAGAAATTCAGGGTCCAGAGCCAGCTCAACTCGGCGTCGGTCCAGTCGCTGGACATCGCGTCGCGCACTGGTCTCAGCACGTAGTAGGCCGTCATCAGCGTGAATACAAACAAGAACGACATTACCGTCGCGGGAACTTCATGCGACTCCACCTTGATCAGTTTGTTAACAAGATTGTGAAACGACCCTGACATAATATCGTTGTAGCGATTCAATCATCCGCAGTATAACGCACTGTAGCTCCGGTTCTCGATTAACGCAGCTTCGAAAATAATAAATGACTTTCGGGTAATATCCTGCTCCTGCTTACCTGAAGGTTTATTGCGAAGCATTATTTATCGCGTAGATCGTAGATCGTATAACGTGAATGTGAACTTGATTTAATCGTCTGGTAAGTCAGAATTGATCTGCCTTGCAAAGAGAATCACGATGAATATTTCCGAATTTAAAATGCTGACATTCGACACTTACGGCACCCTGATTGACTGGGAGTCCGGGATTTACAATGCGCTCGAACCGTTGCTCGATAAATTACCGCTTAAACTGAATCGCGATGAGGTGCTTGAGTTGTTCGGTGAGGTTGAACTTCAACAGCAGACCGATACGCCGAGACAGGTTTACAGTTCCTTGCTGGCTGAAGTCAGTCGGTCGATAGCGAATAAATGGCAAATCAAGCTCAGCGATGAAGAAGCCGCAACCTTTGGCCGTTCGGTCAAGCATTGGCCCGAGTTTGAAGATTCGGCCGCAAGCCTGAAATATTTACGGGAGCATTATCTGATGGCGACTGTAACCAACTGCGACCGCATCAGTTACATGGGTAGTAACGCCAGGCTCGAAATCGAATGGGATGGGATTTATACCGCACAGGACATCGGTTGCTATAAACCGAATTTGCGTAATTTCGAATACATGTTTGAACGTGCCAGACGTGATCTGGGAATTTTGCCGCATGAAATTCTGCACGTTGCCCAGTCGTTAACCCATGACATGGTGCCGGCAACCAGTATGGCTATGACTAAGGTCTGGATTAACCGTCGCCATGATGCCGAGGGTTATGGCGCGACAGCGCCACCTCAGGGAGACTATACGATCGAATGGGAATTCAGCAGCATGGCGGATTTTGTCAAAGCACACCAACAGGAAATCGCATGAGGGTCATGTTCACGAACCCAGGTTGGTAATCACAGTAAGTTTGAGGGTAATAATAAAATGACGATTAAAATAATAGAAATTCTAGTGATGGAAGGGATAGCTATTCTGATGTTTATGTTTGCCTATTTGGTCGGTATTAAAGGAAAGCTTGAATTGATCGCAGGTTACAACGACCGTACTGCATCGAAGGTAACCGACAAGGAAGGTCTTAAACGATTGATCGCACGTACCTGTTTGTTGGTTGGAATCGGTACCGCGCTGATGCCGGTGCTGACATTTTTTACCGCTACTGATCCGCAGGGGATCGCGCCTGCGATAGGCGGTTACGCGGGATTTATCATCGGCATTATCAGCCTGGTTATGCTGCAGGCACGCGATTATATCGAGTGATGTCTTTGCCTGGCGGTTGACGGGTTTATTGTTTGGTGATGGCTGACTCGATGGTGTAAATCTTAATTGACCGGGTCTGACCTCGCGCGGTAACTTCACCGATCTGGGTCAGATCGAAAGCGTCAACCTGTGAAGCACTCGACTCCGATATTAACAAACGAGTGCTGTACTCCTTGTTCAACGCTTCGAGTCGCGCGGCGAGGTTAACCGCATCACCGTGAACCGTATAATTCAATCGTCCCTTGGCACCGATGGCACCGGCAACCACGGTACCGGTATTGATGCCAATGCGGATATTCAGGGTTTCGTCTTCGTACTGGTTGCTGGTGACGCAGTCCAGCATTTCCAGGGCGGCGTTGATCGCATTGCCTGCATGATTGTCATTGGTGACGGGAACGTTGAAAGTCGCCAGGATCGCATCGCCCTGGAACTGCGTGACCACACCGCCGTATTGTTCCAGTATATCGACCATGTCCGAAAAATAGGCATTCAGTACATCGACTATTCTCACCGGTCCTATTGTTTCAGTGAGCTTGGTAAAGGCTTCGATATCGCAAAACAGGATCGTGGCCTCGGTTTGCTGAACCGGAATCGCGCCGCCGCCGGCCAATAGCGAGCTGGCCACTTTTTCTGGCACGAAGCGCCCAAGAGTATCGCGAATCACCTGGCGCTCACGTAACCCCTGGACCATGTTGTTGAACGCCCTGCTGGCATCGTCGAGTTCCTGGATATAGCTGCCGCCCATAGGCCCCACCGCATCAAGACTTCCCGCATCGACAGTATTAGCAGCATTTACGATTTCCTTTACTGGCCTGCTGACCTGGCGACCGACGATGATCGATGCGATGATCGCGAGTACCAGAACCGCGAGGCCGGCAACCAGTGACCTAAGTATATTTCTGATCTGACCATGGGAGTGCAGGCTGGTATTCAGGTAAACGCCGATGGTCCAGGGAGCGGGGCCATAACGATTGATATCGCGATAAAGAAAAAGATAGAAATCATCACCCCAAAATATGCCGCTGGCCTGGGTGTCCTCGAGGGCGGCCGATATAAATGAAGCCTCCTCATCGGGTGACCAGATGCGTTGTAACACCAGGTCGCCTAATTCGTTGAGCTGTGGCAGCGGCTTCTGTTCGCTGCCATCGATAATTCCTGGATGAGCAAGTACGTATTCGCGGTCGTACAAAACGAACGGGGTTACCCCGGTATCGGCATGATCCCGGGCGAGAAACGCGGATAGTTCATGCACGGTAACGATCTGCGCAAAAATACCAATAAATTCACCATCGGCATTGTGCAGGGGAATATCGTGCAGCAGGGTCGACGAGTCTAACGTATCGGTAAAGATCGGCTCACGCCAGACAGACGAGCCTGCTGATTTAACCTGGTTTAAATAATCCTTGAACCAGGGTTTTTGCGACCAATCTCCAGTTATCGCAAGCCGCTCTTTACGATGCCAACGCCGGCCTTTGCCGTTAACCTGGATAATCGCGACTCCAGCCACCTGTGGCGTTGCCGCGAGCGTGCCGAAAATATAGTTATCCAGGGAAGACAGGTCTGACAGGTCCTTGACGTCACGCGCTACCCACCGCGCCTGAACGCTAATCGGCCTAAGGCGTTCATTCAGGCTTTGATCTATCGCGTCGATCAGCGTTTTGCCCTGGTCAGCCCAGAGCTGGCGGGTGCTTTCTGCGGCCTGGTTGAAGCCGAGATAGAGCACGATGCCAACGCTGAGTGCGAGCAGGCTGCTGGTGCCGAACACAGTAATCGCAGTGATCGGAATACGATACTTGGCTAACATTTCCGGTGCCTTATCCCTGCAGAATCTGGCAAAGCCTTAACTTAGGGCTACTGCAAGGGCAGGTCAAGTACACTACATGGGTTACTGCTCAAATCCAGCTCTTGTGGTGTTCATCGTGTGACTTAAAATTTGGTGGGTAGATATTGAATCGGAGCTAGCCTGGTGTGGCTGCTCTTATGTTGCAAGCGTGTTACAAATGCTTGCGAAATGAATTAGTTGTAGGCTTAATACGCACTTTGCGGGGCTGAAGTGGTGCCTTTAAATACATGATAAAGAAGATTCTGGTTGCTACCGATGCGTCCGCGGCTTCGGGTCGCGCGGTCAGTTTCGCCGCGCGATTGTCGGTGCAACACGAGGCGGAACTGCTGATTTTGAATGTGATTCGAGATATGCAACTGCCCGAAGAACTCAAGGATGCGCCGGAGTTCGAATCCTTCCTCAATGCACGTGATGACCTGATGCGGCATGCGGCGGATCAGATCCTCAAGAATGCCAAACAAAAGGCTAACAAGGATGGTGCTAAGAATATTCAGACCGCGATCGGCAGCGGTGATCCTGCCACCAGCGTGGCTGGATTCGCCAGGCGTCGTAACGTCGATTTGATTGTCGTCGGTACCCGCGGCCTAAGCAAGATAAAGGCCGCCGCGATGGGCAGCGTATCCCGAAAACTACTGGATCTGACCGACGTCAACTGCCTCGTCATCAGATAGCCAGTCCTCATTCATTATTCGGGCGCAGGGACGTCGCGGACCCGGGACTTGGTCGGATCATAGAATGGAAAGCCAACCACTTTCGCCGGCAGGCGCTTCTGCTTGCCGTCGAGCTTGCCGACTTCAACCTCGGTACCGAGTTCGCTATGTTCGACCTGGATACGGCACAATGCAAAATTCTTGCGCAGGATCGGTGAGCGCACCGCGCTAGTGATTTCACCGACCTGATTACGTCCAATGTTGACGCAATCACCATTGACAGCCAATTCATCGCCGCTGAGCTCAAGTCCGACCAGTACGCGTTGGGGATTTTCCTTGCGCTTTAGCAACGCTGACTTACCGATAAAATCATCTTCCTTGGTTTTCAGCGGCACGGTAAAGGGGATTCCGGCTTCAAATGGATCGGTCTGATCGCTGAATTCGTAACCGGCAAAAATTAGCCCGGCTTCGACACGCAACATGTCCAGGGCTTCAAGCCCGAGCGGTGTCAGGTCGTATGCTTTACCAGCTTCCCAGATCGCATCCCATACGGCCGGCCCATCTTTAGGATGACAAAACACTTCATAACCGAGCTCCCCGGTATAGCCGGTGCGCGAAACGACTAGCGGAATGCCGTGCTCGTCGCCAATACGCGCGATCGAAAAGCGAAACCATTCGAGTTCTTCGAGCGTAGCCTGGTCGGGTCGTGTCCAGATAATCTGTTTTAAAACATCGCGGCTCTTAGGGCCCTGCACCTGCAGGTTATGCAATTGATCGGTCGAGTTTCGCACCCAGGCTTCTAATCCAAGTTTCTCGGCCTGTTCGCGCAACCAGATGCCGCTCTCATCACTGCCGCCGATCCAACGGAAATTATCCTGCCCGAGTCGATATACGGTGCCGTCATCGATCATGCCACCGTTTTCGTAGCACATCGCGGTGTAGACCACCTGGCCGATCGCGAGGCGGCGAATGTTGCGGGTTACGCAAGTTTGCATTAGCAATTCGGCGTCGGGTCCAAGCACTTCGTACTTGCGTAGTGGTGACAGATCGATAACCACCGCGCCTTCGCGGCAGGCCCAGTATTCGTCGATAGCACCATGCTTGGTGTAACTGTTAGCGAGCCAGTAGCCTGCGTACTCGGTGAAATTGCGGGTGTGTTGCAGGGTTTGTGGGTGGAAACCGGTTTCTTTGGTGAGTTGTTTTTCTGCATCAGTAGTCATTCTGTAGGCCATTGCTTTGGTAAATGTATTCGTGTCCGGGTAAATGCGCATGTGGATATCGGTTGGGTTCCATCCGTTGGCCGGATCAACATCGCAGGGGCAGGCAGATGATACGCATATCATATCCTTAAGCGCGCGCATTAAAACGTAGTCACCGGGGCGTGACCAGGGTTCATCGAAGTACATCTGGTTGGTGTCATCGATGTTAGTGTTAAAAAACAGGTTGATAGCCATCCAGCCAGGTCGCGGCTGAACGCCAAATGGCTGCAAAGCGCGGTTAAAGTTCTCCGAGCAATTGACATGTCCGGGGTAACCGAGATCCTCGTAGTACTTGGCAGTACAAGCGGTGCCGAAACTGTCGTGACGACCACAAGTATCACGGATCAGTTCAACCATCGGTTCGAAATCCTGGGTATAAAATTTTGCCAGTAGTCCCGGCGCCGGGTAAGACGCGCCCACCACATGACGCGTACTGGTTGCGTCGATGCAACGTTCCAGACCATTGTCCAGCGCGGCGGTGTCGAAACATTGAAAATCCGAACATTCACGCCCTTCGACATCGATAATCTGGATGTATTGACCCGCCTTGACTTCGTAGGTAAACACGGTGCGCGCCTCGATACGCTGGTCCTGTAACGGATCGGCAAGCGGATCAGGTAAACGGATGCTGCGTTCGTTTGTATCGCGTGGCTTGCGGTGAACCAGCAGGGCCAGATCGGTTATGGTGTTTTGCTGGTCGACTAGCATTGGCTCTCCGGGAGCCGCAACCACGCAGGTAATATCTTCGTTTGCGGTAAAGCGAGCCGCGTCGCCTGCTGGTGACTCTTTACTGAATACACGAGTACACTCGGCAGAATCGAGAGAAATATTGCGGAATTTGAGGGTTCGCTCGAGTTTGATTGCGCTGGCGTCATCGCCGCTGAGAATAGCTTTAAATCCCTCCGCCTTGCCGTTAGCAGTGGCGCCAATCATTTGCATGTCGCTCTTGCCCTGCGCGTTGAACACAGTAATTTCGCCTTGTTGCATACCTTCGGTATTGACCACTTCGAGTACATCCCCGGCGAATAACTCCAGTGCGGTAATTCCGCCCGCCCGCACCACATAGCGTTCGGTATCGGGGGGTGGTGTGTTCAATCCGGGTTCCAGCACTCTAACCCGGGAGTTAAATAGTGGTGCATTCATGTTGTTGATTCCTAGTCAGTTTCGAGCAGATCGTCCTGAACCCCGTACAAATGATCCTTGATGATTTTGACAGCGCTGGCAGTATCGCGAGCCGCTATCGCCTCGTACAGCGCCCGGTGCTGACCATTGTAGTAATTTATTCGATCCGGGGTTAACAACTTGGATTTCATGCTGCGCCATTGCGAGTGCCGGCGCACTTCACTGATGCGTTCATACAGCCAGAACATCAATTTATTTTTTGAGCAGTGCGCCAACGACATGTGATAGGCAGTATCGGCGCGCGCGAACTTCTCCGAATCGTCATCGCAGGCTTCGCATAGCCTTAACGCATCCCGCAAATGTTCGAGGTCACGCGAACTGGCGTTGGCGATCGCCAGCCTGACTAGCTGGGGTTCGATTGCAATGCGAACTTCGACCATTTCGATCGGGCTGGTAATGCTGGAAATTTCTTGTTGATTGGTTGTTTCCCGGTGTGATACGTAGGTTCCACTGCCAATTTGACGTCTCACCAGGTGTTGTTGTTCCAGGATTTGTAACACCGAGCGAATGGTACCGCGCGATACGCCAAATTCTTCTGCCAGGTTGCGCTCGGCAGGAAGCCGCTCTTCGTAACTGTATTCACCATCCAGAATTCGGCGTCGCAATTGTACGACGACATTGCTGGTAGTAACGCCGACGCGATTACCGCGCGACTTGCGAATCGGTTTTTCAGCGAAATTCGCTGCTACTTGCGCGCTATTGTCTACCGATTTCAAGCTCCCGGTCTCCTCATAAGTTAGATTATTATTATGGTACCCTGAATTGGTACAATAATGCGGTATTTCCATGTTCAAATCAAGCCTTTGTATCAGATTATGCGGTTCGATCGCGAATGATATCGGAAAAATTGGCATCTCACTCAAACGGTGCCGATTTCGATTGTGAAGCTCATTGAGAAGTCTGATAGAATTTTTAATTAATATTTTAAATGATTGATATATAGCGAAATAATTGAACTTTTGTCATTTGTCTGAACGATTGTTTCAGGCTCGTTCAAAATTAAATTTGATACCAAATTGAACCTTCAGAGCAAAATTGGTCCACTAAAATTGGTATTTTTTGTCGAAATTGTACAAAAAAACGCGTTTTAGGTCTTGTTTTGTGAAAGCCGATGGGTATACCATGATGGCCTGTCTGGTTCACCTGGAATACACCCCGGGCACGCTATGATGGATTTTCCGGCGAAGAATAAAACATAAAATCCGGATTACAGTAGCAGCAGAACCAAAAACGTAGAAGAAATTTAGCCTTAAACCTTTGGAGGGTGATATGACCGATTTACAAGCACACGTGGAAGCGCCCGGACGCGCGGAACTGGTAAAGCAGGTAAGCGAAAAAATTAAAGAAACAGGAGTTGATTATATTTACTACCAGTTTGTTTCGGTTACCGGCCGAATCATGGGTAAGGGTATTCCCGCGATGCACTGGGAACGCCTGGCCGAGAAGGGCTTCCAGTTGGTATACGGCTCAACGGCAAACCTGTTTGTCGACCGTCACGGGGATTACATCGGCTACGGCGCCGAGTCATGGGAACTGGTCGGTATTCCCGATCCGGAAACCTTCTGCCAATTGCCCTGGGACAAGCGTATTGGGCGGGTTTACTGTACCTTGTTCCGCAACCGTGAAGAGCGCGACAATCCAGGTGGCGCGCTGACTTCGGATTGTCGCGGTAACCTGCGACGTGCCCATAACGAATTTCAGGACAAGCACGGTCTCGACATGCGTTGCGGCACCGAGCCGGAAATGATGTGGCTCAAGCGCGGCGAAGACGGCGGCCCGAACGGTGGTGTGACCAAGCCGAACTGTTACCACATCGACCAGTTCGAGGAATTGCGCCCCTCCTTCATGAAAGTCATCGAATATTCCGTACAAATGGGTCTCGATATCATCCAGGGCGACCACGAAGACGCACCGGGCCAGTTGGAACTAAACACTCAATTTGACGACGTACTGCGTAACGCGGATCGTTTGACTACCTATCGCCAGATCTGCGCGCAGGTGGCGCGTGAAGATAACCTGATCGCCTGCTTCATGTCCAAGCCGTTCATGGGTGTATCGGCGTCAGGCTGTCACCACAACATGTCGCTATGGCGTGGCGGTGAAGACCAGGTCAACAGGCTCGGCCACGAAACTTTGGCAGGCATGGAAGGTAACTTCACCTATCGTGTCGGTGGCGAAAACACCTTCATGCCCGATCCTTCGATCGATGAGGTCGCGCCGGGCCCCATCGGTTTGCATTCTATCGGTGGTGTCATCAAGCACCTCGGAGCCCTGACCGCAATCGGTTCTTCGACGGTTAACTCTTACCGTCGCCTCTGGGATACCGGTTTCTGGGCGCCGATCTTCGCCGACTGGGGTTACCAGAACCGTACCTGTGCATTGCGGGTATCGGCGCCGGGCCGCTTCGAATACCGTTCGGTTGATTCGATGGTGAACCCATACCTGATGGGTAGCGCCTTGTTGAAAGCGATGGACGATGGCATCGAAAACAAGCTCGATCCGGGTGAAGCCGAAGAGCGTAATATCTACGATGCGATAGAGGCAGGTAAAGATGTCAAGAAATTGCCGATGTCGTTGGGCGATGCACTCGAAGAATTGCGCAACGATGAAATCATCAAGTCATCGATGCCGGGTGAGATGTTCAGGGTATACGAGCATTACAAGCGCGACGAGTGGGAGAGATTCAATCACACCGTTACCGATTGGGATCTCGAAACTTATCTCGACTGTCTGCCATAGACCAATAGGCTAGCACACGGTGTCGCGTTGTAACGCCGTGCCGAATGTTAGCGTAATATAATGTGCTGCTGCGACGGCAAAATTTTAAATTCAAAGAGGATAATCTTATGTGTGGTATTGCTGGACTTATCTGGAAAGGTGGCGTTACCAGTGATATCGGTACCGAGATGACCCAGATGCTTCAGGCTCTGAAGCACCGCGGGCCGGACTCGACCGGTTTTGCACTCTACGGAAAGGCGCAAGAGGGCGTGCAGATTTTGCGTTTTAAAGTCGCCGAGCAGGAAGAAATGAAAACGGGTTTCGATATTCACCGCCAGGTTGTCGAGCGCAAGGCCGCGGTTGATGCCCGCCTGGCAGAAATGGGCGCCGAAGTCATCGAAAGGGAAGAAGCCACCGCCTACGCTTTTCGCTATCACTTTCAATTCGACGGTGATTTGAAACGTTTGATCGATTACATCGAAGACCTCGATGGTGTTGAAATCCTGTCGGTCGGAACAGCACTGGAATTGATCAAGGACCTGGGTGATGCGACCGTGGTTTCCGATCAGTATGGATTGAATGGTTTCGTCGGTACCCACGCGATCGGTCACACACGTATGGCGACCGAATCAGACGTCGATATCCGTTCCGCGCACCCTTACTGGGCCTATCCATTCAACGACGTATCAGTGGTCCACAATG
>CAXMNA010000143.1:0-3107 GCA_964194715.1 uncultured Gammaproteobacteria bacterium
GATTTTCGTCAGGTTCCATTTGCCTGAAGAACCGCTACCACCATCCGCGGACCATTTCCCCTCAAGATTTGTGGCATCCGCGTTAATCTCCCAACTGCCGTCAATTGTGGCAAAACCCAAAGGAATATAAAAATGAATAATGTTTCCCTCACGAGTGCCCTTAATCCATTTGGATTGGAAGCTAACGCTGCCTGTTATCGTGTTACCAGTTTGTTTAAGGACCATCAACTTACCATTCATATTCTTGACGAATTTGATAGTTTGCAATGCCAGACCACCACCGGTTGTTTCGGCGATGTAGGTGCCCGAAATATCGATAGCACCGGGGTCGCTAGCAGTTTGTGACTCGATTTTGGTTAGATTCCATTTCCCCGAACCAAGTCCTGGACCTCCTACGGGGATCCAAAAACCTTGGAGTCTCGTACCGTCGGCACTTACTTTCCATTCGCCCTTAGCATCCCAAGAACTACTCGCACCGCCACCGCCTGAATCGACATAGAACTTAATAACGTTGCCTTCTATAGTGCCTCTTATTTTTGTTTTATATTTATCTTCCCTAGCGGTAAAGCTATTTCCATCCTGCTTAATTACTATTCTCAGTCTTTGGTACTTCTTCTTAAAATGATTTCGATCTCGCGCGTAGGGAGAGTTACTTGTAATTTCCGATATGTAGACACCTGAAATATCGATAGCACCGGGGTCGCTGGCAGTTTGTGACTCGATTTTGGCTTCGCTGGTTACCGACGACTGCAGTTTTGCCTGGATAAAATCGGCAACCTGGGCCTGATTGTTGTTTCGCGCAAGCTTCAGCGGGGTATCGCCATCATAGGTGCTGGCCTCGATATCGGCGCCGGCCTCGAGCAATAGTTTTGTCATTTCGAGGTTGCCATTCCAGGCGGCATTGTGCAGTGGCGTCAGATCGTCCGGATCTAGCACATCGACCTGTGCACCGCGGTCCAGCAACAGCTTCGCGATATTCAGATGGCCCTCGCGTACCGCGAGGTGCAGCGCCGAGCCGTAACCGTACTTGCGCGAGCCGATTTCATCAATAAACAGGCCCTTGCGCAAAAGCTTGTCGACCCAGCCGAAATTGTTGTCCAGCACGGCCTGGTGCAGGTCGTAATCCTTCGCTACCGCCGGCCCGGCGGTGATCACCAGCATGGCCAACATCAGCATTAGTCGCTTTGCGTGTTTCATCAATATGATCTCAATTTGCATCAAATTGTGTTAGTTTCGGTCCAGGGCAAGGTTGCGTATTCTTTTGCCGGACTCTCGCTTGAGCCTATCAAAACAGACTTGTCGGCTGAATAAGTGATAAAACTTTGATTTTTTTCTGACGAAATAATAATTTAATAAGAATCAATGACTTAGCGATGGACGATACGAGTAAAATTTTTATCGACGGCTGGCAAATCAACGCCAGCAGTTGCCGCATTTTGCGCAACGGAGACGAGAAAAAGCTCGAGCCGCGCAGCATGGAGCTGCTGCTTTATTTCATCGATCACCCCGATGGAGTTGTTACCCGCGAAGAAATCGAGGACAACGTCTGGCAGGGCCGTGTGGTCGGCTATGACGCGCTGAGCGCTACAATTGCCAAGCTTCGCAAAGCCTTCGAAGACAGCAGCAAGCAGCCGCGCGTCATCGAAACCATTCCCAAGGTCGGTTATCGTCTGATCGCAAAAGTGATTGTCGAAGCAGTTGAACCGGCCACCTTTACCAGCGAAGCCGAGTCCGAGCATTTCGAGCGCAAGTTAAGTGCAATTCTGTATGCCGACGTTGCCGAGTACAGCCGCCTCACCGGCGAGGATGAAGATCGCACGCATCGGCAGCTGCGGCAAAACATGAAAATCATCTCCGACGAAATCATCCGCTTTCAGGGCAGAATCGTGCATTACGCCGGGGATGCGGTGCTGGCCGAGTTCTCCACCGCTTCGACTGCGCTGCATTGCGCACTGGCAGCGCAACTGGACATTGCCCAGGCCAACGCCCATCTACCCGAGAACCAGCGTGTGCTGTTTCGGATCGGCGTCAATCTGGGCGAAGTCATCGTCGATGGCGACGAGATCTACGGTGATGGCGTCAACGTGGCCGCACGCCTGGAAAGCCTGGCCGTTCCCGGTGGCGTTTCTATATCGAGCACCGTGTTCGACGCGGTTGGGCAAAAACAGAACTTCGTGTTCGAGTACCAGGGTGAAAAGACGGTCAAGAATATCCAACGCCCGGTACGCACCTATTCCGTCGCCCTGAAATCCGGCGCTTCCATTCCGGTACCGGAATCGGATTCGTCACCCGAGCCGGTACAGGCGAAGACGGGATTCAAGCTCAACCCGATCTTGATGTTTAGCATTTTGGTTATCGCTGTTGGTCTGACCATCGGTGGGTTTATCCTGTTTTATGCTTCGACTCCCCAACCGGTCGCGCAACCTGAAACCCGACAGCAAAGTTTTACGCCGGCAGCTTCGTCGCTTGCCATCCTGCCGTTCAAGAATCGAAGCAACGATCCGGGACAGGGGGTATTTGCAGATGGCCTGACCGACGATTTGATTACCGATTTATCCAACGTCAAGGAATTGCAGGTGGTCCCGCGGCATTCGAGCTTTCAGTACGAGGATTCCGAAACTTCGCTGCCAGACATTGCGCGGCAATTAAATGTCCGTTACCTGGTGCAAGGCAGCGTGCGGCAGAACCTCGAGGAAATTCGGGTCAACGTGCAACTGGTCGATGCGCAAAGCAACCAGGAGGTCTGGTCATACCGCTTCGACGACAATATCGACAATATTTTTTCCCTGCAGGATCAAATCATCGCCGAAATTCTGAAAAACCTGGGGATTGAATCGCAACAAAAACAGGTTTCCAAACGCAGAACGACCAATCTCGAAGCCTACGACTATTTTCTTCGCGCCGAGCATCGTCGGCTTAATCGACGGGGATCGAAAGGCAGTTCCCGGATTATCGAATTCTACCGGAACGCGATCGAACTCGACCCGCAGTTTATCGTCGCTTACACGGGCCTCGCGCGCGAAGCCCTTGGCAACTGGCAGCTCGGTGATCGCGAAGACAAGGAAACTACCGAATGGAAAAAACTGGTTTACGAAAATGCCGGCAAA
>CAXMNA010000144.1:0-1935 GCA_964194715.1 uncultured Gammaproteobacteria bacterium
CACCAGTCCCTGGTTTCGACCGGCGGAGATCCCGTGTTTTTCGACGCCAATGCCGAATACGGAATGTCTGCGCTGATGCGGCAGTACCTTGCAGGGCTGCTTAAGTATGCCACCGATAACACCTTTTTCCTCGCGCCTTACATCAATTCATATAAACGCTTTATTGCGGGCACCTTTGCCCCGACCAAGGCCATCTGGTCACTCGACAACCGCACCGCGGGTTACCGCGTGGTTGCTGATGGCACGAGCAACGTACGCGTCGAATGCCGGGTTGGCGGCAGTGATTTAAACCCTCACCTCGCAATCGCTGCACAAATTGCCGCCGGCATTGCCGGCATCGAAGAGAAACTCGAACTGGAAAAAGAGTTCAAGGGTGACGCCTACCAGGCTCGCAAAGCGCGCGAGATCCCGGGCACACTGGCGCAGGCCACGCTGGCATTGAAAAAATCCAGCATGCTGCGTGATGCGATGGGTTCCGACGTGATCGATCACTACGTACGCGCCGCGGAATGGGAACAGGAAGACTTCAACAACAAGGTTACCGATTACGAAGTTAACCGTGGTTTTGAAAGAGCTTAATAAAATCAAATTTTTGTGAGATAGAACTATGCAACTTACAGGAAACTGGTCATACCCAACTTCGATTCGATTTGGCGCGGGCCGCATCAGTGAAATTGCCGAAGCCTGCAAGACCACCGGCATCAGCAAACCATTGCTGGTCACTGACCGCGGTCTCGCTAACTTGCCGATTACCCAGGACACGCTTGCGCTACTCGACCAGGCTGGCTTGGGTCGAGCTTTGTTTGCAGACGTCGATCCGAATCCAAACGAAAAAAATCTCGAACAGGGGCTCAAGGCATATAACGACGGCGGACACGATGGGGTGATTGCATTTGGTGGCGGTTCGGGGCTCGACCTCGGTAAGGTGATCGCGTTTATGTGCGGCCAAACTCGCCCCGTCTGGGATTATGAAGATGTTGGTGACTGGTGGACACGTGCCGATGCCGACAAGATTGCACCGATAATCGCAATACCAACCACGGCTGGAACCGGTTCTGAAGTGGGTCGCGCCGGCGTGCTTTCGAATTCCGAGACCCACGAAAAGAAAATCATCTTTCATCCTAAAATTCTGGCAGCTATCGTGATCTGTGATCCTGAGCTGACGGTTGGTATGCCTGCAGCAATCACCGCCGGCACCGGTATGGATGCATTTGCGCATTGCCTCGAAGCCTATTGCTCACCGCATTACCATCCGATGAGCCAGGGTATCGCAGTCGAAGGCATGCGCCTGGTGAAAGAATACCTGCCGCGCGCCTATGCCGACGCTAACGATATCGAGGCGCGAGCGCACATGATGTCGGCTGCCGCAATGGGCGCCACAGCATTTCAAAAAGGACTAGGCGCAATCCACGCACTGTCTCATCCGATCGGTGCGTTTTACAACAGCCACCATGGCACTACCAATGCCGTCGTCATGGCGCCAGTGCTCAAGTTCAATCAAGCGGCGATCGAAACACGCATTAACGCTCTCGCCGCTTACCTCGGAATCGCCGGCGGCTTTGATGGTTTCTATAGCTATGTTGTTGAATTGAACGCGTCACTGGGTATCCCGGCTAACCTGACCGAGCTTGGGGTAACCAATCCTGATTTGGACTGGCTGGTCGAATCAGCGCTCAAGGATCCGAGCGTCGGGGGCAATCCGGTCGAGATGAACAAGGACAATACCAGGGCTCTCTTCGAGGCTTGCCTTTAGTTCACGAGTTTTAAGCAGTTACAGTAGCAAAGCGACCAGTAACGCGATATCTCCTCGCGTTCTGACAATGTTAACGCTCGCCTTGATCGCCTTCTTGGTGGTGGACGTATCCCGCCTGTTCTCGACAGAATGCCAGCGATCGCTCCATGGTTGCGATCAAAAAGACGAGCAATTGAATGTAG
>CAXMNA010000145.1:0-32663 GCA_964194715.1 uncultured Gammaproteobacteria bacterium
ACACCTTCCTTGCCATTGACTTCACCGGCGTAAACCTCGACACAAAACACCATTCCCGGTTCAACCACGCCGTCGTACCCATGCGCGTCGTAATCCTCGCGATAGCGAATTGCCGGGTATTCATCGCACAGGCCGACGCCATGCATCACCACACCGTAGCGATTCGGGATGCAGTTATCCGGTAAACGATGCGCTTTTTGCGTAATCTCGCTGAAAGTAACCCCGGGCTTGAGCAATTCCATATTGGTCATGATATGTTCATAGGAAATTTGATAGATATGCTTTTGCGCTTGCGTGGGCTCAACATCACCACACAGCCAGGTGCGCGAGATGTCGCAACACATGCCGTAGGTGCCCACCATATCGGTGTCGAGTGCCAGCAACTCGCCGTCGCTAATGATGCGCGGGCCCGATTCCTGAAACCACGGGTTGGTGCGTGGGCCGGATGAAAAAATTCGCGTTTCGAGCCATTCGCCGCCGCGCTTAATATTACCGGCATGCAGTACCGACCAGTTTTCGTTTTCACTCTTGCCCGCTTCGCAAGCCTCCTGCATTTCATACATCGCGGCTTCGCAGGCTGCGATCGAACAGCGCATCGCCTTGATTTCGTCAGGGCCTTTGATAACGCGAGCTTCCTCGGTGACTGCCTGGCCTTCAAATACTTCCAAGCCGATTTTTTCAAGCGCGCGTAGCCCTGCGATCTCAATTTTATCGATTGCCAGGCGGCGATTGTCACCCGCATGGGTGCGCATTAACTCATCGATGTTTTTTGCAAAATGCATCGCATGTTCGTCACCACGCTGCGCCGATTCGAAGTAAAAAAACGAGGCCCCGTGGCGTCGCTCTTTAACCAGCGGTAAATGATCGGAAAGATGTTCGCAGCTATGGAAATCGAACAATACGATATAACCATCGGCCGAAACAAAACACGCCCGCGCTGGGTTGTGGGTGATCCACAGCTGCATGTTGGTGGAGTCGGTGGCATAGCGAATATTAAGCGGATCGAATAAAACAATGCCGCCGTAGTCGCGCGCCTGTAACTCCTGCACCAGGCGCTGCAACCGGTACTCGCGCATCGTATCGAGGTGCGGAATTTCCAGGCCGAGTGCTTCCCACTCGGCAAATGCGAGTGCAGTGGGACCAATTTCAACCCGATCGTTATCGTCGGGAGTGCCGTCAGGTTTTAGCGCGGCATTCGGATTTCGATAAGGATCGATCTTGCGTTTTGAGCTGTCGATGGAATAGGGTGATGCGGCCATGCATAAATCTCGATCAAGGATACAGAACTAATACAAGAATAAGGGATTACCAGTGTTAAGATAAGTCATATTTTAATGAGTTTAGTCAGAATTTCGCAAGAACGTAATCAATGAATAACGAGAAAAAAGTGTCGCTCGAGTCACGCCTGGTGCAGGCTTGTCACTATGTTGACAAAGTGACCGGTGGAATCAGTCCGCCACTGCAGTTTTCAACGACCTACGCCAGGGATTCTGAATATGAGCATTTTAGTCAATATAGCTATAGTCGCACTGATAACCCATCCTGGGAGGTACTCGAACAGGTCTGTGCCGAACTCGATGGTGGCGTTGAAGCTAAGTGTTTCGCCTCGGGCATGGCAGCGGTTTGCGCATTGTTCGAAACCGTCAATTCAGGTGAGCACGTTGTAGCACCACGAGTCATGTACCACGGCTCGCAGGACTGGTTGCGTCGTATTTCGGAAAAGCGTTCGATTGAATTAAGCCTGTTCGATGCCAGCGATATTGAAAATTTACGTGGCTCGGTTCAGCCCGGAAAAACATCGGTAGTGTGGATCGAAACCCCGGTGAATCCAACCTGGGATGTGATTGACATCGCTGTTGCCGCGGAGATTGCACACGCGGCAGGTGCAATACTCGCGGTTGATGCGACCGTTGCTTCGCCGGTGACAACCCGCGCCCTCGAGCACGGTGCCGATATCGTGTTTCACTCGGCAACGAAATACCTCAATGGCCACAGCGATGTGGTTGCCGGTATTCTGGTGACCGCTGAATTGAATGAGCGCTGGGAGGAAATCAAACTGGTACGGACTCTGACTGGCGGTGTTTTGGGGCCATTTGATGCCTGGTTATTGCTACGCGGTATGCGTACCCTGTTTGTGCGTTTCGAGAAGGCATCGCAGAGCGCGTTGCGCTTGGCGCAGCATTTTGAAGGAGATTCGCGCCTGCACCAGGTACTGTACCCTGGCCTCGAAAGTCATCCTGGGCACGAGATCGCAAAACGTCAGATGACCCATGGCTTCGGCGGCATGTTATCATTGCTGGTCAATGGAGGTGCCGATGAAGCCAAACGCATCGCTGGCAACACCCGTTTGTTCGTGCGCGCCACGTCATTGGGAGGCGTCGAAAGCCTGATCGAACATCGCGCATCCGTGGAAGGTCCACATAGTGAAGTGCCGCAAAACCTGTTGCGCCTGTCGATTGGTATTGAAAATTGCCAGGATTTAATAGACGATCTTGAACAGAGCCTGGAAACGCTCTGAAAACCCGAGGAAAGATTATGTCAGTTGAAAGTTCTATTGAAGATACAACCGCGTCGATCATGTCGGCGTTGTCGACTCATGACCTGTCAGACTCTGATAGAGAGCAGATTAGTAATATAGTAAGCCAGTTGCTGGTGAAGACGGTTGAAAAAACAACTAAAAATCACCTCGAGGCGGCAGACAGCTGTTGCGGACCTGAACTTGATCTGGCACACCAGATCAGGGAGGAAATCAATCGTAAGAAAGACGTGTTGATTTCCAACCTGAAAGCGTTGCGTTAACCCGGCTATTGCTCGCTTTCGAATTCGTGGCAGGCGTGCTCGATCGCATGTGCGAAAGAGCGTGCGAGACTGCGAATCACAAATAAATCGTAAGTCGGCGCATCGTCAACCTGGATAACCGTGGCGTTCATGTGCGCGACCGAAGTCAGCGCACACTGACCCGGAGCAAATGCACGCGGATGCAGGTCAAGCGCGGTATTTTTTGCCATCACCTGGCGTGCGTGCAAACCCCTCAGGCGCAGTCCGCAGCGACCGTGACTTTGATCGACCACCGCCCCCAGGTCACCAACCGTATCCTGCAGCGTTTTAAATAATTCACCGGGCGCACGTCCCGCTTCTGCGTCACTGCACACAATCATCCAGCTATTAGGCCCGTTCCAGCAAACCTGCGTTTTGCCATCCGAATTAACGATGCCGGGCAGGGTCGAGCATTCGATTCCCAGTGCCGTGGTGATAGCCGCTGCTGCATCCATGTGTTTGTCATTGAAGGTCAGCACCTGGATCGCGGTCAACGCCTTACGCTCGCTCAAGCGAAGGTTTTTGTAGTCGACGATAAAATCACCCTCAACCGTTAACAACGGTGATACGCGTACCGGTAGGTCTTGTTTATCAGGCACGGACGAGTGCTCCCTCGGGATCGATGAATACGGGGTGGCAGATCTCGACCTTGAGCGTTTCATCATCAAGCGGAAACACCGCTTCGATCCGTTCACCATGTCGCGAAGCGCCATCGCGCAGCAAACCGAGCGCAATGCCACAGCCAAGTTGCGGACTATAGGTTGTCGCGGTCACATGACCCTGTGACTGGCTCACGGTCTCGAGTTTGATCTTTGGATCGACCAGGTGCGCTCCGATGCGCAAGTTCCTGTCGGCCTCCAGAGACTTCAGCCCAACTACTTGCAAACGACCTTCGCCAACCAGTGCTGGACGCTCCGAATTGTGTTTGCCGATAAAATGCTTTTGGCGGTTAGCCATGCCTTCGAGACCAAGATCTTTCGCCGTGGTGCGACCATCGAGCTCAGAACCGGCAACGTGACCTTTCTCGATACGCATAGCGCCGAGTGCCTCGGTACCGTAAACCGAAACCTCCAGTTCCTCGCCCGCCTCCAGCAACTCGAGCCAGGCCTGTTCGCCAAAGTCGGCGGGCACGTTGATTTCATAGGCGAGCTCACCGGAAAAAGATATGCGGAACAAGCGTGCTGGGATATTGTTCAGCATGCATTCGCCGACACCCATGAACGGGAAGGCGTCGTTGCTGATGTCGATATCGATAACTTGTTTCAGCAACTTGCGGCTGTTTGGTCCCGCGACCGCGATGCCCGTCCATTGCTCGGTGACCGAGCAAAACACGACGTTGAGCTCGGGCCACTCGATCTGGTGGTATTGTTCCATATGCGCAAGCACCGAGGCGGCGTTGGCCGTGGTTGTAGTCATGTAGAAGTGATTTTCACTGAGACGCGAAGTCGTCCCATCGTCGTAGACCATGCCATCTTCGCGCAGCATCGCGCCGTAACGCACCTTGCCCACCGGTAGCTTGAGCCAGTTGTTGATATACAGGCGGTTTAAAAATTCAGGTGCGTCGGGACCCTGGATGTCGATCTTGCCAAGCGAGGTTACATCGACCATCGCAACATTGTTACGCGTTGCCTCGGTTTCACGAATGTAGCAATCGTTCATCGTATCACCCAGTTTTTGCGGGTAATATCGCGCGCGTAGCCACAGGCCGGCTTCAACAAAAACGGCTTCGTGCTTTGTATTCCAGTCATGAATGGCGGTACGCCGCACCGGCATGAAGTCGTAGCCGACGGTATGTCCGGCAAATACCCCCATAGCTACCGGTACATAGGGCGGGCGGAAAGTCGTAATACCAACCTCCGGCAGCGGATCACCGCGCTGACCTGCAAGTATCGCCAGCGCGTTGACGTTACTGGTCTTGCCCTGGTCAGTCGCCATACCCTGGGTGGTATAGCGCTTCAGCAATTCAACCGAGTCGTAACCTTCCTGGGATGCCAGTACTACGTCGCTGGCCTTGACATCGTTTTGCTGATCAACGAACTGTTTGTAATTTTTGTTATAGGGCGTCGGTGAAATCCATAATGCTTCGACTGCGTAGGCACCTTCATTTTCCGCCTTGGCTGCGGTAATTGTTTTCGCCCCGAAACCGGTCAATCTGGCCGCCTCGGCTCCCGCTGCGGCACCTTGATCGAGGCATTCCTGCAACCTGAAGCTACCGCTTGCGGCGCCAACCGATACTTCTGCCTGGCGTGAGTCGCCGGGGACGAAGCTTAAGATCGAATCATCGTAAACCGGTTTGGCACCCGACTGGCTGTGCAGATGAACGTTTGGATTCCAGCCACCGGAACAGGCGATCAGGTCGCAGTGGATACGTTCGGGATCAAGAGTATCCCCCTGGGTGGTGACAATCTGGGCGTGGGTAACGTGTTGACCACCCTCGGCTGAACCGACGGTACTGCCGGTGATTAAACGGATAGAAAGATTTTCGAGCTCTTCTGCTAACTGTTCATCCGGGTGCGTGCGTGAATCAACAACTGCGGCGATAGTGACCCCTGCATGGTGCAAATCGATTGCTGTCCGGTAAGCGTCATTGTTATTGGTTGCAACCACGGCGCGTCTGCCGGGTTTGACGCCAAAACGATTCGCATAGGTTCTTGCAGCGGAGGCAAGCATTACACCGGGCATGTCGTTATTACCGAAAACCAGTGGCCGTTCGGTGGCGCCGGTCGCGATAACTACTCGACCCGGGTAAAAGGTCCACATGCGCTGGCGCGGATGGCCTTTGTGCGGGACCGGCATATGGTCACTGACCTTTTCGATTGCAGCGACCACGTTATGATCGTAGTAGCCGAACAAAGTGGTGCGTGTAAAAACATGGACATTGTCCATGGCCAGCAGTTTTGCAAATGTTTCGACCACCCAGTCGTTGCCTGTCTTGCCATCGATGGAAAAGTTTTCGTTGTTCAGCGATCCGCCCACCAGCGGGTGCTCGTCAACGAGGATCACGCGTGCGTCAGTCGCGGCCGCGGCTAGCGCAGCGGACAATCCAGCGGGTCCCGCACCGACTACCAGTACGTCGCAGTGTTCATGGCATTGCTCGTAAAAATCCGGGTCTGCCTGGGTCGGCGCGGTGCCGAGTCCTGCCGCGCGGCGGATAATATGTTCGTAGACATTGGTCCAGAATGAAGCCGGCCACATAAAGGTCTTGTAGTAAAAGCCTGCCGATAACAGCGGGGAAAACAGGTTATTGATCGACATGACGTCGAAGGCCAGAGAGGGCCAGCGGTTTTGACTACTGGCAACCAGGCCGTCGTACAGTTCGATCGTCGTCGCGCGCGTATTCGGTTCTTTGCGCGGGCCGAGGCGCAACTCGACGATTGCGTTGGGCTCTTCCGAACCAGCGGTCTGGATACCCCGGGGACGGTGATATTTGAAACTGCGTCCTACCAGGTGTACGCCGTTGGCAAGCAACGCGGATGCGAGGGTGTCGCCCTCAAAACCCTGATACGGTTTGCCATCGAAGGTAAAGCTGAGCAAATTACCGCGATCGATGAGCCCGCCATTGCTGATACGGTATTTCCATGCCATACCGATCAAGCCTCCCTGTTGGGGGTTGACAGCTTGGGAGAGGCTGGAGCGATGCTGAAAATTTCGTGCGTGACGGTATCACGCTCTACCACCAACCAGGCTCGGCAACCATTCACATGATGCCAGTATTCACGATGAGGACCGGCAGGATTTTTGCGCGTGTAAACGAAGTGATACCAGTCATCTTGAGAGGCGTCATCGGCAGGTCGCTCGACGGTGGCATCGCCACCGTAGGAAAACTCATCTTCGTTGCGTACCCCGCACCAGGGGCATTCGATTCTTAGCATTTCAATACCTCCTAGTGTGCCTTAGGTGAGGCGCCAACGCCTTTCTCATCGAGTATGTTACCTTCGCGGAAACGTTCCAGCGTAAACTCTGCGTTCAGAGCATGCGGTTTGTCGTGTGCGATGGTGTGGGCAAATACCCAGCCCGATGCCGGTGTCGCCTTGAAACCGCCGTAACACCAACCCCCGTTAAGATAGAGGTTATCAACTGGAGTCTTACCGATGATCGGGGTTCCATCCATCGACATATCCATAACGCCACCCCACTGGCGCAATACTCGCAGTCGTGCGAGGCAAGGCATCATCGTTACGCCACCGGCAACCACGTGATTGAAAGTAGGCAGGTTGCCGCGTTGTGCGTAAGTATTCCAGCCGTCGAGGTCACCACCGAAGACCAGGCCACCCTTGTCCGATTGGCTGATATAAAAGTGACCCGCGCCAAAGGTACAGACTGTATTCACCAGCGGCTTGATGCCTTCCGTTACGAAGGCCTGCAGTACGTGTGATTCAATGGGTAGTTTCATGCCCACCATATCGAACAAGCGGCTCGAGTTACCCGCAACCGCAATCCCGACCTGACCAGCTTCGATGGGTCCACGCGAGGTCTCGACGCAGACAACTTTGTCACCTTCGCGTTTGATGCCGGTAACTTCGCACTTTTGAAAGATTTCAACACCGAGCTGGTCGGCCGCGCGCGCGTAACCCCAGGTGACCGCATCGTGACGCGCGGTACCACCGCGTGGCTGCGCCAGTCCCCCCTGTACCGGGAAACGCGTATTCTTCGAGAAATCAAGATGTGGCATCAGTTTCTTGACGCTTTCCAGGTCATGCATGACTGCATCGATGCCGTTTAATCGCAACGCGTTACCACGTCGCGCGAAAGCATCGCGCTGGGCATCATTATGAATAAGATTTAATACACCGCGCTGGCTGAACATCACGTTGTAGTTCAAGTCCTGGCTCAGACCTTCCCATAGTTTCATCGAATGCTCGTAGAACTGCCCATTCGGGTTGAGCATGTAATTGGAGCGCACAATGGTGGTATTGCGCCCGGTATTTCCACCACCGATATAACCCTTCTCCAGAACCGCGACGTTGGTTATGCCGTGTAGTTTGGCCAGGTAGTAAGCCGTGGCCAAACCATGACCGCCGCCGCCGATAATGATGATGTCGTAGCGTTTCCTCGGTTCAAGATTGCGCCAGGCCCGGGTCCAGCCGCGGTTTCCGGTGAGTGCCTGTTTGAGCAGATTGAATCCTGAATAATGCATAAGCGTCGTATTGGTTGAGTCTGCGTAAAGAATACCCGGTAACAGCCACCCATTGCCAGTAGATCTGCCAGCAAATATACGTATTCAATGTATGCGACAAGTTTAAACAGAATGTAATTATTACAGTCAACCGGTAAACGACTCGCCAGAGCACATAAACGACATGTATCGAGGTGTTGGCAATCGCGATTTCCAGGTTTCAACCACTATTCGATTGCCCTGATGGCAACCTTGCTGATCGTGGTGACGGTGCTTTTTAAGCCGAATTGGTCGCCCGATGAACGCTCCCGAAAGGCTGAGCCTGAACCAGTTTGCGCAGCTAGCTATCGAGCATCCAGTCGCGCCATGTCGATGGTGTAATTGATAAAACCGTCAGCTCCACCGGTGATCTTGTCGTATAAGCCACGCGCTACGGTATTGTGGTTTAGCGTGTGCCAGTAAACTTCAGCCCATCCCTGCTGCCTTGCCGCATCAACTACGGCGTCAATCAGCATTTTGCCGATTCCGCCACCGCGAATACCGGGAAGTACGAATAAATCGTTGAGATAACACACCGGGCTCGCATACCAGGTATGGGCGTGCGGGAAGAAATGGACCAGTCCGACAAGATTATCGTTGTTATTTTCAGCCACTCGACACTGGATTTCATGCGCCGGGTCGGTAATACGCTGCCACAGCAAATCTGTAATTTCGTCCGCCAGGCTTGATTCGTAAAACTTCAGGTAATCCCGCCAAAGCGGATCCCACTGCACGCGGTCCGATTGAGTTGCCGGCCTTATATTGTATTGGGTTGGCGACATAATTTTATTACCTGAAGCTGTTATTAAATCGGCGAATTATATCTTGCCTGACATCTGCGTGGTGGCTAAAATCGCAGCCCGCTGGCAGCGATGGCGTCGATGCCGATAAAGCAGGTATTCTAGTCCTGTACGCCCGGATAATTTCGGAGTGATTATTATGTCTCAAACCCAACGTCCCGAGTTCTTCGAACTACAAAACGGTTCCAAGGCAATTTTGCCCTTTTCCGATACAGAATATGAAAATCGCCTCGGCGGATTGCGCCAGTTAATGGCCAGTTCCGGGATCGATGCGATGCTGCTGACGTCGATGCATAACATCGCCTACTACTCAGGCTTTCTCTACTGTTCCTTCGGCCGCCCCTACGCCTGTGTGGTAACCGCTGATCGCTGCGTTACCGTCTCGGCGAATATCGATGGCGGACAGCCGTGGCGACGATGCTACGCTCAAAACCTGATTTACACCGACTGGAAACGCAACAATTACTGGCGTGCAGTGAAATCGATCATCCCTGGCAGCAAGCGCATCGGTATCGAAGGTGATCATATGACCCTGGCAACGCGCCAGATGATGACCGACTTACTGGGCGACATTGAGACTCTTGATTTGAACCAGCAAATCATGAGCTTGCGCATGATTAAATCGGCCGAAGAAATCGAACTCATCAAAGGTGGAGCGCGCACTGCCGATATCGGCGGCGATGCGATCCGGGACGCCATCAGGGTCGGAACCCGTGAAATCGATGTCGCAATGGCCGGCAGGGACGCGATGGAACTCGAAATTTCTCGTGCCTACCCGGATAGTGAATTACGCGATAGCTGGGTCTGGTTCCAGGCGGGGCTCAACACCGATGGTGCGCATAATCCCGTTACCTCGGCGAAACTCAGAGCGGGTGACATCCTTAGTTTGAACACATTTCCAATGATATCGGGATACTATACCGCACTCGAACGCACCCTGTTTATCGGTGAACCTGACGCTGCCTCACTTAAGATATGGCAGGCCAATGTCGAGGCGCACGAGCTCGGACTATCGCTCATCAAACCCGGAGCGACCTGCTCGGGGATCTGTGCCGAAATCAACCGTTTCTTCGAAGACAGGGATTTGCTGCAGTACCGCTCTTTCGGTTACGGGCATTCCTTCGGCGTGCTATCGCATTATTATGGTCGCGAGGCCGGCCTCGAGTTGCGTGAAGACATCGATACGGTGCTGGAGCCGGGAATGGTGGTTTCGATCGAGCCGATGCTGACATTGCCACTGGGCGTGCCAGGTGCCGGCGGCTATCGTGAACATGACATTCTGGTGGTCGGCGAAGACGATGCGGAAAACATTACCGGCTTCCCCTATGGCCCCGAGCACAATATCATCGCTGCTTAAGCCCTTCCCCGCGTAGGCGGGGGCGATATTAGTCGGGGCGACGAATATTGATTAGGTAAGGTTAAATGCCAGAAGAACAGTCACATCCGGAAGTTCGAGTCGCGGTCGCGCGCCTTTGTGCCGATTATCCCGATGAATACTGGCGCGAAAAGGATCGCGACAAGGCTTACCCGGGCGAGTTTGTGCAGGCGCTTACCGATGCGGGCTACCTGTCGGTACTGATTCCGGAAGAATACCAGGGCGCCGGCATGGACCTGGCTGCCGCCTGTGCCGTGCTTGAGGAGATTCAGCATAGCGGCGCCAATGGCGCCGCCTGCCATGCGCAGATGTATATCATGGGTACATTGCTACGCCATGGTAGCGATGCCCAAAAGCAGAAGTACCTGCCCGATATTGCTTCGGGAGCGCTGCGGCTACAGGCCTTCGGAGTAACCGAACCCTCCAGTGGAACCGATACCACACGCATCAAGACACGTGCGCATCGTGATGGCAATGATTATGTCGTCAGCGGACAGAAGGTTTTTATTTCACGCGTCGAACATTCCGATTTGTTATTACTGCTGGTGCGCACCACGCCCCGCGACGAGGTTGCAAAACCGACCCAGGGTATGTCGGTGCTGCTGGTTGATCTGCGTGACGCGGTAGGTAACGGGTTGACAGTGCGGCCACTCGAAACCATGCTTAATCATGCTACCACTGAACTCTTCTTCGATAAGTTACGGGTGCCAGCCGAGAATCTGATTGGCGAGGAGGGTAAAGGCTTTGGCTACATTCTCGACGGCATGAATGCCGAACGTATCTTGATCGCAGCCGAGTGTATCGGTGACGCGCGCTGGTTCATCGACCGCGCTAGTAGCTATGCAAGTGAGCGCGAAGTCTTTGGTGCGCCGATCGGCAAGAACCAGGGTGTCCAGTTTCCAATCGCACGTGCCCATGTGCAAACCGAAGCGGCCGCACTAATGGTCGATAAAGCATGCCGCATGTTCGATGACGGAGAAGCCTGTGGGTCGGAGGCCAATATGTCCAAATTGCTGGCTGCCGATGCCTCCTGGGCTGCCGCAGACATGTGCCTGCAAACTCACGGTGGCTATGGATTTACGGTCGAATACGATGTCGAACGCAAGTTTCGCGAAACCCGGCTTTACCAGGTCGCACCGATATCGACCAACTTGATTCTGTCGAATATTGCGACGCATGTGCTGGGCTTACCCAAGTCCTTTTAAGCTACCCATCACAATTACGTTATGCTGAAGTTGGAAGACATACTTGTGGTTTCGCTGGAACAGGCGGTAGCGGCGCCTTTTTGTTCCAACCGGCTCGCGCATGCCGGGGCACGCGTTATCAAAATCGAACGCGCCGAAGGTGATTTTGCGCGGGGTTACGATAGCGTGGTGCATGGCGAATCGGCTTACTTTATCTGGCTCAACCAGGGTAAGGAGTCGCTGGTGATGAACATCAAGGATGATACCGATGCCGAACTATTGCATCGAATCCTTGCAAAGGCCGATGTATTTATCCAGAACCTGGCGCCCGGAGCGGCGCAGCGCGCCGGCTTTGGCAGCGAAGAATTGCTCAAGCTGTATCCACGCCTGATTTGTTGCGATATTTCGGGCTACGGGGACCAGGGCGAATACAGCTCGATGAAGGCCTACGATTTACTGGTGCAATGCGAATCCGGGATGGCCTCGATTACCGGCACACCGGACGCGCCGGGTCGTATCGGAGTCTCGGCCTGCGATATCAATTGCGGGCAGCAAGCCTATGCCGCGATTCTCGAAGCCTTGATCGAACGCGAACAGAACAGCGCAGGCTGTGTTATCAAAGTCTCGCTGTTCGACGGAATGGCCGAGTGGTTGGCGGTACCGTTGTTACATTACGACTATTCGGGTCAGATCCAGCCACGCGTTGGCATCAATCACGCAACAATTTCACCTTACGGTGCTTACCGCTGCGGTGACGATCTCGATATCGTGCTTGCGATCCAGAACGAACGCGAGTGGCGTAATTTCTGTGGCGGGGTACTTGGTGACGAATCTCTGGCTGATGACATCAGGCTGAAATCTAACCAGGCACGGGTCGCGAATCGAGATTATGTCGATGAACTCATCTTTAAGGCTTTTTCACAGCTCGATCAGATCGCCGCAATCGAACGTCTGCGCCAGGCTGGAATCGCTTATGGCCGTCTTAACGATATGGCAGGCCTGTCCAGTCATCCGCAAGTACGTCGAGTTAATGTCGGCACCCCTAGTGGCGAAGCGCAGGTCGTGGCCGTTGCGGCGATGCGCTCCAACCAGACCGAAGAGTTGCGCAAAGTGCCATCCATTGGTGAACACGGTAGCGCAATTCGCAACGAATTTTCCTGAGGACAGGTTTAGTGGAAACGATAGACTGGAAAGACTTTGAAAAGGTTGAGCTGCGTGTCGGCACCATTGTCGAGGTAGAAGACTTCCCCGAGGCGCGTAAGCCGGCTTACAAGCTGAAGATAGATTTCGGCGCTGAAATCGGTGTGCGCAAATCGAGCGCCCAGATAACCGATATCTATCAAAAAGAAGAGTTGATCGGTCGTCAGATCGTCGGTGTGGTGAATTTTCCGCCCAAGCAAATCGGGCCTATGCGATCGGAGTGCTTGGTTACCGGGTTCCATCGCGAGGATGGCGCCGTGGTACTGGCACGACCCGATAGCGAAGTGCCCAACGGCGCGAAACTCGCTTAAGCGAAACTAGACTATACTAGTTGAGTCCATAACACCCCGAATATTGAGGAGATCACCATGTTGATATCAAGAGTTTTCCGCTGCCTGTTAATCGCCTGTGCCGCTCTGGCAGTCAGTTTACCGAGTCATGCAGCGATTGTTGGTACTGCGCAAATTCAAAATGCTCAAGTTGCAATCGATCTGGGTAGTATCGCCGAGAAACGAGTCTGGATCACGGAACAGCTGGTTGTCGGTGGCGTCAATGCAGTGGATGCTGAACAGCGAGTAGCGGGCATGACCGATGCACAGGTGGTGCAAATCCATCAACGCATTGACGAATCCCCTGCGGGCGGAGCCGATGCATTGATTATTATTATCCTGGTTCTGGTCATTACCGAATTGATGGGGTATACCGATATCATCCCCAACTGGCCAGCCTCTGAGTAGTTGAACATCGTTAGCAAGCGTGCACGCTCCACTGCGTGCGCGCTGATTTTACTGTTTTTTCTTGGCGGTTGTGCGACCTCCCCGCAAACCCGGCTGCTGCTCGATAACCCCCCGGACATCCCCCGCCGGGTAGAACTGACCGAGGTCCCGTTTTTCCCGCAGCAGGAGTATCACTGCGGGCCCGCGTCGCTGGCAAGCATCATTTCTTACCAGGGTACTCCGGTAGAGCCTGACCAGATAGTAAGGCTGATCTACGTGCCCGAATTAAAGGGAAGTCTGCAGGCCGAGGTTGTCGCCGCGACCCGGCAATTTGAACTGCTGCCGGTTCAACTCGATGGCAGGCTCGAATCCCTGTTACGCGAGATCGCCGCGGGTAACCCGGTTTTTGTATTGCAGAACCTGGGCCTGGATCTGGTCCCGGTGTGGCACTACGAAGTGGTCGTCGGTTACGACTTTGACAAGCGCATTATGATTATGCGTTCCGGGGTTAGACCGCGCGTGTACCGATCTTTTGCGCTGTTTGAGAAAACTTGGCAGCGCGCCGGCCACTGGGCGCTGGCGATTGTACCCGCTGATTCCGTCCCAAATACGGCGAGCGCTGATGCTTACCTCAATGCGGTGATAGGCCTGGAGCAGGTGGGCCGGATCGATACTGCTCGCAATGCCTATACCACCGCGCTGCGCCGCTGGCCCGAAAATCTGCTGGCACACACCGGCCTCGGCAACTCAGCCTATGCAATGGGAGAATTCGTTACGGCCGAGTCGGCTTATCGGTCCGCGCTTGAAATTGATCCGGAAAAGGCAGAAGTCTGGAACAACCTCGCCTACGCATTAGCACAGCTCGGCCAATACGAAGCCTCCATGGACGCGATCGGTCGCGCCCTTGAACTCGACCCCGACAACCAGAACTTCAAAGACAGCTACCAAGAACTTACCTACTGGCAATAATCTTACGATTCTCTCGCAAGGAGTTTCTTCGGTTACCGTTGTTTAGATGTTAGTGATGCGCTTCGGCAGGGGATATCAGTTAGGTGGGGATGTGGATGTAGATGTCGCCGTCGTGGATTTTTACCGGGGACGCCGCATTGGTCGGCTTCGGTTTGTCCGTTACCCTGGTCATTGCTCGTTACAGTTTGTAGTCGGGTTCTTCGCGATCGAGAATTTCGCGTACTTCGCGCAAATGCACTTCGGCGTAGGGAGAACGGTCGATGTAGCCATCCCATTGACGAGCTGTTTTTTCGGCAACTTCGTCGCTGACGACGCGTAACGGTTTGCCTGTCATTAACGCGGTAATGTAGTTTGCGCAGGCGCGCTCAAAATAGTAGAGCTCGTCGAAGGCAATCGCGATGGTTTCACCCACCGTCATCACGCCATGATTACCCATGATCAATACCCGATTGCTGCCCAGGGTTGTGGTCAAGCGTTCGGCTTCATCGCCGAGCCCCATGCCATCAAAACCATCGTCCACCGATACCCGATTGAAGAAACGCATCGAGTTCTGGTCGATCGGTGGCAGACCGTCTTGCTGTATCGATGCCAGTACCGTCGCGTACTTCGAATGCACATGCAGCACGCAGCGAGCCTGCGGCACGTTGCGATGCATCGCGCCATGGATTGCCCAGGCGGTAGGGTCTGGCGCATTGGGTTTATCCATGGTCGAGTCGTCGATGGCGTCGAGCAGTAATAATTCACTGGCGCGGACATTGGAAAAATGGCGTCCCAAGGGGTTTATCAGGAACTGGCTACCGTCATCCGATACCGCATAGCTGAAATGATTGGCAATCGACTCATGCATTCCGAGTCGCGCTGTCATGCGAAAAACCGCGGCGAGATTGATCCGATCTTCGTAATGCGGATCGCTATCGGGGGTGGCAGAACGGGTATCGACGGCTGAAATAGACATATTGCGTTCCTGTTGACCTGGTCAAAATAAGATTAAAGCGCAGGAAAGTGGTCCTCGCAATACATTTTTCTCGATCGCCGTTATAGATGTTTTTGATTTATAGTAATAGTTATGAATCATTTCGCACACCTGGTTTTATCGCAGCCGACGATCGAATCGACCGTCGGTAATCTGCTGGGTGATTTTGCGCGTGGAATTGATCGGACATTGCTGCCCGACGCAGTCAGGGCGGGTTTGTCTAATCATCGCGCGGTCGATCGCTTTACCGACGCACACCCGCTGGTCAGGGATATGAAGCTCGGTTTCAGCCCCGACCGCCGACGCTTTGCCGGTATTGCGCTGGATATCTATTTTGACCACCTGCTGATCAGTCACTGGGAAAGTTTCGAAAATCGAAATCTCGATGCATTGATAGCCGAGTTTTATCAACGCATGTCCGACGGGCAGGAAATTATGCCGGGCGAGAACATGCGCCGTGTGACCCGTCGCATGATTGAATACGACTGGTTTGGCTCTTACCGAGAACTCAATGCGATCGCCGAATCGCTCGATCGAGTTGCCGCGCGTATCCGCTTTGTGAACCAGTTCGACAATGCAATTGAGGATTTGCTGCGGAATCATGAAATGATCCGAGATGGGTTTTTCGAGTTTTACCCACAGTTACAGCAGCACGTGCAAGATCAGGCGCTCGAGTCGCGTTAGCAATCGACGACCTTGCCTGGATTCATTATATTTTGCGGATCCAATGCCGCCTTGATCGCTTTCATCACATCGACCGCGCCGTCACCGTGTTCGTTGCGCATGTGTTTTAACTTACCCATGCCGATGCCGTGCTCGCCGGTGCAGGTGCCACCCATTTCCAGTGCTCGTTGCACCATGCGATGATCCAGCTCAAGCGCTTTGGCGAGCATTGCATCATCTTCCGGATCGATAAATATGGTGGAATGAAAATTACCGTCGCCGACATGACCAATAACCGGGGCAAACAATCCTGAAGCTGCGATGTCCGCCTGGGTCTCGGCGATACAATCGGCGAGCCGGGAGATCGGAACACATATATCGGTTACGTAGCCGAGGTAACCTGGATAAACCGCGAGACCCGCGTAGTAGGCATCGTGACGCGCGCGCCAGAGTCGATTGCGGTCCTCCTCTTTCTCCGCCCATTGAAACCCGGTAGCGCCGAAGTCCTGTGATATCTGGTTGAACATTTGCACCTGTTCGGCAACGCCGGCACGGGTACCATGAAACTCGAGGAACAAGGTGTCGAGTTCCGGGTAATCCGTTTTACTGTAGGCATTAATCGCTTTCATGTAGGCACTGTCGACAATTTCGATACGCGCCATGGGAATGCCCATCTGGATGGTTTGAATCGTCGCCTCCGCCGCCGAACGCACGTCGGGGAAATTGACGATGGCTGCCGATATAGCTTCGGCCAGACCATAGAGTCGCAGACTGACTTCGGTAATGACGCCTAGCGTGCCTTCAGAGCCGACGAACAGGCGGGTGAGATCGTAGCCGGCTGCCGACTTGCGCGCACGCGTTCCGGTTTTTATGATGTCGCCGCTGGCGGTAACCACGGTTAATCCGAGCACGTTTTCCCGCATCGTGCCATAGCGCACCGCGTTGGTTCCGGACGCACGCGTTGCTGCCATGCCGCCGATCGAGGTATCGGCACCGGGATCGATCGGGAAGAACAATCCGGTATCGCGCAGGTACTGGTTTAGTTGACGCCGCGTGACGCCAGCCTGCACACGACAGTCCATATCCTCGTTACTGACTTCCAGGACTTGATTCATCTGGGTGAGATCGATACAAATCCCGCCCTTGACGGCTTGCACCTGGCCTTCCAGCGAAGTTCCGGTGCCAAACGCGATCACCGGCGTCGCGGTCTCGGCACAGAGTTTCACGATAGCGGTCACTTCCTCGGTACTCTGCGCGAAACATACCGCGTCGGGCGCCTGTACCGGATGCCAGGATTCACCGTGCCCATGCTGTTCAAGCACCGAAGTGCTGGTGCTTACACGTTCATCCAGGATTGAACGCAATTGCTCGATTAGAGACTCTCGATTGGGAAGATTTGCTGCTGGATGACTCATGGCTTGCTTGCCGGTGACCGATACCAGCCTGAATTATGCTACAGCGGAGAATTTTTACCACTTTGGCCTAAGCCCAGGAGCATACCGGTCACATGGAAAAATGGGCCATCGCGCCTATACTAAATGCCTATGCCAGGTGAAATTTAGCCGAATATTTAAATGCCAAAAACTGACGCGTTAGCACTAGCGCAGACACAGACAATATCAACCTCAGAATTTTCTGGTTTGACTCGGGTGGAACTCGAGGCCGAGCTGGAAAAGTTGTGTCGTCGCGAAACGTTATTTGATGCGACCGAACGGGCTGCAAAAATTGGGCACTATGAGTGGAACTTTGAACTTGATCGACTTGAATCCTGTTCGGAAGAATATGCAAACCTCTACAACATGACTGTCGAAAAAGTGATGGCATCGCAGGACAGTTGGGATAAAGCGCTGCAACAAATTCATCCGGAGGATCACGATCGCTACCGACTTGCCGCAAAAGCCTTGCGTGATAACAAGGCGCTGGATGTTCATTATCGTATCTTGTTTGATGACGGCACTATAAAACATATCCGCGAATTTAGTGTCATCGCCGTTGACGATACCGGCGTTGAGCTTGGTTGCTTCGGAATTCTTCAGGATATCTCCGACAATGTTAGACAAGAGCGTGACATGGAGTATCGCGATGAACTCGCGCGTCAAACCGAGGCCATCACCGATATTGGGCATTTCATCTACGATGAGGATACCGAGCGCTATGTTTTTCTAAGTGAGGGCTGCGCACGCATTTTCGGCTCCACGGTCGAGGCTTACCAGGAGAAGATACGCAGTGTCGAAGATGATCTTGCCGATGTTGTTTCCGAAGATCGCGACCGGGTGGGCGAGGAATATCGGCATTATATCAAGACCGGACAGGATTGTGCCCTGGAGTTTCGAATTAAGCGCGCCGATGGTGCAATCCGCTGGGTGCGAGAGCTGACTCGAGCGAAGTTGTTTAAAGATGGACGGGTGCGACAGACATTGGGGGTGATACAGGATATCACCGAGCGCGTCGCGCGTGAGCAGGAACTGTTATACAAGGATGCCCTTGCCAATCAGGCCGAGGCGATTACCGATATCGGGCACTTTATCTTCGATGAAATCAAGCAGAAGTACCTCTTCGTCAGTCCCGGCCTGGCGCGTATCTACGGTATGAAATCCGATGAAATCGTTACCAGGGCGGCGTTATCGGATGGAGATATGAATATGATCCATGCCGATGATCAGGCCCGGGTGCAAAAGACTTACGATAAGTTCTTTGCCAAAGGGGGCGATTGGCAGGTTGAATTCCGTCTGATTCGCGCCGACGGTGAACTTCGCTGGGTGCGCGAAATGGGTAGGGCTTACCTGATGACGCGTGGAATCCCGGAACAATCTATCGGCGTACTGCAGGATATTACTGCGCAGAAAAACGCCGAGCAGGAAATCATTGACGCCAGGGATACCCTTGAGCAGCAAGTGGTTGAACGTACCCGCGAACTGGCAAATACGGTCCAGCAGCTACAGATTGAAATTGAAGAGCGTGAAAAAATTGCCGCCGAACTCGATTACCTGGCTAACCACGACGCACTCACCGGGCTGCCGAGCTTGCGCCTGTGTAAAGACCGCCTTGACCAGTCGTTGGCCGAGGCGCGACGCAATCGGCAAACTTCGGCGGTTATGTTCCTGGACCTCGATGGATTCAAGGAAATTAATGATCAGCACGGCCACGAATTTGGTGACCTGGTATTAAAGACGACCGCGGATCGTATTAAGACTGAAATTCGAGAAACCGATACGGTCGCGCGAATCGGTGGAGATGAGTTCGTTATCATTCTATCCAGCCTCCCCGAAATCGCTATCGCGGAGCGAATTGCGACGACCTTGGTCGCACAGATTGCGCAACCCCTATTGATCGATAACATCGAAGTTGTGATCAGCGCGAGTATCGGAATTTCCCTTTATCCGGAGCACGGCACCACCGCCGAAAAGTTGATTCGTTCAGCTGATAAAGCGATGTACCAGGTTAAGCACAAGGGTAAGAATAATTTCGGTTTTTTTAATTCTGTTAGCCCTTAAACATAGTAGTACTTGAACTCGATGTACCTAAAACAAGAACGGTCCAAAGACGTGCCTTCTAAAAAGAAGGATCAGTCAGACACTTCGGAACTCGAATCCGAGCTGGAAAGATTGCGCCATCGGGAACAGTACCTGGATGCCACAGAACAGGTGGCCCATATCGGGCACTGTGAATGGGACTATGAAAATAGCACTCTTAAATTCTGTTCCGACGGATATGCGAGTATTTTTAACCAGACTGTTCAGGAAATTCTACAGTCTCAGGGTACCTGGGATCAGGTGCTTGATGTTGTGCATCCCGAAGACCGAGGGCTTTATAGCCAATCCCACGAATCACAACTAGAGTCGGGTTCGCATGAAGTCGAGTACCGGATCATCCGCAATGACGGTGAAGTCAGGTTCATCTATGAAACCGGCACAGTCGAATATAATGAAGAGGGTAAAGTGACCTCCTCGTTCGGTCTGCTTCAGGATATTACCGAGCGCAAGATTTATCAGCAAGAGCTTGAAAACAGGGATGCCCTGACGCAACAGGTCGAAGCGGTTACCGATATCGGCCATTTTATTTACGACCTGACTAACGAAACCTATATTTATCTCAGCCAGGGTTTCGCCAAGATCCATGGCGTCACCGTTGACGAATACATGAGCATGGTCTCGTCGCGTGAAGATGATGTCGAAGATGTTCATCATGATGACCTGGCAAATCTCATGGAAGCTTACGACCGGCATGAATTAGACGGTGAAGATTTAAATGTCGAGTACCGGATACACAGATCCGATGGAGAGCTACGCTGGATTCGCGAGCAGGGCACCGCGTTACGATCCTCGAGCGGCGAGGTGATCCAGTCGATCGGGGTGTTACAGGATATTACCGAGCAAATCAAAACTGAGCGGAGTTTACGTGAGGCGCGAGATACACTCGAGGCGATGGTAAAGAGTCGCACACGTAAACTTGCAGATACGGTAAAGCAACTCGAAGGTGAAATTAAAGAGCGTGAAAAAATCGCCGCCGAGCTTCATTTTCTGGCAAATCATGATGCGTTAACGGGGTTACCGAGCCTGCGCCTTTGCAAGGACCGGCTTGATCACTCGCTCGCCGAGGCCCGCCGTACTCGCCAGATGTCGGCGGTCATGTTCCTGGATCTCGATGGATTCAAGGAAATTAACGATGAGCATGGCCATGAATTTGGTGACCTGGTGTTAAAGGCCACCGCGCTTCGTATCAAGGCTGAAATCCGTGAAACCGACACCGTGGCGCGTATTGGTGGTGACGAGTTTGTTATTATTTTGTCGAGCCTGCCAGACCTCGCGATCGCCGAACGTATCGCTTCCGGTCTGATCAAGCAAATCGCACAGCCAATTCAGATCGAAAGAGCTCAGGTTACGGTCAGCGCAAGCATTGGTATTTCAATCTACCCGGAAAATGGTGCAACGGCAGAAGAGTTGATTCGCTCGGCAGATAAAGCGATGTACCAGATCAAGCGTCAGGGGAAAAACAATTTCGGCTTTTTCAGTGCTGAGACCCCCGCCTAGACCATCATCGATGGCTGCTTCCTGCCGCCGCCAGAGCAACTCAATTAAATAGCTCGTAGTAACCCTCGACAGCGTATAAGCTCGGCGTTTTGACTCGACCCCCAGTAACTTTCTGATGGCACGCTATCAAACCAATAACCTGCTGGGCATCAGCTTGATGATGTTCGCAATGCTGTTGTTTGAAGTGATGGATGCGGTCGCCAAGTGGTGGTAATTGCCCTGGTTGCGCACTTTGTTTTTGCGACCGCGATTGCACGGGCCGGCGTATCGGCACTCGCCCCGTTTGAGTATACTGCGCTGGTATGGGCGACGATTATTGGATACGTCATTTGGCTCGATATCCCGACTACCGAAGTCTGGATCGGGGCGGTAATCATAATCGGCTGTGGACTTTACGTAATCCATCGTGAGTCTTTGCAGCATAGAGCCTGAGCAGGCAGCCCGGAGTTTCCTAAATACCGGCGCTATTCATTCGATTTAAGGAGGCAGGATAATGAGACTAAATAATTCGATTAAATCAATTCTGTTAGTAATACTTTTTGCCGCGTCATCAATGGTGCATGCGGGCGACGTTGAAAACAAGCTGGTTATCCAGGTGAGTACCGATGATCCGAGGACGCAAAAAATTGCGTTGAATAATGCAGCTAATCTGCAAAAACTATACGGCATGGATAACGTGGTGATTGAGATTGTCGCTTACGGACCAGGCCTTGGCTTGTTGACTGAAAAAAGTGGCCAGGCGAGTCGAGTAACCAGTCTTGCAATGCAGGATATCCATTTCAGCGCCTGTGGGAATACCATGAAAAAAGTCGCCCAAAAATCCGGGAAAATGCCCAAGTTGCTCGAAGGGGTAGACCAGGTTACCGCGGGTGTCGCGCGCATCATGGAACTGCAACAACAAGGATACGCGTACATCCGACCCTGAGACATAAGCGGTTTTTAGCCACATTTCAGTATCGGGCTGAAGTCGCAAGGACATGTCTTCGAGCCTGGTTAGTGGACATCACGATCATCCCTCTCTAGGGATTGCAACTTTCATTGGCAACCTGCTGCTGATGGCGTTGCTGAGTGCCGCGGTGCGCGAACTGGTCAACCGGGACTATCCGTTGAGCGAAGTAATGTTATTTCGTTATCTGTTCGCGGCCGGTTTTTTCTGGATTATTCTGATATCAACGGCCGGACTGGCGGGGCTTGCCACAGGTCGCTCGGTCGATCATGCCATTCGCAGCGTCAGCGGAATTGTCAGTCTCGGGTTGTTGTACTTTGCGCTGACTCGAATACCAATCGCCGACGCCACCGCAATTTCTTACGCCGCGCCTATTTTCATAACGGTGTTATCAATTTTCCTGTTGGGCGAGGTGATTGGGCTGCAGCGATGGTTAGCGGTTGTTGCCGGTTTTGTCGGAGTTTTGCTGATCGCCAGACCCGGGGCAAGTGGCTGGGATATCGGGGTGATCGCAGCCGCGGGATCTGCGTTTACCGGTGCCCTGGTTGCAATCTGGTTGCGTAAACTTAGCAGCAGCGAAAAATCAGTCACGATCGGTACTTATTACAATAACCTGGGCTGCCTGGTTTGCCTTGCCTGGGTGCTGTTGTCGGGATGGTTGACGCCGCGCGATGCCGATCTATTGCTGTTCCTTGGATTCGGGCTAGGCTGCGGGATGCAGCAATGGTTGTTAACGGTTTCGTTTCGCTACGCGGAAGCCAGCCTGCTGGCGCCGTTTGAATATCTGGCAATGGTTTTCGCTGCCATAGTTGGATTTATGTTCTGGGGTGAGGTGCCGGTGTTGACGACCTGGATCGGCGCCGGGATCATCGCGGCGAGCGGCATGTTTATCTTCATGCGTCGGCAAAAGCGCATGAAATCGGATAAATCGGTGGAGCCCTTCGTCATTGAGTAAGCGTGCGCTGATACTGTTGGCATCGATGCTGGTCACATTCGTGCTTGGTTCGGTGCATGCCTTCTCGGTATTTATCGTGCCGATCGAAATGTTGCTTCAGTTGCCACGCTCTGAAATCAGCCTGATCTATTCGTTTGCCCTGGTCGCGATCACGCTGGCGGTATTGCTGGGATATCGAATTTACAGTTTGTTGCCAGCCTGGTGGCTCGTTTTTATAACCTGTCTTACTGCCGCAACAGGACTACTGCTGGCATCGAATGCGACAAGTTGGTGGCTGCTTTTCACTGGTTATAGTTTGGCATTCGGTCTGAGTAACGGTATCGGTTACGGATTCAGCCTGCAGCTGGTCGGCCGGGTCATGCCAGAAATCAAGGGGTTTGCGATGGGCGCGGTTACCGCGGCTTACGCGGTAGGATCGATCGTGTTCGCCCGAATATTTGCCTGGCGTATTGAGCTGGTATCGCTGGAATCGGCATTGCTTGCGATCGCGCTTGCGGTGATTGGCTGTGGAACGCTCGCTGCGCTCATGCTGCGGATCGCTGGCGCGAGCTATGGTGCGCCACAAAATGTCGCTAGCGACGGCAGCCCAATCAACAAACGCAAGGTCATACAGTTCTGGATAGCATACATGACCAGTGTATTCGCGGGACTGATGGCCATCGGTCATGCCGCCGGCATTGCCTTGTCGAAAAATGCTGATACCGAACTCGCGACATTAGCAGCGATCACGATTGGTATCGGCAGCGCCCTGGGAGGTTTCCTGGCGGGATGGGTGGTCGATCGTTGGCCGGTAAATCGGTTCCTGGTTGGGCTGCCCCTGTTATCCGCGATTGCATTGTTGGCTACAAGCGCCGCGGATAGCGCAGTAATCGCAGTCGTATTGCTCTCCCTGATTGGATTCTCGTACGGATCGATTATCGCAATTTACCCGGTAGCGATTTCGAATTATTTCGACCAGCAAGGCCCACAAGCTTACGGCCAGGTATTCATTGCCTGGGGATTTGCTGGACTGGTCGCACCCTGGAGTGCAGGAATAATTTACGACCTGCGTGCCGGTTACGGACTGGCCATGGTGATCGCCGCTGTGATCGCCATTTTGTCGGCCCTATGTGCCGGAATTTTCAGGCTCGGAAAACCCGCTTAACGCGCTGCGCACCAATTGCTGAAAATATATCGTGCCGTTTTCCTGTTTTGCGGATAGTGCGCCCCCGGGATAGACGCCGCAAGCCAGGTTATGCTGTACTCGTTCGCAAATCGCGATGTCTTCATCTATTACCTGCTCAGAGTTCGGGCGAATCGATGCGCTATCGATTCCTTTTGCACCAGCCTTATCACCATGTGACCAGAACCAGCGGCGTATTTGAATTGCATTCGTATCGAGCGGGAGCACGGTTTCGGCGTTAAACGCATAGTCTGCAAAATGCAGTAATAGCCCCGGAAACTTGTAAATCCAGAACCCCTTGCCGGCACGATTTTGATCGTGCCCGGTGCTATAGCTGACATCGAAGCCGACAAACTCGCCATTTTCGTAAGAATCGATGCTGACCGATTCGCGCAGCATCGACGAGCCCAGTGCCTTGTGCACCATGCCGACGTGGTACCCCTCGCAGGAATTGTCGCCGTAGGTTTTCCAGTTGGCGGCTGCATGCTTGATGACATCACCGTCAAAATGCATGCCTGAAGTAGCGTCAAACCTTGCCGCGATTGGCGCAATATCTCCGAGCCATGTCAGCAGGGCTGGTGCCGTTTCATCGAGGCAGGCGAAAACCAATCCATTCCAGCTGTCGACACGAATGGGTAACAGACCCATCGCTGCCGGATCTGCAATTTCGCCCTTTTCGAACCCCGGCGTTTTCAGTAATTCTCCGGAGCAGGCATAGCGCCAGCCGTGATAGCGACACACGAATTCTCGGCAGTGGCCTTCGCTTTCCAGGACCAGCGGACCTGCTCGATGTCGGCACAGGTTGTAAAAGCCGCGCAGCTTCGAGTGTTGATCTCGTACTACTACCAGTGGCCATTTCATCAAATTCAACGCCAGGTAATCGCCCACTTCGGCAACCGTGGATTCTGTTCCAACGAGCCACCAGTGCCTGCGAAAAATATGCTCGCATTCATAAGCGTAAACAGCGGCATCGTGATAAAAGTAGTGAGGTAAGGTCGCGGCCATAATCGAATCAGCGGGGAAAGTTTGCATTCTTCCGCGCGATGATGTTCCAATCGCGCGCATGCCGCAACAATCAAATTTACTGGGCTGTCTGTGGATGGTGGCCGGAGGGCTGCTGTTTGTCGCAGTGACCGTGCTGGTGCGTCACCTCGGCTCCGATATGCCGGCGGTGCAGGCCGCGTTTATCCGCTACTCGATCGGGGTGATCCTGGTGTTGCCTATGCTGTGGCGGATGCGCTGGCGTGGTATCAGATCCGGCAGTTTCAAACTCTATTTTTATCGCGGCATCGTGCACGGTGTCGCCGTAATGCTATGGTTTTTCGCAATGGCTCGTATTCCGTTAGCAGAAGTGACCGCGATCGGTTTTTCAACCCCGGTGTTTACTGCGCTCGGTGCGATCCTGATTTTCCATGAAAAGGTCAAGATACGCCGCATGCTGGCGATTCTGGCCGGATTCGTCGGTACGCTGATCATTCTGCGGCCCGGGTTTCATACTATCGAAGCCGGTTCACTGGCGCAGTTAATCGCGGCATTTTGTTTTGCCGGTTCCTTCCTGCTCGCGAAGCAAATGACGCGCAGCCAGAGTTCGGGCGATATCCTGGCAATGTTGACTATTTTTTGTACCCTGGTATTGCTGCCGGGTGCCGTCTATTACTGGCGTGAACCGACCTGGATCGAAATTAGCTGGCTGGCCCTGGTCGCGGTATTTGCCACCGCCGGACATTATGCGATTACGCGTGCGATTTCATACGCACCGCTTACGGTTACCCAGCCGCTATCATTTCTACAGCTGGTGTGGGCGATCTTGATTGGTTACTGGTTGTTCGATGAAATCCCGGATACCTGGGTCATCATCGGGGCGTCGATTATCGTTGGCGCCATTAGTTACCTGACGCATCGGGAAGCGATGGTTGCGCGGCGAATCAAACTGCGGGCGGCGGAGGCATCGTCACCGGTTTAGCTGGCGCTCTGCAATTTGATTGCTATTTCGCGCCGGCGGCTAACAGGATGTCAACCATTTCCTGGTAACCACGCGTGCGCGCCAATTGCAGCGGGCTGCTGCCGCGACCGTCAGCCAGGTTGATGTCCGCGCCAGCATCCGCCAGTGCCCTGAGGGTAGCGAGGTGTTGCTGACCGCCATCACCGAGTACGATCGCTTCGATCACCGCGGTCCAGTTGAGATTGTTGATATGGTCTAGCGGTGCACCGGCCTGGATCAGGGTCTTGACGATGGCGAAATGCCCGAGATGCGCTGCGGCAATTAACGCGGTGCCGTCATAGCGACTGGTTACGTTATCGGGTCGACATCCCAACTCGAGCGCCAGTTTCAGGGTTGCGAGATCATTAGCGACCGCGGCAATGGTAACGATATCGTAAAAGTCGTTCTCCAGTGCATTGGCGTCGGCGCCGGCAGCCTCCAGCTCGCGCATGGCTGCGTGATTGTTAGAGTAGGCAGCCACATGCAAGGCAGTGCGGCCATGGTCATCACGTTGATCGATATCTACGCTCGGACTCAATAGCTGTTTGAGCGCATTCATGTCGTGTTCCACTACTGCGCGAAATATACCGCGATAATTTTCGATTTCGATATTGTTCGGTGGCGTTTGGGCAACCGCCATGAACGACCAGACGATACTGGCTAACAGGATCAGGCTACCCGAGCCTGTAGTCATATTCGAGTGCGATAGCATTGCGCCGGGATAGTCACCATTACCTCACAGTGCGCTATCAAGCGCGCGTAAAATCCGGTTTACTTCGTCTTGTTTGCTGTTATGCACCAGCGACAGGCGGACCACGCCGTCATCCGGATCGATACCAAGATCGCTGATCAGGCGATGCGCGTAAAAGTTACCATGCTCGGTACCGATTCCGGCGTCCTGCAGCTTGTGAGTCACAGATTCCGAGCTTTGTTTGAGCGGTTGGAACGCAATTGTCGGTACACGGTCGTTATCGTTGGTGTGAGATTTGCCCAGCAGGCGTATATCCGCGTGATGATCCAGAAACTCGAGCAGTGGTGCTCCCAATTGGTTTTCATGTTGCACGATCAACTGGTGGATATCTTCCATCTTAGCGTTGCGATTTTTTTCGCTCTCACCGAAATGATGTTGGTGAAGTTCATCAAAGTAATCCAGCACCCCGGCGCAGCCTGCGATCTGTGCATGTTGCGGGCCGGCGGGACCGAAATCCTTGGCTGGATTGCCGCTGTTGAAATAATGCGCCTGAGAGGTAAGGTCGCCGAGAGTATCCCGGTTGACATACAACAGGCCCTGGTGTGGGCCATAGACCTTGTACAGGCTCAACGCGTAGCCATCAACGTTGAGCGCTTTCAGATCCGAAATATGATGCGGCGCATAGGCAACCGCATCGATAAACACGCGCGCATTGCTGCCCGACTTGATGGTCTTGACGATTGCGGCAACCGGGTTGGCCGTGCCGATGATATTCGAACAGTGTGTGAAAAATACCCAGCGCGTGTTGTCGCGTAGCAACGGGAACAGCGCTTCTATATTTAGCAACCCGGTGTCAGGCTCCACTTCCCATTGCCGGATGGTGACACCTTTTTCCAGGGCCTTGCGACGCCAGACACCGCTGTTAGCTTCGTGGTCCTGGTTAGTCACGATAATTTCATCGCCCGGTTTCCAGATTTCACCGATGGCCTGCGCCATGACGTAAGTGTTCATCGACGTAGATGGTCCCACCGTCAGTTCGCTCGGTCTGATATTAAGCGCCTGCGCCCAGCCGGCATGCGCCCGATCCATGGCCTGGCCCGCTTCGGCCGAAGGCGAGAAGCGCGAGTAAGGCTGTACACGCGTATGATGATTGTAGTGTTCCAGCACTTTATTAGCCTGGTTACAGACGTAGCTGCCGCCGGCATTGGAGGCGAACGTAAACTCGGGATCATCGGCGAGTTGATCAAATTGCGCTCTAACATAGTCGATGTCGAGATTCATAAATTGGCTCCGCTGGAATGGCTCAATGGTAGTTGTTTTTATACTCGGTATAAACCGATTCGAAACGCGCCAGGTTTTTTTGCGTATAGTCGGCGAAATCCATCTCCACACGTGAATGGAGTTCCGACACCATCGACCACATCGTCTCGCGCAACAGCGAGGCGCATTTCATCGCGTGATAGCTGCTCAGTTTTGCGTGGTCCGGGCTACTGCCGAAATACTGTTCCAACATGACCCGTTCCTGCGTGTCACCCAGTTCGTTGTTCGATGCTAGATTTGACAAGTCGAACAACGGGCTGTTGAAGCCGGCATAATCGAAATCGATGAGCCAGATTTTGTCGCCGTCATCGATAAAATTGGCCGGCAGTAAATCGTTATGACCGAACACGATGTCGACCGGCCCGACAGCAGCTTCGAGCTCCGCGTTAATTTTCGCGAGCTCGGGTAGTCGGGCGGCGTGTGCACTATTGCCCTTTGTCAGCAGGTTGTTGTAGTGGCGCAATACCTGGAATACCCAGAACATCACTGCTACGTCGTTGAATCGTTTGGGCAGCTCGTGATGAAAACGTTTCAGCAACTCGACGATGCGCTCTAAATTTTGATCGACGCGCACGTCAGCCTCGTCAAACACTTTACCTTCTACGAACCTGACCACCAGGATGCCCGCTTCGTGGTACACCAGTTCCGGGCTAACGCCAATTTCGAAGGCAGCGCGGCAACTTGCAATTTCATTCTGGCGGGAAATCAGGTGTACTGGATCATCTTCCCCAAAACGCACGACGTATTGTTCGGTGCTATCGGTTACCCTGAAATTGAGGTTGGTCATGCCGCCACTTAACGGCTCAATGTCGACCGTGCCTCGCCAGCAGGGTAGGCCGGTAATACGGTTTTTGGCGGAATCGTTCATAGTCTGGCTGGTTCAAAGTCTAGACCGAGGCATGATAGCATCGGCATCACTATGCGCAATCACGCGAAGCATTTCTTTAATCGGGGTTGGTGCCAGTTCGAGCAGGATCCAGTGTTAAGCACCTGGGTCAGCGCCGCACTGGCGCCGGCGCGTGCTACCTTAACCGACCCGCAACAGGCAAAATGGCTACGCTACCAGGGGACCTGGTTCGCCGGTGTCAATGCATTACCGAATGACGACCAGGGTACTGTCGTCGGTAGTGGCCCGGTGCAGGGCCGGGCAATTGATTTCATCGCAACCGAGCTGGAATTGGAGAACTTTGCCTGGGACCTGGCCCAGATATCGGTTTGTTATCCCGGTTACCCGCAACCGATGGCAGGCGAATCTCAGGCAAAAACACGTTACCGGCGCGAGCGCGACGCGGCACACGTCGATGGCTTGCTGCCCGAAGGTCCTGAGCGGCGACGCCACTTACGCGAACACCATGGTTTTATTCTCGGTATCCCGCTGGTGGAATATGATGCCAACGCATCACCCTTTGTCGTCTGGGAGGGCTCGCATGAAATCATGCGCGATGTCTTCGCGGCACGCTTCACAGGCATTCCTGCCGACCTGTGGGGCGAACAGGATGTAACCGAGGTTTATCATGCGGCACGTGAGGAGGTTTTTACCAGGTGCAAACGCGTTGAAATCCATGCGCGACCGGGTGAAGCTTTTCTCGCGCATCGCCTGGTGTTGCATGGCATGGCGCCGTGGCGTGACGGTGCACAAGCGGGACCCGACGGGCGCATGATTTGCTACTTCCGGCCCGACCCATTCGGGCCCTACGAATGGCTACATAATCGCTGATCCCTTTATTGGATCTTTGTTTACGTATACTTTATCGGTGATTCAAAGAGGCCAAGGAGGTCAGCTATGAAGAAATTCCTGGTAATCCTATTCAGCATGTTGTTTGCGCAACCGGCCCTTGCCGATCCCGGTCCAGCGACAGCAAAAATGATTCAAACGCCGGCCACAGCATTCGATATGTTTATGTTTCGTATTTACGAGGCGGCCAAGTGCAATAGTGTATTGAAAAACAACAATTCGGACGAGGCCGATTTGTGTCTCAACTTCATACGATGGCGTTGTATATATTGCTACCCGGCATCAGGATGGGACAATCGAATACTTCACTAGTAAATAAGATCACAACCAGGCTAGTTTTCAGGTTTCTTGATCGTACCTGATCCTTTGAATATGGGATGGAGACTGGTGCAGGTAAGCCGTCCCTTCGAAAAACATTTCTTCGGGATGTTTGTATAAATGGGGCGCCCATCATCTGTCTTATGTTCAATAAATGTCAGTGGTGCGTCATGAGGTGGTCCATCATAAGGATGTGAGGCTGCGCTGAACGCTAAAAATGATCCGCAGAGAATTAGTATTATCTTTCCCATATATACTCCTCCGATAGATTTCATCATGTTCCTCCTATCGATATTCCAGTTTTGTGACCTGTGTCAAGATCTGACACTTGTCGTAGCTGTGCGTAGAGTACGGCCACCGACTTTCTTTTCTCAGCAACACCCGGGGCCGGCTAGAAATTATTGCAATCATGCTATACGAGTTCTTATAGCACCACACCGGCGACATTCATCCCTTTCGACAGCATCAGTACCAAATTCAAACGTTACGTCAACCACACGAAAATCATGAAACCCCAGCCAGCAAAGAAATCGGCCTAGCAGCGGTGGTAGTTTTACCATACCAGTCCCCCTACTTTGGTTAAGCAGGCACCCATTTTACAGGTTGGGGAAAATTTTTCGCTGCTTTCCCGAAAGCAGACATTCAAACACCAACGCTCGGTGTCGGGGAACGGCCATGAATGGACCTTCAACCACATGGATATCCCGATCGCGTCACTGCAGTGAATTTTCAAAGTTCGGTACACTGCCATCATTTCGTTGCGATGTTGAGGGCATCGAGCGCATCGAGTATCGGTATGACGTAATTGATATTCCGAGAGGCACCATCCTTTGTAAGAAGGCTAGCCACTGTGATGCCAATGACGTTGCCTGAACTATTGAATACAGGCCCGCCCGAATTGCCGGGGTTAATCGCGGCGTCGGTCTGGTAATAGTTTCGCTCGTCCATAATTCTCCTGGCAGAAATAATGCCGCGACTGATGGAAAAATCGAGCTGCTCGTCCAAAGGTGTACCCACAACATAAATTTCTTCGCCCAGGCTCACCTCGCTTGTATCAATTTGCATCGGCTCGGCATCGACAGGTTTTTTGAGTTTCAACAGAGCCACATCCCTGCCGGCATCGCTACGCACCACCACTGCGCGCTGCTCCTTGCCGCCCATGATGACAATGACCTCTCGGTTTTGCGCAACCACGTGTTGATTGGTTAAAACGTAGCCTGGTGCGGAGATTACGAAACCACTGCCATGTCCACCGGCGGTTCTTATCGTCACCGAGGCTTTTTCGATTTCGCCGGTTTTGCTAACGAATTTCGTATTCGAGTTTCCATGAACAACATTGATGTCATTGGTGCTAATGCCTGTATCTGTATAACTCGTTTTGACTATGGAGCTTGCCAGCAGGAGGTCGACAAACTCCTGTTGAGCGAGTAAATGTTCAGTAGCCTGGCGAAAAGCCTGCGCGGCGCTGATGGCAGCGCCATTATATCTTGGCGACTTCTTGAATTTATTATCAACACCTTCCGTTGTGGTTTTGAAAACAACCTTTCGTGCGAGGTTATCGAACACCGTCCACTCGATTTTCAGGTATGTGGCATTTTGTGTGAATGTCCGAAGATTCGACGAAGTCCTGCTACCGCAATGTGACAGACGAATATCAGTAACGACTGCCGCCAGGCTTAAATCGACACTCGTGTTTTCCTGCATGGCAAAGGTCTTATCGGTGGCGACAGCGTAACCATTGTCCTCAAAGATTTCATCGAAAGGCTCTCTGAAATCTACCTGCTTGGCGATGTATTTCGCATTATTGAGCGTCAGGTTACCCTCTAAAATACAAGGCAGGGCCGATGACGGGGCTTTATCACTCTGACGTAATTTCGAAACCCTTGCATTTGCATCCCGCGTATATTTATACGTCTTGCCGAGCGCGTTTTCGGCCACGTTCTTTTCCTTGAGCTCAAATGACAGGTGCTCGAGTATCACCGTCTTGGCGTCGCCCACGGCAGAATTTTTAATCGGCGTAAGTTTCGCGACCGCAGGGAATTTAGCAGCTGACGTCGTCTTATTTGGCTTGATTTTGACGACTTCGGCTTCCTCCTTGAGTTGCTTGGGAGGCGGTGTATCGGTGAAGTGCACCTTGCCATTTTCGTCAACCCACTTATACACCTTGGCGTGGATTGTTTGCGCGCCAAAAAAAGTCGCAATAACCAATATGGCCAATGAACAACGCATCGCCTTATTTATGTTTTCCATTCCTCTGCACCTGAGTACTCATACGAAGATTTCACAAAATCGAGCCCGACCTTACCGGCGGGTTGCTAAGAGTATAGTTAAAGCAGAGTATTTTTCGTGTTCTGCGGAAGTTTGTTGAGCCGAATTTCCTATTATTTTCTTTCTTTTGCTTTTCCTGGAAGACGGCGCAGTCTATTTCTAACAGGCCGAAATTATGGTGACAGTTAACTTAACTTCTGTCAGATAATTCAACTATCACCATAGCGTTCTTATTTCATCCAGAGTCCAGAGTCCGAATTGGGTTGCGATCTCAACCGGTCGATGCAACATCTAAACTCTAACACTATAGAGGAGGATGTTGAAAATGAAGCAGCGAGCGAGAATCTATTACACCGAAACCGACAAGGCCTTGATGTGGGATCGTTGGCAGCACTGTATAAAAAC
>CAXMNA010000146.1:0-1550 GCA_964194715.1 uncultured Gammaproteobacteria bacterium
GGGTAAATTTCGAGCATCGGCTTGCGTACGAAAGATTCAATGTCCCGTGGGAACCTGGAACTGTAGTTTTCACCGCCGCCAAACAGCAGTCTTTTGTCCGCGGAGAGGCGGTAGTAATTCACCACGAAGCGGGAATCGGCAAAAGCGATGTCTTGCGGATTGATTTCATTGACCCGCTCCTCACTCAACGGTTCGGTGGCGATAATGAAATTATTGATCGGCATGATCTTTCCTGATAAACGCTGGTCCAGTCCGCCGAGATAGCCGTTACAGGCAATTACGATCGAATCGGCCTCTACCGTGCCACGATTGGTCAGTACGCGCGTGGTTTTGCCTTCCTGGTAACTCTCGACCACGGTGTTTTCATGTAGGATTGCGCCATTTTGCATCGCCGCATCGGCCATCCCCAGTGCATAATTAAGCGGATGCAGATGTCCGGCACCATAGTCGATGCGGCCGCCATGATATCTGTCGCTGCCGACCAGCGCGGCCATTTCCGCGCGTTCAAGATATTCTATCGAATCATACTGATAGTGCTCGCGCAGGTGATCGACATAGGCGCGTGTATCCTCGGCGTAGCCAGGTTTATGATTGGGACGTGCGACGCCGGGTTTCAGGTCGCAGTCGATGTCATAGTCAGCAATCAAACTCCGAGCGAGTGCCTTGGCGTCCTGTGCCAGGTCCCAGAGCGCACGTGCGGTGCTTTTTCCGAGCAACTTTTCCAGTTCGATCTGATCTTTGCGCTGCCCGCTGCCAAGCTGGCCGCCGTTACGACCCGAGGCTCCCCAACCAACCTTGCGGGCCTCGAGCAATATAACCCGGTAACCATTTTTTGACAGATGCAGCGCTGTAGACAGGCCGGTGTAGCCTCCGCCAATCACGCAAACATCGGCACAGCTGGACCCGTCTAACGGATTTGTATCGGGCCCGCGATTTTGGCTCGCATGATAATAGGAGTTCGGGTAGTCGGCCGTATCGCTTCGATCTTGCGTGAGTTTAAATGCCATGAAACACGGGACTGTTATTTCAAATCCTTATGGGTCTGATCCAGGCTTTTCCAGGCGCGCTCGAAAAAAACATCGATATCCGATTTTTGCATCACCAGCGGTGGCGAGATTATCATCGTATCGCCGACAGCGCGCATGACAAGACCATTGTCGAAGCAGTGTGTTCGGCAAATAATTCCGGCGCCCCTGGCCTTGTTAAATTTGACGTAGTTGGCCTTGTCTTCAACTAGCTCAAGCGCGCCCAGCATACCGACACCACGTGCTTCGCCTACCAGCGGGTGGTCGCCAAGTTCAGCAAGGCGTTTTTGCAGATAAGGTGCAGTCGATTCGCGCACGGTTTCAACGATATTTTCACTTTGCATCAGCCGGATATTGGCTGCCGCAACGGCCGCGCAAACCGGGTGACCGGAATAGGTATAGCCGTGGTTGAATTCACCACCCTGGTTGACCAGCACATCGGCCACGCGGTCAGAAACCATCACACCACCAATCGGCAGGTAGCCCGAAGACATGCCCTTGGCCATCGGCATCAGGTCGGGTTTG
>CAXMNA010000147.1:0-5933 GCA_964194715.1 uncultured Gammaproteobacteria bacterium
GATATCGGCCTTGACGCAGGCGCCGGTAACGTTTGCGCGTGCCGAGGTCTGCATCTGCAGCATGACGTCAAACCTTTCCCCGGCAAGTTCTCGCCTTAGTTTTCGATAGGCGTTCCAGCCCCCACTCTTGTCGAGAACAACAAAGCGCACCCCCTCCAACCCGGATAACAACTTGTGTTCAAGCGATGCGCAAATCCAGGTAACCCGGGTTTGCGGCCAGCTTCGCTGGATTGCACGCAGCACTGGAACCGCATGCGTCACGTCACCCAGTGCGGACAGGCGCACGATGCAAATACTTTGAGGTGGAGTCGTTAGCGGTAACATCAGGTAGGCAGATTGACCAGGGCCCGATGTCTTAAGAGTCGGAGGTTTAGCAAATTCAAATCTAAAAAGCGCCCGCTGGTCAGTTTTAAAAACGCGCTATTTGTTGCTTGTTTCCGGGGGAAGCGGCAGTTCATAGAGGCCGCCGTACTGACCGAGATTATCGTCGATTCCCGCAAGCCTTAATGCATGCCACGCCATTGCATGATTCGATGACGTCAGTGGAATACCGAGATTCTTTTCAAGCTCGGCGCAAGCCTGCATCAGTCGCACCGAAGTACAGGAAACAAAAATTGCGTCCACTTCACCATGCTCGATGATTTCACGCACGCCCTGCTCGATCGATTGCGGGGTGATCCTCGCGACCACGGTATCGCGATCGGCATTGAAAGAGCCAAACACCGGCACATGGAAGCCACGCGCCGCAATATAGTCGGCAACAATCTTGTTGACGTCGGCTGGATACGGAGTCAATACACCAATGCGTCTAGCCTTGAATGCATCGAAAGCCGCGAATGCGGCGGTGATCGGAGTCGTACATTTTACGTCGGGCTTGGCTTGCCTGATGTTGGCGAAAACCTGCTCTTCGCCAATCGCCATCGACGCCGAGGTACAACCGTAGGCAATCACATCCACTGGCGTATTTGGCGTTATCACGCGAGTACATTCAACGATACGAGGCCCCATCGCTCGCAGGGTTTCCGGGGTTATCACGTCCTCGTTATGGATTCGACTCTGGTAGAGCGCAACACCGTCGAGTCCGGCAAAAACCTGGCGCCATTCGTGTTCGATGGTATAGTCAGTTGCTAATACGATAAGCCCAATCGAAGCGCGGCTAGCAATACCGCCATCAACCTCATAAGACAGATTTTCAAATAGAAGGGTTTCTTCCATTGCTTTGCTGGCTGGCTGGCTCATAACTCACCTTAACAAAATTTGGGCTGCGCATACTTTACCATGAATAAAAACCAGATTGTTGGTCGTGCAATCGTATCGGGCGCGGTGAACCACCGGCTTTACTGGACCTCGCGGAATTCAGAAGTATATACTTTTGCCAACTGCTGGATTATCCCGTGTCAAATTTCTACATCATCGCTCACCAGGCGGGCGCCGAAAACACCGCGATTCCGACCTGGACCAGCCGGGATACCAACCCGGCTAATCTCGATCGGGATCGCACCGAACTCGTTGAACGTCGCGACATAGAGAATGTCCCGGGAGCGTTTCAGTTGCTGAATGTGTTATCCGCGGCAGAATGCAAGCGGATCGTCGATCTTTCCGAATCGCTAGGTTACCTCGAAGATGCAGCCGTATCCTTGCCGCGAGCAATCCGCCACAATGACAGCTTTACCTGGGTTGTCGATGACGAGACCAACGACATCATCTGGCAACGCTGTCGATCGTTGCTCTACGATAACCATAAATTCAATGCTGGCAAACACGTGCTTGGGATCAATTCGCGCTTCCGATTTTATCGCTACGCAGAAGGCGATTATTTCGCTCCGCATACCGACGGCTCCTGGCCTGGATCTCGCATCGTCGATGGTGAGCTAATCGACAACGCCTACAACGATCGCTGGAGCCAGTTGAGTTTCCTGCTGTTCCTGACAGACGACTACGAAGGCGGTGCAACGCAGTTCTACATTAGCCGGAACAATTCTTCCCGACCCGCACAAAATCCTGATGACGCAGACATCATCGATGTTCGCACCCCACTGGGTGGGGCACTATGCTTCCCTCATGGCATACACCCTCTACATTGCATGCACAGTTCGCAACGAATTACTGCGGGAACGAAATACATCATCCGTTCCGACATCCTGTTCGACCTGTAAACGCATCGGAGAATGCGTTGCGCCTCGCATTCGTGATATCGCGATCGGTGAAGCGTTAAGATTCGTGGGGCCGGTCTAAGCCCATAAAGTATATTGCGCTCTCGAGATCGGTGACATCGATGTGGCAGCTGGTCGCTGCACGCAGTACGGGTTTGGCATGGTAAGCGATCCCGAGACCGGCTGCGGTAAGCATCGGCAGGTCATTGGCACCATCACCAATCGCACAGCAATCTCGAAGGTCAAAACCAAGTTCCTGCGCACGTTGCTCCAGGATACTACGTTTATAGTCAGCGTTAACGATCGGGTCCAGCAGTTCCCCGGTTAGCTTCCCTGCATCAAGCTCGAGTCGGCTACAATGGACTTCGTCAAAGCCAAGCCGCTGGGCAACGGGTTCGGCGACCTGTGAAAATCCTCCACTGATCAGAATTGTATGCATCCCTGCGGTTTTCGCGGCGGCGAGCAATTGCTCGGCACCCCGGCTAAGCGGTAGAGACTGCGCAACATCATGGAATACCTGCACGGACTGCCCCGCAAGCATTGCGATTCGTTCGCGCAGTGCGCTGTCAAAATCAACTTCGCCGCGCATTGCGCGCGCCGTAATTGCTGCGATCCGCTCCCCCATGCCGAATTTCGAGGCAAACACATCGAGCGTTTCAGCAGCGACAATGGTCATGTCCATATCACAAATCAAGAGCCGTTTGCCGCGTAGATTCTGCGGTTGCATATAGACATCGGCATCCACTACATTTTCACGCAGAGACTGAAACATGGACCAGGCTGTTACGGGCTTGCAGACGACCGTCACTTCACAGGCATTTTCGGCAAGCGTTCGTTGCGCCTGGATTTGAAGATCGCCGAACTCAGCACTAAGCCGCGTTACCGCATCGCCTACCTCTCCAGTGGTACAGATCGTGACCACAAAAGGTTGCTCCGAATCGCTACGTAACGGCCATCGTGGCACCTCATCGAGAATGCTTTCGGTCATTGCAATGCAGGGAAATGCAGGTATTGCACATCGTTAATATTTGGCAGCGAACGCAGATGTTCGAGATCATCGTTGCCGAGCTGCTCATCGATTTCGATTAACACCATCGCATTTCCATTCGGTTTATCACGTCCGAGGTGCATGTTTGCGATATTGATGCCACGTTCCGACGTCGTGCTGCCAATGTCACCGATGACACCCGGCTTATCGTTGTTGGTGATGTAAAGCATATGTTCACCAAGTTTCGACTCAAGCGGAATCCCTTTGACATCGATCACACGTGGCAGGTTTTGAATCAGGGTGCCGCAAATACTGCGTGATTTCGATTCGGTCTCGACCCCGACAGTAATGCGGCATGGGTATTCGTCGCGCCCTTCATTGTGCGCTTCGATCACGTTAATGTTGCGATCACGCGCGAGTTCCCTGGCATTAACCGAGTTTACATAACTGCTGTGGTGTTCGAGTATCGACTGCACCACCTGCACTGTTAACGGGGACACATTCAAATCGTTGGCTTCGCCACCGTAGGTGACCGTCAGGGTTTTGATAGGGTCCTGGGTAAGCTGGCCGACAAAAGAACCCAGACATTGCGCGAGCTGCAGATAAGGTCGTAATACCTGCGCTTCCTCGGCACTGATGCTGGGTGCATTGATCGCGTTATTGATCGCACCGCTTAACAGGTAATCACTGATTTGCTCGGCAATCTGGATCGCGACCTTTTCCTGCGCTTCGATCGTCGAAGCACCGAGATGCGGGGTGCAGATTACGTTATCCAGCTCAAACAGCGGGTTTTCGCGAGCCGGCTCAACTTCGTAAACATCGAGCGCGGCGCCCTTCAAATGCTCGCTTTTGAGCGCCGCCAGTAACGCCAGCTCGTCAACCAGGCCACCGCGCGCGCAATTGACGAGCATACTTCCCTGTTTCATCTTGTTAATTGCGCTAGCACTGATGATATTACTGGTCTCCGGCGTTTTCGGCACATGCAACGAAACGATATCAGAACTGCCAAGCAAGGTGTCCAGGTCGACCTTCTTGACGCCTAACCTGGTGGCGCGCTCTTCGGTCAGGTACTGATCGTAAGCCTGTACGTGCAGCCCATAACCGATCGCTTTACTGGCGACGATGGAACCGATATTTCCGGCACCGATAATTCCAAGCAGTTTGCCGGTCAATTCTACTCCCATGAAACGAGTTTTTTCCCACTTGCCAGCGTGGGTGGAACTATTCGCCTGCGGTATATGGCGTGCCAACGCCAGCATCATCGCCATTGCATGTTCGGCAGTTGTAATCGCGTTGCCCAGGGGAGTATTCATTACCACGATTCCGCGCCGGGTACAGGCAGGGACATCGACGTTATCAACCCCGATTCCGGCACGTCCGACAACCTTGAGAATTTTGGCGTGCTCGAGCAACTCCGGTGTAACGTTAGTGGAAGAACGAATCGCCAGACCGTCAAATTCACCGATCATTTCGAATAGTTCGGCCTCGCCAAGTTTGCTCGATTGCACCACTTCGACGCCACGATCTTCAAAAACGACCACCGCCTGGCTCGACATCGAGTCAGAAATCAATACTTTGGGCTTAGTCATGCTGTTTCTCCTGCAACGATTGTTTAAATTCCGCAAACACCCAGTCCAGCCACGGCGTTAGTGCTGCGAGATCGCTGGTTTCAACGGTGGCGCCGCCCCAGATCCGAAATCCGGGGGGTGCGCTGCGGTAATTGCCAATATCGAGAGCAACGTTTTCCTTCTCAAGCCTGGCTAACATGGCATTAATCGCCTGTTGCTGATCCTGTTCAGACAGGCGCGTAAATTCGGGGTCGATGACTTGCAGACACATCGACGTGGGCGAACGAGTCACCGGATCATGCGCCAACCAGTCGATCCAGGACGATTCGCCAACCCAGGCGTTGATGCAATCGAAATTGCTACGGGTACGCTGCCACAGCGCCTCGGCGCCACCCACGGACTCGGCCCAGGCCAGCGCAGCATGTAAGTCTTCGAGCGCCAGCATACTGGGGGTATTAATCGTCGCACCGCTGAAAATGCCTTCGATTATTTTTTGACCCTTGGTCAGTTGAAACAGCTTGGGCAATGGATAACGCGGCACCGCAGATTCGAGCCTTGCTACCGCCTTCGGGCTGAGAGCAAGCATACCGTGTGCGCCCTCGCTACCGAGGACCTTTTGCCACGACCAGGTGACGACATCGAGCTTGTCGAAGTCGATCGGCATGGCGAACACTGCGGAGGTTGCATCGCATAACACCAGACCATCCCGCCCTGCATCCAGCCAATCCAGACCGGGCAGACAAACGCCACTGGTGGTACCGTTATAAACCATGACCAGGTCGTGTGCCGGATCCACCTGTTTCAGATCGGGGAGCTCGCCGTAGTCAGCCTGGTACAGGTTTAACCGGTCAATACCGAGCGCCTGCAAATCCTTTGCCCAATCGTTAGAAAAGCTTTCCCAGACCAGTACGTCAACGGGCCGGGATCCGAGCAGCGACCACATCGCCATCTCAAACGCACCGGTGTCGGAACCCGGGACGATACCGAGCTTCCAGTCCGCGGGCAGACCCAGCAGCCGATGCGAGATATCGATCGCGTCAGATAAACGTTGTTTGGGGAGTTTGGCGCGATGACTGCGCCCAAGAAACTCAGTGTTCAAATGGGTGATATCCCAACCGGGATACTTTTTGCACGGCCCTGAAGAAAAACGCGGATCCGCGGGTCGAACACGCGGATGCTCGGGAAGGCCGCTGGCTTCCTCGTTCATGATATAACCTCTAGTTA
>CAXMNA010000148.1:0-20570 GCA_964194715.1 uncultured Gammaproteobacteria bacterium
AAATTAATCGATGCATCAATTCCCGATGTGGAGAGTATTCAATAACCTCAAAGCCGTTTTTGTTGAAGTATTGCTTTAAAAATTCTTGCGCGGTGTTACCGAAGCTTAACCCGCCATACTCCGCAATTTCTAGAGCGCCACGTGTATCTTGGCCATAGTTTGGCGGTTCGGGTATCTCAAGAATTGCAATCGTCCGAATGGATACCAGACGATTTGCTTTAATTGCCGTTTCATATTCCATGCGTTGCTCTGCCTCAGTCACGGGCGTTGGCACACATCCAGATAACAAAGTAGCGATCAAAATCACTAAAGACATCTTGTAAATTTTAGACACCAATTATTCTCAGGCCATTTTTACTATCGACATTTAAATCATGGTAACAGCACATGTGTAATCCATCTACAGGTCACGTTGTTACTTAATGGCAGATTTTTCTGACGAGCTAGAAAAGAAATGTAATTACGATTTTACAACCGAAGGTCTGCTCCTGGCCGAAGATTGCCACCCACCCAAGTTTTTTGAGGGTCTCCTTAGGGCACTTAGCGGAAGTTGGCAAGCTGAATCTGAACGGCAGCTTTCCCGAAAGCTGACCTTCAAATTATCTAGATTAACGTCGCCTTCCGGCACGAAGCGGACGCCCAAATCTTTTTGATGAGCGGCAAATACCGACCCAACTCGGACGCTCACTTGCTGCTTGAAAATAAGAAAAAAAGCCTTCTTCTATCGAAGGGATTGGGAACTTCAAGCTGCAGTGGCGTTTGGCAGCCCAGCTTTATCGAGGTCTATGGCAAGCTGCCGTGGAATTCCGCAGGTTCCTTAGACTATCGCCGCAAAAAGGGTTAGTCTATTGCATGACAAATACAGCAGAATAACGAAAGCATGGATTCGGCTAATGCTACCGGCTCATTACCAGACGGCAAGATGACCAACTCCATCGTCTTCATCGGCAACTATCTGCCGAGACGATGCGGAATCGCCACCTTCACTACGCACCTTCTAGAATCAATCGCGCTGAATGTTACGGACACCAACTGCTGGGCCGTCGCGATGAACGACCAGCCTGAAGGCTATGCCTATCCACCGCAGGTACGACTCCAAATTAATCAGAATCAACTTAATGAATACAGCCTTGCGGCCGACGAGCTAAATCTCAATCAGGTGGATGTGGTCTGTGTTCAACATGAATATGGCATATTCGGCGGCGAGCGGGGCAGCTTCATTATCGAATTGTTGCATGATCTCAAAATGCCGATTGTGACGACATTGCACACCCTGTTGAAGGATCCGACCGACAGGGAACGTGACATCATTATGCAGCTCGCTGAGCTTTCCGACCGGTTGGTGGTGATCAGCGAACGTTCAGTCGACTTTTTGCGCGACATATACAGGGTAGCGGCGGAGAAAATTGTCTTGATTCATCACGGTATTCCTGACGTTTCCCTGGTTGAATCCTCAATCTACAAAGGCAAGTTTGGTGTATCAGAAAAGAAGGTCTTGCTCACATTCGGACTGCTTTCACCGGGAAAGGGTATCGAGACGGTGATCAATGCGCTGCCGGAAATAGTGAAAACCCATCCGGATGTCATTTACATGGTGGTCGGTGCCACCCACCCGCACCTCATAGCGGAACACGGGGAGGATTATAGAATCAGTCTTCACCTGCTCTCGCAAACACTCGGTGTTGAGGATCATGTCGTTTTCTATAATCACTTTGTGGCGGACGAGGATCTGTTGGAGTTTATCGGCGCGGCTGATATTTATGTCATCCCTTATCTGAACGAGGCACAGATTATTTCCGGCACGCTCGCTTATGCGCTAGGTATGGGTAAAGCCGTCCTGTCCACGCCTTTCTGGCACGCTCAGGAATTACTCGCTGATGGCCGGGGCAGGTTGTATCCATTCCGTGATCACGCTCAGCTTGCCAGCGAGGTTATCGATCTGCTGGACCATCCGGACAAACTCAGCGCCATGCGAAATAAAGCCTATGATTACGGTCGCCAAATGATCTGGAGTCATGTCGGCAGTCGATATATCGAGACTTTCGAGCAAGCCCGGCAACATCGTTTGCGCAAGTCTGTGCCGGGGCACAATTTTTTTCCTCTTGGACTAAGCCACCAACCACTACCGGAAATTAAGTTCGACCATTTGCTGCGTATGACGGATGGTGTGGGCATGCTGCAGCACTCCAAATTCACCGTACCGGATCGGGTACATGGGTATTGCGTGGACGATAATGCGCGTGCACTGATTGTCGCCGTTACCGCACAGGACTTTCAGCCCCGAGATGCCTCGCTAAAAGGTCTTGCTTCCGCCTACCTGAGTTTCCTCGACCATGCTTTTAATTCCGACAGTGGCCGGTTTCGTAATTTCATGTCCTATGATCGTTGTTGGCTGGAAGAAACAGGTTCGGAGGATTCTCATGGCCGCGCGTTGTGGGGTTTGGGAGTCGCGGCGACTCTGGGTCGGAATGATGGACAGGTAAGCCATGCCGCCGATTTGTTCCAACGCGCTTTGCCGGCGGTCGAAAATTTTACCTCGCCGCGCGCTGTTGCTTTTACCGTCATTGGTACTCATGCCTTCCTGTCTGGCAATCGTGACAATAGCCAGGTTGAAACCCTGTGCAGAATACTTTCAGACAAGTTGATGCAATGGTTCAGAAATTTCTCCAGCCCGGACTGGCCATGGTGTGAAGAAACCTTGACCTATGACAATGCACGACTGCCGCAGGCTTTGTTGTTATCCGGGCGGTGGTTGGGTGATGATGAAATGTTACAGGCTGCTATAAGTGCGCTTACCTGGTTGAAGGAGATTCAACACGATGAGACGGGGTGTTTTTTTGCTGCCATCGGCAACCATGGCTGGTTTGGCAAGGGGCAGGTTAAGGCCCAATTTGATCAGCAGCCTATCGAGGCCGCTGCGATGGTGGATGCCTGTATCGAAGCATTCAATTTCACGCGGGATGAGCAATGGATTACTTACGCCTACCGCTGTCTTAGTTGGTACCAGGGCGATAACGAACTAAATATTACGCTCTATGATCATGCGACCGGGGGTTGTCGGGACGGGCTACAGGCGCACAGCGTCAATGAAAATCAGGGCGCTGAATCTACTCTGTGCTGGCTCATGGCTTTACTCGCAATTTACAAACATCGCGGTCAGAGTGAGATCAATCGGGATGATGAAAAAGAGTCTTCCCAGGTAACTGACAATAAACGAGCGGATGCCAAAAGATCCGACATGGCGTAATTTTGTTACCTCGGCTAATTCCCATAGGCGGATTTGTTATAGCGCAACCTTGCCATCAGATCTGACAGGCTCAGGGTTGCAATACCGCAGCGCTGGTCGGCCGAAGCATAGGGGATGAACAGTTCGTCCTGAAAAATCATTGCGCCACAACTGTAAACCACGTTTGGTACATATCCGTCTCGGTCATGCTCATTCGGTACCAGTATCGGCTCGTTGATGCGGCTGATCACGCGAGTCGGATCATCCAGATCCAGCAGCTCAATACCCAGGCTATAGGTTCGCATCGGCCCAACACCATGGGTAATAACCAGCCAGCCTTCGGCTGTCTCAATGGGCGAACCGCCATTACCGATCTGAAAAAATTCGTACGGAAACATAGGTTTCTGCATAATTTCGGCCTGTTTCCAGAAATGTACATTATCCGAGAACATGATGGCGTTGTTCTCTCCATCCTGACGCGACAACATGACGTACTTTCCGCCAACCTTTCTGGGGAACAGGGCCATACCTTTGCCATGCGCCTGTTTTCCATTCAAGGTACTGATCTTGAACGAGAGGAAATCTCTGGTCTCCATAAGCTGCGGTAAGACTGTTTCACCGTTGGTGGCTCTGCTGCTGTAGGCTGTATAAGTTGCGTAGTAGATAATTGTGCCGTCGTCTTCTACGAAACGCACGAAACGGGCATCCTCGATCCCACCGCTTTCTAACTCCGACCTGGGAAACAGAACCCGCTCGGAAATCTGGTGATCCGGCTGAAATAAAATCTCATAATTGGATCGCGCCAACCACATTGCTTTGTCGATGGCGTCTAATTTATCACTTGCTCGGATTTTAATACCGTTATGGTGCTCATCAATTTTTTCCTGCAACTCTGTGAAAGTGAAATTGCCCGCTAATTCGCTGAGCAGCCATTTTGTTACCCGGTTACTGACTCCCATGTCCCGAAGTTTTAAAACAAACAACTCTCGATCGTAGCTTGAATCGGTATGAATCCTGGGGGTACGCACATAGTTGCTCTGGGGATCAAAATAAATGTCATTATTCTTGTCAATAATTCCGCTACGAAACTCGATCGACGAGATATGGCCTTCACCAATAGCCCGGAAGCTCATGATGAAACGGCAGGATCCTTCGGGATCCATTTCCAGATTCGTAACCTGAACCATGGAAGGATTGAACAGGGCTGCCGCCTCCACGGAGTATTCGGCGGTGAAATAAGATCCGATCAGAAGCTGCTGTTGTTCGGTTAGTTTGTTGCTATCAGGCACATGGCAAACCACCCTGTTGTAATTTCGTATCAGGGTCTCTCTGAAATATCGGTGACGATGAGAAAAGTCATGCAGAACGGTTTCCAATAATATATTTATCTGATCCTCATCGAGGTTTAGCACCCGGTTAATAATGTTGCGGATACGCTCTTCTGTGGACGGGATATAGGGACGTGTAATAACGCGGCCGATATTCGCATTTAACACGATGGGCTTGCGCCGTGCCTGTGGTACCGGGGGGATAGAACTGGTTTCTGCCATAGGATTGCCCAAATGTCTTGCAGGTTATTAACTCTGCCTTATAACATTAACTGAATTTCGCATAAGAAATATCATTTTTCCTCTCACCAGTTCACATTCGAGCGTGCTTGTTTCCAGTCCGGTACCAGGACTGTATTATTCTATTTTAGTTTGTTCAGTGTATCGTGGTACCTTGGGGTGGAGCTTAACTCCAGACCAATAATCACGATACCCAGCAATAGCAGGCAGGCGGATAATACATGAAAATTGCGATGTTAAGTCCTTTATCCTGGCGCACACCACCGCGACATTACGGACCATGGGAAAGCGTGGTCAGTCTTCTCACCGAACAGCTGGTATCGATGGGCATCGAGGTGACCTTGTTTGCCAGCGGGGATTCACTCACCTCGGGCAAACTCGCCTGGGTCTGCGAACGACCCTATTCGGAAGATCCCGACATCGACCCCAAAGTATGGGAGTGCCTGCATATCGCTGAGTTGTTCGGGCGCGCAGACGAATTCGATCTGATTCACAATCATTTCGATTTTCTACCACTCAGTTACAGCGGTTTCACGCATACCCCGGTCGTCACCACGATCCACGGATTTTCATCAACCTCCATATTGCCTGTTTATAAAAAGTACAATGACAGCACCCATTATGTGGCCATTAGTGAAGCCGACAAATCTGCTGAACTCGATTACATTGCCACAATCCATCATGGAATCGATCTCAATCAATTCAAATATCAACGGGAAAAGGGGGACTACCTCCTGTTTCTTGGGCGTATCCATCCTGACAAAGGGGTTCATGACGCCATTGAGGTCGCCCGAAAAACCGGTAAACGCCTCGTCATTGCCGGAATCGTGCAGGACGAGGCTTATTTCAAGGAACAGATTGAACCTTGCATTGACGGATCAAAAGTGGAATACATAGGCTCCATCGGGCCGGACAAGCGACAGGAAGTTATGGGCGGTGCACTGGCCCTGCTGCACCTGATTCATTTTGATGAGCCGTTCGGCCTGAGTGTGGTCGAATCCATGGCCTGTGGTACGCCAGTCATCGCATATGACCGGGGTTCAATGCCGGAACTTATTCAAAATGACCGCAGCGGATTTATCGTGGATGATCTGGATGCAGCCATACGGGCAGTGGACAAAATTGACAACCTTGACCGGCACGTTTGCCGGGACGACGTTGAGAAGCGTTTCACCTGCCAGCGCATGGCGCAGGAGTACCTGGGCATCTACCACAGGATTCTTGAGGATCGGGAAAATTACCGCCCCTGGGGGCATTATGAAAATTTGCTCGAAGGCATTGACCATAAGATCAAGGAACTCGTTGTTAACCCGGGTGAGCGTTTAAGTCTGCAAAAGCACCAGCGTCGGGCTGAACACTGGACCGTGGTTAGTGGTGAAGCATTGGTCACAGTGGGGAAAAAAGAAATTCCGCTCAAGCCGGGGCAGTCAGTAGATATTCCAAAAGGCGCGGTCCACAGAATCATGAACCCCGGCGAGATCCCGTTAGTTATAGTAGAAGTACAGATGGGCGATTATTTTGGGGAAGACGATATAATTCGTCTGCAGGATGACTATGACCGTTGCATCTAAACTACCGCCAATCATCAAGCGTTATGCGTCCAACCCAATTTTGACAAAGGACGATATCCCTTATCCGGTAGAAACCGTGCACAATGCCGGTATTACGCGGTATGACGGTCGAATTATCATGCTGTTTCGATCGCACCTGCGCAACGGTCGCTCCATTATCGGTATTGCCGAAAGTGAAGATGGCTTCAAATTTACGGTTGGGCAGGCGCCTTTCATGACTCCCTCGAGCGAAGGCAGCTTTGCTGAATACGAAGCCTTTGGTGTAGAGGATCCCAGGATCTGCTGCATCGATGGTGAATATTTGATCACCTACAGTGCCTATTCACGCCACGGTGTGCGCATTGGCCTGGCGAAAACCAGGGACTTTGGCTCCGTGGAACGAGTTTCGCTGATTTCGGAGTCGGACATGCGGAATGTTGTTATCTTCCCCGAGCGTTTTAACGGTCGTTACGCCCGGCTTGATCGACCGCATTCGGAAATCAGTCCCTGGTCGGTGTGGTTATCATGGTCGCCAGATTTAATACATTGGGGTGATTCCGAAGTGCTGATGAAACCTGTGCCTTATCATTGGGATGAGAGCAAGATCGGACCTGGTGCAACCCCGATCCGCACCGACCGTGGCTGGCTCTGTATTTATCACGGTGTATTCGAAACCATGGACGGTGCGGTGTATCGTCTCGGCGTGGTTTTACATGACCTGCTTAATCCTGCGAGAATTATCGGTGTCTCCGACGAATGGATACTCGCCCCGGAAGATCCCTGGGAGATAACGGGTTACGTACACAATGTTGTTTTTACCTGCGGTGCGGTAGAGGACGATGACGGTGAGGTCAAAATTTACTGGGGTGGTGCCGATACGGTAATGTGTGTTGGCACGGCGCGTCTCGACGATTTGGTCGATCTATGTCTTGGTAATAGCCGTCCACCGTTTTAATAGTAGTAACATAGTACCCAGGGAGAGTTTTGCCTATCGAATGAGACCTGACCACGATTATCATCGCGGTACCAGTCCTGGCAACGGTATTGTTATTTGGTACATTTCCGATTGGGTTAGTTGGTTTTAGTAAGCGCTGAAAGGTGGCGGTAAACTGAGGAGTCCGGTGGACAAAGGAATCGACATAAAACATAAAATATTAATTTTACTCTTGCTTCTTGTCACTGCGCCCATAGATGTCATCAAAACGGACGATGTCGTCTTCTCCAAGATAGGAACCCGACTGCACCTCGATGATGTCGAGCGGGATAACGCCCGGATTCTCGATATAATGGGTAGCGCCGAGTGGAATGAAAATGGACTCGTTTTCATGCAGGTCGAAAATCTCGTCGTTGCGAAAAACCCGTGCCATGCCTCTGACCACAACCCAGTGCTCGGCGCGATGATGATGCATTTGTTTGGATAATCGCGCGCCGGGGTTGACAGTAATGCGCTTGACCTTGTAACGATCGCCTTCATCGACCGAATCGAAACTGCCCCAGGGCCGGTAAACGATACGGTGAAAGTTCTCTTCCTCGCGCTCATCCTGCTTGAGTCGCTCGACTATCTGTTTTACTTCCATTGACTGATCCTTGTCCGCAACCAGCACCGCGTCATGGGTTTCGATGATAACGAGGTCTTTGACCCCGACCGTGGCGACCAGCCGACTCTCAGCGTGCACTAAGGAATTTTCAGTGTCGTATGTTATGACATCGCCGTGAGTCGTGTTCCCGGCTTCATCCTTTTTACCCTGTTCCCACAGCGTGGACCAACTGCCGATATCACTCCAGCCGGCATCCAGCGGTACCACGCAGACCAGGTCGGTTTTTTCCATCACGGCATAGTCGATCGAATCGGACTCACAGTTGCCAAATGCCTCCGCATCAAGCCGCAAGAAACCTAAATCTTTTCGCAGCTTGCCAACCGCTTGCCGGCAATGCGCGACGATATCAGGTTTAAATTTTTCAAGCTCTGCGAGATAGGCCTGTGCCTTGAACATGAACATCCCGCTGTTCCAGTAATATTCGCCCGTGGCGAGATACTCCAGCGCGGTATGGCTATCGGGTTTTTCGACGAATTGATCGACGTTATAACCGTCACCTTCTACGCTGCCGCGTTTAATATAGCCGTAGCCCGTAGCGGCATGGGTTGGGACGATCCCGAAAGCCACCAGTTTGCCTGCCTCGGCAAGCGGCTGGGCTTGACGAACGGCCTCGCAAAAAGCCTTCTCATCCTGGATTACATGGTCCGCGGAAAGTACCAGCACTATCGGATCATCGACAAGCTCGGCGGCATGAATCGCAGCGACCGCGATCGCAGGTGCCGTATTTCTGCCCAGGGGTTCCAGGATGATCGATAAGTTTTCGATACCGAGCTGCCTTGCCTGTTCGGCGACGATGAAACGATGTTCATTGTTACAAACAACGATCGGCGCAGCGTGCTCCAGCCCGTCGAGGCGCGACAATGTTTTTTGCAGCATGGTTTGATCGTGCAGCAAGCTTAGAAACTGTTTCGGATACATTTTGCGCGACAAAGGCCATAGCCTGGTACCAGAGCCGCCGGAGAGAATGATGGGGATCAATTTATGGTCTCGTTTTTCTGTGAAGCAGTTACAGTTGTAAAAGTCCTATCCAACGTCCATTATAAGATGATATGTCGGTTAAAAACAGGCGCTATGTCACACGATACATCGAGATCCGAGCAGGTCGTCGAAGACTACAAAAAGCACAAACTTGCAGCCAGTGCGCTGCGTCGAATTCATCTGTTAATACAAGGCTTTGAACAGGATCGTACCGCTAACCTGCGCCTGGCAGGGATCGGTTTGACGATTATTTTAGTGCTAGCCGGCATCTCGGCCTATATTTTATTAAGCACTGATAGCGTCACTTTGCCCTAAGTTCTGCTGACGCTCGCCTGCTCAAATTTTTGCAGTAGATAATCGAGCAATTCATCCATCCTGGCTTTCAGTTCCTTAGTGTCGCCCTTTTTAAGATGCTCGATCATTTGCCGGTGCAAAGAGACGATATCGTTGCGTTCACGCACCACCGTGACCACCATGTTAGTGACCGGTATCAGGGCTTCGATCACGGTATACATGACAAAACGCAGCATGCCATTATCGGTAGCATCGACCAGCGCGCGGTGGAAGGCAACATCGGCCTGACAAAATGCTTCGTCGCTAATATCGGGATCTTGCTGACGCGCCAGGGCGGCTTCGATTTTCTGGATATGGTTATCATTCGTATTGTTAATGGCAAGTTCGATACAGCTGCCTTGCAAGGTCCGCCGCGCCTCGATAATTTCTTCAATGCCAAGCGCCCCCATACCAACTAGCAGGGTGGCAGCGCCGCTTAGAGATTCGGCCAGTTCTGCGTAACTCGGTTGTACTACAAAATTACCACCCGTCGGGCCACGCTTAGCGCGCACCAGGTTCTGTGCGGCGAGCCGCTTCAACGCCTCGCGCACGCTCGGGCGCGAAACACCATAGCGTTGCGCCAATTCATCCTCGGTGGGCAAACGTTGCCCGATTTTTAACTGTCCGGCAACAATTGCAGCGCGTAATTGTTCGGCAATCTGTTTGGAAATACTGGCCTTGACGATTAGGTTTTCCTGCATTGATTTACTCGGAGATTGGTGATGCATTTGCCGAACAATTACTTTAACATGAATTTGTATTACACACGCATTTCATGGAGTTGATGCATGTTAGAACAGTTTCAGGCTTACCAGGTTGGAAAAAATGATGAGGGTCAGCGTTGCGTGCTAACCCAGTTAAACGATAGTGATTTGATGGACGGGGACGTCACGGTCCAGGTCGAATATACCACTCTTAACTACAAGGATGGCCTGGCGCTAACCGGTAGGTCGCCGATTATTCGTAAGTTTCCACTTACGCCCGGAATCGATTTTAGCGGCACGGTTACAGAATCGAGCCATGCAGAATTCAGCGTCGGCGATCGCGTGATATTGAACGGATTCGGTGTCGGCGAAGAGCACTCTGGCGGCTACGCGCAAAAAGCGCGCGTCAATGGTGACTGGCTGGTACCGCTACCGGATGGCCTGGATCCACGCCATGCGATGGCGATTGGAACCGCGGGGTATACCGCAATGTTGAGCATCATGGCGCTGGAAGGCCATGGAATCGAACCCGGCGAAGGCGATATCCTGGTCACCGGGGCATCGGGTGGGGTTGGCAGCGTTGCCGTCGCTATCCTGAGTCGACTTGGGCATCGCGTGGTGGCTACTACCGGGCGGATGAATGAGAAAGATTTTTTAACGGGTCTGGGTGCTGCGGATGTGCTTGATCGTGCAGGTTTTGCCGATAACGCGCGGCCGCTGGGCAAGGAGCTCTGGACTGGGGCGATCGACGTGGCTGGGGGCAACACGCTTGCCAATGTCCTCAGCCAGCTCAAACGCGGCGGTGCGGCAGCTATTTGCGGTTTGGCCGAGTCGATGAACCTGCCGACTACGGTTGCGCCTTTCATACTGCGTGGCATTTCGATGTATGGCATCGATTCGGTAATGGCACCGATCGCGAAGCGCAAGATCGCCTGGCAGCGGTTGGCTTCCGATCTTGATCTGAATTTGCTTGATAGCTTGTCTTTTGATCTGGATTTTGCAGATTTACCGCAAGCAGCGGAAGATATTCTGGCTGGTAAAATCAGGGGCAGGGCGGTGGTCAAGGTTCCCTAGTGGAGCGTCGCTACAGTTACGGGGTAACGCTGGTTATCATCGGCGGTTTTTTCCTCAGTACCTCGGGAATCCTGTTACGTAACATCGAGTCAGCGAGCGGTTGGCAAGTGTTGTTTTATCGGGGTTTTACCTTCTCGCTAACACTGTTTTTACTGTTGTTGATCCGCTATCGTTCGGGTATCGGTCGCGCATTCCTCGCGATTGGCAAGCCTGGTATCTGGGCGGCATTGGTACTTGGGCTCGGTTCCATTTGTTATATCTTCGCAATCCTGCTGACCACGGTTGCCAACGCGGTGTTTATCATCGGTGCCGCGCCACTGGCGACCGCTTTCGCGGCCTGGTTAGTGCTAGGGGAACGAACTTCTCGCTTCGGCGTAATTGCGATGCTGGTATCGCTCGCCGGTATCGGCCTGATGTTTGCCGATGGCCTGATCGAAGGACGTTGGGCAGGTAATGTTGCTGCGCTCGGCGTGGTCGCGTCGTTTGTCGCATTCCTGTTGATTATTCGCGATAAACGCGGAACCGATATGCTGCCCGCAACCTGTCTCAGTGGTCTCGTGATGGGTGGCGTTGCGGCCTTTTTTGTTGAGTCTTTTGTAATTTCGAACCACGACCTGGCGATCGCGATTACCATGGGATGCCTGCAGTTTGGTATCGGGTTCTGGTGTTTTACGGTTGCGGCGCGCTATATCATGGCGTCCGAAGTCGCACTATTCTCATTGACCGAATCGATTCTCGGTCCAATTTGGGTCTGGATCGGGGTGGGTGAAACACCGAGCTGGCTCACCTTGATCGGCAGTGCAATTGTATTTGTCAGTGTCGTTACTTATTGCATTAACGGAATTCGGGTCGAAAGGCAGCTGCTACGAATTCAGTCGAATTCGATTTGATCGCCTATCATGTCTGCGCTGTCGATAACTTGCATCGCTATACGTGGTCGATTTTTTATTGCGATTGACTTAATCGAACACCTACCGGTCCCTATGCCGGTTTATCATGCGGCAGAATTGTTACTGCTTATGCAGGTTATAACAAGGGGTGTAGTTTTTACCAGGCACTTTCATGCGTCGTTGATCGACAAAGGAATGCAGTAAATCATCCAGCGATTGCATGATTTTTTTCTCGCCATTGATGTTAAAAGGGCCATTTTTCTCGATCCGCTGAATACCGTCCGCTTTTACATTACCGGCCACTATCGACGAAAATGCACGGCGCAGATCGGCTGCGAGTAAATGTAAAGGCTGATCGCGACTGATGTTGAGGGAGGCAACATTTTCATGACTCGGATCAAACGGTTTCTGAAACTGGTGGTCGACGTTCAAGATCCAGTTGAAGTAATAGGCATCAGCATGCTCACGCCGGAAATTGCGCACCGATTCGAGCCCGGCAACCATTTCACGTGCGACCTTGGTGGAGTCATCGATGATGATGCTGTAGTGTTCCTGCGCTTCTTGTCCGAGCGTAAGCTTGATAAACTCGTCTATTTGTTTGAAATAATCGCTCGCGCTGGCTGGGCCGGTCAGAATTAACGGAAACGGAATATGTTGATTCGCAGGGTTGAGCAGGATGCCGAGGATAAAGAGAATTTCCTCGGCGGTGCCAACCCCTCCCGGAAACACGATTATGCCATGGCCGGCACGTACGAAAGCTTCGAGGCGTTTTTCGATATCTGGCAGTATGACGAGTTCATTGACAATCGGGTTAGGGGATTCGGCGGCGATAATACCGGGTTCGGTCAGTCCGACGTAACGACCGCGGCCGATACGCTGTTTGTTGTGACCAATTGCGGCACCTTTCATTGGCGCTTTCATGGCGCCGGGACCACAGCCGGTACAGATATTCAGATTGCGCAGGCCGAGCTGGTACCCCACATCTTTGCAATAGTCATACTCGGTTCGACCGATCGAATGTCCGCCCCAGCAAACAACCAGGTTCGGTTCGGTTTCCGGAATGAGTATGCGTGCATTGCGCAGGATATGGAACACCACGTTGGTGATCCCTTCACTGGTGTTAACATCGAAGATCTGATTAGATGCGATCTTGTTTTTAACATACGAGACGTCCCGCAGCACCGCAAACAATTGTTCCTGGATTCCGGTAACGATCTTTCCATCAACGAATGCACTCTCTGGTGCATTTTCGATCTCGAGCTTAACTCCGCGCTCCTGCTGTACCACGCGAATTTCAAAGTTTCGATAGCGCTCGAGCACTTCACGAGCGTCATCGGTGGTGCTATCCACGTTCAATACCGCGAGTGAGCAGCGTCGAAATCTTTCATAAAGGCCATCGGTCTCGTTGCCTCTTTTTAGCTGGCTTACTTCGAGCTGCGACAGGATATCCATGCTGCCGTGAGGAGTGAGGCGCGTAATTTCAGTATTTTTAGTCATTGTTCCGAATGCTAGAATTTGGTCTATAGTATAGTGCAGCAGTTAAGGGAATCATGACATGAGTGATCAATTATTCGAAGTCGCTTTTTCCGGCCAGATCATCGAAGGTGCGAATCTGGAAGAAGTCAAAGTTAATGTCGGCAAAATGTTCAATGCCGATGATGCCAAATTGGCACAATTGTTTTCTGGCAAACGCATCGTTATCAAGAAAAACCTCGACCAGGCTACCGCAGCGAAGTATAAAGCCGCGCTCAATCGTGCCGGTGCCGAATGCGAAATAAACTCTCCTGGTGGAGAAACACCAGCAGCTGCGACGCCGGCAGTTCCTCCTGCTAAACCTGCAGCTGGGGCCGCACCGGTGTCACAGGAATTTGAATCCAACTATGACGGTGAAGCTACACCACCACCTCAAACCGATCCGCTCGGAATATCCGGAGATCAAATCGAAGATCTGGCGGTATCGATCGCGCCGGTTGGCAGTGAGTTGCAAGATGATTACAAGGAACCTGAAGAACCCAATATCGATATTACCGGCTTTGATATTGCTCCGGTGGGTAGTGATCTCAGCGATGCCAAGAAGGAGCCCGAACCGCCACCGCCGGATACCTCTGGCATTACCTTAGCCGACTAGCCTGTAGTCATAGCATGTCGGAGGCGTAGTCGGCGAGGCGCGAGCGCTCCACATTCATCAGCGTGATATGTCCGCTATGTTCCCAGTGCTTGAAACGATCAACCACATAAAATTTTGCTCGCGGTTACGCGCGGTAACGCCCCAAACCGAATGGCGCTAGGCCTGTGCCACCATTTGCAGGATTTGGGTGAATACTGGAGCACTAGAAAACGCTAGATCGATTGTTTCAGCTGGCCACACACGATAATCCTGCGTACCATTTCGCAAGGCATTTTAACGAAATGGGGTACTTTATGAATCCATCGGGACCGCTCGCGGGATATCGTGTTATCGAACTGGGCCAGTTACTGGCTGGGCCGTTTGCCGGGTGCATGCTGGGCTATTTCGGTGCCGAGGTTATCAAGATCGAGCCACCAATCGGTGGCGATCCAATTCGACGCTGGCGTGAAATGCGAGGTGATACATCCCTCTGGTGGCGTTCACTGGCGCGCAACAAGAAATCAGTGACGATAGATTTGAAGACCGAGCAGGGTATCGACCTGGTACGGCAATTGATTGAAAAAGCGGATGTAGTAATCGAAAATTTCAGGCCCGGAGTGGTCGAGAAATGGGGACTCGGGCCGGAGGATTTCAAAAACAGTAATCCTGGGCTGGTGTACGCACGTATATCTGGATATGGGCAAGACGGTCCGTACGCGAGTAAGCCTGGTTTTGCATCAGTTTGCGAGGGTATGAGTGGCTTTCGTTACGTCAACGGTCATCCGGGCAGCGCACCGGTGCGGCCCAATCTGAGTATTGGCGATACGATTTCCGGTATCCACGCTGCGCTGGGCATTACCATGGCCTTGCTGGAAAAACAGAGTAGTGGTGCCGGGCAGGTTATAGACGTGGCTCTGGTTGAATCAATGTTCAATCTGATGGAAGCGGTGGTTCCAGAATATGATGGTAACGGGGTAATTCGAGAACCTTCTGGTAGCACCGTCACTGGAATTGTGCCAACCAATACCTACCGCTGCCGAGATGGCAAGTTTATAGTCATTGGTGGTAACGGCGATTCGATATTTCAGCGCCTGATGGTTGCGGCCGGTCATCCCGAGATGGCCGAAGATCAACGCCTGACGACGAATCCCGGGCGGGTCGAACACGTAGCTGAAATCGATGCCGCTTTATCGCAATGGTGCGCCTCACAAGATTCGACTCACTTGCTCGACCAACTGGATAATGCGAGAGTACCCGCTGGCCCAATATACAATGTCGAAGATATGCTTAACGACCCGCACTTCAATGCTCGTGGACTGTTCGAAACCGTCGATATCGATGGTCAGCCGTTGAAGATCCCGGCGCTAGTGCCCAGGCTTTCGCGTACGCCTGGCGCCACGCGTTGGCCGGGAGTAGCGCTAGGGCATAATAATCGTGAAGTACTCGAGGGCTTGCTGGGTTTAAACGAGCAACAGCTAAAAGATCTCAGATCTGCTGCCGTGATCGTTTAGCTGGCTGCAGGTGGGAACTTATTCCTGATAACCAGGTTCAAAGTTTGAGGTGCAAAATTGAAAAAAATTATAATCTGCTTAATGGCGCTGGTGCTAGCCGGCTTCGGTGTTAATCCAGTTTATGCCGATGGTGGCGATAGCGGGAGTAGTTCGAAGCTTGCCCCTTTCCAGGACCTGATCGACGATGAGAAATACCAGCAGGCGATTACCAAGCTGGACCAGGCTTTGCGTGACGTACCAGGCGATGCTGATTTGCTGAACCTGGTGGCCTATAGCCATCTAAAACTGGACCACCTTGATATTGCACTAGATCATTATCTAAAAGCATTGAAAATTGATCCTGAACACCGCGGTGCCAATGAATACCTGGGTGAGCTTTATCTGAAGCTCGGGCAAATTGAGAAAGCCGAGGAGCGACTTGGGGTGCTGGATGAGGATTGCTTTTTTGGTTGCGAAGAATTTGATGAACTGGAACAGGCGATCAACGACTACCGAAAACAAAACCCTTCCTGACTGGAATTCTTCAGGATCAAAAAGGCGCAGGATTCGTGCCGAGAGTCGGCAGTAATTCGTGATAAGCTAACGCGGTGATTTATTACCGCGAATTAAATCTTGATCGAGCCAGCGAATCACGCAAGGATCAAGTATGGCTGGAACAACAATGGGCACAACAGCAGTGCCGCGTATTTATTTTAAGAAACGATAAAAGCCTGATGTGCTGGCGTGATCGAGAGACGGATACGCCGCAAGTGATTCATTTGACAAAGGCCGAAATCGGAAGCCTGGCAGGCGATTCTGAACAATTAGTGTTTTTGGGCCTGGATCACCACTGTCCTATATTCGCGCTCGATGTTTCCAGTCACGACGAGAATGCACTTGCAGCTTACGTGGGCGGCAATGAGTTTGTTGATTTGCGCGACGTCGGCTGGCTACTCGAGTCCCAGCAGGCCGCGCAACTCGCGTATGCACGGGGATTGCTTTTCTGGAATCGGAACCACCGCTACTGCGGTATTTGCGGTAGTTCGACGCAAAGCGAAAACGGGGGACACATGCGCCGTTGTAGCAACAGCGATTGTGCTCGCCTGCATTTTCCGCGTACCGACCCGGCGGTAATCATGCTGGTCGAAGATCACTCGGATCCACAAAAACCTCGTTGCCTGCTAGCGCGTAACTCGCGCTTTCCGAGCCGCATGATGTCGACCCTGGCAGGTTTCGTTGATCCGCTGGAAAGCCTGGAAGAGACGGTTGCACGTGAGGTTTTTGAGGAATGTGGTATCGAGGTTGGCAAAATTGAATACCAGGCATCGCAGCCATGGCCCTTCCCGTCTTCAATTATGTTGGGTTTCAGGGCCGAGGCCCTGACGCGGGATATCGTAGTAGACGGTGACGAAATAGAAGAGGCTCACTGGTTTGAAGCTGAGCAGTTAAAAGAGTTTGGGGAGTGGGGTGACGACGGAGATTATTTCTGTCTACCACGGCGCGATTCGATTGCTCGATATCTGGTCAATTCCTGGATGGACGAAAAGTTGCAGGGTTGAGGGGTCGAAATCGGTTCCTGATTCCGACCCCTGTCGGGTTTCTTCATGCGTATTTTTTCTCGGCATAGTGCGCTTCGTTGACGGCATTGATATCCTGGACCTGTCCATTTACCTGAACGGGTACTGTCAGGTTTAGCGTATCATCTACGTTGCCGGCTCGGCGCAGTGGAGAGAGTTCTGCAAGGGTAGTATGCCCCAGCTTGACGGCTGCCAGGTCTCCCCGTGTGAGCCCGATATCTCTAAGCAGTCGATCATTCAGGCGAAGTAGGTCCGCCAGACCGCGACGTTTCAGAGCTCGTGCTCTGCGAGTTGAAATTGCGTTGCTAATCCGACCTTTGAATAAGCTGATCAGCGATGCAACTGTGTTGGCTCGAATGGTACGCCCGTGACGTTCTGCCGCAGAGTAATCTATGCTACCACCGGAATGTACGAGTCCGTGATCTGTATTGGCATCAACAATTGATGCAACTGCGAATTGAAGTAATTTCATTTTAGTTATCCTCATAGAAAGTTAATAAGTTCATTTGGCACGGGACTAATATAGTGTTTGATATAGGTGCTCACAAACGATATATTTTAACTTTCGATTTAGAAAAACTAACATGAATAGATTGCCCCCATTGAAATCACTACAAGCCTTTGAAGCTGCCGGTCGACATTTGAGCTTCACCGAGGCAGCGCGGGACTTAAACGTCACCCCAGGTGCAATTAGCCAGCAAATCCGAATGCTGGAAGAGTATCTCGAAATCAAGCTATTCAAACGGATGAACCGACTAATTGTCCTGACAGACGCTGGCCAACTGTTTCTGCCGATGATCAGCGCGGGCTTTGAGCAATTTAACGATGCGGTCAACCTGGTGCGCCAGAAACGTAGCGATGGTCCGTTGACCATTACATCGGCACAATCATTTGTTTCCAAGTGGTTGATTCCGCGACTGGCAAGATTCAAATCATTGCATCCGAACATCGATGTTCGCATTGATACTTCCGATCGCCTGGTTGATTTCAAGCATGAAGATATCGATGTCGGTATACGTTTTGGCGATGGGGTATATCCCGAACTCGACACCGTGTTTTTGTTTTCGTTTGATCTTATTCCAGTCTGTAGCCCGGATTTAATCCGCAAGGGCAAAGGATTAAAAAAAGTTTCTGACTTGAAAAATTTTACGTTATTGCATAGTAACTACGATGAACTGGATCCGGGCTGGCCGGATTGGGCAATGTGGCTCAGGGTTGTCGACGCGGAAGGTGTCGATTCCGATCACGGCATTTATTTCAACCAGTCTGATTTACTATTCCAGGCAGCCATGGAAGGGCAGGGAGTCGCACTCGTGGCCAGTGTTATGGCGGATCCCGAAATTGCAGCCGGAAACCTGGTACAACCGTTCACGGCACGCTTGCCGGTAAAATTGAATTACCACCTGGTCACGACGCCGCACAAGGCACGTATTGAAAAAGTGGCCGCGTTCCGCGAGTGGGTGCTGGCCGAGTCGGCCCACTTGCGCGACGGGTTAAACTAGTTGAGCAGGTAACAATTCTTCACCGGTAACAACTGTTGGTCGGTGATCGCCGGCAAAGAACGTGTAAACTACCGGCAGCACAAACAGGGTGAACAGGGTACCGATCGCAAAACCGCAGACAATAGTGATGCCAATCGACTGTCGGCTCGCGGCACCCGCACCGCTGGCAACAACCAGCGGCATAATTCCAATAACCGTAGAAAAAGACGTCATCAGGATTGGTCGTAGCCGGATTGAGGCGGCCTTGATCACGGCATCGACCGGTGAAAGGTTTTCGTTTTTCTGCATTTCATTGGCGAATTCGACAATCAGAATACCGTGTTTGCTGACCAATCCGATTAGCGTGATCAGTCCGACCTGGCTGTAAATATTCATCGACACCTGCGACAGGAACATCGGTATCAAGGCGCCAAACATTGCCAACGGCACCGTTGTCAGGATGATGAATGGGTCACGCAAGCTCTCGTATTGCGCGGCCAATACCAGAAATACGACGACAATCGCGAATCCGAACGTGAGTGCCAGTACCGATCCCTCCTGGATCAACTGGCGGGACTGTCCCTGGTAGTCGAAGGTGTAACCCGCTGGAGCAACTTCTTCAGTTATTTCACGCAGTACTTGCAACGCCTCACCGAGCGGTACGCCCGGCACCGCGTCGATCTTGGCGGCGTTTTGTTGCTGGAACTGCATCAGTTCGCGGGGCACCGAGGTATAGTCGATGTCAACCAGCGTTGACAGGTTGATTTGCTCGCCCCGGTCGGAGTAGACAAAATATTGGCTGACGATTTCGGCATTTTGACGTTCCTCGCGCCGCGCCTGGGGGATAATCTTGTAACTGCGCCCGGCCAGGTTGAAGCGGCTGACATACCCTTCGGCCAGGATTACCCCCAGGGTCTGACCGATTTCACGCATCGAAATACCCATCGAGTCGGCGCGTTCGCGATCTATGGTGACCCGTATTTCCGGCTTGCTGAAATTGAAGTCACTTTTGATAAAGAAAAATTTGCCACTCTCACGGGCTTTGTTAAGGACCTGTTGCACCACCCCGTACAACTGATCGTAGCCCTGCTGGGTCTTGAGAATGAATTCTACCGGGGTGTTGCCACTGGCGCCGGGGAGCGAGGGTGGATTAAATGCGAAACTCTGCAATCCGGGTTGCTGATCAAGCGCCAGCTGAATTTCCGGGATCATTTCCATCGCAGTCAGGTTGCGATCCTCCCATGGCTTTAACAACATGCCAGCGAAGGATACCGTGGGCCCGGTAAAACCGTTCGCCATAAAAGAAGATTGATATTCATCTTCGTACTTGCGGAATATTTCGATGTAGGGTGCGGTGTACTTGTTCAGGTAATCGAGACTGCTGTGATCGGGTGCCTGCGAGAAGGTGAAGATCACACCCTGATCTTCTTCCGGTGCGAGTTCTTTCTGAACAAACTGGAACATGGCCACCAGCATCACGACCACAGCTATCACGAAGACGATCGTGACGGAGCGCGTCTTCAAAGAATTGGCGAGGGCATTTTCATAGCGACGATGTATTTTCTCGAACAGATCGCTTACATAGCGCGCGTAAGCATTGTTGGAAATGGTGGGCTTGAGTAGCCGCGAACACATCATCGGCGACAGTGTCAGCGCGATGATGGTCGAAATGATAATGGTGCCGACCAGTGTAAATGCAAATTCCTTGAACAATACACCGGTTAGACCGCCGAGAAGACCAATCGGGGCATAGACCACGCAAAGTACGATCGTGGTTGCGATAACCGGTTTCGCAATTTCGCGCGCACCCTGTAACGCCGCCTGCATCGGCCGTAATCCTTCACCGATATGGCGGTAAATATTTTCTACTACCAGTATTGCATCATCGACCAGCAAGCCGATTGCCATAACCATGGCCAGCAACGTTAACAGGTTGATCGAATATCCCATGACCTGCATGTAAAACAATACGCCGATGATAGACAGCGGGATAG
>CAXMNA010000149.1:0-1926 GCA_964194715.1 uncultured Gammaproteobacteria bacterium
AAATCAGTACCACCGATCGCGGTCAGGGGCGAGGGTGTTTATCTCTACGACCAGCAGGGCAAGCAGTACCTCGATGGTTCCGGCGGCGCGGCGGTATCCTGTCTCGGACACGGCGACGCGGAAATTATCGACGCTATCAAGGCACAGCTCGACCGCATGGAGTTTGCGCATACCGGGTTTTTTAGTTGCGATGCCGCTGAATCGCTGGCCGAGCTACTGATTCAAAATGCGCCCGGTACTATAGACCGGGTATACCTGGTCTCGGGTGGTTCAGAGGCAATAGAAGCGGCACTCAAACTCGCGCGACAGTATTTTCTCGAAATTGGACAGCCGCAACGTCACAGGGTGATTGCCCGTTTGCAAAGTTATCACGGCAACACGCTCGGGGCACTCGCGGCTGGCGGTAATACCTGGCGGCGTAAACCCTTCGTACCGTTGATGATCGACACCTCGCATATCTCTCCCTGTTATGCCTACCGGGGAAAAACTGATCAAGAGTCCGAGTTCGAATATGGCCAACGCGTTGCCAACGAACTCGAAGCTGAAATAAACCGCCTCGGGGCCGAACAGGTGATGGCGTTTGTTGCCGAACCGGTGGTGGGTGCGACGATGTGCGCGGTACCGGCGGTGAAGGGATATTTCACTCGTATCCGCGAAATCTGCGACCAGTACGGCGTATTACTGATCCTCGACGAAGTCATGTGCGGTATGGGACGCACCGGTAGCCTGTTCGCCTGCGAACAGGAGGATATAGTTCCCGACATTACCACCATCGCCAAGGGCCTCGGTGCTGGATACCAGCCGATAGGTGCGATGCTGTGCAGCGCCGAAATCTACGCGGCGATCGAAAATGGCTCGGGATTCTTCCAGCACGGGCATACCTATCTCGGACATCCGGTCGCCTGCGCGGCAGCGCATGCGGTAGTCAGTGCGATTCTGGATCGAAAATTAATAGCGCGCGTACAATCCCAGGGTGATCGACTGATGCAGGGACTCAAGGATCAGTTTGCTAACCACCCACATATTGGTGATATTCGCGGCCGGGGATTGTTCCTCGGACTGGAGTTTGTGCAGGACCGGGAAACCAAAGCGGCATTTGACCCGGGCCTCGGCATTAACACCGCATTCAAAAAGGCGGCATTTGAGGCCGGACTGATCTGTTACCCGGCGGGTGGCACCATCGATGGCAAACAGGGCGATCATGTGCTGCTCGCGCCGCCATTTATCATCGAGGACAATCATATCGATGAAATTCTCGGCAAGCTCGATGTTGCAGTACAGGCTGTATTGAAATAATCCAAATATGACACCGACGATTATCATGGTCGCACCAAACGGTGCGCGTAAAACGCGTCGCGACCACCCGGCCCTGCCGGTTTCAATTAAAGAGACTGTCGACGAAACTGTTCTATGTCATGCCGAAGGCGCCACGATACTGCATGCGCACGTACGCGGTGAACAGGACCAACACCTGCTAGACGAGGGTCTGTACCAGGAATTAATCGCCGAGTTGAAACACCAGGCCCCGGAGATGCTGGTGCAGATGACAACTGAGGCAGTTGGTATCTATACGCCGACACAACAAGTCGATTGTGTAAAGGCGGTAGTGCCCGAAATGGCCAGCGTTGCATTAAAAGAGATAACGGTCAATTTTACCGAGCTCCAGTTTGCCGAAAAATTTTATGCCTGGACCATTGAAGCCGGGGTCCATATTCAGCATATTCTGTTTTCAGATGAAGAACTGGTCCAGTTTCTTAAGCTAAAACAGAGCGGCGTGATACCGGTATCTCATCGCTGTGTGCTTTTCGTGCTGGGCCGATACGCTGTCGATTTTCAGTCGTATCCGACCGATCTGGACCCCTTTCTTGCCTGCGACCTGACTGGTCTTGACTGGTTTGTCTGCGCCTTCGGTGCAAAGGAACAAGC
>CAXMNA010000150.1:0-4027 GCA_964194715.1 uncultured Gammaproteobacteria bacterium
GAGGCACACTCCCCATTGCTCCTCGGCATGCGAATGGATGTTGCCGGCCGAATTCGCCTCGCAACGCACCAGCGACAGCATCGCCTGCTCGCCCGGGAAAACTCGTGTCGTGATCCCCTCGGCTAACTGCCGAGAGATCCCCTGCGAGAGATCGTCGATATTGTAGAAATTTTCGCTTGCCAAGATTGTTTCTCCCTTGCGCTGCGCTCGTGAGCCGAACACTGGTCTAGTTTAAATTAAAGCATACCAGAAGGAGCGACGACAAGGTCGAGTTGACTATTCAGGCCGTACTAATGCCGGGTCGGGTGAACAGGTCACCGCAAAAAAGCCTTTTTTGGTGGTATCGAACAGCTATCCACACTCCCAGCCATGGGGTAAGTGTGGGGTTGACTTACCGGCGAATCATACCGATGACGGGAATTCCTCGTGATAGCGGGTAAATGCCTCGGCCGTGCCGCAAACGTAGAGTTGATCGTCTTCGGCGAGAACAAACGACGACGGAATATCCAGGATAATTTCACCGGCACGTTCAACTGCAACCACGCTGCACCCACTGCGTTCGCGAATTTCCGATTCGAGCGGGTGACGCCCGACTAGCCTGCCGGCAGCGAGCTTGACAAGCTTGATGCGGGTCTGCTGCGATACCATCTCACCCAGAATGTGATGGGCGAGCAGTTGCCCTGCCACCTGGCTCACTGAAAGCGCGTAGTCGGCAGGCCGAGTGGCCGCAGTGTGACCGCGACCAACCAGACACCCGTAAGCAGAATCAGCAGGTCAAAGGCAATTTCATGCATGGTATAGCGTGTGTTGAAATTTTGTAGGAAGCATAAACATCCTGATTACTAAAATACAGCGCTATCTTGCGCCCATGATTAGTGGCTATGCTAATATGAAGGGCCATTATCAATTGCCAGCGGGCCCGTTTTTATATCGATGTTCATCTTGTGGCGTAGCTGGGTTACCTTTACTGCGATTATCGCCACGGTCCTTATTGTTCTGGCGTTATTCTCGTCGCTTCAGCACAACGCGCTCTACTCCGACCTGATTCGCCAGCGCCTTTCCGTTGTCGCGCAAACCACCGCTGATTCCTTTAAGTCGGTTGTCAATCTCGGGCTGCCCATATCGATGGTACGCAACGCTCGCCCGATCCTGGAACGGGGCCAACAGACCGACCCCCGTATTGTCGCAATCCATGCGTTTAACCCGTCCGGCATCATCGTTCATACGACCGACCCGGCTAATCCAGATAAAGTACCGGATGAAGTGGTACTGGCGCAATCGTTGGCTGAGACCAGTGAATGGAGTGTCGAAAGTGATACCGAACTCTTCAGCGGAATTAGCATTAGCAATGCCGCCGGCTCCACGGTGGGAAATATTGTCGTGGTTTATCCCAAAGCAGAATTCAACGCGCACTCTGCGGGTGTTGTCAGGCACATCGCGTCGGTTACGCTCCTGCTCCTGATCATCTTTTCGACTGCCGCGTTCCTGTTACTACGTTTACGGCTGTCAGGTGCTATTCACGGAATTGCACGACTTAAAGCTCTTTTCGAGAAAATCCGGAATAGCAACGATAGTGGCGGAAGGCAACCGCCAATGAAAGAAAAGGAAGCCTCGAAACTGGGTTTCCTACGCTCCGATATCGAGACCATAGAGGTTCACCTGCATCAAGCTTCTGAAGACTATGAAACCGCCAGGAACAGTCTCGGAGTCACCGATGAATCAGCTTTTGGGTGGTGTCATAACGATTGCCCCCGTTGAGTGATAACAATGCAAAAATATCCGTTAAAAAATATTATCCACGATCTGAATCCCTGGCCATTCGAAGGCGAGGCATCAAATTACGAAATCATACGTGGTAATCCACAGGCCTTCGGACGTCTAGACCTCGGCACCAACGAGGGACAACACCGAATGGGTATCTGGTCGTGTACCGAAGGCGCATTCACCTGCACCGAGCTAGGCGATGAACTGCAAACCGTGATCAGTGGGCTTTTAACTATCACGCGCGACGATGGCGAAACGATCGAATGCGGTCCCGGCGATAGCATCTTTACGCGCAGGGGAGAACGATTAACCTGGGACATTCAAAAAACCGTGACCAAGGTTTTTTTCACCTATAATTCGCATGCCGAATCCACCGGCTGGGGTAATGTTACTTGACGACAGCCTGGGCCGCGCTGATGTGTTTTTTACGTTCGCGCCAGGCAATGATCAAACCGCCTGCAACCACGAATAAAACGCCTGGAACCAGTCGCTCAAACGGCGCTTCTCCAAAAAATACCCAACCCAGGATAAACGAAAACGGAATACCGAAATATTCAAACGGCGAGAGATTACCCGGACGCGTCAAACGGTAGGCACTGACCATCAACAGCACAGCGCAACCGCCAACCATTCCCATCGCTACCAACCAAAACCAGTCCACCGGCGAATCAATTGGAATGTAGCCGGTAGTGGAAAATAATATGGCGACAGAACCGGTCATTGCCCCGAGAGCCGAGTACATATTAATGATCGGGGTGGGTACATCGTCATCGAATAATTTAGAGGTGACTATCGCCAGGGTATAGCCAAACGCGGCCCCAACCGGCAGCAGTGAATAAGGAGTAAAAACTTCCGCGCCTGGTCGCATAATCAGCAATACGCCCAGAAATCCTATTCCAACCGCCAGCCAGCGCCACAGCCCCACCGAGTGTTTCAGTATGGGTATCGACAGTAATGTTATGAATACGGGACCGATATAGGTCAGCGTGGTCGCAGTGGCGAGCTCCATTTTTGTGATCGCCAGATAAAAACAGTACTGGGCGCCAGCTATAAACAGGCCACGAATCAGACCCAGGCGCCATTGCACAATGATAATTTTTCTACCGCGCTCGTGCCATTCTGCTGATAAGTACAGAATTAAAATACTCGGGATAAAACCGAACAGGTTTCGAAACGAAGCGATCTGTGGCACCGGGTACCGATCACCTATGTGTTTGATGATCGCGCCCTGCGAATCAAACAGAAAGATAGCGAGCAGGATGAGAAATACCGCCCTGGAGAAACTGGACCAGTGCCTGAATGGTAATTTGAACATACAATATACGGGCTAGATCACGGAAAATTAGAACGCGCAGCATACACGCTTCGAAGGCTGTCCGAAATTAAAGCTTAAAATAACCATTGTCAGGTTACCTGGAAGCCGTAAGATCAAATCATGCCTGATAAAATAATTAAATTCCTTGTCATTTTACTAGTTGTTGTATCGGCTGGAGCATTGGCCGATACGCAGAAGGAGATAGAGCATTTACTGGACTTCGTGGCTAACACTTCATGCAAATTCGAACGCAATGGAACTCTTTATGGCGGGATCGAGGCACAAGGTCACATTAATAAAAAGTACCAATACTTTATCGATAAAATTAAATCGGCGGAAGATTTCATAAAATACTCGGCGACCAGGAGTACAATGTCCGGGAAAAAATATAAGATTCTTTGTCCAAATATGCCTGCGCAAAATAACGCTGACTGGTTGCACGATGAGTTAAAGAAATTCCGGCAAAGACGGTCAGGAGGGAATTCACGCCTTCCTGGATAAACGCCAACCCAAATTCAACGCTTAGCTCGACTATCAGATCGGGCAAACCAGGTTGCCGAGCTTTTCGGTTAACTTCATATTTTCGGAATAATCAACCGGGCAATCGATCAGCACCACCGTATCGTCGGCAATGGCCTGTTTCAGCACAGGCAGCAAATCACCTGCTTTTTCCACCCGGTAACCCTTTGCACCGAAGCTTTCGGCATACTTCACCAGGTCTGGATTATTGAAACCGATTTGCGTATCGCGACCGAAGCGACGATCCTGGTGCCATTTGATCAAACCGTACTTGCTGTCGTTCCATACCAGGATGACTATCGCGACGCCGATGCGAAGGGCAGTTTCGATTTCCTGCGAATTCATCAAAAACCCGGCATCACCGGTAACAGTCAGCGCGGTACGATCCGGGTAAGCCAGTTTTGCCGCGATTGCGCCGGGCAGACCTAT
>CAXMNA010000151.1:0-1754 GCA_964194715.1 uncultured Gammaproteobacteria bacterium
AGGTAGCTTACCCGACTCACCAGTACCCCGGCGTTTCCGGAAATTGCGCGACCGGGCTCGATTACCACGATTCCGTCAAAATCGTTCAACTGATTTCGTAATGCACCCAACCATTCCTCTGGTAACGGTGGTGTTTCATCCTTGTAGCGGATACCGAGCCCACCGCCGAGGTCCAGATGCCTGATCTCTATACCTTTTGCTTTCAAATTCTGTACCAGAACGAGCAGACGCTCGAGGGCATCGACATAAGGTGATAACTCGGTCAATTGTGACCCGATATGGCAATCAATACCGATTACATCGATATGTGGCAGGCTCTCGGCTTTCAGGTAAATACGTTCGGCATCTTTAAAGCTGATACCAAATTTATTTTCTTTCAACCCGGTCGAAATGTACGGATGTGTTTTTGCGTCGACGTCCGGGTTGACCCGAAACGAGACGCGCGCAAGTTGCTGGTTTTGCCCCGCTATTTCATTTAACTGGTCGAGTTCCTGCTCCGACTCGACGTTAAAACAATGAATTCCGGATTCAAGCGCCAGCTTCATTTCTGCAGCGAGCTTACCAACCCCGGAAAATATAATCTTGCCCGGATCACCACCGGCACGCAGCACGCGCTGCAGTTCACCGCCCGATACAATATCAAAACCCGAACCCAGTCGTGCCAGCACATTCAACACCGCGAGATTTGAATTAGCCTTTACCGCGTAACAGACCAGGTGTTCGCGACCGGCGAGGGCCGTATCAAACGCGTGCCAGTGACGTTCCAGCGTCGCGCGCGAATAGACGTACAGCGGTGTGCCGTAGGTTTCGGCCAGCGTGCTGATTGCGACATCTTCGCAATACAGGTTATTGTCCTTGTAATTGAAATGATCCACAGATATCACATTCCGGCGTGGGCTAGCTATCCTTCTGGGTTTTTTTGTCTTCTTCGGGCAATGTCAAAGGTCCCTTATTGCCGCAGGCTGCGATGACCATTGTGAGTAGTAGCAGGAGTAGTAACGGGACCGTATTGCCGCGCATGATTAAAGACTCGACCAAAACGGCTATTATGTTGATGAGCCAGCCGCTAAACAAGTCGAAAATAGCCTGTTTTACATCTGGAGACCGATGATAGATTAACTGCTATCAATTTCCGGCATCCAGGCTCAGGCAAATTCCTTGCGAATGGAATCACTATGCGCACCTATGGCGGGGACCGTTCCGGGCTTGACCTGCGCATTCGAGCGAATTGCCGCCGCTGCGGCAACACTGGCCTGGCCCGAAGGTGTGCTGACCTGCATGCGTCTTAATTGAGGATGGCTGGAGAGTCCCGCGACATCATTTAGACGCCCAAACGCAATGCCCGCCTGCTTCAATCGCTCGATAATGGTAGCCTGGTCGAACATCGAAAACACATCGTTAATCAGTCGATCGACCAGGTCACGGTGGGCCACGCGATGTTGATTTGACAGCAGCCGCTCGTCATCGAGTAATTCGGGCTGGCCAAGCACATCACTACAGAGCCCCTGCCACTCGCGTTCATTCTGTATCGCAATAACGACGCTGGTATTGTCTCGCGTCAAATAGGCGCCGTAAGGGCTAATCGTCGCATGATTAATACCGACGCGGGGTTGAATAGTACCGCCGTAATCATAATGCAGCAGGGGTACAGCCATCCATTCAGCCATACTGTCAAATAATGAAACCTGGATGACACAACCCTCCTTACTGTGTTGGCGTTCTATCAACGCCTCCAGAATCGAAGTGTAGGCCTG
>CAXMNA010000152.1:0-36942 GCA_964194715.1 uncultured Gammaproteobacteria bacterium
ACCGGATGCCATCTCGGTGCGTGAAGCCATCAATCCCTCGTTGCGGTGCCGATCACTGGCATTAACCTGATCGAGGTAAACCGAATCGAGCGCGAGCGGTTCGAGTAGCGTGTTTAGATCGGGACTGTAAAAGAACGCCGACGAGTAACGTTCGCTTTCGTTATTAATAACCCGGTGTGGAGTGGCGATAAAGTAGTTGTGCGTTACCAGCTGCAACAACTCGCCCGTGTTTACCACCAGGCTCCCGGGAATGGGGTCCACCGGGTACCAGTTGTTGTCATTGGCCTGCGCTTCGAGCCCCGGATTTTCATCCTGTAACAGTAATGTCAGGAATCCCGAATCCTTGTGCACGCCAACACCCTGACCGCTGTCGGGATTTTGCGGGTAGCGAATCAATTTCAGGTAGGGCGACGGAGCTTCTCCGAACACCTGCTCAAAATGAAGCTCATCGAGATCTAACGCGAGCGACATCACGCGCAAAATTTGCCGGGAAAGCTCGGACAACCGCGCAAAATAATCACTGACGGTTTCCCTGAATCCCGGGATCACCGCCTCGGGGGGCCACTGATTGGGACCCACCAGCGCCATGTAATACGGATCGGGGTCGGAAATGACGCCGCGTTCGACGCCAATATCAATTTGCTCGCGATAGTCGACCTGGTTGTTGGTCAGTTCCGAACCCAGTTTTTCCCAGCCGCGAAACTGTGGGGAATACTGCTTATCGATCGCTTCCTTGGTGACTGCCGGTAGCGCAAAAAAATCCTTGAGCATCGCCATATAGGCCTCGCTAACCTGTAGCGGGATGCCATGGTTAATGACGTAGAAAAAACCGATTTCATGACATACCTGCCGGACTTGCCGGCACAGCGCATGCCGCTGTTCCGGGTCCCCGGCAAACCAGGGTTGCAGATCGATTACCGGGAGCTTAGGGGTCATTTAAATTGATCAGACAAAGTCGTTAATTCTGTGAGAGGATAGCGGCGAATTATAACCGAAAATGCCGACGTCCATGGTTGCATACATAGCTGGTATTGTTGTCGTTTTGTTCCCAATCGCACACCTCGTCTTCCTGGTGCTATCAACTTATTGAGCGTTCACATGAGCAAGGAAATTTTAAGAATCGCGGCTTTTTCTGATGCCGATCAGGGCGGCAACCCGGCCGGTGTCATGATCACAGACTCGCATCCTGACGCTGTGGAGATGCAACGCATTGCCGCCGAGGTCGGCTATTCCGAGACCGCATTTGCAATGCCGCAGGGGAATGCCTGGCGGGTTCGTTATTTCTCGCCCGAATCCGAAGTACCGTTTTGCGGGCATGCGACGATCGCGCTCGGTGCGGCGCTCACGCTTGAGCATGGCAATGGCGTGTATCAGCTCAAGCTCAACCAGGCCGATATTACCGTCGAAGGGGAGCACAACGGCGCCATGCTTGCCGCCGCGCTGCAATCACCGCCGACGCACAGCATGCCGATGTCGCCCACCTTGCTGACCGAGGTGCTCGCATTATTCGGCTACCAGGAGGAAGACCTCAATACAGAAATTCCGCCCGCGCGTGTGCACGGTGGCGCGGATCATCTGGCACTGTGTTTGAATTCACGCTCGGCTCTGTCGGCAATGCAGTACGATCTCGATGCGGGGCGCGAATTGATGAATGGCGAAGGCTTGATCACGATTCTATTGGCGTATGCCGAAACCCCGCGCCTGTTTCACACGCGCAACCCGTTTGCCTCGGGCGGCGTCTACGAAGACCCGGCCACCGGTGCCGCGACCGCGGCCTTTGCCGGTTACCTGCGTGACCTTAACTGGCCGAATGGTGGATCAATCGAAATTATTCAGGGCGAAGACATGGGCATGCGTTCCCGACTCAAGGCAGAGATTCCTGCCACGCCGGGTAGTTCGATTCGGGTCTCCGGCAGTGTCCGCATGATAGAGAACTAGATAATATGAAAATAAAAATTGCCGATCACAATTTTGACGCCGTTTTAGAAGCAGAGAAGTCACCGGCCACCTGCGCCGCGTTTCAGGCTGTGATGCCGTTCTCGGGCAAGATAGTGCATGTGCGCTGGAGCGGCGAAGGTGTCTGGATTCCGCTCGGTGATATGGATTTCGCGATCGGTTACGAAGACGCAACCGCCTACCCCGCCCCGGGCCAGATCTTGCTCTATCCGAAAGGTAAAAGCGAAACCGAAATCCTGATCGCCTACGGCAGCGTTCATTTTGCGTCCAAGGCCGGTACGCTTGCCGGTAACCATTTCGCCACCATCACTTCCGATCTGGACAAACTGCGCGAGATCGGAGTAGCTACATTGTGGGAAGGCGCCAAACCAATACTGTTTGAGTCCTAAATTGCCTCAAACAAGGATCACTGAAGTCAAAACCACGCTCGCGGGTAAGCGCAAGAAATTCGAATGCGAGTTGTTAAAATACAACGCTGGCGAGGTTATCGTTATCTACCGTATGCCACGCGATGTGCAGCTCGAAGACCTGCTGTTACCAAAAGGCTCGATCAGTCTCGGTTACTTCTGGGAGGACCGGGCTTATAACGTTTATCACTGGCTTGACGACAATCGGCAAACTCTGGCGTTATACTTTAATATCTGCGATAACACCCGCATATCAACAGATCAGGTCGCATGGCGCGATTTGACCGTGGATATATTGATAACACCGGATCAGCGATGCCGTGTGCTGGATGAAGATGAAATGCCCGATGACATCGAGAGCGAGCTGCTCTCCTATATCAACGCAACGCGCGATGCGCTGTGCACGGAACCGGCGCGCCTGCTATTCGAGTTCGAAAGCCGCAGCCTGGCGCTTCTTTCGGAGGCCTGATCGTGCCGCTTGAACTCTGGCTCGCCTATGTTGCCACCAGTACCGTGGTACTAGCAATTCCCGGCCCGACCATTCTGCTGGTGCTGAGTTATGCGATCGCGCACGGTCGCAAAGCGACTTTCCCAGTGGTTGCCGGGGTTGCACTCGGTGATTCAATCGCGATCACGCTGTCACTGATTGGACTCGGCACCCTGCTCGCGGCGTCGGCATTCTGGTTTACCATCATCAAGTGGGTCGGCGGGGTCTACCTGGTCTACCTCGGCTTCCTGCTGTTGCGGGGAGCGGGTAAACCGATGCCCGTGCAAGCCGAGCAAACGCAGGAGTCTTCAGCGCGCAAGTTGTTCGGCAACGCGTTTATTGTCACCGCATTGAATCCCAAGAGCATCGTGTTTTTTATCGCCCTGCTGCCGCAATTCATCAGTGCCGGGCACCCGGGGATCCCGCAACTGTGGATCCTGGGGGTAACCTTTGTCGTGCTTGCTACCATTGGCGCCACCAGTTATGCGCTGTTTGCAACCTCGATTCGACGATTTCTCGCATCACCGCGCGCACAAAAGGCCTATAGCTTGCTCGGTGGCGGTCTGTTGTGCGGTGCCGGGGTTTGGGCGCTCAGCGCAAAACGCGTTATTTCAACGATATGATAGGCGCCAAGATTACCAGCTGGTTGATCTGTTGCAGTTTGTTACTGGCGTTGTCCGGTTGCGGCAACAAGGGCCCACTGGTGCCGCCCGAGGAAGAAGAAGAAAAGACCGAGAGCGAGAATAGCTAGACGTGGATCATTTCGAATACAAGCAAGGTTTACTCTACTGCGAAGATGTCTCGATTGCCGAACTTGCCGAGCAATATGGCACACCGCTTTTCGTTTATTCGCGGGCGACGCTGGAGCGACACTGGCATGCATTTAATAATGCGCTCGCCGATCACGAGCACCTGGTGTGCTACGCAGTCAAAGCCAATTCCAACCTCGCGGTACTAAACCTGCTGGCGCGTCTAGGCTCTGGTTTCGATATCGTCTCCGGTGGAGAATTACAACGTGTGCTGCAGGCTGGCGGCGAACCCGAGCGTATCGTGTTTTCCGGGGTTGGCAAGCTGGCAGACGAAATCGAGGCCGCACTCGAAGTTGATATCCTCTGTTTCAACGTCGAGTCGGAGCAGGAGCTCGACCGCATCAATGAAATCGCGGGGCGCATGGGTAAGACCGCGCGCGTTTCGTTTCGGGTCAACCCAGACGTTGACGCCAAAACTCACCCTTATATTTCCACTGGCCTCAAGGAGAACAAATTCGGCGTCGTTTTTAGCGATGCTGAACAGGTTTACCTGAAAGCGTCCGGGCTCGGTAACATTGAAATCATCGGTATGGATTGCCACATTGGTTCGCAATTGACCGAATTGTCACCCTACATCGATGCGTTTGATCGTTTGCTGGAGTTGATCGACCGTTTGTGCGGACAGGGCATCAATATCCACCATCTTGATCTCGGTGGCGGTCTTGGCATCCGTTACCGGGACGAAAAGCCGCCGCTACCGGCTGAATGGGCCAGCGCCTTGCACGATCGGCTAAAAGCCTTCGACGGCACGATTGTCATTGAGCCCGGGCGGGCAATCGCGGGTAATGCCGGTATCCTGGTCAGCAAGGTGAATTACCTGAAGCATGGGGCCGACAAAAACTTCGCCGTGATCGACGCGGCGATGAACGATTTAATCAGGCCATCGCTGTACGGGGCCTGGCAGGAAATTATTCGGGTCGCACAACACAGCGACGCCAGTGAAAAGGTCTACGACGTAGTTGGCGCAATTTGCGAATCGAGTGACTTTCTCGGCAAGGATCGCGCGTTAAGCCTTGCACAAAACGATTTGCTCGCGATCCGCTCCTCCGGGGCTTATGGCTTCGGGATGGCATCCAACTACAACACGCGCGCACGTGCGGCCGAAGTCATGGTCGATGACGACCAGCATTACTGTGTGCGTGAACGTGAAAGTTTCTCTGACCTGATCCGCGGTGAATCCCTATTGCCATGAAGTTGAAATTCGCCAAAATGCATGGCCTCGGTAACGATTTTGCCGTTATCGATGCGATCAACCAGCAGTTCGATCCGCGCCCGGATCTGGTACGCCGCTGGGCAGATCGTTACGATGGTATTGGTTTCGATCAAATGCTGATCGTCGAAAAACCCGTCAGCGACGCGGCGGCATTCAAGTACCGAATTTACAATGCCGATGGTGGTGAAGTTGCGCAATGTGGCAACGGTGCGCGCTGCTTTGCGCACTTCGTGCGTGAACAGGGCTTGACTGATTTAGACGTTATCCCGGTAGAGACCAATACCGGGCTGTTGAGGCTCGAGGCGATCGATACGAACCGTTATCGTGTCGATATGGGTATCCCCCGCTTCGAACCGGCCGAAATTCCGCTACGCACCGAAATGCGACAGGATCTCTATCAGACCGACTACGAGGGCAGTGAAATTAGCTTTAGCGCGGTCTCGATCGGCAATCCGCACATGGTCATCCAGGTCGATGACATCGACAGCGCTGCGGTAGAAACCCTGGGCCTTTATTTCGAATCACACCTGCTATTTCCGCAAAGAGCCAATATCGGTTTCATGCAGGTTTTGGGTCGAGACGCTTTCAAGTTACGCGTTTATGAGCGCGGCGTCGGCGAAACCCGCGCCTGCGGCAGTGGCGCCTGCGCGGCGATGGTCGTCGGGGTGCAACTCGGTTTGCTTGACACAACTGCAAAAGCGATTTTATTGGGCGGTGAACTCAATCTGGAATGGCAAGGTGACTCAAACCCCGTTATGATGACGGGTGAAACTGCAATGGTTTATCAGGGCGAAATTGAATATGAGTGAAGTATCAGCTGAACAACAGCAATCCGATCCGACCGACGAAACCAAGGTCATACAGTACCTGCGAAACAATCCCGAGGTACTGATGGCCTACCCCGAGGTTTTTTCCTCGCTTACGATCCCGCACCTGACCGGCGGTGCGACTTCGCTGGTGGAGCGTCAGCTCAAGCTGCTACGCGAGGAAAACCAGGCACTTAAGGCTAAAATTGATGAGCTGGTTGGCATTGCACGCGAAAACGAGGAGCTGAACCAGCGTTTTCACCGGCTCGCGCTCGAAATGATGAATACCGATCAATTGCACGACATCCTGGCAATGGTGCAGGATCAGGTGCAGACCTTTTTCTATACCGACTTTGTCTGTTTCCGCTTTCTGCCGGGGGTCAACGAATCCGGAAATGTACTCGAAGGGCTTTACCTCAGCAGCGACAGCGGCATCGTCGACAGTATCAAACCGTGGATCGATGGACGCAAACCGGTTTGCGGCCGACAGGACGAAAAAATCATCACCGAACTGTTCGGCCCGGATCTTCGTATCGGTTCGAGCGCCTTAATTCCGCTATACCATACCAACAACCTGGGTCTGTTATGCCTCGGCAGTGTCAGTGCCGACCGCTTTGGCCTCACAATGGGCACAATTTTTCTGCAGCAACTGGGCGAATTAGTCAGTAGCCGTTTGAAAAATCTGTTGCAGGTGGAATAACCCGTATGGACGAGTATCTGGAACAGTTCATCCAGATGTTACGTAGCGAAAAATATTATTCCCCGCACACCTGCAGTAACTACCGCCGCGATCTGAAACAGTTCCAAAATCACCTCAAAAACCAGGACGTCGAATCCTGGAAACAGGTCGGCTATGCGGATGTCAGCGGCTTTGCCGCGCAACGCTATCGCCAGGGCCGTAAAAGCCGCACCATCCAACGTGAATTATCCTCGATCCGCAGCTTCTATCAGTTCCTGATCCACAATGCGGTAATCGCGCAAAATCCGGCGCTCGAAGTAAGTGCGCCAAAAAGCGACAAGCCCCTGCCCAAAACCTGCGATGCCGAAACCATCGACCGGCTCCTGTCTCTAAAGGATGACAGTGATGGGCTGCAGGTTCGTGACGTCGCTATTTTCGAATTAATTTATTCCTCGGGCCTGCGACTGGCCGAATTGATCAATATAGATCTCGATGATATTGACCTGGCGCAACAGCAACTGGTTGTTACCGGTAAAGGTAACAAAACCCGCTATTTACCGATCGGCAGCAAGGCGGTTAGTGCGGTGAAGCGCTGGTTAAAATTGCGTCGGGATTACACCGACGATGACGAGCAGTCGGCGTTGTTCCTGAGTAAACAAGGTAAGCGTATTTCCCCGCGTAACGTGCAAAGCCGGCTCAATTTGTTAATCCAGCGCCAGGCACTTGACCAACACCTGTCGCCGCATACATTACGCCACTCTTTCGCTACCCATATGCTCGAGTCAAGCTCAGACTTACGCGCGGTGCAAGAATTACTAGGGCATGTCAATATTGCGACCACCCAGGTATATACCCATCTCGATTTTCAACACCTGGCAAGGGTTTACGATGCAGCGCATCCGCGGGCGAAAAGGAAGTAACTTTGTCTTTGCGGGCTTGCGCCGAAACGGCGAGGGTTCGGCATAACAGCATCAAACTTGTATTTATTTTAAGTCGCCCATATATCACAATGTCTGCAGTAAATTTGCTGGGATGAGATTTTGGAACAATTCGAAGGCACTACGATTCTTTCAGTGCGCCGTGGAAATAGCGTCGTGATCGGTGGCGATGGCCAGGTCAGCCTGGGCAACACCATCATGAAAGGAAATGCACGTAAGGTACGCCGACTTTATAAGGACAAGGTCATAGCTGGCTTCGCTGGGGGCACCGCCGACGCATTCCTGCTATTCGAGTTATTCGAGGGCAAACTCGAAAAACACAACGGGCAAATGATTCGTGCCGCGGTGGAGCTTGCCAAAGAATGGCGTTCAGATCGAGCATTGCGCCGCCTCGAGGCACTGCTTTGCGTCGCCAACGAGGAAGCTTCGCTAATTATTTCTGGTAATGGCGACGTCATAGAACCAGAGGATAGCCTGATGGCAATCGGTTCGGGTGGTGCTTACGCCCAGGCTGCCGCACGCGCTATGCTTGACACCACTAAAATGAATGCTCGCGAAATCGTCGAGAAAGGATTGCAGATCGCGGGCGAAATCTGTGTCTTTACCAATCTCAATCATACCTTCGAAGAAATCGACTATTAGTAAATACCGTGGACACCAAAATCATAGCCCAGTCGCCCATGACGCCGCGCGAAATTTCGCAGGAACTCGATAATCACATTATCGGCCAGGACAAGGCCAAGCGTGCTGTTGCTATCGCGCTGCGTAACCGTTGGCGCCGGCAACAGGTCAACGAGGAGTTACGCAACGAAATTACGCCCAAAAACATCCTGATGATGGGCCCAACCGGGGTTGGTAAAACTGAAATTGCCCGCCGCCTGGCACGACTGGCGAATGCGCCTTTTATCAAGGTCGATGCCACCAAGTTCACCGAGGTCGGTTACGTCGGACGCGATGTTGAATCGATTGTTCGCGATCTGGTCGATGTCTCGGTCAAACAAATGCGCGAATCCGAGGTCCGCCGAGTACGGCACCGTGCCGAAGATGCGGCCGAAGAGAAGGTTCTGGATGCCTTACTACCCCGTCCGGCTGACTTTACCGAAGAAGCCGATACTGCAGGCGACGGCACGCGCCAAAAATTCCGCAAGATGTTGCGCGAAGGCAAGCTTGACGATAAGGAGATCGAAATTGATTTGCAATTGCCGTCGCTCGGAGTCGAGATAATGGCGCCGCCCGGAATGGAGGACATGACCAACCAGTTACAGGGTTTGTTTCAAAATCTCGGTAACCAGAAAACCAAGACGCGCAAGCTACGGGTCGAGGATGCACTCAAAATGCTCACCGACGAAGAAGCGGCGAAATTAATTAACGAGGAAGAACTCAAACTTACCGCTCTCGAAAATGCCGAACAAAATGGCATTGTGTTTATCGATGAAATCGACAAAGTCGCCAGGCGTGGCGAGACCAGCGGCGCCGATGTATCACGCGAAGGTGTACAGCGTGATCTATTGCCATTGGTCGAAGGATGTACCGTGTCCACCAAGGCCGGAATGATCAAGACTGATCATATTTTATTCATTGCTTCGGGCGCCTTCCACGTTTCCAAACCCAGCGATCTGATTCCGGAGCTGCAGGGGCGCTTGCCGATACGGGTCGAACTGTCAGCCTTGACCGTGAACGACTTCGTCCGCATCCTGCGTGAGCCCAACGCCTCTTTGACCGAACAATACACTGCCCTGATGGAAACCGAGGGCGTCAGCCTGATATTTACCGATGATAGTCTCGCGCGCATCGCCGAAATTGCCTGGCAAGTCAACGAAAAGCAGGAAAATATTGGCGCACGCCGCTTACATACGGTAATGGAGCGTCTGCTCGAAACCATCAGCTTCGAAGCCTCGGACATGGTGGATCAAACCATCACCATCGATGCCGAATATGTTAACGAGCATCTCGGCGAACTGTCACTGGATGAAGATCTGTCGCAATACATTCTCTGATGAAACCGACCGAAATAAATTTGCACAAGGTATCGCGTATTCTTGAACTGAGCTTCGAAGACGGCTCGAATTTCAAGTTACCCGTCGAGTATTTAAGAGTTTACTCACCCTCCGCGGAAGTACAGGGGCATGGGCCCGGTCAAGACGTGCTGCAGGTCGGCAAGGAAGACGTCAACATTGACAGTATCGAACCGATGGGTCACTACGCGGTAAAGCTCGCTTTCGACGACAACCATGATACCGGAATCTACAGCTGGGATTATCTTTACGAGCTTGGCGTTAGCTACGACGAAAGATGGCAACACTACCTGCAACGGCTTGAAGCCGAGGGCCATAAGCATCGCGGTAGTTCTTAATAGATCCCGCGGTCAAGCCGCAGGATGACACTGAACGTCGAGCCTGATATGGTTCGATCCATGCAGGAAAAATCTACCACCGACTTTGGTTTCGAGGAAATCCCGGCTGCGGAAAAGCAGGGCCGAGTTGGTGCAGTTTTTACTTCCGTGGCGCAAAAATATGACTTGATGAATGATGTCATGTCGTTCGGTGTACATCACCTATGGAAGCGCTTCACTCTCGAAATGTGTGGTCTGCGACCTGGGCACAGGGTACTCGACCTCGCGGGCGGAACCGGTGATCTAGCACTTAAAGAAGCGCAGATGGTTGGCGAATCCGGTCAGGTCATTCTCGCCGATATCAACGCCGCGATGTTACAACAGGGGCGTGATCGAGTAATTGATAAGGGATTCGTTAATCGTGTCGAACCGGTGCAATGCAACGCCGAGACGCTGCCGTTTGCAGACAATCATTTCGATTGCATCACCATCGCTTTCGGCTTACGTAACGTCACCGACAAGGCCAGCGCGCTGGCTTCGATGCAGCGCGTGTTAAAGCCCGGCGGTCGTTTATGCGTTCTCGAATTTTCGAAACCGATTTACGAACCGCTGGAAAAGCTCTACGACTTTTATTCCTTCACGCTATTGCCGCGCATGGGCGAGCTAATTGCCAGGGACCGCAACAGTTACCAGTACCTTGCCGAATCAATCCGCATGCATCCGGACCAGCTCTCGCTTAAAAAAATTATTCTCGAACAGGGGGGCTTTGACGAAGTTGAGGTGCACAACCTGAGCGGCGGCATCGTCGCCTTGCATCGCGCATTTAAATATTAGGCAGTCGCTTCATCGTGCAATCTTCCGACAGCCTTGGCGCGACTCTCCTTGATTCAGTTCAGTCGTCGCTGCTCGTCGCGGCCGAAATCGGCGGTAACCGTCTACTCGGATATGACGAAGTTGCGCTTAAGGGCTGTCACGAAATGCAAGGGCATTGCATCGCAATCGATATTACCGATCTTGATTTTCAGATCTACTGCCATCCCGGCGACTGGGGAATTCGCCTAAGTCGCTACCCACCGGCAAGGGATGTGGATGCGACCATTTCTGGACGCCTGATGGCCCTGGTCAATCTCGCATCGCTTGACGATAAGGTTTCCACATCGATCCAGGAACGCGTCAGCTTTCAGGGCGATGTCGCACTCGCACAAAAAATGCAAAATATCATCGCTGAGCTTGATATTGACTGGGAAGAGGCTCTGGCTGAGCACACGGGTGATGTGCTCGCATTTCAGGTACACCAACGTACCCGCAATCTCGGGGAGTGGCTGCGACAAAGCGCCGACTCATTGTTGCAGACCAGTAGCGAGTATTTGCGCGAAGAAGCTCGACTCAGCCCGACAGAGGTCGAGTTCGAAGTTTTTCAATCACGGCTTACCGAGCTTAAGCACGATGTCGCACGCACCGAGGCAAGACTGCAGCAGTTGCTCGAAAAGATGCAGCAGCTGTAATGCGTAACCTGCTACGCCTGATTTCGATTAACTTCACGCTGGCACGCTTCGGGCTCGATGAAGTGGTTTTGTCGATGCATTTTTATCGCCCGCTTTACCTGCTGGGTAAGATTAATCCATTTAACTGGTTTCGCAGTAAAGACCTAAGCGAGGCTGAACGCCTACGCTTATGCATCGAGTCTTTGGGCCCGATCTTCATCAAGTTTGGACAAATGATGTCGACACGACGCGACCTGTTTGGTGATGAAATCACCGATGAACTCGAAAAACTGCTCGACCAGGTACCGCCGTTCCCATTGCACCAGGCACGTGCCATTATCGAGCAGCAACTGGGTGTGCCACCGGAGCAGGCGTTCAAGACCTTCGACGAAAACGAAATCGCCTCTGCTTCGATTGCACAGGTATATGCTGCTCAGTTACACGACGGACAGGACGTCATCGTCAAGATTGTACGCCCCGGAATCGAACACAAGATTCGTCAGGATATCGAAGTGCTGATGTTGCTGGCGAAGATGGCGAATCGCTACTGGGGCGAAGCCAGGCGCGTAAAGCCGATTCAAATCGTTCATGAATTCGAAACCACCATCTATAACGAGCTCGACCTGGTGCGCGAAGCCTCGAATGCCAACGAACTACGCCGCAATTTCGAAGGCTCACCTGATTTATACGTGCCATTTGTACACTGGGATTATTGTCGTTCACGGGTCATGGTCATGGAACGCATCAGCGGCATTGCGGTGTCTGATCTAAAACAGTTGCAGACACATGGTATCAACTTTGAGGTTTTGTCCCGCAAGGGTGTAGAAATCTTTTTCACCCAGGTGTTTCGGCATAACTATTTTCATGCCGATATGCACCCGGGGAATATCTTCGTTGACACCGACAATCCCGAGGACCCTAAATATATCGCGGTCGATTTCGGCATCATGGGCTCCTTATCAACAAGTGATCAACGCTATCTAGCAGAGAATTTTGCCGCGTTTTTCAATCGCGACTATCGCCGCGTCGCAGAACTTCACGTGGATTCCGGATGGGTTGATCGAGATACCCGCATCGATGAGTTCGAAGCCACGATCCGCAGCGTTTGCGAACCTATGTTTCAACGCCCGCTGGCCGAGATTTCTTTCGGTCAACTGCTGTTGCGCCTGTTTCAGACTGCGCGCGCTTTTAACATGGAGATTCAGCCGCAGTTACTACTACTGGAAAAAACCTTCCTGCACATTGAAGGCATCGGACGCCAGTTGTATCCGCAGCTTGATCTCTGGGATACAGCAAAACCGTTCATCGAGCTTTGGCTTTCCGAACAGCTCGGTATGCGTGCACTGGTTAAGGGCATGAAAAAAAATCTGCCTTTCATCGCCGAACATCTGCCGGACCTACCCCAGCTTGCCTTCAAGGCACTGGATCGGATTGCCAACGATGAACTCAGAGTTGAGTTGAGATCGCGCCAGATCGATGATTTGAAGCGCGAAATTCGACAGGCCAACCGGCGCAATATTCGCGCCATCACTGGAGGCAGCTTTGTCATTAGCGCGAGCATTATTCTGGGGCTCGACGGCATCGCGCCAATCATGGTTGGAAGCGGACAATTAATCGTTCCGTTGCTGAGCGCAGCGCTCGCAATTCCCGGTATTTACCTGCTAATCAGCAGTTACCTCGACGATTAACACTGGTCCTGGGTCAGGTTTTTGTTGATGCGCTTGCCGTGCTTGTAACCTTTCCAGTAAGCCGTTTTAACGTCTTCACGATACGCCTCAGGGATTGATTCGAGATAGTCATTATAATCGCGATTAAATATTTTCTCGTCCTGGCAATACTTGCTTTTGTAGGCTAGCTGCCCGGTCAATTCGGCGATCCGCAAATGTCGAAACTTGGGATCCTCGGGCAGCAGCACTTCCACCTCCTCAACCTCGGGTTCAGCCTCCTGCACCTTACCCTTGTCTCCGGTAACATCGGAATCGGCGGGCTTCTCGCTGCGAACACGTGAAACTGTGAGGCGCTCGCATTCGTCCGCTGACAGCAACTCGGTATCTTCCTTGCTTTTATCGAAGCCCTCCTGAAAAGCGTCACGCATGGGGTCGCGGCTTTCTTCCGGCATCAACAGAACCCGTTGAGTGAATTCAGCGAGTACGTTTGCTTCCCCGCATTGCAGGCGAGAATAACTGAGAGTGCCAAGGGTTCGAGACAGGCTGATAACAGCGTTGCTTGCATTTTCAAGAACGCCGGCATCGAGTTCAGTGCCATCTTCAGGAGCCTCCTGCGCAAGCTCAGCGATGGCCTTGTCGATAATGTCCATAATCGATTTCAAACCTTGGTCCATCAACTCGGCGCGAGCAGAAAACGACAAGCTCGAGAGGAGTATTAGTGTTAGCAGTAATTTTAAAGATTTCATAGCTTTACCGTAATCTGCTGATATGCTGGATTAAATCATGGATCACTCGCTTCATCCAGTGCCGAAAGTCCCTCATTTTTGCGCTACTTCACAATTTCAAGGATAATGCGGCGTGTTTTAGGCTGTATCACCGGATTGAACCACCCACGCGCTTCCTCTGCGGTAACTACCCCCTGTCCTATTCGACAGCCCCGGGGATTGGAATTGCATGCCGGGAGGACGCTCGTTGTTCAAGATTGATAGCAAATCACAGCTGGAAAGCAAATTTTATTTACCACGCCTGGTCCGGAAATGACTATAAACACACCCAGAATCGGTTTTATTAGCCTCGGTTGCCCCAAGGCGACCGTCGACTCGGAACAGGTTATTACCCAGTTACGTACCGAAGGCTACGAAATCGTGCCTGATTTCGATGACGCTGAAATGGTTATCGTCAATACCTGCGGATTTATCGATGCAGCGATCGACGAATCTTTCGAAGCGATCGATGATGCGCTGCATCAAAACGGCCGGGTCATCGTTACCGGTTGCCTCGGCACGCGCGCCGACATGATCAAAACTCGCTATCCATCATTGCTCGCTGTTACCGGCCCGCATGCGCGGGATGAAGTCATGCAGGCAGTGCACCAGCATCTCCCGGCTCCGCACGATCCATTTCTAGACCTGGTGCCAAAACAGGGCGTTCGCCTGACACCGCGGCATTATGCCTACCTTAAGATATCCGAAGGCTGCAATCACCGCTGTAGCTTTTGTATTATACCGTCACTGCGTGGCGACCTGGTTAGCAGGCCGATCGATGAAGTCATGGATGAGGCGCAAACCCTGGTCGACGCCGGAACTCGTGAAATCCTCGTGATTTCTCAAGACACCAGCGCCTACGGCGTAGACTGCAAATACGCAACTCGATTCTGGCAGGGACAGGCCCTACAAACGCGCTTTCTCGACCTGACCCGCACTCTTGGACAGCTAGGAGCCTGGGTTCGCTTGCATTATGTTTACCCCTATCCGCACGTCGATGATGTGATTCCGTTGATGGCTGACAGCGTCATCCTGCCCTATTTAGATATGCCGATGCAGCACGCGAGCCCGCGTATCCTGAAATCGATGAAAAGACCGGGAAACCGAGATCGCATGCTCGAACGTATTCTGAAATGGCGTGAAATTTGTCCTGAGCTGGTGATCCGAAGCACCTTTATTGTCGGATTTCCGGGCGAAACCGATGCGGATTTTGGGGAATTGCTCGATTTTCTGGAAATCGCACAACTCGACCGTGTCGGATGTTTCACCTATTCTGCCGTTGATGGTGCAACCGCAAACGCATTCGCGAACCCGGTGCCAGAGGCACTTAAGCAGGAGCGATATCACCGCTTCATGCTCAAGCAGCAGGCTATTAGTGCCCAAAAGCTGCAGCAGCGAGTTAAGCAACAGATGACGGTATTGGTAGAATCAACCTCGGCGCAAGGCTACATCGGCCGTTGTTATGCCGATGCGCCTGAAATCGATGGCGTAGTGAACATCACCACGGATACCAAGCTGGCCCTGGGTGAATTTTGCCAGGTCAGGATTACCGCCGCCGACGAGTACGATCTTTACGCGTCACTCAGTAGGTAGATGTTATCGTCTTTTATTCTGATCGGCAGCGATTCCAGACTTTCCCCCGGGCAGGGACCGAAAACGCATTCCCCTGTGTCGATCAAAAAGCGCGCATCGTGCACCGCGCACTGGATCAGCGTGCCCTCGATATCGAGAAATTGGTGATCAACCCAGTCCAACGGTGAGCCCGTATGCGGGCAGCTATTGCGATAACCAAAGCATTCCCCATCGCGGCGTACGACGAAACCGTCGACACGTTCCCCGGCCCAAGCAAGCGAAAATCCGTAGGAACCGGGATCGGACAATTGTTCTAGCTCACAAATAAGAGTTAATTTTTCCATTTTTATACTTATAAATCTTAGCTTATAGCCGATAACTATCATGCAGCTGTTTAAAGGTACAAATCTGAACGCACCCTACGCTTAATTTAAGAAAGGGACGAGGATGCTGAGTTGATGCTACATAAGGTCGAAGAAAATACAGACTGGGAATCGAAATATCAAGATGCACATAAGAATCTTGAGCTGCGCGAGCACGAGTGGACGCAAGTCGAAGAACTGCTGCGGACAACCATCGCTCGCTTGAGCGCTGCTGGATGCGGGCTCGATACCCGACTGGACAAGCAGTTGTGCACCATCCACAAACTATCTCAAGATAAGCATGACGAAAAATTGGCCGAAGCACTCAACCAACTCTCTGTTATCTTAGATTCCCTCAACAATTCGCAAGGGGATGGAAAACAACGTCGTTCCGACCCCATCCTGCTGATACTCGAGTTATTGCAGAACATCCATTTTAGTACGCAGCAGCGTGGTCAGCTGAAGGATATTTGTTCGGAATTACTGGTTTCAGTTGCGAACGGCCATGATCACGATTCGGTAAGTGTCTACATCCAGAAGCTTTCAGTATTAATCAATGAGAATTTCGACAATATCAATAGTGCCAAAGATGCATCGATCGATCAGGTGATGACAACCCTGCTTGAGCGTCTCGCCGTTGTTCAGGGCGCTGACAGCGGGACACAGGAAATCCAGACCCGAGTCCACGAAAGTGTCGACAAAGAACAGTGGACCGACACCCTGAACGATATCGTTAATTCGATATCGGGCTCACTTAAGAATCTCGAACAGGAGAAACACGAGCTCGAAAACTTCATTCTCAAGGTCACCGAGCAGCTCGGCGAAGTAACCCAGGCAATCTCTGAAGATCAGACGGATCACCAGTCAGATCATGAAGATGCGCAGTCACTGCACAGTTTTGTGCAGGAAGGAATGGAACTGATCGAGAAAAATTTCCAGTCAACCAATAACCTGCAAGAGTTGAAGTCCGGGATCTCAAAGAACATTGGTGATATTCGAGGTGGCGTTGATGATTTTGCGGAGCGCTTTAACGAGCGCCACGAAGCAACCGCGGAGCGCAATGTAAAGCTCACCGAGCAACTCTCGCAAATGGAGCAGGAGAGACCCAGGAATTACAGATCATGCTCCAGGAAAACCGTGCCAAGCTGCTTTATGACGCGCTGACTGGAGTTTATAGCCGCATCGCCTACGATGAACGCATCCAGCAGGAACTCGCGCGCTGGACTCGCTACCAGACCCCGTTCAGCTACGTAATTCTCGACATCGATCACTTCAAACGTATTAACGATAACTACGGACATAACGCCGGGGATAAAGCACTCAAAATCGTTGCCCAATTGATGACCACCTACGTGCGCAAGTCGGATTACGTATTTCGTATCGGCGGCGAAGAATTCGTGTTGCTACTGACCAGTACCGCGGCTGAAAATGCCAGTACGTTGGTGGAAAAGATGCGTGCGGGAATCCGCCGCCAGCAGTTTTCATTTCAAGGGCGAGCCGGTAAACCTGACGCTATCGGCGGGAATCACCGAAACCCGCAACGGCGATAATGTCGAATCCATTTACGAGCGTGCGGACAAGGCCTTGTACAAGGCTAAAAATTCAGGGCGTGATTGCCAGTTTGTTGCCGACTAACCGGTTTCGTCAGGTGTTTTTGCAACAATGGTCAATGCGTGTAGTTCACCGGAGGTGATTTCTTCGTTGACACTGGCATATACCAGCTGGTGGCGTTTAATCGGTGTCAGGCCTGCGAAAGCTTCACTGGTGACGTTGGCTATAAATTTGCCTTCGCCACCGCTGACTTCGACGATCGCATCGGGCATATGCGCGGCGATTAACTGCTGAATTTGTTCTGGAGTCATGATTAAGGTATTTAAAGCGAGAAGATTGATTAACAAACTATATTACAAGAGGTGTCAGGAATAACCATGCAAAAACTACTTTTATGCTCAATGATTATGTTGCTGGGCTTCACGCAGGCAAAAGCTGCGGACAGCGAACCGGCCCCCTTAAAATCTGCTTATGTTTCGCTTGGCGATCCGATGGTGCTCAACCTGAGTGGCCCCAAGCGGCTAACTTTCCTGCAAATCAGCGCTGATGTTCTAGTCAGTGATTCGGATGCGGCAGAAACCATCAAGACCCATGTTCCGGCGATTCGACACAGCCTGATCATGCTCCTTAGCGAGCAAAAGGCGGGGGATATCAAATCGCCTGCCCGGCGCGAAGAAATTCGTCAACAGGCGACTTCGCAGGTGCAGGCCTTGATTGCAGATTTGTCCGGCAGCAAGGAAGTTAGCGAAATCCTGTTCTCCAGCATCCTGGTCCAGTAACCCCGTTGCGAGATTGCGCTTCGTTGAGGGTTATTTGGGGTCGAGCTTGAGTGCTTCGTCATCGACGCTGATGACGGACTGGCCATGGATAAATTCGAGTAGTTGCTCGCCCGCCATCGTAAAGCGCCAACCCTGGGTCAGCCGGCTACTTTTCTGATTCAGAATCAGATTGTCGATGTCCTTGCGTGTTGCAAGCGTTGCCAATGCAATCTCATTCTGGTCTGCAACTTTGCGGCACAAGGCCATCAGGCAATCGCCCAATGCCAGCTGTCGCTTACTTAGGCTTCTAAACCTGTCATGTTGCGGCCACTGCGCCGGATCCACCTGCGCGGCATCTGTGATAATTTTTAGCAACTCGTCGCCATAGCGTTTGGCTGTTTTTTCGCTCATCTCGCGGATTTGCACCAGGGCTTCAATGTCGAGCGGCTTTTGGCGCGCGATTTCGACAAGCGCATCATCCTTCGCAATCCAACGTCGCGGTCGATTCTGGCGCTGCGCCACTGACTCGCGCCACTGGCATAAATCACTCGCAATTTGCAGATTCTCACCTTTAAGCTTTAATGCACCCTTGAGTCGTTTCCATAATTGCGTCTTATCCACCTGGTAGTTTTTCGGATCACTCATCGCACGCAAGTCCTTTTCAATCCAGCTGCCGCGACGGGTAGAATCGAGCTTATGGTTTAAGTCTTCATATACTGCTACCAGGTAGCGCACATCATCCATCGCATAATCGAGCTCATCCTGGCTCAACGGTCTACGTAACCAGTTGGCGCGCGTATGCTTTTTCTCAAGTGTAGTCCCGGTGACCTGCTGTACCAGGTCCGCATAGGAAATCTGGTGGTTATAACCGAGCACCGCAGCTGCCAGTTGGGTATCAAATACCGGCGACGGCACTTCGCCAAACTTCTGGTAGAGAATTTCGAGATCTTGCGAGGACGAATGAAATACTTTTAGTAGATCCGGTTTAACCAGCAATTCCGCGAGCGGTGCAAACTCGGTGACCGCGAGAGGATCAATACAGGCGAGCAGATCTTCGCTGGCGATCTGTATCAGTGCCAGCTCAGGATAATAGGTGCTTTCGCGGATGAACTCGGTATCGATGACACAGTAGGGGGTCTCGCTTATGCTCGCGCAGAACTGAACCAGCTCGGCATTGCTGTCGATATATTTATAGTCATTTTGTTGAGTCAAGGTTTTCTATCTCACTAACGCTTTGCGCCGGATGTCACGCAAAATCACGAAGACCCAGGGCCAAATCAGCATGCCGATAAATGGCGCACCGAAAAATGCGAGCAACGGTGTGGGCCGACCCAGGATTCCTTCCACCCAGGCCACGACCAACTGATTGATCAACAGCAGCACAAATATGTAAATGGCCTGCTGGGCCAACGCCAGTACGCGGATGCGCAGGTAAAAGTTCAGGTTGATGAAAACGATGATGATCAGTGCCAGCGTATGTTGACCAAGTAACGTGCCCATCGATGTATCGAGAATTATTCCAGTAAAAAATGCGTACCACAGACCAACGCGCTTAGGCAAGGCCATGCTCCAATAGATGAGGGTCAGCGCTATCCAGTTTGGTCGATAGATTTGGGCCCAGTCTGGTAGCGGCAGAATCATTAAAATCAGTGCCGCCAGAAGGCTTAAGTAAATAACCAGATATTTCAGCTGCGACATTCTATTGTCTGGGCTTGATAACGAGTACTTCGCGGCTGGAGTCGAGTCGTGCCTTGGGTTCAGCTAGAACCGATACAAACCCGAGCACCTTGTCTTCATTGATTGCGGTTACCCTGGCCACCGGGTAATCCGGTGGAAAGCGACCGCCCAGGCCCGAGGTGACCAGCTCATCGTCGACCTTGATATCCGCGGTGGCGGGTAGATAACGCAGTTCGAGCTGACGCGTGGAGCCCCTGCCAAACGCAACCGAACGGGTACCACTGCGAATAAACTGCACCGGAATCGCATGTTCCGGGTCGGATATCAGAATGATCGTCGCCGATTGAGGGTTGACGTGGATGACCTGACCCATGACACCGAAATCATCGATTACCGCGTGACCCAACTCGACACCATCGCTGCTGCCCTTGTTGATTTCGATGAGTTGGCTATACGGATTTTGATCTACCGATAACAGTTCAGCGACGATGACGTCGTCAGCAATTTTGCGCGAGGAGCCGAGCAAACTGCGCAAACGCGCATTTTCTTCGGCCAGGATTTCGAGTTTTTGCAGCCGCGCGTTGAGAATACGTCCCTCGGCTTTTAGCGCATCGTTTTCTTCCAGCAAATCGGTATGCGAGGTGACCCAGTCGTTCAACCAATTGCCGCCGGTTACCGGCAAACTCACCAGGTATCGTATCGGAGAAAGTGCCAACGAGATGTTGGCGCGCACTATTTCAAGATGCTGGAAACGATGATCGACGACCATCAGCGAGATACTAAAGAAGATTAAAAATAGCGCCTGTAATGTTGCGCCACGAACCTCGATTATAGTCTTCATTTAGGCAGTGGCCGAATAGCTTTTACTCTACAGCCAGAAAATCCAGCCCATGTTCATCGATCATTTCGAGTACCCGGCCGCCGCCACGAGCAACACAGGTCAAAGGATCCTCGGCGATAATCACCGGCAACCCGGTTTCTTCCATGATTAAACGGTCCAGGTCGCGTAACAGTGCGCCGCCACCGGTGAGCACGATGCCGCGTTCCGCAATATCCGAGCCGAGTTCCGGCGGAGTTTGTTCAAGCGCATTCTTTACCGCCGATATAATACCGTAGAGCGGATCTTGCAGGGCTTCGAGAATTTCGTTGCTGTTGAGTGTGAAACTGCGCGGCACACCCTCGGACAGATTGCGTCCCTTGACTTCCATTTCGAGTAAATCCTTGCCGGGATACGCGGCGGCTATCTCTACCTTGATTCTTTCTGCAGTCGCCTCACCGATCAGGATACCGTAATTGCGGCGTACATAGTTGATGATCGCGTCATCGAAACGATCACCACCGATACGCACCGACGCCGAGTACACGATCCCGTTGAGTGACATGACAGCAACTTCCGAGGTTCCACCACCGATATCGAGCACCATCGAGCCCTGGGGCTCGTCTACCGGCATACCGGCGCCGATTGCAGCCGCCATCGGTTCTTCGATCAGGTACACCTTGCGCGCACCGGCGCCGAGTGCCGATTCACGAATCGCACGGCGTTCAACCTGGGTCGCGCCACAGGGGACACAGATCAACACGCGTGGGCTGGGACGCATGAACTGGTTTTCGTGCACCTTGCGGATGAAATGTTGCAGCATTTTCTCGGTATAGGTGAAGTCGGCGATAACACCGTCTTTCATCGGCCGCTTGGCGGTGATGTTTTCCGGGGTTCGGCCAAGCATCTTCTTGGCGTCGGTACCGACCGCCTCGATCGACTTTGGACCACCGGGTCCGCGATCCTGGCGTATTGCGACTACCGATGGTTCATTGAGGACGATTCCCTGACCGCGAGAATAGATAAGCGTATTGGCCGTGCCCAGATCGATTGACAAATCGTTGGATAGCAAGCCTCGGATAGCTGCAAACATGCTGTGTTTTTAACCCGTCGTAAATTTTTTGATGTGCGTCTGCACGAAATTCCCCGGCGCTGCGTAAATTTAGCGCAGATCTAACATACTCTAGCAACGGTATGTCATTTTCACAAGGTGAAAAACCTTAAAAATCAGTCTTTTGCTTATACAAGCGGTGAAATTGTGGTAAGTTTGCGAGCTTTTCTCTGGAGCTTTGGAAATTTCCCGAAATGACCCTGAAATCCGAAGACATTCGCGCTATCGCTCACCTGGCACGACTGCACATCGACGCAGACGCGATCGATGACTATGTAACCGATTTATCAAGCATTCTGTCACTAGTGGACCAGATGAACCAGGTCGATAGTAGTGCTGTCGCACCACTGGCAAATCCGCTCGATGCAACCCAGCGCTTGCGTGACGATGAAGTCACCGAAATTAACCAACGCGACAAGTTCCAGCTAATCGCGCCGGATGTCGCCGACGGGCTTTACCGGGTTCCAAAGGTAATCGAATAATGGCAGCGAGCGTCACCGAAATTTGCCGGGGCCTGGCCGAGGGCAAATTCTCCAGCGTTGAAATTACCCAGGATTACCTGGCGCGCATCAAGCAGCACAATCCAACGCTTAATTGTTTTATCAGCGTTACCGAAGAGCTTGCGCTCGAGCAGGCGCGCCAGGCCGACGCGACCCTGGCTGCCGGAAAAGCCGGCCTGCTTACCGGGGTGCCGATCGCGCACAAGGACTTGTTCTGTACCGACGGGGTCAGAACCTCCTGCGGGTCCCGCATTCTTGATAATTTTATCGCACCCTACGATGCGACCGTGATCGAGCATTTCAAACACGATGGCGCGGTGATGCTAGGCAAGACCAACATGGATGAATTCGCGATGGGATCGTCCAATGAAAATTCCTACTATGGCAACGTCGCCAACCCGTGGAACCTCAAGCATGTGCCGGGCGGGTCATCGGGTGGTTCGGCAGCCGCCGTCGCGGCCGGCCTTGCGCCCGCTGCAACAGGAACCGATACCGGTGGCTCAATCCGCCAACCCGCTGCTTTTTGCGGAGTAACCGGTATCAAGCCAACCTATGGTCGTGTGTCGCGTTACGGCATGGTCGCGTTTGCTTCGAGTCTCGACCAGGGGGGTCCGTTCGCGCGCAGCGCCGAGGACTGCGCGCTGTTGTTGCAAACCATGGCAAAATTTGATCCGCGTGATTCGACCTCCTCCGAGCAAGCAGTACCTGATTACAGTGCAACTCTCAGGCAAGGTATCGAGGGATTGAAAATTGGACTGCCAAAGGAATACTTCGCCGAGGGACTGGACCACAGGTTGGCTAGCGTAATCGAAACCGCGATTGACGAAATGTGCAAGCTCGGCGCCGAAGTAAAAGAAATTTCATTGCCGAATACGCAGCTTTCGATACCGACCTATTACGTGATTGCGATGGCGGAATGCTCTTCCAATTTGTCGCGTTTCGACGGCGTACGTTTCGGCCATCGCTGTGAAGACCCGGTGGATCTTGAGGATTTGTACAAGCGCTCTCGCGGCGAAGGCTTTGGTGCGGAGGTGAAACGCCGCATCCTGATCGGCACCTATGCCCTTTCCGCCGGTTACTACGATGCCTACTACCTCAAAGCACAGCAGCTTCGGCGCATGATTAAAGATGATTTTCAAAGTGCTTTCCAGAGCGTCGATTTGATCCTGGGTCCGACCACACCCGAGGTTGCGTTCGAGATCGGCGCCAAGACCGATGATCCGGTCAGCATGTATCTTCAGGATATCTATACGATTTCGCTGAACCTCGCCGGACTGCCGGGGATGTCGTTACCGGTTGGCTTTGTCGACGGATTACCGGTCGGCATGCAATTGATCGGCAATTACTTCGATGAAGCCGGATTGCTAGCTGCTGCGCACAGCTATCAGCAAGTGAGCGACTGGCACTTGCAAACCCCCGAGTTAGCGTCATGAGCGACTGGGAAAGCGTTATCGGGCTTGAAATACATGCCCAGCTCGCGACTGTGAGTAAAATTTTTTCCGGTGCCTCAACCGCATTTGGTGCCGACGCCAATACCCAGGCTTGCGAGGTCGACCTCGGCATGCCGGGGGTATTACCGGTGCTCAACCGCGAGGCCGTAGAGATGGCGGTCCGCTTCGGCGTTGCGATCGGCGCCGAAATCGATCATCGCTCGGTATTTGCGCGCAAGAATTATTTTTACCCCGACCTGCCCAAGGGCTACCAGATATCGCAATTTGAGTTACCCATCGTTGGCAAGGGGCATATCTCCATCAGCCCCGCCGAATCTGAACACAAGGAAATAGGAATTACCCGAGCGCATCTCGAAGAAGACGCCGGTAAATCGATCCACGATCAGTTCCCCGAACAAAGCGGCATCGATCTGAACCGTGCCGGGACACCCCTGCTCGAAATCGTTTCCGAGCCAGATATGCGCTCGGCGAAAGAGGCCGTCGTTTATGCACGTAAAATTCACTCGCTGGTGCGCTACCTCGAAATCTGCGATGGAAATATGCAGGAAGGCTCATTTCGTTGCGATGCCAACGTTTCGGTTCGGCGCAAAGGGGAGCAAGAACTAGGCACCCGGACCGAACTAAAGAACATCAATTCTTTCCGCTTTATCGAGCGTGCGATCAATTTTGAAATCGAACGCCAGATCGAGTTAAACGAGGACGGAGGTCACGTGGTGCAGGAGACTCGGCTCTACGATTCCGAACGCGATGAAACCCGCTCGATGCGCAGCAAGGAAGAAGCCAACGACTATCGTTATTTTCCCGACCCCGATTTACTGCCGGTTGCCGTCAGCGCTGAAGACATCGAGCGCATCCGCGCCGAGCTACCTGAACTACCCGAACAGAAAAAACAACGCTATATCGATGACCTCAAATTGTCAGATTACAATGCTGAACTGTTAACCAGTAATCGCGATACCGCGCTATATTTTGAAGCCGCACTCGCTGAATCTCCCGAACTGTCCGGCCAGCTCGTCAACTGGATTCTGGGCGACCTCAGCGGCGCCTTGAACAAGGCCGGCCTGGAAATATCCGAATCGCCGGTTACACCCTTGATGCTCACCCAACTGGTGGCACGTATTGCCGACAATACGATTTCCGGGAAGATCGCGAAAGAAGTGTTCGATGCAATGTGGCAAGGCAAGGGTAGCGTTGATGAGATTATCGAAGCACGTGGCCTGAAGCAGATAACCGACAGTAATGCGATTGAAGCCCTGATCGATGAAGTCATCGCCGCCAACCCGGAACAGGTGGAACAGTACCGCGCCGGCAAAGATAAGGTCCTCGGATTTTTCGTCGGCCAGGTCATGAAACAGTCCCAGGGCAAGGCCAACCCGGGGCAGGTTAACGCGATCTTGCGTGACAAGCTAAAATAAAATCCGATGCTTACCATCAAGCGCAGTTGCAGTTACAAAATCATAACCCGCGCCGTACATCTTGCTGGAAAACCACTGGTCGCTTTGTTAATGCCGGGTGCCGATGATTGCGAGCCCGGTCTTGATCAAGATCAACTGCAGGCCAGTCTGGATGCCAAACCCGAGGCGATAATCGTTTACAATCAACAGGCCGATGCACTAGCGCTGGTGGAAAATCTGAAGGTCCCTGCCAGGCAGATTTTTATCGAGATACGGCAAGATACCAAGGGGGTATTGGGCTTGCATGCGATTTGCAACCGAGCACATAAGCCCGAGACCCTGGAGTTAATTTACCAATAAATCGGCAAGAGCCCTGGCTTTTTGCCCCAGGATACGCAAACGCCATGTCAAAAGTATTACTCGTCACCGGAGCAAGCCGCGGCATCGGCGCCGAAACCGCAAGCCTTGCGGCCGAACGCGGCTATTCGATATGCCTTAATTACCTGAACAGTAAGCAACCCGCCGAGGAGCTGTGTAAATCCCTCGTTGCCGATGGGCACCACGCGATTACTTACCGGGCTAATGTAGGCGTTGAATCTGAAGTGGTGGCAATGTACCAGGCGATCGACCAGGAGTTCGGTCGCATCGACGGCCTGGTCAACAATGCCGGCATCCTCGAACCACAAAGTGATCTTGTCGATATGTCGCCTGAACGCTGGCAGCGCATCCTCGAAATCAATGTTATCGGCAGCTTTTTATGTGCACGCGAAGCGATTAAGCGCATGTCGACCAAACAGGGCAGTGCCGGCGGGTCGATCGTTAATCTCTCCTCGCGTGCCGCCGACCTCGGCGCTCCTCATGAATACATTGACTATGCCGCGGCGAAAGGTGCGATCGATGCGATGACCATCGGACTTGCCAAGGAAGTGGGGGACCAGGGAATCCGCGTCAATGCGGTCAAACCCGGATTAATATATACCGAAATCCATGCAGACGGCGGTGAGGCGGGAAGGGTCGATCGCCTCAAGTCCGGGGTACCGATGCAGCGCGGTGGTTTACCGGTAGAAGTGGCGGAAGCGATTTTGTGGTTACTGTCCGATGCTTCGGCCTATACCTCAGGTAGTTTCATCGACGTTTCCGGTGGTCGCTAGCCTATGGCGGCCCAGCATAATCCCGCTTCGATTCCGTTATTATCACTGAGTGGAATCGCCTTTGACAGTGAGACTACCGGTCTCGATACCAGCAAGGCGCGCATGATTCAACTCGGCGCCGTACGCATCGTGCACGGCGAGGTGGATGAAGCGCAAAATTTTCAGCAAATGATCAATCCGGGGGTGCCGATTCCACCCGAGAGCCAGGCCATTCATGGCATCAGCGATGCAGAGGTGTCTAACGCAAAAACATTTGCTGAAGTGGCCGCTGCGTTTGATGATTGGTGCCGAGATTCGGTTTTAATCGGATATGCCACCGGTTTTGATCTGGCGATGCTGAAACGTGAAAAAGAAATTGCAGGTCTCGAGTGGACCACACCGCGGTGTCTCGATGTGCGCTTTCTGGTGAAGCTGTTCTCCCCCAATCTCCCCGATTTTTCACTCGATACTATCGCCGGCTGGGCTGGTGTGGAAATTCACGATCGTCACAGTGCGCTTGGTGATGCAATTGCCACAGCCGCTATATTTGTGGCCTTGATTCCAAAACTTCGCGAACGCGGAATTCGTACTCTGGCCGAGCTTGAACGGGCCTGTAACCGGTTCAGCGAAACCAGCACCCGTGAGTCGCAAATCGGCTGGCTCGATATCCAGGAAGCCAAAAGTACGCGTACGGCACTGGCGCGTATCGACAGTTTTCCGTACCGGCATCGCTTACGTGACTTGATGAACAGCCCGCCCCTATTGATTGACCCCAGCCTCTGTTTACGCGAAGCACTAGCGACACTGATCGACCACGAGGTTAGCTCGCTGTATGTGCATCCAGCTGAATCGAACGACAAACCCGGTATCGTCACCGAGCGGGATCTACTGCGAAAGTTTCGGCAAATGGGGGACGCAGCGTTCGAACTGCCGGTGAGCGATATTGCGGTCTATCCATTGGCAAGCCTTTCAGCCGACGCATTCGTTTACCGCGCAATCGCGCGCATGAAACGCATGCACGTCCGCCATCTTGGCGTGCACGATAGCCAGGGCGAAATTATCGGCGCGCTGTCGGCACGCGATCTGTTGCGCCAGCGCGCCGACGACGCCGTCCTGCTCGGTGACGATATCGACGCAGCCGAAAGCGCCGCTCAAATGTCCGCCGTATGGGGCAACATTGCGCTGGTAGCAAAAAGCCTGGTGGCGGAAGAAGTCGACGCCAGAGATGTGGCGGCGGTGATCTCGCGTGAACTGTGTGCACTCACCCGCCAGGCCTGTATCCTGGCTGAACGAGAAATGTCTACCCCTCCGCCCTGCCCCTACGCGATGCTTGTGCTTGGCTCCGGTGGTCGCGGGGAAAGCCTGCTGGCGATGGACCAGGACAATGCAATCGTGTTCGCCGAGGGCGAGCCCGGCGGCCCCGAAGACCAGTGGTTTGCCGAGCTCGGAAACAAAGTATCCGATATGCTCGATGCCGCGGGCGTACCCTACTGCAAGGGAAATATTATGGCCAGCAATCAGGACTGGCGTCTATCGCTCAACGGCTGGCAGGACTTGCTGCAAACCTGGATCCGGCGTCAGTCGCCCGAGGATATTTTAAAGTGTGATATTTTTTTTGACGCGGTAGGAGTGCATGGTGATATCAAGCTTGCCGACGCTACGCTCGACTATGCTTTTGAATTGGGCCGCGAGTCGAAACAGTTTATCAAGCTGATGTCGATCAACGCCTGTAAAAACTCGCCGCCGATAGGATTATTTGGTCGCTTCAAACTCGACGACGGCCGTATGGATTTGAAGATGGGCGGTATCATGTCATTGTTTTCAACCGCCCGCGTACTTGCAATCAAACACGGCATACGTGTCCGCTCGACACCGGCACGCTTCGCCGCGCTCAGCACAGAGATCGGCACGATGCAAACAACGCTGGAAAACCTGGGCGAGGCGCACCGAATAATATTCCACACCATCTTGGAACAACAATTGCTCGACCTGGAAGCGGGTATACCCCTGTCGAACCGGGTCGCGCCAAACAGCCTGGGTTCCGCTTTGCTCGATCAGTTGAGCTGGGCGCTGAAACAGGTGCCGAATGTTTCCAACCTTTTGGGTGATCCACTAGCGCGGGGATAAGGTTATTATCTACTCTTGCTGAGCACAATATAGTTGCCGAATGGGTAACCATACTAGTGACACTTAGCCTTGTTAGTCGACGAGTGCAGCCATCCAGCAATCGCTAAGTAACTTCAGCAAGCCCCTATAATCAAAAAGAATCGATTCTTCCATTTGCCGCTCCCCGGCGCAATAGATATGTAACAGTCGCCGGCTTTGCTGCAGGTCAAGGTTCGCGGCGTTGCATAGTGTCGCCAGGTCCCAGTATGGCGATGCCATCGCCGAGTACTCCCAATCGATTAACCATAGCTGCGTCTTGTCCAGTAACAGATTATCCAGCACCAGGTCGTTATGCGATGCGACATACTGGCTATCCCTAGATTCGAGTAACGACAACACGCGCTCAGCCTGTTGCAAACGTGGCAATAATTGATCCTGATCCACCTGGTTTAATAGCGCGAAATGACTGGATAGTAATTTCGGCAGATTTACCCTGCCGTAAAACTTAAGTTCGCTGTGATGCAAACACTGAATCGGTCGGAGTATGGTTTGCAGCATATTGTCGTCAACGAAATCGACGGCCTGCAGGGCGCGGCTCGAACTGAGCGTCGACGTCAGTGTAATACCGGAGCTGTCCCGCCAGTCAACCCCTGGCGCGATACCAAGTTCGCTTGCCAGCGATTGATTGTGAGCTTCGGCTTCACGGTCGATAAACCGATTGGTTTCGGGTTTCGGTATTCGTAATACCAAGTCGTAGCCTTGGTTTTGCAGGCGAAAATTGCGGTTGGTGTAGCCGGTCAACGGCGTTATCTTGAAATCGACGGGCGCAAATTCCTGTAGCAATGGTGCCCGTGAGAATACCTCTTCGATGTCGGTTTGATTCACGTCGTGCCCAGGTAATTACGGACGTCCGATAGCTGGGATTGTTCGAGTAACTCGGTGGTGGCCTGTAGCGTTGTGACTCGACCATCGCAAATAAATGCCGTTCGCGGCGATGCGATCAATGCGTCACGGGGTTGGTGGCTCACCAGCATGGCCACCATATTATTTTCGTACACCAGGGTTTTTACTAGCCCGATTAATTCCGCACGCAACGCGGGACCGAGCGCGGCGAAAGCTTCATCGAGTAGTAAAATTTTGCGTTTGCGCACCAGCACGCGCGCTAGTGCAACACGCTGTCGCTGTCCGCCTGATAGTTCACCCGGTTTGCGCTGTTGTAGTTGGTCCAGTCCGAGTCGTTCGAGGGCGGCCTTTACTGTGCCGGCTTGCTCTCGCGTCAAGCGCAATGAAGGGTCGACGCCAAGCGCAACGTTGGTATAGAGATCGAGGTGGGGAAACAGGTTGTGCTGCTGAAAAACGATTGACACCGGACGCGATGCCACGGGTAGATTTTCAATGGCAACGCCGTCGAGCAGAATTTGTCCGGCACTCGGTGCGAGGAACCCCGCTACCAGGCTCAGCAGCGTCGATTTGCCTGAACCACTTGGCCCGATCAGGCTCAGGACTTCGCCGGCAGTTACGTCCAGCTCGAATTGCATCACCGGTGCCTGGTCGCCGGCGTATGCAAACTCCAACTGCCTGATCTCAAGCATCGGCTTTACCCCCAATTCCGCGTTCCAGCAACCAGAACATGCCGAGACACAGCAGCAGCAGTACCAGCGCCGTCACCGTTGCCTGGGGAATCAGATATGCGCCCAACTGCTGATAGATTAGCAGCGACAGGGTCGCAGTACTTGGGGTACCAAACAATGCGATGACGCCTAGATCCCCCATCGCCAGCGCTGTAACCAGGGCCGCGGCCAGGCCTAGCGGTCGCCGCAGTAATGGCCATTCCAGATAACGAAAACGATTCCAGCCCCGTAATTCCAGGCTTTGGCACAAGTAGTGGTAGCGAGCATGATTCCGGCGCATAGCAGGGCCCAGACTGCGAATCACAAATGGCAGCCCCATCAACGCGTTTATCGTAATCACAACCGGGTAAACCCAGGCGAAGACATCGACATGCGGTGACAACAGGACAAACATGCCAGTGCCAATTACAAGCGGTGGTACCACGTAGACGATGGAACCCGCCAGATCGATCATTTTTGCCTTGCTGGTCTTTCCCATCCGGGCGAGGCTAGCGCTGTATTGCAGCAGGAACCAGCCGGTACTAACCGACAGTATTGCCGCTGTTAAACCGATAAATAGCGTGTTACCAAGCGATTGCCACAGATAAATGTTGCTAATAACCCCCAACAGTGGACCCTTAAGGGCATCGATCAGCATCGATAACAGCGGCAACCCGACGTAAACCGCCGCCACCAGGATCAGTGCAATATTCAGTGGTTTTTGAATCGGGCTGGTTGGTCGCGATCCGGAAGTCAGCGTGATTTCTACTTCGGGCAAACGCTGCAGCTTCAGTGTCACGATGGCCACCAGCATACACAACCCGAGCTGCAACAATGCCAGCACCACGGCTCGCGCAGGATCAAAGTCAAAGCGCAGCGATTGGTATATAGCAACTTCCAATGTGGTGCTCTTAGGGCCACCACCGAGCGTAAGCACGACCGCGAAACTGGTCAGACATAGCATGAATACGAGCAGCATGGTGCCTGGCAGTGCTTCGCGTAGCGCCGGCCATTCGAGAAAACGCCAGCGCTGCCACGCGTTCATGCCAAGCTGGTCGCCAAGCTGCCAGTGATGCCCGGGAATGGCCTGCCATTGAGGCAACAACAACCGCACCGCAAGTGGCAGGTTGAAGAAAACGTGCGCCAGCAGTATTCCGTTAATCCCGTAAAGCGACCTGCCGAGCGGAATCCAGCCGCCGCTGCCGTAAACCGAAACCACTCCCATCACGGCAACTACCGCAGGTACCACCAGCGGTAATGCAAACAGGCGCAGTAACAATCCGCGCATTGGAAAATTCGGTTGCAACGCAAATGCACGCGCCACCAGTATCGCTGGCAGCACGCTGCAGATCGTCGAAAGGAATGCCTGCCACAGGCTGAAGAATAAAACCCGTCGAATATAGCTGCTGTGCCAGAAACGCAGATCACCAGGCTCATACCCCGGCAATCCGCTCAGGTTCATAAGTCCAACCAGCGGTGCCACTATGATCAGCCCTAGCAGTACCAGCACTATGCTCGCAGGTATTGCTCGTGGATTTAATCGAGTCATCGCCTAACGCGACATGACCTCAAGCCATTCATCAACCCAGGTTTTGCGCTTGCTCGCGACCAGCTGGTCGTCAAACAGCAACGCAGGAGACGGGTCGATCAATTGCCCGAATTCCGCTGGCAGCCGATCGCTAGCCAGCGCCGCTGGATACATCCAGTTGGTAGTCGGGATAATGGTTTGAAAATCATCGCTAAGCATAAACTCAAGAAAGTCTCGCCCTAGTTGTTTTTGTTGGCTGCTCCGCACCAGCCCTGCGACCTCAATTTGCTGGTAGTGGCCTTCGCTAAACCGCGCTGCCAGGAAGCGCGAATCTTTTTCGGCGATGATGTGGTAGGCCGGAGAGGTGGTGTAACTTAGTACCATATCGGCCTCACCTTTTAGAAATAAACCATAGGCTTCGCTCCAGCCTTTGCTTACGGTAACGATACGCTTCGACAACCTGGCCCAGGCCTGGTCGGCCTGGTCGCCGTATACCTTCTTGATCCACAACAATAACCCCAGGCCCGGAGTAGAGGTTCGTGGATCCTGCACCAGGATACTGGGTCCCTGGTCTTCCTCGACCAATTGCCGCAAGCTCGATGGTGGCTTACTCAGCTTTTCCCGGTTATAGACAAAGGCAAAATATCCGTAATCATAGGGTAAAAACAAATCATCCTGCCACGGGCCTGGCAACGACGAGTTTTCAAGCACCATGCCATGGGTCTCAAAAAGTCCACTCGCGCGAGCTTCGGCGGTCAAGCTGGTATCGATACCGAGCAATACATCCGCCCTGGTATTTTTACCTTCCAGCTTAAGCCGGTTGAGCATCGAGACCCCGTCTTCGAGACCCACAAATTCAAGGCTGCAGGCGCACCGTGCTTCGAATGCTGTCTTGACCTTGGGGCCTGGCCCCCACTCACTGGTAAAAGAATCGTAGGTATACACCACGAGTTTAGGGGTCGCGGCCGGTGCCGCAAAAGACAGCAACAGCGACATCAGGATCATGCCGAAGCATCGTAAAATCAAACACATAACAATCTCCATTTAGCTGGAAGTTAAAACGGAGAGATGGGAAACAGCTTCGATCCGCTCACATCCCTACGCCAGTATTAACTGGATCAGGTTCATCGAGTTGGTGTCGGAACAACACCTCTCAGCTCAGTTGAGCACCCCGTTGAGGAAGATTGACTATATTCTTAGTAACAATCACGCGCAAGTGCGAATCTGGTAACGCACCGATATCACAAGATCCCCGCTTACGCGGGGATGACTCTGGAGCGCGAATGACGCCGGGCTGTAATGACGCCAGCATTGCTATTTTTTAAATTCGCGGCCTTGCTTGAGTTCTTCGAACATCTTGTACACGGTTTCCGTCATGCCCAACGATGCGTAGGTTTTTTGCGCACCGGTATTCCAATGTTCGACGTAGAGGCGAAACCCACAGACGGCGGTCTCCTGTTCAGCGAGCTCCTTGACGCGCTCATAAAGCTCCCGGTAAAGACCTTGCCGTCGATATTCTGGGCGTACGTAGATGCTCTGAATCCACCAGAACATGCCGTTGCGCCAGTCGCTCCATTCGGTAGTAACCATCAACGAAGCCTGGATTCCATTGTCAAGCTCGACCACCAGGTAAAATCCCATTTGCGGATTCTCGATCATGGCCTTTACCCCAGCGTCGATCACCTCGGGGATTAACTCTACCCCTTCGGTTTCACGGGCCATTTTAATATTGAATTCGGTGAGTTCAGCAGCGTCCTGGGACAGTGCTGTGCGTATAATCATGGCATCTCCCTCTGTTACTGTTTATGGCGCTTTGCTTTGCGCGCTTCTTTTTTTGCCGCTTTTTGGGCCCGGATAACATCGACCTGCTCCCATTCAGCAGCGAAGGTTTCAGGTGTTTCCATGCAAAACCCGCCAAGATCTCCGCTGCGCAACTCGTTGATCAACAGACGGGATACTTTTTCCAAGTCTACCCGGCCACCCGAAACGATACAGCCCCTTTTCCGCGCTATCGCTTCCAGCAATTCGATTTCCGCTTGCGGCAATGGCTGAATAGCATAGCGCTGAATCAGGCGTTCGGGGTAGTGCTCGATAAAAAACCCGGCGATAAAGCTCGCGACGTCCTGGATATCAAGCGCGGTATCACGTATCGCACCGGTGGCTGCTAGACGGTGGCCGCTGGCCTCGTTTTCAATATTGGGCCAGAGCATTCCGGGCGTGTCGATCAGCGTCAGTTCGGACGATATTTCAATACGCTGTTGCATACGGGTCAGCGCTGCTTCGTTTCCGGTCTCGGCAATGATGCGACCCGCGAGCTTGTTGATCAGGGTCGATTTGCCGACATTGGGGATACCCGCAATCATCGCGTAAATCATCGACGAACGATTGTTACGCTTCGGTACCAGCGTACGACACAATGCGGGTAACTCGATAATGGAATTATCGGCGGTACTGCAAACCAGTGTTTTTACGAGGTTTTGCTGCTCCAGGCAGGTCACCCATATACCGAGACGCTCGGGATCCGACAAGTCACTTTTGTTGAGCAGCTTGATGCAAGGCTTAGCGCGGCGCAACTGCGCCAGCATCGGGTTTTCGCTGGATCCGGGCAGTCGCGCATCAAGCACCTCAATAATGAGATCGACCTGCGGCAGGATCTTCTTAAACTCCTTGCTCGCTTTATGCATATGGCCTGGGTACCACTGAATCATGATGCGCCTGTTTTAACGGTGAGCGGATATTCCGGCCAGAAAAATAGGCTCCGGCGAGGTATATCCACAAAAGCTTGGATCGTATCGCAAAATGAAAAAAAATACCTCGTCGGCGCCTATTTTCCGTATTCCCAAGGCCATTAAAACGTTTAAACTACCGGGATGGCCGAGATCAAGCATCGCGTAGGAATTAGAGGTAGCGCTACTCAGGTTTACGAATTACTGACCACCGATGCCGGGCTTTCAAAATGGTGGACTACCGATACCAGAGGTGCCGGTGAGGCAGGCTCGATCATTGAGTTTCGCTTCGGCGGTGTTGGGCCCGATTTTGAAGTCATCGAGTTAATTCCAGAGCGGCTGGTTCGTTGGCAACATTCGGGCGAAATGCCGCCTGCCTGGATGGGATCTGAAATCTTGTTTGAGCTGTCCGAAGATAAAACGCAGACGATTATTAATTTCAGTCATTATAATTGGCAAAAATCCGATGAGTTTCTGGCGCATTGCAGTACCAAATGGGGGGTTTTCATGATGAGTATAAAATCCTGTATCGAGACCGGTAGGGGCCAGCCTTATCCGGATGATGTGCCTATCGACTTCGACGAATAATATGAGTGATTCCGAAAATATCATCGCCGAGCTCGAATCGGAATTTGTTGCGCTTTACAAGATTCTGAAGTTTGAAGGACTCGCCGATAGCGGCGGCAACGCCAAGCAGGCAATCGCCGAGGGCCTGGTTAGCGTCAACGGCGAGATTGAAACCCGCAAACGCAAAAAAATCAAGGCGGGTGATCAAATTGATTTTATCGATCATCACATCGACGTAATCAACAAACCCGGTGACTGATTTCGTTCTCGATCAGGCGCAACCCCGCTTTCGCGCACCCCCGCTTCGCGGGGGATGACTCACTATTTTATCTGGGCTAGAATAGCCACCCTTTTCCACATGGCTCTGGATTTACGCTCCAGGAGGCTCGATGTCATCACGTATCGTTATCGCTACGTTCTACCGCTTTGTGCGACTGGATAATTTTGAAGAATTACGCCAGCCACTGCTAACAATTATGCTCGACAACCAGGTGCGCGGCACTTTGCTGCTTGCCGCCGAAGGTATCAATGGTACCGTTGCCGGCAAAGGGGCTGCCATCGAACGCCTGCTCGATTACCTTCGCCCGGACGACCGCCTGCGGGATTTTGAATGCAAACTGTCATTCGACTACGAAATGCCCTTTTATCGATCACGCGTTAAATTGAAACGCGAAATCGTGACCATGGGCGTCGAGGATATCGATCCCGCAAACGGGGGCAACTATGTTACCCCCGCCGATTGGAACGAATTAATCAGCGACCCCGAAGTAATGTTGATCGATACCCGCAATGATTACGAGTCGGCCATCGGTAGCTTTGATAACGCGATACATTCGAACACCAAGTCTTTCCGTGACTTCCCGGCATACGTTGCGCAAAACCTAGATCCTAAGAAACATCGCAAGGTGGCAATGTTTTGCACCGGGGGCATTCGCTGTGAAAAATCGACCGCTTACCTGCGCCAGCAGGGTTTTGACCAGCTTTACCATTTGCAAGGCGGTATCCTGAAGTATCTTGAAGAGGTACCCGAAACGAATACCAAGTGGCATGGCGAATGCTTTGTCTTCGACAATCGCGTCAGCGTCAATCATGCATTGGAAAAAGGCAGTTACGATCAGTGTCACGCCTGTCGCTTGCCGATTAGCGATGCTGACAAGGCCAGTGACAAATACCAGGCCGGGGTCAGTTGCCCCGCTTGCTACGATACCAAATCAAGTGACGAGCGCGCACGCTTTCGCGAACGCGAAAAACAAGTACAGCTTGCCAGGGCACGTGGCGAGCTTCACATCGGCGCCGACGCCGCCGCGCAGGCCCGGCAACGCAAAACCCTCAAGCTGGCCGCCAAGCAAGTCCAGCGCAGTAAAGCAGATTAGAGTTTTCGTAACTCGATAATTTTATTTTTAGCGTCGATTTTGACGTTAAAGCGCCCCTGAATCTCATCCGCCGTTACGTACTCACGGAAATTGGCCGCCGGTAACCGCAACTTTAAACCCTGATCGGACTCGACCAGAATGTAACCCACATGGCCCTCGTAAATGGACCGGGTTTTTAGCGCGGAAAGGGCCATATCAAATTCATAGTTGCGCATCTGACCTGTTATAGTGCAATTTTTGTGGTTGATTCGACCCAGTGAAAACAATTGGCTTAATCGGCGGCATGAGCTGGGAAAGTAGCCTGCTCTACTACCGCCTGATAAACAACGCGGTAAAACAACGGCTGGGGGGGCTGCATTCGGCGCAGCTATTATTGTACAGCGTTGATTTCGCGCCGATCGAAAAGTTACAACATGCCGGGAACTGGGAAGCTGCCGCCGAAATACTAGTCGATGCTGCACGCCGACTCGAAGCCGGGGGCGCCGATTTCTTCCTGATTGGCACCAATACCATGCACCATGTCGCCGAGGTTGTCAGTGCAGCGGTCGCCATCCCGTTGTTGCATATTGCCGATGCTACAGCGGAAGTTTTAAAGCAGGATGGTGTCAAACGAATCGGTCTGCTCGGTACCGCGGTTACGATGGAGCTCGATTTTTACCGAAATCGCATCAGCGCTCAGCATGGAATCGAAGTCGTCGTGCCGGATTTACACGACCGACAAATGGTGCATGACATTATTTACCAGGAGTTATGCCAGGGCCAGATTGAGCCTGAATCACGCGAAGTGTACCTCGCAATCATCGATCGTTTACGTCAGCAGCATGTCGAAGCTGTGCTTTTGGGTTGCACCGAGATCGGTATGCTGTTGCAACCACAAGATACCGATATCAAACTCTACGATAGCACTGCCATTCACGCCGAACAGGCGGTGACATTCGCGCTCGAATAAATCTAGTTCCCTGGAAAACCGGCCTCGATTAATTCGATGGTCAGATCCGAACTCGCAAACGCGCTGCAAAATAACGCATACCCTGCCTCGGTCTGAGCATCGGTGATTGCATCGGGTAGGCCGTTCGGATAATTGATCTCGCCCTTGAGCACTTTCCCCATGCAGGAGCCACATTGCCCGCCACGGCAGCTATAGGAAATCAGGATGTTGGCCGCATG
>CAXMNA010000153.1:0-1656 GCA_964194715.1 uncultured Gammaproteobacteria bacterium
GTTGAGTACAGCCCCACAAAGGGAGCAAGCGTAACAGTCGGTGGTACGACCAGAGATATAACGGACTGACCCCGGTGACAATGTATAAGGACGAGGTCAATCCAGATCCCTCAGGCATTGCTCACGCGTATCAACGATCATTTGCAGCGGGGCCCCCGCCTTCGCTAACACGCGCGCACCGAAATAGGCGCAAATAATGACTCCGGACAGCGCAGTTGCATCACCTGGCGGCTTGATTGCCGGTTCAATCGCGCTTTTTACCGCCGCCTGTAAACGGCGAATAATGCTTTTTACCGAATTTCCAATTTTTATATCGACCGGGGCCATCTCGACGCTGGCGTTGCACAGCAGGCATCCCCCGGCAAACACACCCGTTTTGGCTGCCTCGATCACAGCATCGAACAGGCGGGCGACCTTTTCTGTCGCACTACCTTCCCTATTCAGCATATCGATACCCGCCTGAATACGGGTATGGTCATAGTGGGCAAGCGCTATCATGTAGAGCGCCTGCTTGCCGCCAAAGGCCCCGTACAGGCTGCCCTTGAGCAGGCCGGTGGCATCGACCAGGTCTTGCATCGATGTCGCCTCGTAACCCTTTTCCCAGAATGCATTCATCAGGGCTTCCTTCACTTTGATTTCATCAAATTCGCGTGGTCTGGCCATATCGTATCGTCGCTTAAAAATATTTTAAAATAATTATTGACTAATTGGTCAATAACACCTATTATCCTGTTCAGTGGCCGCTTGTTTGACAAAGTGGCCAAAATTTTAACTAGTTTATGACCATTTGGTCAATAATGCAACATGAAGGGGATTTAAACCATGTCTGATCGTTACGATATTGTCATCATAGGTGGCGGAAATGCCGGTTTCGGCGTTTCGCAAATAGCCCACGCAGCGGGCAAGTCGATTGCTTTTATCGAGTCCGATCAATTTGGTGGCACCTGCCCTAACCGCGGTTGCACGCCCAAAAAAGTTCTGGTTGCTGCGGCCCATGCGCTGCATGAGATCGAGATCGCGCATCATCATGGTATCGAAGTCGGTCCGGCAAAACTCGACTGGACCGCCCTGATTGATCGAAAGAGCGATATGATCGACTTTATCCCGGCCGCAATGGAAGAAACGGCCGAAGGGCGAGGTACGGTGTATAAGGGTAAGGCCAGGTTCCTGGGTCCCAACCTGGTTGAGGTCAACGGCACAAAAATTGAAGCCGATAATTTCGTTATCGCCACCGGGTCAATTACGCGGCCACTCTCGATGCCGGGTGCAGAATACCTGATTACCTCCGACGATGTACTTTCGGAACGTGAGTTACCCGACGAAGTCGTGTTTATCGGCGGCGGTGTTATCGCGATGGAGTTCAGCCATGTTTACGCGCGCGCCGGTGCTAAGGTCACCATTCTCGAAATGATGCCGCAGTTATTGCCCCGGCTCGATAGCGATGCAGTGGCAGCCATCAGCCAGGAAAGCGAACGCATAGGCATCACTTTGAAAACAGGCGTAGAGGTCCAGGGTATCGAAAAAATCGGCGGAAAGTTGCGGGTTAAATACCTTCACGAGGGTAAACAGCACAGTATCGATTCAACTCGCGTGGTGAATGGTACCGGCCGAATTGCCAATGTTGGCGAGCTGGATCTCGATGCTGCCAATGTTCAA
>CAXMNA010000154.1:0-6014 GCA_964194715.1 uncultured Gammaproteobacteria bacterium
CTTTTCGAGACCTTCCAACTGGTGAAAACTGATGGTTCATGGAAGATCGTCAATAAGTTTTTTGTAGATAAATATTAAGGAATAAAAGCGAGGCGTGTTTACTAATTTTCAAAGTATGGATGAAGGTCTGTTATGGGCACACTCCGGGCGTTGCTAGGCTGAACACGAAGGTCGGCTTCCCCGTTAGCAGTCGTTCCTTTTAGGACTGGGAACTAGTGCTTCCGGCACTAAACAGCCCCTGAAGTACCAAATCTGAGAGGCTGCTTTGGTTGTTAGCTGCCACTGGATGAGAATTTCCCGGGGTCCGTTTATGGCGGGTAGCATGCGTACATACCGTGATCGGATAATGTGGGGAATTTGTAGGAATCAGTTATGCGTTGTTATGCTCAGTGGTGCAATCTCGGCAACGGGTGCCCCGCTAAGCTATTGATTAATAACTAAAAGTATTCGCCTTGCCATTCTCATAATGATGGGGTCCACTGTTCAAATCAGGGGACCCCATCATTTTTTTCGATAACCTGGCTTCCATCAGCCTTTGGTATATATATTCGAGGTTACGGCTGCTCTGAATTTTGGTTGTTTTTAAACACGACTCTTAGCTTTAATTTGCTTTTCGAAAAGTCATTAAATCTCAAGCCTTTGCATTGGTGCACCCAATTGAAACAAGTGGTGGCAGCTTACTGATTATCGTAGATTAAAATTCATCCTGGTAGTCTCCACAAAGGATCAGGATTTGAAAAGTTTAGGAACAATTTTTCTTGTGGTAGAAGGTGTCTGAAACATTGAAACCTTATCCTTGCTTACCAATTGCGTCGGAGAGTCAGCCTTTCGGGCCCCTCACTAGTGTGCTGCAGCCTCAAACTTGACATCGAGTCACAAATCAGAAAAAATATTAACAGCAAAAATCGCCATGAAAAATAATTAACAAGGCTGTCTGTATAACAAAAATATTGGATGCCCCATGAACACACCGGTCGAGTTCCCTCCAGTGTCAATATTCAACGACAATGGGCGTGCAAGTCTACTACTGGTTTGCGAGCATGCTTCCAATTACATACCAGCGCAGTTTGAAAATCTGTGGCTCGCAGGCGAGGTTCTGCAGAGTCATGCTGCACTCGATATCGGGGCCCTTGAGCTGGCGAAAAACTTGAGTCAATTGATGGATGCACCATTGCTTTCGGCCCGGGTTTCGCGCCTAGTTTACGATTGCAATCGTGCCCTGGGTGCCAGTGGTGCTATTCCCGAGAAGAGCGAGGTGTTCGAGATTCCGGGCAACCAGAACCTGACTGAAGCCGAATCCAGAACGCGATATGAATCTTACTACCTGCCCTTCGAGACCGCGATATCAGAACGCCTGGCGAGATATTCCGAATCTCCCCTGTTTGTCACGGTTCATAGCTTTACCCCGATTTACCATGGCGAATCCAGGGAGGTTGATATAGGTATAGTTTGTGACCAGGATAGCCGTCTGGGTGAAAGAATGGTCGAACTTGCACCAGAATTAACGACGCATTGCGTGAGGCTTAACGAACCCTACGGACCAGAGAAAGGAGTGACCCACACCCTCGGTTTCCATGCCGTTAACAATGGACTATTAAATGTAATGATCGAGGTCAAAAACAATTTGCTCCACAGCAGTGAAAGCCGGAAGAATATGGCAATGACCCTGGCGGCCCTGATTTCGAGATCGACAGCAGGCTTCGGTTACACAGTCCCGCCAGGGAAACAACATGCCACGAATTTTTAGCCAGTACGTCACATTCGTCGAAGCGGTGAATTACCGCGTAGGGCGTATCGTCATGTACGGCATTTTCGTGATGGTTGGCGTGTTATTGTGGTCGTCAATTTCCAAAACCTTTTTTCTGCCTTCATTGTGGACGCTGGAAATCGCACAGTTTGCGATGGTGGCTTATTACATTCTGGGCGGGGCCTATTCAATCCAGCTGGGCTCGAATGTGCGCATGGACTTGTTTTACTCGGCCTGGTCGGATCGAAAGAAATCCTGGTTCGACGCAATCACCGTATTATTCCTGATTTTCTTCCTCGGGGTGTTGCTGTACGGGGGCTACGACAGTACAGCGTACGCCTTTAAGTATGGTGAGCGTAGCGCCACCGCCTGGCGCCCCTACATGTGGCCGATAAAAGTGGTCATGTGTATTGGCATTTTCCTGATGTTGTTGCAGTCTACCTGTGAGTTGATCAAGGACATTGCGAAGATTCGCGGGGTAAAACTCTGATGTCCTACGAAATGATCGCGCTGTTGATGTTTTCCTCGATGATGCTGATGCTGTTCACCGGGCAACGCGTGTTCGGTGCTATCGGCGCGGTCGCGGCGATAGCAGCATTGACCATGTGGGGTGTCGGCGGCTCGGATATTCCGTTCGCCTCGGCGATGAAACTGATGAAGTGGTACCCGCTTTTGACCTTGCCGATGTTCATCTTCATGGGTTACGTGCTTTCCGAGTCGAAGATTGCTGACGACCTCTACCAGATGTTTCACGTGTGGATGGGCGGCGTACACGGGGGGCTGGCAATCGGTACCATCGGCTTGATGGTGCTGGTTTCGGCGATGAACGGTTTATCGGTGGCCGGAATGGCAATCGGCGCCACCATAGCGCTGCCTGAATTGTTACGCCGCGGCTACGATAAGCGCATGGTCACCGGCGTGGTGCAGGCGGGGTCCTCGCTCGGTATCCTCGTGCCGCCCTCGGTTGTACTGGTGCTGTATGCAATGATTGCGCGCCAGCCGGTGGGGCAGTTGTGGCTCGCCGGGGTTGTCCCAGGCTTGATGATGGCCGCCTTGTTCATTGTATATATTGCCGTTCGCTGTCGCATGCAGCCAGAACTCGGTCCGGTATTGCCAAAGGAAGAACGTAACATACCACTGGCGCAGAAGCTGCGCCTGCTACGCGCGGGCATGCTACCAATATTGATCTTTGCGGCGATGATGGTACCGTTCGTCAATGGCTGGACCAGCCTGGTGGAAAGCTCTGCAATCGGCGCCATGACCGCGTTTATGGTCGCGGTGATCAAGGGCCGAATGACCCGTGTGGTATTTGAATCATCGGTACGCCAGACACTCGCCATTTCCTGTATGTTCATGTGGATCATTCTCGCGGCACTCGGCTTCGGTGCGGTATTCGATGGTCTCGGCGCGGTCAAGGCTATCGAGAACCTGTTTACCGCCCAACTCGGGCTCAGCCCCTGGACCATCCTCATCCTGATGCAACTGTCATTTATACTGATGGGAACCTTTCTCGACGATACCGCCATGCTGGTCATCGTCGCGCCACTTTACGTTCCGCTGGTAGGAGCCCTGGGTTTTGATTTAATCTGGTATGGTGTGTTGTACACGATTACAACCCAAATCGCCTACATGACACCGCCCTTTGGCTACAACCTGTTTCTGATGCGCGCAATGGCGCCACCTGAAATTAGCCTGAGGGATATCTACGGTTCTATCTTCCCTTTTGTAATCGCCATGATTGTCGCGTTGATACTGGTAATGGTATTTCCGCAGATCGCCTTATGGCTACCCGAGTCTATTTACGCTCGTTAATCACAGGAATTCGATGACGGCGAATAGAATAATAGTAGTAATATGCAAACAACCAACCGGAGGAATCCATGACTACTGAAGATAAAAATACTAGAAGAAAATTTCTGAAGACCGCTGGAGCGGGCCTGGTGGGTGCGGCTGCGATCAGTGCGCCTGCAGTTCACGCCGCCACCAAGACCACGATAAAATGGCGCATGCAAACTTACGCGGGCCCGCCACTTTCGGATCATGTCATCAAACCCGCAATCGATTCGTTTAACAAGGTTGCCGGTAGCGACATGCAAATCGAGTTGTTCCTGGGTGACCAGCTTGTGCCCACGAGCGAACTGTTCCGCGCCATGCAAAAAGGCACCATCGACGCGGTTCAGTCGGATGACGACTCGATGGCTTCGCCCACCGAAGTCACCGTATTTGGCGGATATTTCCCCTTCGCCAGCCGCTACTCGCTCGATGTACCGGTGCTGTTCAACCAATATGGTCTGAATGAAATCTGGGACGCCGAGTATTCCAAGGTTGGGGTCAAGCACCTGTCGGCGGGCTCCTGGGATCCTTGTCATTTCGCCACCAAGACTCCGATCAACAGTCTCGCCGATTTGAAGGGCAAGCGAGTATTCACCTTCCCGACCGCGGGTCGATTCCTGGCCCAGTTTGGCGTGGTTCCGGTGACGCTGCCCTGGGAAGATATCGAGGTAGCGGTGCAAACCGGTGAACTAGACGGAGTCGCCTGGTCGGGTATCACCGAGGACTATACGGTCGGCTGGGCCGATGTAACCGACTACTTCCTCACCAACAACATATCCGGCGCCTGGGCAGGTTCGTTCTTCGCCAATATGGATTCGTACAATAAGCTGCCGGACAACCTCAAGGAATTGCTCAAGCTTGCGATGGATAGCTCGCACTACTATCGCCAATGGTGGTACTGGGGTGGCGAAGCGTCGTTACGCGTCGATGGCACCAAAATGAAGCTGACCAGCATCCCGGACGAAGAATGGGCACAGGTCGAAAATGCCGCGGTCAAGTTCTGGGAAGAAATCGCCAGCGAGTCCGAGGTGAAGAGGAAGGTGGTCGATATCTTTAAAAAGTACAACGCCGATATGACCAAGGCTGGTCGACCCTACCGTTACGGATAATAACCTGCTCGGATAAGGTTTGTGGGGCGCGCAAGCGCCTCACAATTTTCCCCGGCCTAAAATTTTCTGCGATCGGTAATGGCAAAGAAATCCAGTTCTGTCCCGGAAACCATTGCCGATTCTATCGGCAAGGCATTCGGCTCGCTAACCCGGGCGGAGCGGCAACTGGCCAACACTATCAACGAGAACTACCCGGTTTCCGGACTTGGCTCAATCACCCAGGTTGCTGAAAAAGCTGGCGTGTCCTCGCCCACTATCGTGCGCATGGTAAAAAAACTGGGTTTCAAAGGCTTTTCCGAATTTCAAACCGAACTACGGCGGGAACTGGAAGCCAGGATTTCCGGACCTATAACCAGGCACGACAGCTGGGCGCAGAAGGCACCGGATAGCCATATACTCAATCGATTCGCCGATGTAGTAGTTGAAAACATTCGCCAGTCGCTAGGTCAGATCGAAACCGAATCCTTCGACGCAACCTGTCAGTTGCTTTCGGACACCGGCCATCCTCTGTTTATCATCGGCGGGCGAATCACGCGTGCGCTGGCCGATTACCTGTTCCTGCACATGCAGGTAATCCGAAAGAATGTCACCCATATCCAGCCCATATCCAACTCCTGGCCGCATTATTTCCTAGATATCAAGAAGGGTGATGTACTGGTGATATTCGACATACGCCGATACGAAAACAGCACGCTGAAACTGGCCGAGATAGCCCACGAAAAAGGTGCGCGGATAATTCTGTTTACCGACCAGTGGCGCTCGCCGATAGAGAAATTTTCAGAATTTTGTTTCAGCGCGAGAATCGTGGTGCCTTCGGCCTGGGACTCCACGGTTGAATTATTGCTGCTGGTAGAAACATTTATCGCCGCAGTGCAGGAGTTGACCTGGCCGCAAACCCGTACACGTATGGAGGAGCTCGAGGAAATGTTCGACCGAACCCGTTTTTTCCGCAAATTCACCTGAGCCAAAATTTAATGGGAAGCAGGGTCAAGTCTTTGATTTTGAATGAGCTGATAACCAACTTGATATCACTGATGTGACTCCACTTGGCGGTCTTCGTGTTGGTATCTATTCGCCATTCAGCACGGCTACACAACTCATTTTCAATTAGCGAAAAAAATCAAGAATTGTCGAGAAATCGATGCTGTGGGCTGTCATACACAAATTTATCGAGTGTCTCAAAAGGGTCGTTAGCGGAAGCTGAACTTTGAGTTTTGAGGGTCTGCTTTCTCGTTAGCGGACACTCAAAATCGTAGCACCGGGGTCGTTCTTCTGCCAACAACGGACACCGTTTTAATATTTATTTGTGACCTGATAGGCTCCTA
>CAXMNA010000155.1:0-20725 GCA_964194715.1 uncultured Gammaproteobacteria bacterium
CATGCAGCTGCTAAGATATCAACCCTTACAATCAAAACCTCTTGGCAGACAAGACCATGAACTTGAAACTTAAAACGATAGTCGTCGTTGCTGACCTGTTAGCGGATGTTGTACCGCAATCGGACGATGAAATCGCCAATAGCAGGCTCGAGGGCGTCTAACGGTTATAGCCAATAATCATGACGCCACTCAGGGATTTACTGCTATTGGGATACCTGCTGAGCTGGGGGCAAGTCGCTACTGCACACGGTGGAGTTGGCATTGGCACTGAAGCGGACAACTGTGTGATCAATATTGGTTTTTTGACTGCACATTTTACGGGTTATCAACCGACATCCCAGGGCACCCGGCAATTTTGCGAAGACATCCCCGAGGTCGCCGAAAGCGTATTTGAGATTGAATATCTGCACGACTTCCTCAAGCAAATGCGGATCGACTTTCGCATCATCAAGGACCTCAGGAACTTCGGTAGCTTCGCCAACTGGGATGACATCAGCAGCCTCGAAAATATCGAACAGGATACGGTTTTTTATCAGCCACCAGTTCGACACCCGGACGGTGTGCTAACAGTCGCCTACAAGTTTCAACAGGCTGGGGGTTATATCGGCATAGTCACTGCCGAGCATCCAGAAAAAGAAAAAGTATACCGTGCGGTGTTTTATTTTCAGGTGGGCGGGACTGACTACGGTTATATTCCATTACTTGTCGCGCTGGTGATTTTGGCGCCGCTGCTCTACTGGTTAGCCACCAAATTTCGTAGTCACTAGTCGGTTTGGATGTATTGTGTAATCCGACAGGCTCCTAGATCGGCACCAACGACTCGAGCGACCAGCGCGGCAAAACATCGCACACATCTACATCCTGCTGACCGCTTTTGAGACGTAGCGCGCCGGCATAGGCAATCATTGTGCCGTTGTCAGTACAGTACTCCAGAGCGGGAAAATAAACTTGTGCATTTTGCTCCCCAGCTTGCTTGTCGAGAACTTCACGTAGGCGGCGATTGGCGCCTACTCCCCCGGCGATCACCAGATTCTGATAGCCAGTCTCAGCCAATGCCCGTTTGCATTTGATGCGCAAGGTATCAACGACGGCTTGCTGGAAGGCAAAGGCAATCTCTGCGCGCAACTTATCGTCCAGCGGCGCGTGCTGCTTAACAATATTAAGTGCCGCGGTCTTCAGACCACTAAAGCTGAAATCTAGCCCGGGCCGATTTGTCATCGGACGGGGGAATTCAAACCTGGACCGTACTACCGAATCGGCAAGGGCCGCCAATTCCGGACCACCCGGGTAAGGTAATCCCAGCAATTTCGCGGTTTTGTCAAAGGCTTCGCCAACCGCATCATCGAGCGATTCCCCAAGAATCCGGTAATCTCCGAGCGTTTTGACATCGACCAGCAAGGTATGTCCACCGGACACCAGCAACGCCACAAATGGCAATTCGGGCTTATCTACAGCTAACATTGGCGCCAGCAAATGTCCTTCCATGTGATGCACACCAAGCACCGGCTTTTCGAGAGCCCAGGCCAGACCACGCGCAAGACTGGCTCCGACCATCAGCGCGCCGATCAATCCCGGCCCCCGGGTATAGGCAATTGCGTCGATGACATCGATACCGCCGATTTCATCAAGGATTTCACCCAGTAGCGGCGCCGCCTTGACCACGTGATCGCGCGAGGCGAGCTCAGGCACCACACCGCCATATTCGCGATGCTTTTCGACTTGCGAGTACAATCGCTGCCAAATTTGCCCGCTATCGGTATCGTAAACCGCGATACCGGTCTCGTCGCAGGAGCTTTCGATACCTAAAACTTTCATAAAAAACAGGCTATTAATTACTTGTGGCGATTGATATTTGGTGCCGCCTCCTTATAATTGGCCGGCTCTTGAAGCCGGAGCCAGTTATATGGCACCGCTCTTAATACACTGGACCAACAAATATGCCATCAGTTAAAGTAAAGGACAACGAACCATTTGATTTCGCATTGCGTCGTTTCAAGCGGTCTTGTGAAAAAGCGGGCGTCCTGACAGAAACCCGTCGTCGTCAGCACTATGAAAAACCCACCGCAGTACGTAAGCGTAAGTCGGCCGCTGCAGTCAAGCGCAATTTCAAACGTATCTCGAAGGATTTCGGTACCCGTAGACGCCTTTACTAGAGCCTCATGTCGGAAACCCTCAAAACCCGGTTACAGGATGACATGAAGTCATCCATGAAGGGCGGTGACAAGAAACGCCTGGGTGTAATCCGACTGATGCTTGCCGCAATCAAGCAAATCGAGGTGGACGAACGTATCGAACTTGACGATACCCGCATGCTTGCGGTGTTTGACAAAATGGCCAAACAGCGCCGCGAATCAATCTCCCACTATAGCGATGCCGGCCGCGACGACCTGGTGGCGGTCGAACAGGCAGAAATTGAGATCATCCAGGAATATCTGCCGGAAGCCTTGTCCGAATCAGAAATCAACGACCTCGTCGAACAATCAATCGCCGCCACCGGTGCTGCCACGATCAAGGATATGGGCAAGTTAATGGGGGCACTCAAACCCAAACTGCAGGGGCGCGCCGATATGAGTAAAGTAAGCCAACTAATCAAATCGCGGCTTTCCGTATAGGGCCGTAGTCCATGCAAAACGTATTCCAGTTCCTGGAAGTACAGCGTACCGACCCCGGTAAAAAACCGGCATTTGTACGGGTAACGGAATTTGGCGAAATTTACGGTGACTACGAACAGCAAGAGGCCGCGGACCAGGCCGAGCGCTGCATCGAATGCGGTAACCCCTACTGCGAATGGAAATGCCCGGTTCATAACTATATTCCCAACTGGCTCAAACTGGTGGCTGAAGGTAACCTGCTTGAGGCCGTGGAAATGTCACATAAGACCAACAGCCTGCCCGAGATTTGCGGGCGAATCTGCCCTCACGACCGACTGTGCGAAGGCGCCTGCACACTGAATACTGGTTTTGGTGCAGTATCAATTGGCTCGGTTGAAAAATATATTACCGACAAGGCTATCGAGCAGGGTTGGGCCCCCGATCTTTCCAATGTAACCGACAGCGGCAAAAAGGTCGCGGTCATAGGCGCCGGCCCAGCCGGCATCGCCTGTGCCGACGTGCTAACCCGTAACGGAGTATCCTGCGTGGTGTTTGACAAGTATCCTGAAATTGGGGGATTACTGACCTTTGGCATTCCACCATTCAAGCTTGAGAAAGAAGTCGTTACACGACGCCGCAAGATGTTTGAAGACATGGGTATTGAATTCCGTCTCAATACCGAAATCGGTAAAAATTTAGGCTTTGAACAACTGCTTGCCGACTATGATTCGGTGTTCCTCGGCATGGGCACCTATAACTATATGAAGGGTGGCTTTCCTGGTGAAGACAAGCCGGGGGTATACGAGGCGCTTCCCTACCTCGTTGCTAACATCCATGATCAAATTGATTTCGGGGGCGACAAGCCCGAATTTATCGACTTCAATGGCAAGCAGGTTGTCGTACTCGGCGGAGGCGACACCGCGATGGACTGCGTTCGCACTGCAATTCGCCAGGGCGCAACGAGCGTAACCTGCACTTATCGCCGCGACCGGGCAAACATGCCGGGCTCAATGCGTGAAGTCGACAATGCCATGGAAGAAGGCATCGAATTTCTGTTCAACCGACAACCGCTGGAAATCGTCGGTGACAGCAAGGTTGAAGGTATCAAGTTGATTTCGACCGAGTTGGGTGAAGCCGATGAACAGGGCAGACGCCGGCCAGAAGTCGTTTCTGGCTCCGAGGAAATCCTGCCTGCCGACGTGGTCGTGATTGCGTTTGGATTTCGTCCAAACCCGGCTGACTGGTTTGTTGACCATACGATCGCTATTGATGATGGGGGGCGCGTACTCGCCCCTGAACAGAACGAGTTTCCGTTCCAGACCAGCAATCCGAAAGTGTTTGCCGGCGGTGATATGGTGCGCGGTTCCGACCTGGTAGTCACCGCGATCTACGAAGGGCGCCAGGCAGCCGAAGGCATCCTCGATTACCTGGAAGTTTAATGAGCTTACCCGCACTTAAAAACGATCGCTTGATCAAGACGCTGCTGCGCCAACCGACCGATACCACCCCGGTCTGGATCATGCGTCAGGCGGGACGCTATCTACCCGAGTACCGCGCTACCCGTAAACAGGCCGGTAGCTTTCTCGATCTTTGCAAAAATAAGGAACTGGCCTGCGAAGTCACGCTGCAGCCATTGCGACGTTTCGCCCTCGATGCTGCAATCCTGTTTTCCGATATCCTGACAATTCCGGATGCGATGGGACTCGGGCTCTACTTCGTCGAAGGTGAGGGACCCAGGTTCGAACGCCCGCTGCGCAGCGAAGCGGATATCAGCCGTCTCGGGGTCCCTGATCCACACGACAGTCTGCGCTACGTCAGCGATGCCGTCGGCCTGGTTCGACAAGAACTCGATGGCCAGGTGCCGCTGATCGGTTTCAGTGGTAGCCCGTGGACTCTGTCGACCTATATGGTCGAGGGTGGCAGCTCCAAGGAGTATCGCTATATAAAAGGAATGATGTACGAAAACCCGGCAGCCCTGCATCAGTTGTTGAACACCCTTTCACAAGCGGTAACGGCCTACTTGAATTCACAAATTGAAGCCGGCGCGCAGGCAGTCATGGTCTTCGATACCTGGGGTGGAGTACTTAGCCCGCAAACCTATCGCGATTTTTCACTCGATTACATGCAGCAAATCGTTGCGGGACTGAAACGCAAACACGATGGTCAGACGATTCCAGTAATATTGTTCACCAAGGGCGGGGCGCAGTGGCTCGAAGACATTGCAGACACTGGTTGCGATGCGCTTGGACTCGACTGGACAATTAATATCGACGAGGCACGCTCGCGTGTCGGTGACAGGGTCGCGTTGCAGGGCAACCTCGATCCCTGCGTGCTCTATGCCGGCCCTGACACTATCCGTGCAAAAGCACAGGAAATCATCACCCGCTTCGGCAACCATCCGGGACATGTCTTCAATCTCGGGCATGGCATTCACCCGGCAGTCAATCCAGACCACCTCGGTGTACTGATTGATGCGGTCCACGAATTTGGATTCGATATCCGCAAATAACCCCGCCAAAAGCGGCCTCATCCATACCCGCTCAATGGTAAATAACGAACAATTTTTATTAAAAAATATCTTCGACTATTTCGTCTTCTGTTTCGGGGAGGTTGATGATGAGTCCGCTTGAGTTATTGCTGTTCGATTTAGCCAGTGCCCTCTCTTTTGGCGCATTTTCAACCCGGAAGACCTCAAACAAACTTTTCCTGGTATCTTGATCCGCGCGTTTTCCGGTTTCAAAATCGATACGAATTGTCAACAACCCATCAGGCTGCTCTTCCAGATTCTCCGGACGGCCTTCGAGCGCTGCACTCATATATGCGATCCACATTGGCAGCGCAGCCCGACCCCCGGTTTCGCGGTTGCCCATACTGCGCTGATTATCAAATCCTACCCAGGTAGTGGTTACCACCTGGTCATTGTAGCCACTGAACCAGGCATCGATCTGATCATTGGTAGTACCGGTTTTGCCAGCGACATCCGTTCGGCCCAATGCCTTAGCGCGAACCGCGGTGCCTCGTTGCACCACTTCGCGCATCATCGAACGCATGATGAAAGCATTTTGAGCCGATATCACGCGCGGCGCATATTGGGGTACTGTTTCTTGAGGCTCATCGTTTGCTTCGCCAGCTTCAGTCTCACCAGCTTCAGCTTCATCCGTTTCAGCTGCAGCAGGCTGCGCTTCATTCGGCGCATCTACCTCTGCTTCTTGCTCCGCTTCCGCGGCGGCTTCGATTGCCGCCAGCTCGTCCAGGTTTTCGGTTTCACATCCCTGGCAAACCGACTTCGGTTGGTGCTGGAAAATGACTTCGCCGGTGCCCGATTCGATTCGGCTTATAATATAAGGATCAATTAAATAACCGCCGTTGGAGAACACTGCGTACCCGCGCGCCATTTGTAACGGCGAAAAAGTACCACTGCCCAGTGCCAGCGATAAATCATATGGCATCCGATCCCGTTCGAAACCAAACCGCTGGATGTAATTCGTTGCAAAGCGCAATCCGACCGACTGCAGGATTCGAATCGAGACCAGGTTACGCGATTTAACAAGAGCTTCGCGCATACGCGTGGGCCCATAAAATTTTCCGGAATAATTTTCTGGTCTCCAGGTTGCTTCCAGCGAGTCGTCGTCGAATACGACCGGTGCATCGTTAATAACGGTAGCAGCGGTGTATCCTTTCTCCAACGCAGCCGAGTAAATGAACGGTTTGAAATTCGAGCCCGGTTGACGTCGCGCCTGGGTGGCGCGGTTAAATTTGTTCTTGAAGTAATCGAAACCACCCACCATCGCCTGGATACCGCCGTCGGAAGGATTGATCGACACCAGCGCACCTTCGATTAGAGGAACGTCTGCCAGAATCCACTGCCCATCATGTTGTTCGAGCCACACTACGTCGCCCACCGCCAGCACGTCACTCACATTTTCAGGTTTCGGACCCCGGTTATCAATATCGATAAATTTAGCTGCCCAATCGATACCGCCTTCAAACAGCACCTCGATCTGCTCATAGTTTGAAATCAACATCGTCGCACTCGCGGTCGAGACCTCGTCACTTCCATCTTCGGTCGAGACCTCGTCACTTCCTTCTTCGGTCGAGACCTCGTCACTTCCTTCTTCGGTCACAGTTACCGCTTCGTTGACCGAGATCACAACAGCTTTACGCAAACCGCCAATTCGCGCGTCAGTCACAAGGTCTTCATCAAAAGGATCTTGATCGACTTCGGTTAAATCGATGTTGCCGATGACACCGCGGTAGCCGTGTCGGCGGGCGTATTCGAGTAGAGTTTTTCGTAATGACTGGTTAGCAACTGCCTGGAGTTCGCCATCGATGCTGGTGTAAACCTTGAGGCCCGCTTTGTACACCTCTTCTCCATACTGTTCGAACAACTGTGCTCGCACCTGTTCCGAAACATAATGCGCTTGGGCGATGATTCTGGTTCTATGCAACTCGGCGGTTATCGGCTCATTCAGTGCAAGTTCGAATTCTTCCTCATTAATATATTGAAGAATTCGCATACGCCCGAGAATGTAGTTGCGACGAATAAGGGCTCGCTCAGGATTGGATATCGGATTGTACTTCGACGGCGCCTTCGGGATTCCCGCTATCATGGCCGACTGCGCCAGGGTGAGATCCCCAAGTTTCTTATCGTAGTAAACCTGCGAGGCTGCACTAATACCATAAGCTCGGTGCCCCAGGAAAATCTTGTTCAGGTAAAGCTCCATAATCTTTTCCTTGTCCAACTCGCCTTCTATTTTCAGCGCAAGTAAAATTTCATTGAACTTACGCGCGTAGGTCTGCTCGGGACTCAAGAAAAAGTTACGGGCGACCTGCATGGTTATGGTGCTGCCACCGCGAGTTTTGTGCCCCGTAGTTGCAACTTCATATGCAGCCGCCAACAATGCGTAAAAATCTATACCGACATGATTCCAGAACTGATCGTCCTCAACCGACACCACCGCATCGATCAGGTAGCTGGGAATCCTGTCAAATCGTACCGGTATTCGACGGTGTTCGCCGAACTCTGCCAGCAGGATTTCGTTCTTGTCGTAAATTCGTAGAGGCACCTGGTACTGGGTATCTTCCAAATGCTCGATCGAAGGTAACCCAGGAACCAAAACCGCGTAGATATAGAACACCCCGCCGATCAGTAGGATTGAACCCACCGCAAACAACCAGGACATAATTTTTACTAGCTTTTTCATCAGGTTAGGCTATACACATAAACAATTACTTGAAAAGTATCGACAAGCGAGAATTCTTGCACTAGACTCTTTTTTCATTAATTAGAATAATTTAACATTTTATATACTTACAACTAGATCTTAATGTAGTTTGTCAATTAGGATCGCGTATCACAAGCACATTAGACGAGGGATACCGGTGTTTTTATCGCGCAAAAAACCGCCGCTTATTGGACTAGACATCAGTTCAACATCGGTTAAGTTGATGGAACTCAGCAAAACTGGTTCCAGTTACCGAATTGAAGGTATCGGAGTTGAACCTCTGCCCGCAAATGCAGTCGTCGAAAAAAACGTCGCTGAAGTTGAGTCAGTAGGCGAGAGTGTAAAGCGTGCGCTCGCCAAGTCAAAAATAAAATCGAAGAATTGTGCCATTGCAGTTTCCGGCTCATCGGTAATCACCAAAAAAATCACTATGCCCGCCAGTCTTTCTGAAGACGAAATGGAAGGGCAAATTCAACTCGAGGCCGATCAGTATATCCCCTACCCTCTCGAAGAAGTGAACCTCGATTTCCACGTGATGGGCGAAACCGAGAGTAATCCGGAAACGGTTGACGTTTTGCTGGCGGCCTGTCGTAGCGAAAACGTCGATGATCGCGTAGCCGCAGTCGAGCTTGCCGGGTTAGTACCCAAACTCGTAGACATCGAGGCCTACACCGTGGAAACGGTATTCTCAGCAATGGCTTCGCAGATGCCCGACGAAGGCATGGACAAGACCGTAGCGATCGTTGATATCGGTGCCACCATGACCAGCCTCAGTGTCATTCACAATCACCACTTGATTTACACGCGCGAACAAAATTTTGGTGGCAAGCAGTTAACCGAAGAAATCATGCGTCGTTACGGGTTATCGTATGAAGAGGCCGGTCTGGCAAAGCGCCAGGGTGGATTGCCAGATAACTATGAGCCCGAGGTGCTTGAACCATTTAAAGAAACCACGGCCCAGCAAGTTAGCCGCTTTTTGCAATTCTTTTACTCAGCCGGAGGCCCGATTGGTGATATCGATCACCTGGTGCTGGCCGGTGGCACTGCCTCGTTGCCAAACCTGGCGGAATTGACCGAATCTCACATCGGGGTTCCGACTACTATTGCAAATCCATTTGCCGATATGTCCTCGACCAGCCGTGTCAGCAAGGCCAACCTAGAAGCAGATGCACCCTCCTTCCTGATCGCTGCGGGACTCGCCATCCGAGGAGCTGAATACTCATGATCATTACCCAGATCAACCTACTCCCCTGGCGTGAAGAGTTACGCCAGGAGCAAAAAAAGCAATTCGGCGTGATGGCATTGATGACCTGTGTATTGGCCGCAGCCATTGTCGGTTTAATCCATTTTCAAATGCAGTCCAAGATTGACTACCAGCAATCGCGCAATCGCTTCATAACTGCCGAAATCAAAAAGGTTGACGAAGAGATCAAGGAAATTGCCGAACTGCAAAAGGTCCGCCGTAGTTTGATCGAGCGCATGGAGGTAATCCAGGATTTGCAGAGAAGCCGCCCATCAATCGTACATTTGTTTTCTGAAATTGTGTCAACAGTACCGAATGGTGTTTACCTCGAGTCACTCGCCCAGACCGGCGGTAACTTGTTGATCAACGGTGAAGCCGAATCAAATGCAAGGGTTTCTACTTACATGCGTAATCTGTCCGCCTCGGAGTGGCTGAAGGACCCGAACCTGACGGTTATCGAAATCGAAGATATCACCGTTAACCGCATCAGTACCTTTACCCTGACCGTCAAACAAACTTCGCCCAATGCTACCGAAGAAGAAGAGACAGATGATGGAGGCCTAAAATGAATTGGGACGACATCCAGCATCACCTTGAACCCGATAACATCGGCTCTGCGCCGACGGGAATCAAGCTTGGGGTATTCATCACTTTATTCGTTATCATAATTTCCGCGGGAATTTACTTTGATACCCAGGAGCAGCTAAAGGTTCTGGAAAAGCACGAAAAGCAGGAAGATGAACTCAAGGCTGAATACAAGCTCAAGGCTGAACGGGCCGCCAAACTTGAGCTCTACAAGGAACAGCTTGCAGAAATGGAGGCGTCCTTCGGTGCCTTGTTGCGGCAGTTACCGGAAACTACCGAGGTCGAATCCCTGCTGGTGGACGTATCTCAAACTGGTCTCGCGGCCGGCCTCGAAGTGAAAAAATTCAAGCCCAGTGCCGAAGAGAAGAAAGGTTTCTACGCCGAATTACCGATTACGCTCGAAATCTCTGGTTCATACCACCAGCTCGCTACGTTTATCAGCGGGATCGCATCGTTACCGCGCATCGTCACCATTAGCGACATGAAGCTGGAAGCATTCGATAAGGAAGATCCTAGCGGCAAGCTGAAAATGGCAGCCACGGCAAAGACCTATCGTTACCTTCAGGAGGATGAGCAATGACAGGTATGTCAAAAGTCTTGCCGAAAATTATTCTGCTGGGGGCACTCATCACCCTGCTCGCCGGCTGTGGCGAAGGTCTCGGCGATTTGAGGCAATTTGTCCAACAGACTAGAGCAAAGCCGCCGGGGCGCATAGAACCGATTCCGGAGTTTCAGCCTTACCAAAATTTCGAATATGCGTCGCACGACTTGCGCGATCCGTTCAAGCTGGTCGATTTCAGGCGCCCCGAAGAAAATCCGGAAGAAATCAACGAGCTTGCCAGTGGACTTCGTCCCGACATTGATCGAGTGAAGGAACCACTCGAGGACTTTCCGTTGGATACACTGCGTCTGAAAGGCACTATCGACGATAAAGACGGGATTAAGTGGGGTCTTATATTTGCACCAGATAATACCATTCATAGGGTTCTTGAAGGTAATTACATGGGACAGAACCATGGCCGTATTATTACGGTAACAGACCAGATTATTGAATTGACTGAAATTGTCCCAGACGGACTGGGAAACTATATCGAACGCTCATCAGCGGTCGCGTTGATCGAGTAACGAGAGGAAACACCCATGAAATGTGTTAGTAATAAAATGTATATAATCGGATTACTCAAAGCCTCGTTGGCGGGAATCTGCCTGCTCGCCTTCGGCGACGTTTCGGCGCGAGCCCTGATCGGCCTTGATTACTCGGTTATGACTGGGAACACGGTACAGGTCGTGTTTACTTTCGACGATACAGCGGTGGCACCACGCACCTTCACTATTGATGAACCCGCGCGCATCGCCCTCGATTTTAGTAACACCGAAAACAAACTGGAGCAGCGCAGCATGCAGGTTGGTATCGGTTCGATGCAAAGCATTGTATCGGCTGCCTCTAAAGACCGCACCCGTATTGTGCTCAACCTCTCTCAGAAAGCCGATTATCGCACCAACGTCAGTGGTAACCAGGTTACTCTGACCCTCGCCGGCGGGGACCAGACCCTTTTGCCTGCGTCAAATTCTGATTCCACCGCCAGCGACACCAGCGCGAGCATAACCGACAGCGCACCAACAGTCTCAGCTGTTTCCAAGGGCGTTACCAGTGTTGATTTCAAGCGCGGCCCGAATGGCGAGGGCCGTGTAATTATTGATCTGACGACTACCTCTATCAGCACCGACGTATGGCGCGAAAACAATATTGTATACGTTGAAATGATCGGCTCACAGTTACCCGACGTACTCCAGCGTCGCATGGATGTCAGCGACTTTGCCACCCCGATTAATTTCGTTGACGCGGTCCAGGAAGGCGCCAATATACGCATGATAATTTCGTCCAATGGCGATTTTGAACATCTCGCTTACCAGACCGACCGTGTTTACACCATCGAGGTTGCACCAATTTCCAAGGAAGAAGAGGAAAAGAAAAAGAAGGCGAAATTCGGTTTCACTGGAGAACGCCTGTCGCTTAACTTCCAGGACATCGAGGTGCGTTCGGTATTACAACTCCTCGCCGATTTCACAGGTCTCAACCTGGTGGTTTCAGATTCAGTCGAGGGTAACCTGACCTTGCGTTTGAAAAACGTCCCCTGGGACCAGGCGATGGATATCATCCTCAAGACCAAAGGTCTCGATAAACGCAGCGCGGGCAACGTAATCCTGATTGCGCCGACCGATGAAATCGCAGCGCGTGAGAAACTTGAACTCGAATCCCGCAAGCAGGTCGAAGAACTCGAGCGCCTGCGAACTGAATTCATCAAGGTTAATTACGCCAAGGCTGCCGATATGGCCAATCTCCTGAAACTGGAGGACAACGCGATTCTGTCACCGCGAGGTTCGGTGAGCGTTGACGAGCGCACCAATACACTGTTGGTCAAGGATACCAACTCGAGCCTCTCGAACGTACGTATCCTGCTCGCTGAGCTAGACATCCCGGTACGCCAGGTATTAATCGAATCCCGGGTAGTTATTGCCAACGATGACTTCAGTAAAGAACTCGGCGTGCGTTTTGGCATCAGTAACGATAGCCAGGGAACACTTCAAGCAGGAGACGGGGCATTTACCGCCGGTAACCTGAATGGCATCACCGACCTGGTGAACGATAATACATTCAATGCGCTGGATGGGCTTAACGTGAACTTGCCGGTACAGAACCCGGCCGGTAGCTTTGCGCTGGCGCTGGCCAAGTTGCCGCTCGGCACTCTGCTTGAAATGGAACTCTCCGCGGCACAGATCGAAGGCCGCGGTGAAGTAGTATCGAGCCCGCGGGTAATTACCGCCGACTCGCATACCGCAAGAATCGAGCAAGGTGTGGAAATCCCCTATCTCGAACTCGACGACGGCGATGCAACCCTGAAATTCAGAAAGGCGGTACTCTCGCTCGAAGTAACACCGCAAATCACCCCTGACGATCGTGTCATCATGGATCTCGACGTACACAAGGATAACCAGGGCGAGCTGGTAGCTTTCGGTGCCGGGCTGTCCGCACCGAGTATCGATACCCGCGAAGTGCAATCTCAATTACTGGTCGACAACGGTCAGACCGTGGTGCTCGGTGGTATTTATGAAACCCAAAAGACCAACCAGGTAACCCGGGTACCATTTTTCAGCGATCTGCCCTTAATCGGCAACCTGTTTAAATCGACTATCGAGGTTGATGACCGTACAGAGCTGCTGATTTTTGTCACACCGAAAATCCTGCAGGGGGCGAACCTCGATGTCCGATAACTAGGATATTCAGACCCATAAAAGGCAGCCTCAGAGGCTGCCTTTTTTTTGTTTGAGGTTATCATAGCCGTATGAGCCATCGCAATATTATCCTGATTGGACCCATGGGTTCCGGCAAATCAACTATTGGCAACATTATTGCCAAGCGGCTGCACCGCGAATTTAAGGACAGCGATCACTTCATCGAAAACCGTACCGGGGTTGATATTGCGCGCATCTTCGACATCGAGGGCGAGCAAGGCTTTCGTGACCGGGAATCTAACGCCCTTAGCGAACTCCTGAGCGAGAATAATCGCGTTATTGCGACCGGTGGCGGTTCCGTGTTACGCAGCGAAAATCGGCAACTGCTAAAACAAAAAGGTTACATCGTGTTTCTTGACACGACAGTCAATCAGCAGATGCAACGCCTGCGGCGCGACAAGAAAAGGCCGTTACTGCAAACTGAAAATCCGCGTGAACGGCTCGAATCGATGTTTGCTGAACGTCGACCTATCTATCTCGATCTCGCAGATTTCGCGGTTAAGACCGACAAACGTATGGCGCGCCGACTTGCCTCTGATATCATCAACCAGTTACCCGAAAATTTAAAATAAGAATGCAGATCAAGCACACGCTCAAGGTGGACCTCGCGGACCGCAGCTATCCGATCTATATCGGCACTGGACTGGTTGGCCAGGCAGACCTGATGACCCAGCACATTCATGGTCAGTCGGCGCTAGTCGTCACCAATAGTACGGTCGCGCCACTTTATCTCGAGCCCGTGCAACAGGCACTTGATAGCGCAAAGATCCGCCATGACGAGATAATTCTCGAAGATGGCGAGCAATTTAAAACCATGGCGTCGGTAGAAACCGTCATAGATTTACTGCTCACCAAACGACATGATCGACATACTACGGTGATCGCGCTCGGTGGAGGTGTGATGGGTGATGTTGGCGGATTTGCCGCGAGCATTTATCAACGCGGAGTCAATTTCATCCAGATCCCAACGACCTTGCTGTCGCAGGTCGATTCATCGGTCGGCGGCAAAACCGGTGTCAACCACCCGCTCGGTAAAAACATGATCGGTGCCTTCTTTCAACCACAGTGCGTAATCGCCGATATCAATACCTTGAACACCTTGCCAGCACGTGAACTGAGCGCCGGCCTTGCCGAGGTCATCAAGTATGGCCTGATTTGCGATGCCGATTTTTTTAACTGGCTCGAAACCAACATTGCCGGCCTGTCGAATCTAGATCAGGATCTACTCGCCCAAGCGGTGCTGGTTTCCTGTCAAAACAAGGCGCGCGTGGTTGAACTTGACGAACGCGAAGCCGGGCTGCGTGCGACCCTGAATCTCGGTCACACCTTTGGTCATGCAATCGAAGCCGTGATGGGATATGGCAACTGGCTACATGGCGAAGCAGTTGCGGCCGGCATGGTTATGGCGATCGACCTGTCGATTCGTGAAGGTTGCATCCCGGAGGATGTTCGGCAGCGCGGCATAGCCTTGTTAAAGCAGGCTGGATTACCGGTTACGCCACCCAAAGACATCTCGGTCGAGCAATATCTCGAGGCCATGGCGATTGACAAGAAGGCCGTCGATGGCCAGATCAAGCTGGTTTTACTGCGTGCGCTCGGCGAAGCCTTCGTCACCGATGACTATGATCACGCAAAGTTACTGCAAACCCTGACCGCCTGAGTCGGCGCACCATTGCGGTGCAAATTCAATTCGGCCAAAGCGCCTGATTTCATATATCGAATTCTCACGGGTATACTACTTGCCCTTTTGGCTGCGTGAAAAATCTGGTTTTTCATAGCGCATTGGACGGTGAGCAGCATTGGCGTCCTGGCTTAACCACTATTTTGGAACAATGAGCAACAACCGCGAACTTACAGGACTTTACCAACCCAACTTCGAGAAAGACAGCTGTGGTTTCGGGTTGATCGCTAATATCGACGATAAGCCCAGCCACTGGCTGGTCGAGACTTCGATCGAAGCACTCGGGCGCCTGACGCACCGTGGTGCCGTTGCTGCCGATGGAAAATCCGGTGACGGTTGTGGCTTACTGTTAAAGAAACCGGATGCTTTCCTGCGCGCCAAGGCCATGGAACTCGGCATTCAATGTGCACGGCGTTACGCGGTAGGACTGGTCTTTATCTCCCCCTTCGGTGGTGAAACCGAAGCATCCCAGGATGTAATTGCCGCAAAGATTACAGACCAGGGGCTCGAAGTTGCGGGCTGGCGGGAAATGCCGATCGATAAATCGGCCTGTGGTGAAGAAGCACTGAAATCGCTACCGGCTATTTACCACATTTACGTCAATGCGCCGGATGAGTTATCGCGTGCCGAATTCAACCGCTCGCTTTACCTGGCACGCCGCGCCGCAGGCAAAGCCTTCGAAGCACAGGAAAATCGTCGCATCGAAAATTACTACTATATTTCGAGCATGTCCAACGATGTGCTGTCCTACAAGGGCTTGATCACGCCCGAAAACCTGCCAGTTTTTTATCCGGACCTGAGTGACCCTGCGCTGGATTCCGCGATCTGCGTTTTCCACCAGCGATTTTCGACCAATACCTGGCCACAGTGGAAACTGGCCCAGCCGTTCCGCTACCTGGCCCACAATGGTGAAATCAATACGATCCAGGGAAACCGTAACTGGGCCAACGCGCGCGCCTACAAGTTCAAGTCCGAATTGCTGCCGGACATGGAAGCGATTCAGCCAATCGTCAACATGACCGGCTCCGATTCGAGCTCGCTCGATAATATGCTCGACTTCCTGCTCTCCGGTGATATGGATCTGTTTCGAGCGATGCGTCTGCTGATTCCGCCTGCGTGGCAAAATATCGACCATATGGAACCGGCATTGCATGCGTTTTACGAATTCTCATCAATGCATATGGAACCCTGGGATGGTCCCGCCGGAATCGTATTGACCGACGGTCGCCACGCCTGCTGCGTTATGGATCGCAACGGATTGCGCCCGGCGCGCTGGGTGCAGACCCGCGATCGTCATATCACGCTCGCATCTGAAATTGGTGTCTGGGACTATGCACCCGAAGACGTCATCGCCAAGGGGCGCCTGAAACCAGGAGAAATGATTGCGATTGATACCAAGACCAGCAAACTATTGACGTCTGACGATATCGATAAACAATTACAAAACCGCCATCCTTACGAAATCTGGATGCGCGACCGACTCATTCGCCTGAGTGCAAACCCGGTTAATTCTCCGTTCTCGGCACTGGCGATGAACAAGGAAACCCTGATCCGGTTGGAAAAACTGTTTCAGGTCAGTTTCGAGGAACGCGACCAGATCCTGAAAGTGCTGGCGCAGGATTCGCAGGAAGCTACCGGATCGATGGGAGATGACACCCCGTTACCGGTATTGTCAATGCACCGGCGTTCCTTATACGACAGTTTTCGCCAGCAATTTGCCCAGGTCACCAATCCACCGATCGACCCGTTGCGTGAAAAAATTGTCATGTCGCTGGAGACCTGTTTCGGTCGCGAACACAATTTATTCAACGAAGCCGTCGAGCATGCCGACCGCCTGATCGTCAGTTCGCCGATTCTATCGGAGCAAAAGTATGTCGATCTGCTGGCCTGGCACGACAAGGGCTACGCGCATGAAATCATTTCACTCGGATACGATCCTGAAAAGAAATCGCTCAAACAGGCTCTCATCGAAATTCAAGACCAGGCCGAAAAGGCATCGCGTCGCGGCATTGTCATCGTGGTGCTGAGCGACGGGAACATCCCACAAAATCAATTAGTCGTGCACTCGGCTCTCGCCACCGGCGCGGTACACCACCGCTTGAGCAATACCGGGGGTCGTTGTGATACCAATATCGTGGTTGAAACCGGTAGCGCGCGGGATCCGCATCATATGGCTGTATTACTCGGCTTTGGTGCAACCGCGATTTACCCTTACCTCGCCTATGCCAGCATCGTCGGCATGACCCGCACCGGTGAACTACCGGAACTGAAATGCCCGGACACCGGCTCGAATTATCGTCGCGGTATCAACAAGGGGTTATACAAGATTATCTCCAAGATGGGGATTTCAACCATTTCCAGTTATCGCGGCGCACAACTTTTTGAAATTGTCGGTCTGCACCGCGACGTAGTCGATTTATGTTTCCCTGGAACCACCTGCCGTATCGACGGCATCAGCTTCGATGCGCTCGAAAGCGAACAAAAAGAGCTAAACAAGTTCGCCTGGAATCCACGCAAGACGATAGACCAGGGTGGCTTACTGAAGTATATCCACGGCGGTGAGTACCACGCCTATAACCCCGACGTCGTACAAAGCTTGCAAGCGGCGGTCAACAGCGGCAATTACTCCGACTGGAAGCAATACACGAATATCGTTAACAATCGACCGGCAACCGCGTTACGCGACCTGATGCGCCTGAAACCGCAACAGTCGATCGACATCGAAGAAGTCGAGCCCAGTGTCAATATTCTGGTCCGCTTCGACTCGGCTGGCATGTCGCTTGGCGCACTTTCACCAGAAGCCCATGAAACCCTCGCGCAAGCAATGAATCAGCTCGGCGGGCGCTCCAACTCGGGTGAAGGCGGCGAAGATCCTGCGCGTTTCGGTACCGACAAGGTTTCCAAGATCAAGCAGGTCGCGTCAGGCCGTTTCGGCGTCACGCCGCATTACCTGGTCAACGCCGAAGTGCTGCAAATCAAAGTCGCGCAGGGTGCCAAGCCCGGCGAAGGCGGGCAGTTGCCGGGCAACAAGATCAACGCGCTGATCGCACGCCTGCGCCATTCCGAACCGGGAATCACACTGATTTCGCCGCCACCGCATCACGACATTTACTCGATCGAGGACCTCGCCCAACTGATCTTCGACCTCAAACAGGTCAACCCGCTGGCGCTGGTCTCGGTAAAGCTTGTCGCCGAAGCGGGCGTCGGCACGATTGCCGCGGGCGTCGCCAAGGCCTACGCCGACCTGATTACGATCGCCGGTCACGATGGTGGCACCGGCGCCAGCCCGCTAACGTCGGTTAAATACGCCGGCTCGCCCTGGGAATTAGGCCTGTCTGAAACCCACCAGGTATTACGCGCCAACAAGTTGCGTAGTAAGGTTCGAATTCAGACCGATGGCGGCCTCAAAACCGGGCTCGATGTAATCAAGGCCGCGATCCTCGGCGCCGAGAGCTTTGGCTTTGGCACCGGGCCTATGGTCGCGATGGGTTGTAAGTATTTACGCATCTGTCACCTGAACAACTGCGCCACCGGCGTGGCAACGCAAAACGATCTGTTGCGTGAACTGCATTACGTCGGCACCACCGAAAAGGTCAAAAACTACTTTCGCTTCATTGCCGAAGAAGTGCGTGAAATCCTGGCGACGCTCGGGATACGTAAGCTTGAAGACCTGATCGGACGCACCGATTTACTCGAAGTGGTCACCGGCACTACCGAAAACCAGCAAAACCTGAACCTCGAGCCGATCCTGTCGGACGGCGGTGTCGATCCCGAGTTACCGCGTTACTGCAGCGAAGAACGCAATGAGCCCTGGGACAAGGCCGAGCTTGCTGAGCAAATGGTAACCAATTGCATCAATGCAATTAAAAATTCCAGCGGCGGCGAATTTAAATACCGAATTAACAATACCCATCGTTCAATCGGCGCAAGGTTGTCCGGTGAAATAGCGCGCATTCACGGTAACCACGGCATGTCCGATGCGCCGATTACGCTTAATCTTAACGGCAGCGCGGGACAGAGCTTTGGTGTCTGGAATGCCGGTGGTCTCAATATGTACCTGGAAGGCGATGCCAACGATTACGTTTGCAAGGGTATGGCCGGTGGCAAGGTTGTTATCACGCCACCCCGCAATAGCCATTTCAAATCACAGGATACAACCATCATCGGTAACACCTGTCTATACGGCGCGACCGGCGGCAAGCTGCTTGCCGCGGGACTGGCCGGCGAACGTTTCGCGGTGCGCAACTCGGGCGCCCATGCTGTGGTCGAGGGTATTGGCGATCATGGCTGCGAATACATGACGGGTGGCATCGTTACAATTCTCGGCAACACCGGATACAATTTCGGGGCCGGCATGACTGGTGGTATCGCTTATGTACTTGACCTCGACCGCAACTTTTTTGACCGGGTTAACAAGGAACTTATCGATATTCATCGAATCGCGGATGAATCGATGGAAAGCCACCGCGTCTACCTGCAGTCCGCAATTACCGAATATGTACAGGAGACCAATAGCGAGTGGGGTCAGTACATTCTTGAAAATTTCAATCACTTCCAGCGTAAGATCTGGATGGTCAAACCAAAAGCGGCCGAGTTCGATTCTTTACTAGAAACCCTGCAAAGCAATGCCGCTTAAAAGGGTGTAATCCAAATGGCTGGTAGGGTTCCACGTAACTTCATCGATGACCTGCTCAACCGTGTCGATATTGTTGAGGTGATCGACAGCCGGGTGCCGTTAAAAAAGAAAGGCCGTGAATACTGGGCCTGCTGCCCTTTCCATGGCGAAAAAACCGCGTCTTTTTCGGTCAGCCCGAGCAAGCAGTTTTACCATTGCTTCGGCTGCCAGAAATCCGGTAACGCGGTCGGTTTCCTGATGGATTATGACCACATGGAATTCGTCGAGGCAATCGAGTCGCTGGCTCAATCGATCGGCCTCGACGTGCCTTATGAAGAGGGAAAAGCACCAGCCAAACCTGCCCAGGGGCTCGATTCGATGTACCAGTCGATGGAGCAAAGCTCGCAATACTTCCAGGACCAACTCAAGCAATCCCCCGCAGCAGTCGACTATCTCAAAAATCGCGGCGTTAGCGGCCAGACCGCCAAAACGTTTGCTATCGGCTATGCACCGCAAGGCTGGAACAACCTGAGTGGCGATGAGAAGCAACTCATCGAAACCGGCATGCTGGTAAAAAAAGAAGCGGGTAAAACCTACGATCGCTTTCGCCATCGGCTGATGTTTCCGATCCGGGATCGTCGCGGGCGCACCATCGCCTTTGGTGGTCGAGTAATCAATCCCGAGGACAATCCGAAGTATCTAAACTCGCCCGAATCGCCCCTGTTCCACAAGAGCGATGAAATCTACGGGCTCTATGAATTGAAGAAAGCGGTTACCAACATCGACCAAATTTATATCACCGAAGGCTACATGGACGTGGTGGCACTAGCCGAACACGGCGTTAAAACAGCGGTCGCAACACTTGGCACCGCGATCAATAATCGTCAAATCGAATCCCTGTTCCGCGTCTGCAAAAACCTGGTGTTCTGTTTCGATGGCGATGCCGCCGGTAAAAAAGCCGCCTGGCGTTCGCTTGACCAATGCCTGGCGTCACTCAAGGAGGGCCGCCTCGCCAGGTTCCTGTTCCTGCCCGAGGGCCAGGACCCGGATAGCTACATCAGCGAATTCGGGCAACAAGCATTTAATGAACAAGTGGAACGGGCTTCCACGTTGACCGAATACCTGTTCGATACGCTGCTGGCTGAATGCAATATCAAAACGCTCGAAGGACGCGCACAATTCCTCGATCGCCTGCGCCCCTACTTCGTGCAAATTCCGTTACAAAGCCTTAGGGATCAAATTCTGGCCGAGGTTGAACAGCGGATTGGGCAGAGAGTTGACGGTCGCATGCTGCGGTTGCTTGGTGAGGATAAAACCAGTAAAACGACAGGCACCAGGTTGCCCGAACAGCACTGGACCCCTACCCGCCTCGCGATCAACCTGTTACTGAAGAAACCTGCGCTGGCACGGTCCACCGGTACTCAAGACGAGCTTGCCGAAAGCGGCATTCTTGGGGTCGATTTATTGCTTAAAATCCTCGACCGTATCCAC
>CAXMNA010000156.1:0-2810 GCA_964194715.1 uncultured Gammaproteobacteria bacterium
AGTAACGCGGTTTCTTCACCGCAGATGTAGGCTCCCGCACCCAGCGTGCCGTAAAGTTCAAAATTCACCCCGCTACCGAGTATATCCTGACCCAGGTAACCTGCTTCATAGGCCTCCTTTAGCGCCGCTTCAAAACGAATCGCGGGCTCGTCGACGAATTCACCACGCATATAGTTGTAGCCAACCGTGGCGCCGATGGCGTAGCCAGCAATCATCATACCCTCGACCAGCGCATGGGGGTTAAAACGCAATATATCGCGGTCCTTGCAGGTGCCCGGTTCTGACTCATCTGAATTACACACCAGGTACTTTTGCCCGGCGGCACTGCCTGGCATGAAGCTCCATTTAAGGCCGGTAGGAAATCCGGCGCCACCGCGACCGCGCAAACCCGAGGCCTTGACCTGATCAATCACGTCCGTCGGTGACATTTTATCATTCAGGATTTTTTTCAACGCCTGGTAACCACCCGATTTCAGATAGCTTTCCATGGTCCAGGGCTGGTCATATTGCAGGGTCGCAAAACAGACTTCATTGGCCATCTTTACTCCAGCCCATCCAGAATTTCATCGACCTTTTCCGGCGTCAGATTTTCGAAATATTTATGGTTAACCTGCATCATCGGACCACCAGCACAGGCGGCCAGGCATTCTTCTTCGCATTTTAGATAAATGCGCCCATCCTCAGTGCTTTCGCCAATTTTGATACCGAGTTTATTCTCGATATGATCGACGATAGTATCCGATCCCATCAGCAGGCAACTGATGTTGGTACAGATTGCGACATTATTTCTTGCCACCGGCTTGATCTCATACATCGAGTAAAAAGACGCCACCTCATACACATGGATTGCGGGCAATTCCAGGTACTCGGCGACCGCATCCATTAGATCAACAGTCAAAAACCCTTGATTTTGATGCTGTGCTGCACTGAGGGCAGATAACACTGCTGATCGTTTCTGATCCGGCGGAAATTTGCTTGTCCAGAGGTCAATTTCACCCCTGGTGTGGCTTGACAGCAACTCTGTTTTCGATTTATTCGCGATAGCCATTATCTGTCAATCTCACCAAATACGATGTCCTGGGTGCCAATAATCGCAACCACGTCGGCAAGCATGTGACCAGTCGCCATTTCATTCATCGCGGATAAATGGGCGAAGCCCGGGGCTCGCACCTTCAACCGGTACGGCTTGTTGCTGCCATCTGAAACCAGGTAGACGCCAAACTCACCTTTCGGGGCTTCGATGGCGGTATAAACCTCGCCCTCGGGCAGCGTATAGCCCTCGGTAAATAATTTGAAGTGGTGAATCAGGCCTTCCATGTCGGCTTTAATCAGTTCGCGCCGCGGTGGGGCAACCTTGTGATTCTCGGTCATGACGATACCGGGATTCTCGCGTAGCCATTCGATACATTGTTTTATGATGTGATTTGATTGACGCATCTCCTCCATACGCACCAGGTATCGGTCATAGCAATCACCATTGGTACCGACAGGGATATCAAAGTCCATGCGGTTGTACACTTCGTAGGGCTGTTTTTTTCGCAAATCCCATTCGACCCCGGAACCCCGCAACATGGGCCCGGTAAAGCCGAGTTGGTAGGCTCGCTCCTCGGATACAATGCCAATATCCACGGTACGTTGTTTCCAGATGCGATTGTCGGTCAACAGGGTTTCGTATTCGTCGACATAACCGGGAAAGCGCTGGGTAAAGTCTTCGGTAAAATCAAGCAGACTCCCCTGCCGATTTTCATTCAAACGCGCGGCTTACCCCTTGCTGCGCCATCGGTTCTGCTGATATTGCGGCATCGCATCAGGTAGATCGCGCGCTACACCGCCCGGGCGGTAGTAGGTCGCGTGCATGCGGGTTCCCGATACCGCTTCGTACAAATCCATCAGGTCTTCACGCTCGCGAAACGCGTACAGGAACATGGTCATCGCGCCGACGTCGAGTGCGTGCGTTCCTATCCACATCAGGTGATTGAGGATACGCGTAATTTCATCGAACATGACTCGAATATACCGGGCACGTTCGGGTATATCGAGGTCGAGCAATTTTTCGATCGCCATCACGTAGCCGTGCTCATTACACATCATCGAAATATAATCGAGGCGATCCATGTAGCCGATGGTTTGATTGTAGGGCTTGGATTCCGCCAGCTTTTCGGTGCCGCGATGCAACAATCCGATATGCGGGTCGGCGCGCTCTACCACCTCTCCATCGAGTTCCAGCACCAGGCGCAAAACGCCATGCGCGGCGGGATGCTGGGGACCGAAGTTAAGCGTATAGTTTTTTATTTCAGGCATCGCCGTTTGCCTCGTCAGGCGCATCCTCAATATAGCGATGGTCTTTCCTGATAACCTTAGGCACCAGGACTCTCGGTTCAATTGTTACCGGCTCGTAAACGACGCGCTCCTTTTCCGGGTCGTAGCGCATTTCGACATGACCGACGAGTGGAAAATCCTTGCGAAACGGGTGCCCGACGAACCCATAATCGGTCAATATCCGACGCAAATCAGGATGGTCGGAGAACAAGATGCCAAACAGGTCAAACGCCTCTCGTTCGTACCAGTCTGCAACAGCCCATACCCCTGTAACCGTGGGTACGACAGGAAAATTGTCGTCAGGCGCAAAAACTTTCAGGCGCAATCGAAGGTTTTTACTGTAGGACAATAGATGGCAGGAAACTGCAAACCGACTTCCCTGTGTGCTAATGGATTCGAGTTCATCACCAAACTGTAGTCGACCGGCTGAAGTGGTGGCATCCACCCCGCGGCTAAAACCTGCGCGACTGGCATCGTCGGTTTGCCACTCC
>CAXMNA010000157.1:0-7631 GCA_964194715.1 uncultured Gammaproteobacteria bacterium
AGTTCTTCCTTGCGATGCGCCATGTAGGCTTGCAACGCTTCCTCGATCGCCGGATCGACTGGCGGCGGTTCAAACTCTGCGAGAATTTTTGGCCATAATTCGGTGGCCCGGGTGGTGGCATCTTTGGAGCCAGCCAGAGCCCAGTTTTCGCTGTTTTGCCAGTCGCTGATAAAAGGTTCATAAAACGCGTTCTTGTAGCGCTCCATGGTATGCGCACAGCCGAAAAAATGCCCGCCCGGACCGACCTCGTGCATTGCCTCCAGCCCGGTTTCTGCCAGGTCAATCTTGATTGGCTCGAGCATCTTGCTCATGTGCTGCAGCATTTCACAATCGATGACGAGTTTTTCGAACGATGCGACCAGGCCGCCCTCAAGCCAACCGGCCGTGTGATAAATCAAGTTACCGTGGCCCATGACCGCACCCCACAATGCCATCTGGGTTTCGTAAGTCGCCTGCGCATCGACTGCATTCGAGGCATTACAGGCGCTGGTACGATAAGGCAGCTTGTATTTACGCGCCAGCTGGCCGCCGGCGATATTGGCAAGCGCGTTTTCCGGGGTGCCAAAAGCCGGTGAGCCTGAACGCATATCGACATTGGAAGTAAAGCCACCGTAAACCACCGGGGTGCCCGGATTGGTCAACTGCAACAGTGCAATGCCGACCAGGGCTTCCGAGTTTTGCTGCGCCAGCGCGCCGGCCATCGTCGATGGCGTCATCGCCCCCATCAAGGTAAATGGCGTCACCGTCACCGGTTGTCCAAACAACGCCATCTGCATCGATCCATAGGCCATCGCATCGTCGAGCTTGCGTGGCGAATTCACGTTGATATTGGTCATGACACTCGGATTGGATTTCATGTCCTCCATGCTCAGGCCGCGTGCTATCGCGCTCATTTCGATCGCGTCGCGAGCGCGCCCACCACCAATTCCGGTGGCAAAAAATGGTTTGTCGGAAAGGGTCAGATTAATATAGGTGGTATCCAGGTGGCGCGAATTCGCCGGCATATCGGTCGGAGCGGTCGCCTGGTTTCCAAAAAAAGTTAACACATTGAAATACTGTCCGAAACTAATCAGCTTTTTATAATCTTCGTAGTTTCCCGCACGCCGCCCGTTGATATTGTCGTGGACATTCGGCGTTCCCGACACCAGGCCAAAATTGATTACGTTGCCACCGACCGAAAGGGTTTGTTCCGGATTGCGCGGGGTTACTTCGAAGGTTTCAGGCGCTCTCGCAACAGTCTCGAGTAGCAGTCCACGATCCATGCGGACCACACCGTTTTCGTCTACGCTGGCACCGGCCTTGCGAAATAAATCCAGCGCTTGATCACCCAGCACCTCGATACCTTCCTCTTCAACGATACGGAGCGAGATATCGTGAATGAATTCGAGTTGCTCTTCGTCCAGCGGTTCCAGTGGAGCGAATCGATTACGCAGAACTTTGCGGTCGAGTTGGCGAACTGCCACCGGCGATTCTGTGGGAGCGGTGCGCCTTCGTCGGCGACTTGTTCTGGTCATAGCCTTTGGGCCTGTTTGATTAACGAGGTGCTTTCGGCATTACAATCTTATATGATCGTTTGCTCTTAATCGATTCATATCATTCCATTTAGCGGGGGAAATAAAATGGGCAGAAGCGCCAAGGTTCGTGGATTATCCGACATCCTGACTTTTTTTCGGCGCAACGAAACGCCGATTTTTTTCGTCTCACCGACCTCTTTCAACCTGTTGGGTCTCGAAAAATTCGTCAACCGTTTTTATCATATCAACTATTTCGATTCTTTTGACGGCGCCCACCCGCGCGTATTCGTGCCCACCGAGAAAGGCCATTCCGAGTTCGAGTCGATGGAAGATGTTTGCAACTACATGCTGATGCACAAGGAGGTTATCGACAAGATCAGGAAAGCAGGTAAGGGCCCGGCCAAGTTACTGTTCGTCATGCTGGATGAAAAAACCGAGGAAATCTGCCTCGATCTAGGGGTTGATATCGCGTTACCCCCAGTAGCTTTGCGCAAGAAACTTGATTCCAAGATTGAATTGACCCGGCTGGCCAGCGAAGCCGGTATCGATAGCGCCCCCAATGTGCTTGGCAAGGCCGACAGCTTTGATGAACTCATGAAGGCCGCCACAAAAGCGAAGCTCGGTAATGACCTCGTTGTGCAAACCCCTTATGGCGATTCCGGCCGTACTACTTTTTTTATCAAATCTGAAGCCGACTGGAACAAGAATGCCGAAGATATGAAGGGCGAACAGTTGAAGATCATGAAACGCATCAATCACATGCCTGGAACGCTCGAGGTTTGCGTGACGCGTCACGGTACCTTGTCGGGTCCAATTCAGACCGACATTACCGGGTTCGAGGAAATTACCCCCTACAAGGGTGGTTGGTGCGGCAACGATGTCTGGCCGAAAATATTTAATGCGAAGACTCGCAAGGAACTACGCAGCATGGCCTCGGGGTTGGGGGATAAACTTTATAAGGAAGGCTACAAGGGCGTGTTTTGCATGGATTTCCTGCTCGATACCGACGATGGCACCCCTTATCTGGGCGAGGTCAATCCGCGCATCAGCGGCGCCAGCCCCTTGACCAACCTGATTACCGCCCATTACGGCGGGGTACCGCTGTTCCTGTTTCATTTACTCGAATATCTCGATGTCGATTACGAAATTAATCTTCGTAAAGTACAAAATCGCTGGAATGAGTACGATTTCTGGAGCCAGTTGGTGTTAAAGCAGACCGAGGACAAGGTAAAGCTACTCACCCATGCGCCCAAGAGCGGTGTATGGAGCATGGACAACCACGGAGGTATTGAATTCGACCGGCTCGATCTTGACTGGACCAACGTCATCGATAACGACGAGGCTTATTATCTGCGGGTTTATCGCGAGGGTGACTACGTCTACAAGGGTGCCGACCTCGGCATTATCGTGTCGCGCGGTCGCATGCAAACCGAGCAGCGCGAATTGCGTGAACGCGCCAAACTCTGGACCGCAGCGATTAACGCCGAGTTCCACGGGGTCGAGCCCAAGGCAGCTCCGGATCTTTACCAGGACCCATTCGGTTCCAAGCTTTTCTAGGCAGTTTGACCCAGGCTGTCGGCGCTCGGCGTAACAATCGAATTGTCCCAGCCGATGAGTTTTTCGATCGCCTCGGCGACGCGCAAGACTTCGTAGTCACTGCCTTCGGGGCCGATGATCTGTAATGACAGTGGCAAACCCTCGTCACCGAAACCCATCGGTATGGCACAAGCCGACATTCCCGCGAGATTGGCATCGTAAAGAAAACTCGCCCAGTCCAACCAGGGGAGTTTGATATGCGTGTCGTCAATCTTGTGGGGATGGATACTGCCATGCGGAAAAGCTTCGCAGCCGAGCGTCGGTGTCACCAGGATACGCGCGTCATGGCGCGCAAACATTTCGGCATAATGTGTTCGAATGACTTCGCGTTGGGATTGGGCCTCGTCGAATTCCTCGGCACTGAACTGCTCGCCAAAATCAATAAAGCCCTTGGCTACTTCGCCCAGGTAATCGAGATTGTATGCATTGCCACGCGCATTCTCCGCGGCATCGTAACATGCCGTAACCGCCCAGGTAATCACCGAGGACGGTAGACCGGGATTATCCTCCACAAGGTCGAAATCCTGCTGCTGCATCATTCCGATTACCTTGCGAAAAGTATCGCGTACATCGTTATCCACGGGTGCAAATCCAAGATCTTCCGAGTAAACAATTTTCCCCGGGGCCGACTTTGGGTTAGTTTCTGCCGGAAAGCCTTCGCTTAGAATCTCAAAGAACAGGCGCGCATCGGAGACGCTGCGCGTCATCGGTCCATAAGCGACCAGCGATTGCCATGAAGGAAAGCAGGGTTCGCGCGGGATTACCCCGAAACTGGGCTTGAATCCGACGATCCCGCAAAATCCTGCCGGAATACGGATCGAGCCCCCACCATCGCCGCCCAGTGAAAAAGAACCCAGCCCAGTCGCGACCGCGACCGCGGCACCCCCCGAGGATCCGCCGCTGGTACGTTCAATATTCCATGGATTTGAGGTCAGTCCATAAATTTCTGAATCGGTTACACCGGTGAGGCTGAACTCCGGGCAAGTGGTTTTGGCGAAGATGATCGCATCTTCCTGTTCCAGCAATTCCACCGCACGACAGGTCTCGGTTGGAATGAAGTCACTCAACACCTGCGAACCATTGGCACAGGGGTAACCAGCCAGGAACTGTGAATCCTTGATTGTGATCGGTAGCCCACAAAGCTGTCCGGCTTTGCCGTTGGCGCGTTTTTTATCCGCTTCCTGTGCCGCCTGGCGGGCACGACTGTAGAGCTTTAAAGCAATAGGATTCAACAACGGACTGATTTCTTCGGCGCGGCTAAGCGCTTGTTCGAGTAGCTCGATTGCGCTGATTTTACCTGTCGCGAGTGCTTTTAATTGTTCTTTTGCGGTCAACAATAGTTCTTGCATACAAGGAGCTATATATAGAACGGGCCGGGATCACTCCCGGCCCTTCTTATCTGTAACTGATCATCGAAGCTTAGACAGCAACGAAATTAACTGCAAGTGTTTCCTGGGTTAAATGTGCTTCAGTCGGATACTCGACTTCAACCGGAATCTCCGTTGCTACCTGATACCAGGCCTTGGCGCGGCGCGTGATCTCTTCCTGAGATACATTTTCAATTTTGCTGGCCACCGACCACAGGTGTCCATTGCCATCAACCAGAATGCCGGTACGGTCGCCCCAGTAGGCATCGTATAACGGGGTGTGGATTTGGGCACCGGCTTCTAGCGCACGTTCCCAGCTAAGGTTCACGTCGTTCACGTAAAGATGGATTTGACCAGCGCACGCACCCAGGCTTAGGGGTGATAGAATGCCCTGCTCTGGTGCTTCCGGGTTCAGGGCTACAATGCTGTTACCGATTTTCAGGGTCGCATGAATTGCGACCGCGTCATCCGCAGCGCTTTGACGAGTCAGTAACTCGGCGCCGAAGGCGGCCTGGTAAAAAGCAATGGCTGCATCGACATCGTAAACCGTCAGGCAAATCGTTGCAGTGCGATAACCGCGTGGGATAGGGGATATTTTCTTGCTCACAGTATGCTCCATAAAGTGTATATTTCGAGATTTAAGTTAAACTGCTTTCCAAAATAAAAATGCAGGATGCGAAAATTGCATGGACCTACATTATGATTCATAATGTAGTTAACTAACTCTAATTTGTCAACACCATGGATCAAGATGCAAAACTCGGAATTAGCGGATCGGTCACCCAGGCTGACTTAGCCCCATTGCGTGAAAGCGCCAGGCTGGGCGAATTCGCCGTAGTTTACCGCATCGAGCGATTACACCAGGGTGGTGGTTACGGCGATCAGGGTAAACATCCCCTGGCCTGGGCGGTGGCGGTTTACGTCGATAGTCAGCTATGCCGGGTTTTCAATGCGCGCGGGGCTGGCCGCGAATGGAACAGCATCGATCGTCTCAATACCTGGTTACGCGATCAGGGTTTCTGGTACTGGTGGACGCGCAATGATCTGGAACCTGTCGGTAGCGCGCTCGTTGATTCCGAAGATTCCCCTGATTCACCTTCACCAGCATTCATCGATCCCCCGTTTTCGCCTTTTTAATGAGCCTTTCCACACACATGGACTTTACCTTCCGCGCCTTCGCGGAAGATGCGGCTGGATCCGCCTGGCAAAAGCACTTCAAAACCTTGTGGCCTGCTTATCGCCGCTGGTTCCTGCGTTATGGTGAAGCTGACCGCCCTACTTATCACGAGTCGGTGCAGGCGCTCAAACGACATATACCTGAATTTGAACCGATTTACGAAACCATGGTCGATCTCGCCGGCGGTGGCGATCATGCGGCACGATTCCTCGCCCAGTATTGCCCGCCACCCTTATTTCGAGGCTGCTCACAGGCGGTTTATCACGCCGACGAAGCCGTGATGGTGCGCAGTTACGATTACTCACCCTACGTTTTTGATGGCCTCGTAATGCGCAGCAAATTCGCGCAGCGTCAAGTTATCGCAATGCTTGACTGCATGTCCGGTGTACTCGACGGAATCAATGAAGACGGGCTTGCGGTCTCGATGTCATTTGGCGGACGCGAAGAATTCGGCGAAGGTTTCGGGATCTCTATATTGTTGCGCTATCTGCTCGAGTTTGCAGGCGATGTCAAAGAGGCCTGCGAGTTGATCAAACGCATTCCGGTCCAGGGCGCCTACAACATTATGCTGCTAGATCGTGAGGCAAAATTCGAAACCGTCGAACTCGATTCAGGTCGTGCCCCGAACTTCATCGGCAGCCGGGTCGCCACCAATCACCAGGCGGGCAGTAGTTGGCCGATTTATGAAGAAAAGGTGTTCACCCACGCCCGCTTCCAGCATCTTCACGATGTAACCGCGGGTAGCGAGCATACCGCTTACGCTTTCAGTCGCGAATTCCTGCAGTTTCCGCTCTACCAGTCTCGGTTCGCGCGTGGTTTTGGCACCCTGTACGACGCCGCGTTCTACCCGCAACGCAATACCTGCGAATACTTCTGGCCTGAAAACAACTGGGAATTTAACTTTCAGAATTTTACCGAGCGCGACTATCACATGGCTTTCATCGATCCCGAGGGCTATCCGGCGAAGAGCCGAGCCTATGGCGAGATCTATACCAGCCAGCCACTACCGGTGCTGCAGTTCTAACGCCTGCGCTCAGCGGCAAACCATTCGCGTAGCGAGTGGTTTGTCCGACTGCAGCGCCTTGTTATGTGGCCGCTGACCTGTAAGAAAAACTTCTAACGCCCAGGGCTACTCGGTTGGAAGACCAGCAGTTTTCCAGGCTTCCATACCACCTTCCATATAGGAGACATTTGTAAAGCCCATTTCTTTAAGAAGCTTCGCACCTATGGCGGCATTCTCCCCTGTTTGGCAGGTGGTGATAATGTTGCGAGAGCGATCTTGAAGTCGGGAATCACGCCACTCTTCGGGTAGCTCTTGATCCGCCTTGACCGGCAGCATGCCGAGCGAAATGTTTAACCCGCCGATGGCTAGGCCGGTAGACGGAATGTCGGCAGCGTCACGAACATCCACGAGCAAGGCATTCGGATCTTGATTCAACCGTTGCTGAACCTCTTCAGCGCCGAGACCATCGACTTGGGCCATTGCGTCTTCGGCCATTTGCATGAAAGTTTTTGCCATTGTTCCACTCCTCCTGTTACACGTTTTTACAGTGAAAGCATCGTACACTCCACCTTACTCTGTAACAAGATGCGGTGATCACAAATATGAGTCCTAGCCACATAACCCTCGCATCAGTGGCCCAGCTTTGCTGGGTCCGACTGCATGTGCTTGTTATGTGCGGCCAAGTCGACTACTCGTTCAACAAGTTGATAAGTGAGGTAATCTGCTTGTCACCTAGGCCTGCTTCTGCACCCTGATTTACTAGTTTTGACATTAATCTTGGTAACTCATCACTGACACCATTGTCTTTAAAGGACTCGAGGGTATCTGCAAATGCAGCAACGTAAGTATCGATAGAGGCCTGCGGATCAGAATAGTCATCTGTGGGAACTGACGATGCAAATACCTCGTAGTAATCATTCACGATCTTTATAGTTAATGGCATTTGCTCCACATAAGTATCCATTGAAACGCCT
>CAXMNA010000158.1:0-6440 GCA_964194715.1 uncultured Gammaproteobacteria bacterium
GAAGGTGAGCCCTTGCGGGCTCGCCTTTTGTTTGTGTCGCCATTAAAATTGCAATCAGAAACGCGGCAATGCAACTCCAGGAGTCCTTAAATCTATGCTAGATACCAATCTGCGCCAGATAATCGATACCGGTAGCGACGAATTCAAGCCATACGATCGTTACGGCGACCCGGTCGCAGGCATGTCATGGATTCCACTGAGTGGCGAATTGCAAAATGGTGAATTCGAATGTTTCTTGCTGCGTATGGACGCCGGTGCACAGTCGAAACCACATGAACACCTGGGGTTCGAAGAATTCCTGGTAATCGACGGTGAGCTTATCGACTGCGATGGAACCACCTATCGATCCGGTGACTTCGTGCGCCTGCTGCCGGGCTCAAAACACAGCTCACACACTCCAAATGGCTGCACCCTGCTCGTCATTTTGCGTGGCAACAACCGCGCCCTCACCGACGAAGAGCTTAAAGACTAGGGTCAACCCCGTGCCGGTCCCGGCTCAAGGGTCGGGTGAATGACTTTTTATTCGGGGACGTCGATGCCATTCAGGCGGCAAGCCTGTTGCATCGTATTGTGCAACAAGCATGCAATGGTCATTGGACCAACGCCACCGGGGACTGGCGTGATCGCTCCAGCAACTTCAGCGGCGCTATCAAATTCGACATCACCTACCAATCGGGTCGTGCCATCTTCATTTTCGATGCGGTTGATACCGACATCAATCACCGTGGCGCCGGGTTTGATCCAGTCACCTTTGACCATTTCGGGTCGCCCTACCGCGGCCACCAGGATGTCAGCCTGACGGCATTCGCCCGGCAAATCCCGGGTGCGCGAATGTGCGATGGTGACGGTACAGCTCTCTTTCAGCAGTAGTGCCGCCATTGGCTTACCGACAATATTCGAGCGCCCTACGATGATTGCCTTCATCCCGGACAGATCCCCAAGGTGATCCTTGAGCATCATCAGTGAACCCAATGGTGTACAGGGTACGATGCCGGCGGCACCGGTCGACAGACGTCCGACGTTTGACAAATGAAATCCGTCCACATCTTTATCGGCTGAAACCGAATTGATCACCGCTTCTTCGTCGACATGGCCGGGTAGCGGCAGTTGCACCAGGATGCCGTGAACATCCGGATCATTATTCAATTGATCGATCAACGCCAGCAAATCCTCCTGGCTGGTACTCGCGTCGAGCTTGTGTTCGTAGGAATTCATCCCCGCTTCCTGGGTTTGCTTGCCCTTGCTGCGCACGTAAACCTGGCTCGCAGGATCTTCGCCTACCAAAACCACGGCCAATCCGGGGGTCAATGAATGGTTTTGTTTTAATAATTCGACCTTGCGCGTAATTTCGCTACGCAGCTTTGCCGAAAAGGCTTTGCCATCGATTATCGTGGCCACTTTCTAATCTCCAATAACTTGTCCACCGCCTATTCTTCAAAAAAAGGCTCCACCTGTCACCAGGTGGAGCCTTATCCACTTGCACCTATGCGCTATCTTTGAACGCCGTGGGTGCTGTCGGTATCGTCACTACGGAACGTATGCTGTGTTTCGTGATGGTTTTCAGTCTTCAGAGTAACAAACAACGGTAAAATACATAATAAAACCGCTACCCAGAACCAGAGATCGGTCATGCCGCTTCCGGCGAAGGAGTAGAAAACGCCTGCACCGTCCCAGCTTTCAATTGGACTTGAGTTAAACATAATTTTCTTCTCCTAAATTTAGCTTTCGCTGACAATTTCTTCTGGGTAGGCCATGTTTTCAATTTCAACATCCATACCCACTTCCTGAACGCCATCACCGGCACGCAGGATACCCATCGCCTTGAATAACCAGGCGAATGCGAATCCGGGAACAAAACCAAGCAGGACCATAACGATCATACCCTTGAACTGCCCACCGAAGGTAATGGTGGGGACGTTATCGGCAAACTGCGGGTAACCACCGAGGAAAATCCCGGCAAACAAAACCCCGAGGATACCGCAGACCCCGTGTACCGATACCGCGCCAACCGCATCGTCGATACCCATCTTTTCGATGAACTGAGCCGCCATCGGACCAATGACACCGCCGACGAAAGCGAGAGCGAAACACAGACCGGGATAGTAGAGGTCCATACCCGCTGCAACCGAGATGATCCCGCATAACGCGCCGGACATCATCCAGAACGGATCACGGGTCTTGGTATAAGCACCAATCATACCACCGGCGACACCCATCAGGGTGTTAAAGCAGATCGTCGACAGGGTCGTCGGCATGCCATAGATATTGGTCCACTGGCCGATACCGGTCGGACCACCACCGCCATAGAACAGACAACCGCCGAGGAAGCCAAAGAATCCGGTTACAATCAACATTAACCCGACCATCGTCATCGGCAGGCTATGCCCGCGAATCACGTTGGCCGAACCATCGGCGTTGAACTTGCCAATACGCGGTCCGAGGTGGATTAACACACCCAGTGCGAAGAAGCCCGAGATGATGTGCACCACACCAGAGGCACCGAAATCATGGTAACCCCAGTCGACAACCATCCAGCCGGCATAATGCCAGCCCCAGGCCGCGGACAGGATCCACGCAACCGAGCCCAGAATGACCGCCAGGATGATAAACGCGGTCATGCGGATACGTTCGATTACCGAACCGGACATGATCGACGCCGTGGTACAGGCGAACAGCGTGAACGCGCCCCAGAACACGCCGGAAGCGTTGTCCTGCAGATTCGGTCCCATGCTTTCGCCCCAAGGAACGCCGCCAGCGCCGGCTTCCCAGTCAGGTGTGAATCCATTGTACATCGCCAGGTATATCCACCATCCGAACATCCAGAAGGTTGGAATCATGTAGGCAAAGGCAAGGATATTTTTGGTGCCGGCAGCCAGCACATGCTTGACTCGAGACGCTCCCATCTCGTACATCATGAAGCCTGCGTGAATCAGGATCATGATGGCCGTACACCAGTAGTAATAAACCTCAAGGTTTATCGTGTTGGCCCACGTTAACGCGGCCTCTAGTTCTGCAGGTGTCATTGTTGATCTCCCCTTTAGAGTAAATTTTAAGTCGACTGTTTCTCCAACAGTAATTCCAACTACATCCCTATGGTTGCGCCTTTTTCCATTATAAATTCCCGTGTTACTGGGAACTGCTCAATCCTTGAACGCATTATTATTATCGAATTTCTCCCAGTAGCTGAAAAACCCGAAGTAATCATAACCAATCTGAACACTATTGGCTATGGTCTTGTTTTATTTGATAATTGGTCCAAATTTGGTTAATTTTTAACGCTTGAGAATCGCAGATTTAGCATGCGATTCCCGAGCCAATTACCGCGCATACATCAAGCAAACTTTTCGTAAGCCTTACGCAGGTCAACCATCGGATGACCACTCGCCATCTGGAATTTCACCAGCAATTCGCGCGCGATCATGTCCCGGTCCTGCTGGTTATCCGGCAATTCGATATCGTCGGGAATGGTGACCCAGCCATTGATGTTGCGATCAAAAACCGCGGGATTGCCTTCCTCGTAGCCCATATGAACATCTTCGAGCCAGTTCAGATCACTCCAGCCCATAACTTCCATGTACTTGTGCAAAAACGGTGTACAGCGCTCCATATCCGGAACCAGGTTTACATCGTAGCGATAACCGATGTGTTGCCCGATGATTTTCTCACGTTCGGTATCGACGCCATCGCCTTCGAGGAAGTGGTTAATATCTTGTTCAGCATCTCGTTTAGACATGGGGCCTCCTAGAAACGTGTCATGTCGGGACGACCGACGGTGTGTTGGGTACCAGCCATCGGCACCTGCGCACAGGCCGATGCCTCCATCGTCAATGCAGCCAGGTCTTCCGGCTCGAGCGAATGGATATTGGTCTTGCCACAGGCACGCGCAAACAACTGCGCTTCGATGGTGAGCGTATGCAGGAAGTTGTAAACCCGCTCCGCCGCTGAATCAGGGTCGAGGCGTTGGCGCAGGATTGGATCCTGGGTCGCGACACCGACCGGGCAACGACCGGTATGGCAGTGATAGCAGTAACCGGCTTCGACGCCCATTTCGGCCGGGAAATCGGCTTCTGGAATATCCTTGTTACAGTTCAGAGCGATCAGGGCCGAGTGGCCGATTGCGACCGCGTCGGCACCCAGTGCAATCGCTTTGGCAAGATCGGCGCCGTTACGGATACCACCCGCATAAACAAGGGTAATTTCACCTGACATACCGACATCATCGAGTGCCTGGCGCGCCTGGCGAATCGCTGCAATGCCGGGAATTCCGGTATCTTCGGTCGCAAGGTGCGGACCGGCACCGGTACCACCTTCCATACCGTCGATGTAGATCGAATCGGGTCCGGTCTTGGCGGCCATACGCACGTCGTCGTAGACCCGTGCCGCACCCAGTTTCAACTGGATTGGAATCTGCCCGTCGGTTGCTTCACGAACTTCTTGAATCTTCAGCGCCAGATCATCCGGTCCCATCCAGTCAGGATGGCGCGCCGGTGAACGCTGATCGATGCCGGCAGGGAGTGAACGCATTTCAGCCACCTGGTCGGTTACCTTCTGACCCATCAAGTGACCACCAAGACCGACCTTACAGCCCTGGCCGATGAAAAATTCAACCGCGTCAGCAAGCCGCAGATGATTCGGATTAAAGCCGTAACGCGACTGGATACACTGGTAAAACCATTTTGACGAGTAGCGGCGCTCGTCGGGAATCATGCCACCTTCACCAGAACAGGTCGCCGTACCGGCCATGGTAGCGCCACGCGCCAGCGCGGTTTTCGCTTCGTAGCTCAGCGCACCGAAACTCATACCAGTAATGTAAACCGGGATATCGAGTTCCAGCGGTTTCTTCGCGTTAGGACCGATGACGGTCTTGGTTAAACATTTTTCACGGTAACCCTCAATGACAAAACGAGTCAGGGTACCCGGCATAAAGGTCAGATCGTCCCAGGTTGGAATCTTCTTGAACAGCGAGAAACCACGCATACGGTAACGACCGAGTTCGGCCTTGATGTGAATATCATTCATCACCTCGGGTGGGAAGATAAAACTGTTCCCCAGGTGATATGGATCTATTTTTTTATCAGACATCTTAATTCTCCAAGAATGAAACCCGTGCCTAGAGCACCAGTTTCTTCTCCGTAGGTTCGAGGTTATCGTAATTCCACAACTGCTTGCCCGAGGTCAGTTTGACCATCTTGTCGATGCCATTCGGCGCCGACATACCGTACAGCGAGAGCTTGCCTTCGAGATAACGCTTGTCGAGATCGGTCAATTCGGTTTCGACGCAATCCACACCGAGGCTGGCGATTTTACCACCCACGTAAATGGTGCCGTCGTACATCGAATCGCCGAGGTTATCACCGGCATCGCCGAGGATAATCATACGACCACGCTGCATCATAAAACCGGTGAATGCACCGACGCTGTCGCCAACGATAATGGTACCGCCCTTCTGATCGATACCGACCCTTGCACCCGCCTGTCCTTTGCAGACCAGGTCGCCGCCACGAATCGCGGCGCCAAACAGCGAACCTGCATTCTTTTCGATAACCACCGTGCCTGACATCATGTTTTCCGCACATGACCAGCCCACACGACCACTGATCCGAATGTTGGCGCCATCGATCAAGCCGCAACCGAAGTAGCCCAGGCTGCCTTCGAAATTCAAGTTAAGACGATTCAGGATACCCACACCGAGCGAATGCTTGGCGCGCGGATTATTCACGGTAATGGTACCGTGACCGGATTTCATCAATTCACGAATCTTGAGATTGATATCAGAAATTTCCATTTCCGCGGCATCGAATTCAGCCGATTTTTCGATATCAACTTCGTAAGCCCATGGATAGGTAAAATTCTCTTCCTCGGAAGCCGAGAAAAAACGCTGCTGGGTCCGACCGGCGAGCTGCTCTTCATGCAGCCCCATGTCATGGGATGTCGTTACGCTGCCCATACCTTTACCTCCCCTTGATAAGGATCCCAGGTGTCGATTTCACGTGGGAAAATACTGCGAATGGCGACTTCTTCCGAAGCCAGGCCGACAAATTCATCGCTCTCGTAGAGCACCATCGGTTTCGCACCCATCACATCTTTGGCCATACCCAGCTGGTTACCGGTTGCGACCAGATAAGTGAATACACCGTCTATGACATCGATGGTCCTGCTCATCGCCCCTTCGAGCTCGTCACCGCGATCGATTCGATCAGCGATATAGACCGCAATCAGCTCCGAGTCACAGTTCGACATGAAGCGATGGCCACGGCGTTCGAGGTCGCGACGCATGGTCCAGTAATTGGTCAGCTGGCCATTGTGGACCACTGATACGTCGTTGAATGGATAGGCCCAGTAAGGGTGCGCGGAACGGATATCGACGTCTGATTCGGTCGCCATACGTGTGTGACCGATCGCGTGGGTACCGACGAAACCATTCAATCCATACTGATCGG
>CAXMNA010000159.1:0-23946 GCA_964194715.1 uncultured Gammaproteobacteria bacterium
AGAAAGTTAATTTGTCAGTACCCCTTTTCGCATTCTTTCGACGAAATCATGCCGATGGCCTAGGGAAGTAGACCCATCGATACACAGTCACCCAAATCCAGCAACATGTGAATGGTCAATCCCAATCCGATGATTCGTGACTTATTATATAACGTCATAAGTCCATAAAACCCTATTGGGATAAACTGATGTAGGGGATGATATTCTATGCCGCATCGAAGCGGATCATAAATTGGGTCTGCTAGCAGATGATCGAAATCTACCAGCATGGTAGCAATCAGGATGAAAAATATTTTTCTGGACTCAGGTCTTGGAAAAAATCCATAGGCAACGAATAGGGGGATAATAAAATGAAGCGCCAGATGAATCATAGGTCAGGTGATTAGAATCGATAACACTCGGTAGTCGGCAAAAAATATAATGCTGTGACAACCCCCCAGAAATGTCCAGTGATGAAGAAATGGACATTACAGACGCCAACCATTGGAAGGTGAATGCCTTTGCGTATGCTTGACGAATAGAACGTCTCTTGTGAATCGTCTGCGACTGATTAAACGATCGTTCCTTAAGATTCAGTTGAAAGTGTGCCGTAGACACACTAGTTAGTAGTATGTAGTCGTCAAAACCTTTTGGACAGATCCTGTCCTGAATTAAGAGACACTTTAGCTCATCGGGGGAGTGAATCGGCATAGATTGATATCCTTTTTCGTGCCTATTCCTGACTTTTTGAGGAAACTCTACTCAATTGTTACCAATTATTTCGAGTATATCGTTTTCTATAATAGGGCCTTCGAACCTATGAAAGAACTTTCCGTCTGGATCGATAATAAATGTGGTTGGCAGAACGGTCACATTTCCATAACCGGTTTGTGGATCTTGCCCATAACCCAGAATTGGATATGTTACACGCAGTTTGGTTACATATTCTCGGATACTCGAGATATCTGCATCTTCGAAAGTGACACCCCAAACCTCGGCTATAGCCTGATGATTTTGATAGAAACTTTGTAACTCGGGCATTTCTTTGAGACAGGGAGCACACCAGGTCGCCCAAAAGTTGATCACGAGCCACTTGCCTCGAAGATCGCTGACTCGATGCTCGACACCATCCAGGTCAATAAGCCGATAATCTGCATCTTCCTCGGCCATTGCATCATACGACGTCAAGACAAGAGCCAGGCAAATGATATGAAAAAAATTAACTGGTTTGTAAAACCAAAATTGACAAAATTTTGACGACATAATCATGACAAGGCCCTAATTTAATACTCTCGGAATCAAATCCCGGTATGGCACGTATCCCGTGATTAGTTCTCCACTCGATTTGTACAATGCCGGTGTCCCGGTAACACCGATTTTGTTGCCGAGTCGATAACCTTCATCGACCAAACCCGCGTCTTCACATTCACTGGAGGGTAGTTCACCGCTGGCAAGACCTTTGGCAATCGTCATGGCCCGGGCGCGATCAGTTGCACACCAAACTTGCTTCAGCGTTGCATATCCGGGCCCCTGAATCCCGCCTCGCGGGTAAGGAAGATAGTGCACCGAAATACCAGCTTCCTGTAATTTCGCGATTTCACCATGCAACTTCTGACAATAAGGACAGGAAGTATCGGTAAATATATTCAGCACCGCTTTTTCTTCACCCTTTGCCTGAAACAGAATCTTATCCTCGATAGGTACCCCGGCAATACTCCCTACTACATTTTTACGTTTTACCAAGTCAGTTAAATTATTCCCCTGTTTTAAATCGATCAGGTTTCCGATAAACACATATCGACCATCTTCGGTCAAGTATCCGTAATTTGATCCGAATTGGGTCATATAAATTCCATCAACAGGTGTTTCTACAGGCTCAGAAAAACTAATGCTACCTAATCTCAATTTAAGCAATTCAGTCAATTTAGCCTTACTATTAATCTGCTGTTGAGAGGCCTCATCCTCAATAGGCGCTATCGAGGGAAGATCGCCTGGTTGGTTTCTACTGGTCCAGGCTTGATAAATGTTATCGGGCCACTTTGACTGAAAATAAGCTATTACCGTCTCAAACTGTTGCTCTGATAACTTTTCTTGAAACGCAGGCATAAGCCCACCGAGTTTTATTCCACCTTCCCTTATCGTTCTCTTTAACGCCGGTAGTGAATGGTGCCAGGTATGGGCGGTGCCATTCAGGGGGGGCGGCGGATAATTCCCGTTCGCGTCGGTCGTTTTCCAGTCGGCGGTGCCCTCGCCATTTTGACCGTGGCACGAAGCACAGTTTTGTTTAAATAGCGCTGCGCCTTTGTCTATATCGACCTGATCATACCAACGACTTTCCGCCTGCGCAGGCGCCGCCAGCAAGAGTCCGACCAGCAATCCGAACCGGATAAAATCCCTGGTAGTTTTGTAAGCTAGTTGTTTATTCATGGCTCAACCTCTTCGATGTATTTAAATTTTGATGCATTGATGTCAATTTATCCTATTGTTATTGCATGCATTGCATGTGTTTTTTGCCCTGGCATTCGAGCTCGTGTTTGCTCCACAAACTCTTGATGTAAGCGACCAGATCCCACGCGTCATCCTCTGAAACATCCACGTCATGCTCCGAAACATCCACATCTTTCCAGGCTGCCATTTGCGGCGTAGGCGCTGATCCCTCAAGAATGAGCTTTACCAGCTCGTCGTCGGTGTGATACCAGGCATGCGCAGAGGCATCGAGCGCCGGTGCCGGGATATAGTTCTTATCGGTCAGCGCCTGGACAGTGTAGGTTTCACCCACTCCGTCCTTGCCATGGCAACTCTGGCATTTTTTTATATAGAGATTGTGGCCGCTCTCTTCGGCAGGCGTGCTGGCCTGATAGGGACCCGATAATCGATGCCATTCGATACCGTAGTTTTCCGATATGATCATCTTGCCGTATTGATTAGTTGCAACCAGCCTGGACGGGGTCCAGCTCGTTGTCATCAACTGCCGCAACACCTGGTTACCCAGTTGATTGTTCACCTCCAGCCATTGATTGGTCTTAAGGTTGAGTTGTATCAGTCCCTTGGCCGCGACGAATGCATATATCGTTCCCTGCGGGGTGGCCGCAACCATGGTCGCGGGCAGGCGATAACCTTCGTAGATTTCCCAGGTATGTCCGTGATCGTCGCTATGAAACAGTCCCAGGTCAGTTGCTGCGATGTATTGTTCACCATCGTTGTCGACGATAGCAAAGCTGTTGATCCGGGGTAATTGATCGGACGGGATCGCTGCGCTATATCCAATCGGACTGGTACCAAGCAAAATGATAACCGCAATGATTTTTAAATATTGCATGGGTTAGGTTCTCCAATTATCTTCTATTTGATTCCTGCCCGTCGTTGTAAGCTGCGAACGTAAACGACTATGTGTCCGACGTCCTGCGGCGTCACCTCTGGTATCGGCGGCATGTTGCCAAAGCGCCAATGGTGCCTGCGTACCCCGATTTTTACCGCCAGGTGAAACGCGAGGTCTGCGTGGTGGTTTGAATTGTAGGTTTGGTGAACTAACGGCGGCCCCTGGTTAGATCCGCTGCCCGCATTACCATGGCAACGCAAACAGTTTTGGCGATACAAGGTTGCCCCGTTGTTGGCGTCACCGATAAATCCCTCGGGTGGCAAATGGAACGGATTAGTGTCTCGCTTACCCGAGTTACTGTCGCAGGTTGATATCAGAAGGATACTTAAAACGGGCAAGAAAAATTTCATTGCTGATTTTCCGTATTATCTAAGTTCTTGCTACTAACTGACTTTCTCATATATTTCAGGGCCAGAGGTGCTAATGTCAGCAGGCCAACTAACAGAACAATAACCACCAGGTATGCCTTCTCATCAGTAGTGATGATTTCTTCGCCCATGTGGGCAAGGGCGAAACTTATGGGTATCAGCCCCAGTAGCGTTGCCACCGCAAAACGCCAGAACTTAATCGGGGTGAGACCGGCCGCATAACTCACAAGGTCAAATGACATGAAGGGTATCAATCGAGAAATAAATACAATCGCTGTCAATGCATTTTGCGATCCAAATCGACCGAGAGATAAATTAGATCCCAGGTACTTACTGGCAAGCCCATGTCCGGCAATTCGTGCGATTAAAAAAGCGATAATTGCCCCAAGTTCGGCACCAACCACGATGTAGATTGTCCCGAAGCTATGGCCGTAGACCGCACCGGCGGCGAGAGCGATCGGTGCGCTGGGAAGCGGATTAAACACGATTGCGAGAGCCAAAAGGGCGATTAACAGCAGCGGCCCAAAATTTCCCAAGTTTCGAGCTTTGATAACTAATAACTCTACATCTGTGAACAATTCAACAAGATTTGAATTCACTAAAACAAAATAAATTACTACCAGGGTCGCAATTAATGAAAACGCAATTAAAATTTTCAGATACGGAGATTTCACTTAGTGCCACCTGGGGGTTTGTTGCAACAGGCTGCGGGTGGTGCAAGTGCATTGTCGCGCACGGTGGTATCAAGATAGTCGTACCAAATCGACAATAACCTCTGCCTGATACCATTCGCTCGATTTATTTGCTGACCGCTTAATATATTTTCAATTTGCGAATAGCCTATATTTAAAGGGCCGTACTCAACAGACAGGATATTCTCGTTGTTGTTAAATAACACATTTTCAATACCGGAGGTGGCTTCTAAAACGCCCGAAACGGTTTTGATCTGCAGTTGTTTGCAGCCGGGCGAAATTGGTATTTTTTGTTTTATAAGTACAGATTTGTTCATGGGATTCTATGATTCGAGATTTAAAATGTCCTTTTCCAAATTTCGATACGTTTCAGTATCAATTTCACCCCGCCTAAAGCTACTTCTAATAATTTTGAGCAACTTGTCCCTGATTGAATTCTTAAATATCGGTCTGATCAATATTGCGTAAATTGCATTAATTATGAATATCTGTTGAATCACAATTGCAATGAAAGAGATCGGACCAAAACTCACGACTATTTCAGTATTCATTGTTCACCTCGATCAACATTGATAATTGAGGCAACTTCTTCTATTGAACAGATGTCGTTTTTCCAGCATTGGAAAATGACAACCGGATAAACTTGACGACTGGCTTGATGCTAGCCAGGTAGCAGGAAGACCTAGACTTTTGGAGGGCGTTTTAACAGCTTGGGATAAATCGTGACCAGAGCGGAATCGTTCTTTTTGTGCCCCAGCTTTATGATGACTCTTGCCGGTTCCTGGTAAGAAATTCTCGATAACATTGAACCGCCGTTAAGTGAAGAGGTATAGCCCAGGAGACTAAAACAATGAACTTTATGCTCAGAATTACAGAGATCAATGTTATCGAGTTCAGTTGCGACAAAGGCATGTAGTTGAAAATTCTGACATCTATTTTCGGGATTATCCCTGTCGAGATCGGTGGCATAACTGACCTGGTAAGTGTTAAAGGCGAGAATGACTACCAGTAACCGCAAGAACCATCGTTTTATCGCTTTACACATGAACAAAATTATACCCAAGAACCGCATAGATTACTTGTGGTTTCATATTAACTTCGCTACAGGGACTGAGTTGTCTTCGTTGGATACACATATAACATCTTAGATCAAAAATCGGTCAATGGGTTTACAGAAAATTAGATTTTTCACGGATCCCGGAATTCGATAGATGTCTGGTCTTGGCCTATGTCCGAAAAACAGGTTATGCTGTGATCCTCATCGATCAGACGCCCTTCCTCGAGCGGTGGTAGCACGAGAGGATTCGGGAACCAGGAGGCCGTCTCGGCGGCAGCAACAAGCTGGTGAAAACCGGGTGCCAACAGACCGAATCCTCCCACGGTGACGGTCTGCAAAAACTGTCTTCGGCCAAGCTCCATATTAAACTTTGGCCTTGTGCAAGCGCAGTGCGTTGGTGATTACCGACACCGAGCTGAAACTCATCGCTGCCGCGGCAATCATTGGAGATAGTAACAAGCCAAATATCGGGTACAGCACACCTGCGGCAACCGGTACACCAAGCGAGTTGTAAACGAAAGCGAAAAACAAGTTTTGGCGGATGTTGCGCATCGTGGCTCGGCTCAAACGTCTAGCTCGTACGATACCGCGCAGATCCCCCTTCACCAGGGTCACACCCGCACTTTCTATGGCCACATCGGTACCGGTGCCCATCGCGATGCCGACATGCGCTTGCGCCAGTGCCGGGGCGTCATTAATGCCGTCACCTGCCATTGCGACCGTATTACCCTCCGCCTGTAGTTTTTTGACGATGTCCGCTTTTTGATCTGGTGAAACATCGGCTTCGACACGGTCGATATTAAGTTTGCCGGCGACTGCCTGCGCGGTGGTCAGGTTATCACCGGTTAACATTACGATCCTGACGCCCTCGGTATGCAGGTCACGAATGGCTTCGGGCGTGGATTGCTTTACCGGATCGGCGACACTGATCAAGCCCGCGGCTTTGCCGTCAATTGCGACCAGTATCACGGTTTGTCCCTCGGCACGGGCTGCATCGGCGTCTATTGACAATTGTTGTGCGTCGACGGCAAGCGCCCGCATCAATTTGCGATTACCGAGTGCAACGACGCGCCCATCGATACTGCCAGTTACGCCTTGTCCGGTGATCGACTCAAAATGGTCGGTGCTGGCGAGGCTGATCTCTCTTTCCTCGGCGCCACGCACAATGGCTTCTGCCAGCGGGTGTTCGCTGGCGCGCTCGAGGCTTGCGGCAAGGCGCAACACGGTTGTTTCGATAAAATTGGCACTGGCTACAACCGAGACCAGACGGGGCTTGCCCTCGGTCAAGGTGCCGGTTTTATCCACCACCAGGGTATCGACCTTTTCCATGACTTCGAGTGATTCGGCGTTCTTGATCAATACGCCCAGCATCGCGCCTTTACCGGTACCGACCATAATTGACATCGGTGTCGCCAGTCCGAGCGCACAGGGGCAGGCAATAATCAACACCGCGACTGCATTAATAATCGCATAGGCGAGACGGGGCTCGGGCCCGACAAAGCCCCAAACAATCATTGTCACGATGGCTACCAGCACGACAGTCGGTACGAAATAACCCGCGACCACGTCCGCCAGCTTCTGGATCGGTGCCCGTGAACGTTGAGCTTCACTAACCATGGTTACGATCTGAGCCAACAGCGTATCGGCACCTACCTTTTCGGCGCGCATCAGCAGGCTGCCGGTGCCATTCACGGTGGCGCCGATCAGGGTATCTCCTTCACTTTTTTCAACCGGTATCGATTCACCGGTAACCATCGATTCATCCACGGCGCTGATACCGCTGGTAACCATTCCGTCGACCGGTACTTTCTCTCCCGGCCTAACGCGTAGGAAATCGCCGGGCACGACCTGATCCAGAGGGAAGTCTTCCTCGCTTCCATCGTCGCGCACAATTCGAGCCGTGTTTGGGGCCAGCCCTAGCAACAGTTTGATCGCAGCACTGGTATGGCTACGCGCGCGCAATTCCATTACCTGTCCCAGCAGTACCAACGTGGTGATCACGGCTGCTGCCTCGAAGTAAACTGCAACCGTGCCGTCAGCGTGCATCATGTTGGCTGGGTAGATTCCGGGATACAGCAATGCGACCACGCTATAACTCCAGGCCACGCCAACACCCATACCAATTAGCGTAAACATGTTGAGATTCCAGCTCTTCACCGATTGCCAGCCGCGCACGAAGAAAGGCCAGCCGCACCACAGCACTACTGGCGTGGCAAATACAAACTCGATCCATTGCACCGTTTTCACCGTCAGACCATCCGGCAGCAATGCAGGTGCCAAGTCGGCCACCATGGCCAACAGGAACACCGGCAATGCCAGCACAACGCTTATCCAGAAGCGTCGACTCATGTCGATTAACTCTTCATTTTTTTCCTCGACTTCAATAGTACGAGGTTCCAGCGCCATGCCGCATTTGGGGCAGTTGCCGGGATGGTCCTGCATGATCTCAGGATGCATCGGGCAAGTATATTCGATGCGGGTGGACGGCAACGGAGCGCCGGTGGGCTCGAGCGCCATTCCGCACTTGGGGCAGCTACCGGGATGGTCTTGCTCGATTTCGGGATCCATAGGGCAGATATACAACGCCCCGGGTATGGGCGCTGCATTGGCTGCTGTCCGCCGAGCCTCGCCGCTTAAATATCCAACCGGATCGGCGCTAAATTCTTGCGCGCAGCCTTGGCTACAAAAATAATAATCGATATTTTCAAACTGATAGGAGTGTTCGCTTTCGGGTGTCACCTTCATGCCGCAGACCGGGTCGGTGTCGGGGCTGGCAAAAGGCTTTGCTAACTGATCTTCCATCATTGTTTTCCAGGCGTTGTTTGCGAGCAGCGTTATGCTTCGGCATCGGGGTCGAAGGACTCGATAAGGTGGCAAATGCTGTTACCGTTGGGTATTCCGTTCGGCATCGACTCCCACTGCGTCAGCGCCTGTTCCATGCGCGTCTGCAGTTTTTGCATTGCCTCGATTTTGATGCGATTTTCCTCGATATGATCCTTGATGATGTGCCGCACGTCTTCGCAAGGAGATTCACCGTGATCTGCGTGCCGGGTTATCTCTCTGATCTCGTTCAGCGTGAAGCCGAGCTGTTTGGCCATGCGAATAAAGCGCAGTCGATTCGCATCCCTGGGCGAAAACAGCCGGTATCCGTTTTCCTGTTTTGCCTTCGGTTCAATCAGACCAAAACGGGTGTAATAACGCACCACGTGGGCCGGCGCGCCGGCCTGAATCGCAAGTTCGTTGATGGTTAACATATCCCTACCTCTATAAGACTATCAGCTCGGCATATTTCATATCGTATAACCTGTTCGTTACATATAGGTCAAGCATAATGTTACAGATGATGGCCTTAGCGGATTTTGCAACCAGATAAGCCTTTAATCGTGATCATGCGTCTGCTGTAAATAAAGTAATGAGATCGTCCAGATCTGAAGCGCTCATCGACCACTTTGGCATAGCCGGATCAAGGGATTTGCCCGCGATGGCGCGGCGCAGCGAATTAGCATAGTAACTGGCATGATCCCCATGTCCATCACCACCCTCGTCATGGGCATCTCCGCCAATCAATGCGTCAACGCTAAGGGTTGGGGCCTTAATCCAGAATTGCGGCCAGAGTCGTTGCCCTTCCCGGTCGGCACCGTGGCAGCTGGCGCAGCCACCGCCGTTCATTTGTCTGTGCATGCCGCTCATCGATCCGCCACCGGTGGTCCTGATTGGGGGTCCCGAAGCACCTACTCCGGAGAAATAAATACGTTCTCTATTAGAGACGAATGCCGTGGAGCCGATGCCACTGTTTACGGGACCGTGATCGAACCTCTCGTTAAAAGAAACGAGGAGTGTTATCGAAAAAATCAGTTATTATCGGCATAATTGCTGATCTCTTTAGTAGGTCTGTCCAATTTTGATGGGTTGAATTTCCTGGTATGAGATTTCACCAGTTCCAAAATTCATTTAATAACGATTGCATTCGCATCGCGGGAGGCTGACTGGTAATCATTAATACTTACAATAGACTGCGCCGGCTCAGACCCCGCGATTTACCGCTTCTGAATATCTAAACTTCACAAGGTCGGCCTGGATCGCGCAAATGATTTATTCAACCTGATCCTGGTACACACGGGATATTTCCTGTACCTGCATTTGCAGGATTTTCATCGACGCACCCCGGACCCCACTGGGCACAGGTCCCATTTGTGGTACTAATCCTGCTGGTAGTAGCCCCGCAACTCGCGGCGTTTGTCAAGACCTGGAGAATGTCGAATCGATCTACCTGATTAACGAGCTGATCTACCGGCTTAATATTTTATCGATCTGACTCTGCAGGAATCCACGGCTGAGCTCGCCCACGTAAACCTTTTGAATCACGCCGTTCCGATCGATAAATATAGTCGTCGGGAGCCCGACCCCGCCAAAACGCGTAAATATATCCTGAGATTGATCGAAGCCAGGCGCAGGTGGGGAAGCATCGACCCAAATTGGATAAGACACGGCAACCGACTCTACATAGGACCTGACTTGGCCAGGCGGTTCGTCGATCGCAACACCAACAACGCTAATGCCCCTGTCCTGGTAGATTTTCTGAATATCGTTGAGCAGGGGCATTTCACGCCGGCAGGGTGGGCACCAGGTTGCCCAGAAGTTCAACACGATTCCCTGCCCAGCAAGATCTGACAATTTCACGCTTGCTCCAGATAGACTGCGAAGTTTGAAGTCAGGAACAGGACTTCCGGCACTGTACACACCGGGTTGCCGAAGGAATTCGAGTGAATTTAGTCCGGTGAAATATAAGAGGATTGCTATCAGGTAGCTGCTTCCCAGGACGGTAAACAGCGCTCTCCGTTTTGCGGGAAAATATTTCTGGCCCAGTACTAGCGCGCCGCAGCTACCAAACATCAGGCCGCCGAGATAAAGATATCCCGGCTGCCAGAAATACAGCGCTGTCCAGGGTGCAGCACGGTAAGCATTCCAGTTCACGGCAACGAAGCCAAGGCGCGCGCCTAACACGCCAATCCAGGCAATGTGTTCAGCAACTCGCTTTACCTGGGATTTTTCGAGGCCGAATCTCCGGGCAAGTCGGGTCGCTAACCAGATGGCGAAAAACAGGCTCAAGACCAGAATTACCGGTCGAGTTGGAACCAGGAAAGGGCCAAAATTAAAAGCTTCGATCATGTCGCGTCTTCGGCGAAATAAAAATTAAAGTGATATGCCGGTTTTAGTTTACTTTACTGATTGCCGATCGCGTCGATTTTCCAGCAGACTCGATATGCGATCTGTCCGAAAAATCGATCAATATCATGCCGCTGTACTTTTCTCGTTGATAAAACTCGACGCGAAATTTTTGCGCCAGCGTGTCAACCGAGAAGCGGGGACTTATGTCTTTTTTATGAATCAACAGGCCGCTTTCATTGCGTTTCCCGGGCTTACGAAAACCGATTACGTTCACTCGCCTTCCTGAAATGGGGGGAATCAAAAAGGAATTAGATGCTAATACCACGGAACCAAGCGCGACATGTGTTCTGGCCCCATCAATTTCGATTTCCACCTCTTTCAGACTGTCGTCATAGTGGAAGTACTCAGGGTTCAGAGTAGTCACGCCCCGGTTACCAAAGCGCACCTTTAAAGTTTCGTTCGAAATTATGATTGCCACTAGTGGGTTATTCGTTTCAAATTCGATCGCTGATTCCTTTTTTATCGGTACATAACCGATTCGTTTGCGTGCCTTGTCAAAATCGTAAAGTATCTTGTTATTGAACATGGCAAGCTGAATGTCCTGACCTAGCTTGTGTTTTATCGTTTCGGCTGACAAATCGAAGTCGCGTTGAAAGCCGATACCGATTCGATCGAATATTGCCTCGACGAAACGCAAATGGTTTTGAATACGCCGTTCGGTTCGATAGGATTTGCTGGCCTCGACACCCATCGCAGGCTTGCCATTTTTAATCGCAAAATAAGTCAGGGTCTTTTCCATTTCCTTGTCGCCTTCACGGGTGCGGGTGTTTTTGAGGCGAAAAGATTCTCGGGCTGAACGGCTACTCGAATTGGCCATGCCGATTGCCTGGTTTGCGATTGACTCGAGTTTGCCAAACGCCGGTGCTTCGATGGAGGTCTGGTCGATTACGACACTTTGCCCCCAACGCCGTGGGTTTTCATCCTTGTCGATATATTCGGTGTTGTAAAAACCACTACCATCGTGCAGGTTTAACACCATGCTGACCTGGGGCGAGGTAATGATCCCCTTGATCTTGTTGATTACCTGGTACTCCGGGTCGTCAGGCGGAATATCGAGAAACTTTCTATTCATGTCGCCATAAACTCCGCGCGACCGTTTTATTATGCTTTCGAAATTCAGGTTCGGCACTACCCAGACCTCGCCCCGCGTTATCTGGTAATCGGTGACCAGCATTGACGCCGCGGTAAAGCCACCAGGCTCGTCACCTTGTATGCCACCAACCACCAGCAGCGTGGGGCCCGCCACCGCTGATTTCAGCTTGTGCAAGGTAAACGGGAATTCGGAAGCTAGCGCTACCTGGGTCGCCATCAGCGTCAGCAAGATAGTTGATATGGTCTTTTTCATACGACCTTGATATGCCAAGGTTCGTAACGCACGCCATAAGGATTTTTCTGCGGGTAGCGAATATCAAGGTAACCGAGATCGGTCAGGCGTTTGAATTCATCGGTACGTGCAAATGCTTCGCTGAAATTCTTGCGGCCAAAGCCAACTTTACCAACGTCAAAATCGCCGATAGCGTGGTAGGAATGGCCCGGCGGCGCCAGTGAATAGGATGCAAGTGACAAGTTCCCGTCAACTCTCGCCGCCTTGTTCAGGAACAGGTAAATCTGCTTGACGACACTGCGAATGCCGGAGGTCAACACGATAGACTCTCCCACGTCTTTGCGAATTTTCTGATAGGTATCGGCCGCTATGCCCTTGAACAGGTAATGACCTGTTGCGGGTATTTTGAGGATATCCTGTTTCGGAATCGTTGAGCTCAACTGGGTAACAACCTTTTCACCGTAAAAGCCAAGGGAACCCGCGTTGGTAAAGAACAGCTCCTCGATTAATTCGAGCTCCGCTTTGGAAAAGGTGCCTATCTGCGTGCGGTTAGCAGCCATCTGTAGCGATTGATCCCAGCCGATGATGTTGAAATTGCCGTAACCGACAAAACGCTGCAGTCGCAGCAACCGCGCAAGCACCCTATCAATCGTTTTCCTATGAACCTCGTCCAGGATGATTTCGGGTGGCGGTTGCAAAGTGTCTCTGGCCTGATAAGTCGCAATATCGTCGACGATTATGTTATCTGGATGTAACTCCGATATCGGGGTCGCGTATTTCCGGGTCGCAACAGGATCCTTCGGCATCGGTAAGGGCGGGCCGACAAAGTGGTCGTCCCGTTTGATCTCGACCACTGGCTTTAACCGGGAATGACCTGCAGCGAAGATGCTTGCAGTCAGCCCGCAGCAAAAAGCGATGAAGGTGCGCCTCGTAATCATGTCATAATCGGGTTTAAGTCCAGCGTTTCCAGAAGCTGCGGAAACAGCAACGCCAAAATACCATTAGCGTTGCAGATATTCCACTATTAGAGATATAGAATTCATACTCAAAAGTCCCTCGACATCGAGCGCCATTTTGAATATTTCAATCGTTTCAAAAATACTACTTGGCTTGATCACCCTTGTTTTTATTAATACGGCATCAGCACATAGCTTCAATTTAGTATTCATAGCACCGTTTACGCAGATGTCCGGTCAGTCGGCGCTAAATGGTTTCCTGCTGGCGACGCGAGAACAGGACAGCCACGAGAATGAAGAATCCGACGGTCATCTTGGAGGTCTCGATTCTTATATTCTTAAAGTGGACACCATGAAAGGAGAAGCAGCCCTGCCGCTGCAGCTAGAAATTGTCATTCAAAAATCAGAACCGATATTTGCGGCGGGACTGGATTTAAATGCCGCAGCACTGAACATGCTTGAAAATAATGGTGTCGTGGTGGTCGATCCGATGTCTAGTGATCTCTGGGTATCGGTTAGCGTAGATCCTGGCCAATTGAAATTAATGAATGGTGAAGACTTTGCCAGCGTATACCGACAAGCCTATGGGCGAGATCCTGACCTGCGGGCGATTCACGGTTACCTCGCCGCCCGAATCATCGCCGCGGTGGTGCGCGGATCGAATAATCAGATCCGTGCGAGTCCTGCCAAGCTAAAACAGGCCCTGGATGAGGTGCTAGATAAGTCCCGTTTCTGAAGAAAAATTCAATGAGGATAATACGATCCAGCTACCATGTTTCACTTCCCCATTCACTTGAAGCATCGGAGTTTGAGCTAACGTTTAAGTTGGTCAAGTTTAATAAGTTGCTCAAGTTTAGAATGCCCGATGCTTCAAGGGATAGATCGCCTGAAATTTAATCAATCTTTATTGGTCTAAGATACGTAAAATGTAGCTATTTAGCGAATTGGTAAGCATTCAATAGCCAGGGAATTACAGGAAAATACATTAGCATCTGGGAGTAATAGCCGTAGTATTGCTCTTGAACCAGGTAGAAGCAAAACCACAAATGGTATTCAAGCAATGAACAACGTAGCCAAGAATTTAGTGTTATGGGTTGTTATCGCGGTTGTCTTACTGTCGGTATTCCAAGGTTTTGGGGATCGCAGCAGCACAGTCCAGTCCCTGATTTATTCCGATTTTCTGGCTCAGGTCAAACAAGGGCAGGTGCGCGAAGTGACCATAGAAGGGCAGAATATCACTGGAAAAATGCTGTCTGGTACCACCTTCACTTCTTACAGCCCTGAAACCGATAACACCGCGTTGATTGGCGACCTCGAACAGGCCAATGTCGCCTTTTTGGGTAAACCGCCGGAACCACCTTCATTGCTGGCGCAAATGTTCATCAGCTGGTTCCCGTTTATCGTGTTAATCGGGTTGTGGATTTTTTTCATGCGCCAGATGCAGGGCGGCAGCAGCGGCGGCCGCGGGGTGATGTCCTTTGGCAAGAGTAAGGCCCGCCTGCTCGGTGAAGACCAGATCAATATTAACTTTAACGATGTGGCCGGTGTCGATGAGGCCAAGGAAGAAGTGGTCGAGATAGTCGAGTTTCTACGTGACCCTTCGAAATTTCAAAAACTGGGCGGCAAGATTCCAAGCGGCGTACTGATGGTAGGTTCCCCGGGTACCGGAAAAACCTTGCTGGCGAAAGCGATTGCCGGCGAAGCCAAGGTACCGTTTTTTACTATTTCAGGCTCCGATTTTGTCGAGATGTTTGTCGGCGTGGGTGCTTCGCGCGTACGTGACATGTTTGACCAGGCCAAGAAGCACTCCCCCTGCATTATATTTATCGATGAGATCGACGCGGTAGGACGTCACCGCGGCGCCGGTCTCGGTGGCGGCCACGATGAGCGTGAACAAACTTTGAATCAGTTGCTGGTAGAAATGGATGGTTTCGAGGGTAACGAGGGGGTCATCGTCATCGCTGCAACCAACCGTCCGGATGTACTCGACCCCGCCTTATTAAGACCTGGCCGGTTTGATCGCCAGGTGGTTGTTCCGCTGCCCGACGTGCGTGGCCGTTCGCATATCCTCAAAGTGCATATGCGCAAGGTTCCGGCGGCAGAAAATGTCGATCCGATGGTTATCGCACGCGGCACTCCGGGTTTTTCCGGAGCCGATCTGGCTAACCTGGTAAACGAAGCGGCCCTGTTTGCGGCGCGTGCAAATAAGAAACTGGTCACCATGGCTGAGTTTGAACGCGCCAAGGACAAAATCATGATGGGTGCGGAACGCAGATCGATGATCATGAAGGAAGAAGAGAAAAAACTCACCGCCTATCATGAGTCAGGTCACGCGATCGTCGGGCGCCTGGTGCCCGAGCACGACCCGGTATACAAGGTCAGCATCATTCCGCGCGGCAGGGCGCTGGGTGTCACCATGTTTCTGCCGGAAGACGATCGCTACAGCTATAGCAAACGCCATCTCGAAAGTAAGTTATCCAGCCTTTTCGGCGGTCGTATTGCGGAACAACAAATTTTTGGCAATGAAGCGGTAACCACCGGGGCATCGAATGATATCGAGCGCGCCACCAGCATCGCGCGCAGCATGGTTACCCAGTGGGGGCTGTCAGATCGTATGGGTCCCCTGACCTATGACGAAGAGGAAGGCGAGGTATTCCTGGGCATGACCTATGGCAAGCAAAAAACGCTTTCGGACGAAACCGCGCAGGCAATCGATTCGGAAATTCGAGCGATCATCGATCGAAACTATCAGCGTGCGGTTGGTATTCTGAAACAACACGAAGACAAGCTGCACCTGATGGCTGCCGCGTTGATGAAATACGAAACCATTGACGCAGGCCAGATCGACACGATCATGGAAGGCAAGGAGCCCGGACCTCCCGATGACTGGTCGGATGATGAATCCGGTTCTTCTTCTGATGAGGCTTCCGGTAAGTCCAGCGCCGGTCCAGTTCGCGAGCTCAGTTGGTGATATCGTTGAGTAGTGAAAATCGGGGGATTGCACTCTCAAATCCTGTCAATCGGAGCGGTAAGATTTTGACCTTGCATGCAGTTACTTGACATACTCATTGCCTCGAACATGATGTAAGATTCCAGATCTATTCGCGCATAGCATTGATTTCGATAGGTTCGCAGAAGGTAGCTCCAAATTGAGAAAATACGAATTTGCCGTTTTTGTAACGGGTGCTGTAACGCTTTCACTTGAGGTGCTCGCTTCCCGAATAATGACGCCTTATTTTGGAGTAAGCCTGTATATCTGGTCGGGCATACTTTCAATAACTCTCGTGTTTCTCGCTGTCGGTTATCGAATTGGCGGAAATATTTCCTTGGATGTCCCTTTGCCATCTGTCGAATACCGATTGCTTGCCGCACCGATCGTATCTGCTCTTGCGATTGTTTTTTCGGTGATCGCCTATCCAGTCTTATTTCCACTGCTTTCTCAGGCCAATCTGATAGTTGGCAGCTTTATCGGTGCCACTTTGCTTCTCGCCTTACCGCTCATTGCATTGTCGGCAATGAACCCCTTACTAATCACGCTACAGCGCAGTAAATCGAAATCAAGTGACGCAGGCGCCGGCCGGGTGTTTTTTATCAGCACCTTGGGTTCTGTAGTCGGCGTGTTATTTACCACCTTTTTGTTTATTCCGAACCTGACGAATTTTCGCGCGATACTGATACTTGGAATTTCAGCCTGTGCCATTACGACTGTGCTGGTTGTACTATCGGAGAATCTGGCGCTGAAAAACAAGCGTTTTCTGCTGGCTTCCGGCATTGCGGTTTCTGTGTTATGTGCTGTCGTATTGGTTGGGAAAACAAGTTACCTGGAGCTGGTTAGTTCGGTTTTTAATAGTCATTCGACATTCAAAATTAAGGCCGAGTACACCTCGATGTTTGGCAACATAAAAGTTGCTGAAGTAACACGTAATGATGACCCTGGCTCAGTCGAAAAATACTTTATCCAGGATGGGCTTGTGCAAAATCGAACCGACGTAAATAATAATTCGATTTCCATGTACACCTACGTTCTCGAATCTCTTGTCCACGCTTATGCGCCGAAAGCACGGGATGTAATCGTCCTGGGCCTGGGCGCGGGTGTGGTGCCGCGGCATTTCAAGGCCGATGAAAAAAGAGTCGCAGTCGTAGAAATTAATTCTGCCGCGCTGACCGCCGCATCCGACAATTTCGGCTTCGACGAGCGGGGCATTCAAATCTACCTGGAAGACGCTAGAACTTTCATTCGGAAATGCGACCAGGCCTATGATGCAGCCGTGGTCGATCTATTCCTCGGGGACAACACTCCGGAGTATTTGCTGACAATAGAATTTTTTCGTGATTTAAGGGATTGCCTGAAACCCGGTGGCGCCATGGTAATGAACGCATTTCTTGACGATAACAATAGTGAGCCCAATAAGCGGATGTTTGCGACAATCGCCACTTCGTTTCCGCGACTCTATATTTCGGGATTTTTAGGCGGAAATACATTTATCGTTGGAACATCGGGTATTGCGCCCGATCGAATCCTGGTTGAAGCAACAGATCTGCCTATTGAAATTGCTGGCATGGTCGAATTTTCCATAACCTCAAGTACACAAATTCCGCCAGACTATTTCGAGGATGCCGAGCCCGTGTCGGACGATCACAATATCTTTGGCGTCCTGTTTGCAGATGCCAATATGGCCATGCGTCAGTTCCTCTCAGGATATTACCCGCCGCATATATTAGTCAATTAGTGATAAACCCGATGATGCGTTAGGCGCAAACCCAACGTGATGTTGGGTGGGTACCGTAGATCGGTTGCCATCCCCGGCTGGATAGAAAAATCGAATCATATGCATCTATACATTGATGCAGCCCAGTTTCGAATATTACCGGGCCGAGATGTAATTAATAATGAACTAAAGGCCTTTTCTTATTGACTAAATCATTGGAATTAACAATTTGAATTTGAGCACGAGCTGCTGCAGTGACCGATCAAGACGAAAAAATTTCCTGGCTGGCGGACGATTTTGACGGCGAACCGGTTGAATCCGCAATCAATCAAGAAATCAGTAAATTTAAATTGCAGTATTGAATGCCGAATGTTTATCTGCTCAATCGTATCGAGAATTCCGGTTCAAAGCGAGAATTGTTGAATGAGATACACGAAGTCGGATTTGATCGTCAATATTAAAATACCACGGGTTCAGTGAAGCTTCTTTCAAACACTTTTCTATTGATCGCATTTATGATCTCTGGCACAAATTCGGTTTCTGCCGGTCCGGCAATGGACTGGATCCAGAAGATGTCCAGTGTTATGCGTGACCTTAGTTATCGAGGTAATTTCGTATATTTGTACGATGGCCAGCTGGAAAGTATGAAGATTACGCATATCAAAGATTCGAGCGGAGTGAGGGAAAGGCTGGTCTCGCTTAACGGCGAAGCTCGCGAGGTCATTCGTGATAACAATAGTCTGACTTGCGTCTGGCCCTCGAGTAAAAAGGTGGTGGTTATTGCTGTACGGCAGAATAACTTTTCACCTATATTTATTCCTGAAGATATTGCCAGGCTAAATAAGTTCTATGAAATGAAGCTGCTCGGAAAGGACCGTATTGCCGGTAAGGACACCGTGGTCGTGCATATAATTCCAAAGGACAATTTGCGTTACGGTATGAAGTACTGGATTAACGAGCAAAACGGACTAATGATGAAATCTAGCCTGCTTGACGACCAAAACAGGGAAGTAGAACAAGTGATGTTTACCAGCATTGATCTGGTGGACGGGAATGCAAACTTGACGACTGCCTCGATGCCGCAGATTGATGAGAGTTTCACGCTGATACGCTACCTCAGGGGTGGCAGTTCGAGCTTTTCTATCACCGACAATAGGTGGCAATTGGAAAATGTTCCCCAGGGGTTCTGGCGCGACACGTCTCTAGTGCGAAAGTTGCCTGAAACCAGGCGTTTTATCCGGCAAATGGTTTATACCGATGGCCTGGGTACTGACAAGTTAACTTGAGTTCGGCGACAATTGCCGGATGAAAAATCCAAATATTTATAAACGATATCGATTTCCATCGGTAATCATCCAATACGCAGTTTGGCTCTATTATCGATTTAATCTCAGTCATCGTGATATTGAAGATTTGTTAGCTGAACGGGGAATAAATGTCACATATGAGACGATCCGAATGTGGTGCAATAAGTTTGGCCCAAAATATGCCACCAGGCTGAAGAGAAAACATCGGGGATTTGGCGATACCTTTTTCATTGACGAAGTTTTCATCAGAATTGATGGTAAACAACATTATCTCTGGCGAGCGGTTGATCAGGATGGTGAAGTTGTCGATGTGTTTCTCCAAAAACGGCGAGATGGTGCGGCAGCAAAGCGATTCTTCAAAAGACTATTAAAGGCACATCAAGGCGAACCCAGGAAGATAGTAACTGATAAATTGAGAAGCTATGGCGTCGCGCATCGGGAACTCATTCCGGATACGATTCACGATACATCCCAGCATGCTAATAATAGGGCCGAGCTTTCGCACCAGCCAACCAGGGTTCGAGAACGGGGCATGCGTAGATATAAATCGATTATTCAAGCCCAGCGATTCTTGGGAGTGCATTCAGCCGTGTACAATCTATTCAATTTGGGCCGTCACTTAGTATCTGCTTATCACTATCGGTTATTTCGATTGCGTGCCTTTGCGTCTTGGAAATGTGCTGTGGTATAAAAAGGTAACACTAATGGGAATTCGTTTTGATAAAAAAGTTAACTTGTCAGTACCCGAATGATATATTGGCAGATCATTCGGCTTCCCAAATAATGCCAGCCCAATTGAGCAGAGTTTACGGAGATTTACTTCATGTTTAATCCGATCACGATCCCGTTTGGCGCCGTCATGCTGCATAACGTCGTCAAACTGAAACCCGGCGTCAGCACCGACGATGTCGAAATGGCCATAGGTGAAATGTGCAACGTCGTCAAAAACACCTACGGTAACGAAGAAGGCGGATTTATCGGTGGTCAGGTATTCGAGTATGCCGGTTTCGTCTCCGCGGAAGGGTCCTTCGATCCCACGCAAAAGACCGAGGATCATATCGTCATCATCACTTACTGGAACTCGTTCGAGCAGCATGAAAAATCGCATGCCGACCATGTCTTCAAGGAGAAATTCGACGGCCTCGCAGAATACTGCTCGGAAACTTACGAGCTTGGCTACAACATGCTGTGGCAGGGAACCCCCGAAGAGGATTAGAGCAAACCCCGTGAATCATTCCAGCAAGGAACGGGGCAAGTAGCTATAATTTCCGCAGGCCATTAACGGACGCGGGCAATGCCGAGAAACATCCTGTTCATCACGTGCGAAGTGCGGTTTCATGTACGACAGGTGCAGGCACCAGGGACGATCGCCTTCCTGATCGTCGATGAACTGGATCGCGCAATTGGCTAGATAGGCGGTTTCGGAATGTTTTTCCTCGATCCGCGTGGGAATATGGAATTGCGAAAACGCCAGCCAGAGCGGATATTGCCGTCGTTGTCTTCGCCACTGTTGACGCATTCAAGCCAAGGTTTTTCGCCGGCATAGCCCTGCCGGTTCAGGTAGGCGCAGTAGTCGTTGGATTTGCGTCCCGGCAGCAAGCCGTCATGCAGTTCATAGGGTTCGAAGCCGCCGCTGCCGGCTTATCGGCACAGTTCGGATTCGGCATCGGCGCCGAGCGCCAGCAGTGTTTCGAGTGGCTTGCGGTGGTGTGACTTGCCGACCAGCGCATCGATGTTCGGCGTGCGCAGTTTGCCGTGCCCGTAGCAGGACAGGTAGTCCCAGCGCAGGCGGTGGCGCGCACGGATGCAGAACCGCGCAACACACCCGGTGTACGCCGCATTTATGCAGCAGGAGTACAGCGAAAGCTATGCGCGTCAGGATGTGTGCGGGCGCGTCATACCGGCTTACATGGGACTGGTGCGGCAGGTGGACGATCAGCTCGGACGCCTGTTTGATTCCCTGAAACAAACCGAACAGTTCGACAATACGATGATCGTGTTCACCAGTGATCACGGCGACTATCTCGGCGATCACTGGCTTGGCGAAAAAGATTTGTTCCACGAGCCCTCGGCCCGCATTCCCCTGATCATCGTCAATCCAAATTCGACGGCGGATGAGACCCGCGGCGGCGTTTGCAGTGAAATGGTCGAAGCGATCGACCTGTTGCCGACTTTCGTCGAATACTCTGGCGCCAATATCTGTCACGAACGCGTCGAGGGGCGGTCGCTAATGCCGCTGTTGCGCTCGCGCATGGCACCCGCTGACTGGCGGCGCTACGCTGTCAGCGAAGTCGACTACTCGGATCGAGGAGTGCGCGCATTGCTCCACTTAGCCTCCTACGACTGCCGCGCAGTCATAATTCGCGAGCAACGCTCTTGAGCGAAAACTTGAGGCCTTTAAACAATACTACAACCAGAATCGGGTTCATTAATCGCTAACTGGCGAAACACCAGCGGTGGTTGACGGTGCATCTCAAACTCAACACGCAGATCTCAGTAATTATTCGTGGCTACCACATTGCAATGGTCTTTTTCAGACCCCAATCGCAGCGTGATTTAGCAATTCGCCAAGGCCAGGATAAATCAGCTGTCATTCAAGACATGGAAGACGGTGAAGATGCAGTGGTTGAAACTAAAGAGTAGTCGAGCTAGATTTAGTCAGCGTGAATAGTTGACTAAAATAGTAGGGAAAGCTAAGGTCGAAATAGATTAAACAGAGAATAACATTGTGAATATTACAATTGACGAAAATTTCGGATCGATTGCTAAGCTCATGGTTAGTACGGTATTAGATTTTTCTGATGCGGCTACTCAGAAGGTGAAAGCTTTAACCGAGGAAGAAGGAAACCCGGAACTGAAGCTTCGAGTATCGGTATATGGTGGCGGCTGTTCAGGGTTCCAATACACTTTTTCTCTTGATGAAGATATCAAGGAAGGTGATAAAACGGTTGAAAAAAATGGAGTGATACTTGTCATCGACCCAATGAGTTATCAGTATCTGGCTGGCTCTGAGGTTGACTTTAGTGATGGCCTGGAAGGTTCGATGTTTGTTGTGAACAACCCCAATGCTAAATCAACCTGTGGCTGTGGTTCTTCTTTCTCTATCTAGCTTAATGATATGGGTGCTTCAGAAGTTTTAATTAGAAGTGGGAAAAATCCATTTAGATATAACCCTCCGTATTCAATATTAGTGTCGATATTATCGGCGTTATCCAAATCAAGTGAGAACGTCTTAACACCCACTTCAATGCCCAATCCAATACTTGACTCATACCCGATCTGGAGAGTTGAGTCATTGGCACTATTATCCCCACTACTCAGATTGAGATCAGCGCCGGCGTAAAATCCAGTAAACGGCAGGTCTCTCTTGGCCTTGAAGTAGCCGATCTGCAAGACGCAATAGACCTGGGCATGGGGGCCGGGGCGGCTGACCGCAAGCGCCAGTTCGGTCTCGGACAGCCCAAGATACTCCCGCCGCTGGGCATCATCGAGGTCCGTCAAGCCGTATAGGGCGTACTGCTCGGCCTCCGACAGGACTGCCAATCGTTCGCTCTTGGCGATCATTGTGATGCCGCTCCATGAGAGCCAGTCCAGCCGACCCGCGCCAAGGTCCCGATCAAGGTGGTGCGCTTGACGCCGAAGTTGCAGCACACAGCGGCCTTGGACATACCGCCGTCCAGCGCGGCAATGATGGCATCCCGCTTCTCGCCGACGATGGCAGGAGGTCGTCCGCCGATCCGGCCACGTCGTTTAGCGGCGGCCAGGCCAGCCACACCACGCTCCTGGATCAAAGCGCGCTCGTACTGCGCAAGCGCGCCGAACACATGGAACAGCAGTTCGCCCGATGTCGTGGTGGTGTCCATGCCTTAGGTGAGCGATCGGAAGGCGACCTGCCTGTCCTTCAACGTGGTCACGATGGAGAGCAGGTGCGACAGCGAACGGCCAAGCCGATCCAGCTTCCAGGCAACGAGCACGTCTCCTGGACAAACGAAACTCAGCGCCTTGGCCAAGCCGGGCCGATCATGCTTGGCACCGGAGGCATGATCTTCGAACAAGTGGCGGGCATCAATGCCAACTGCCCGCAGCGCGTCGCGTTGGAGGTCTGTGCTCTGCCGATCAGAGGCCGACGAGACACGCATGTAGCCAACCAACATAAGCGGATAACCATCAAAATTAGGTTTCCGTATAGTTACGCATAGCGACAATGTTTTCCGCACATTTTTGAAGGTACTGCGCAGTTATAACAAAGCCGCTCTTTATTACTTTCAGGCTTATTTCCAAAATCCGAACGAATTCTTGCGGCCCCGTTTTCATGCTGCGCCTTCTTTTGTTTCGTGCTTTGCAGACCCACAATCAGCAGCATTGAGGGCCTTGCCGGTTTCGAGGAACAATTTCAAGCTGGGGAGCACGCGCGGCCAGCCGCCGGAAACCTTGTTCCCATGTTGTCGTCCTCTGACCGCATGCGTGTCAGATAGCCTTGGGTTTCGAGGCTTTTGATTGTCTGTGACGCCGTACCCCGGGTAGTGGCATAGAACGCGGCGAAGGCGGACGGCGTTCGCGAGAAGCGGTTGGCCTGCGAGTATCTGAGCACCGCCCACTGGGCTGCCGTCAGCCCCTCCACGAGACCCTCGCCGGACGCTTTGCGTCCCAAGTGAAAGACCAACTCCACAATAGCGCGACCGTTCATTTCCAGCTTCTTGATCATGCTTATTTAGTAGCGTTTGAAAACTAAATTGACAAGATGGTAGTTTCGGAGTGATACTATTATAGTCACCGTATTCGTGAAGGGAATGAGGCCCTGACAGCCCTTGACAGATCACCTCTTCACTTTGGATTTTCTCGGTTATTTCGGTGTTCACTATTGGTTACTTTGGAGCTTAAATTATGGCAATTACATTGACTGAAAATGCGGCAAAACAGATTCAGAGCCAGCTTGCGAAGCGCGG
>CAXMNA010000160.1:0-3823 GCA_964194715.1 uncultured Gammaproteobacteria bacterium
TTGACCGGCGGATTTGAATATACCTTTTATAGTGTTTTTGATTCGGGTATTGACCTCGGTAGCCTGGCGGAATATTCCTACGATAGTCGTGACCAGGGGCAACGTGGGGTATTTGATCGGGATTTATTTGTTGGCGCCCGCTTCGGGTTTAACGATGCGCAGAGCAGTGAATTACTGGCCGGCTTTGTGGTCGATACCGAAAAGGGCAGTCAGACCTTCCGGCTTGAAGGTAATCGGCGTATCGGCGATAGCTGGAAGGGCACGATCGAGATGCAGCTGTTTTCCAATATCGACGTCAATGATCCATTGTTGGCTCTGGCAAACGATGACTATTTGTTACTCGAACTGGCGCGATTTTTTTGAACCGGGATCGATCGGGCGTTTCTTCAGCTTCAGGAGTCGCTACCAATCAGAATATCGTGAACCTGCTGATATTTTAGCCGTGTTTTGTCGATAATATCCTGCGGAATCCGTGGCGCCGGGGGAGCCTTGTTCCAGTCCAGGGTTTCGAGATAATCGCGAATAAACTGTTTATCAAAACTGGGAGGACTGATACCGACACGATATTGATCGGCGGGCCAGAAGCGTGACGAGTCGGGAGTCAGAATTTCATCAATTAGTACCAGTTGGTCATTGTCGTCGATGCCAAATTCGAACTTTGTATCGGCAATGATGATGCCCCTGGAAAGCGCATAATGTGCCGCCGTTTTATATAGTCGTGTGGAGACCTCCCGTACCTGATTCGCTTTTTCTTCACCGATTAAATCGACCACCAGCCCGAAGCTGACATTGGTATCGTGATCACCAACCGAGGCCTTGGTCGATGGGGTAAAAATGGGTTCGGACAATTGCTCCGCCTGCTTCAAACCAGCGGGTAATTGAATGCCACAAATCGCACCATTGGCCAGGTAATCCTTCCAGCCCGAACCTATTACATACCCGCGCACGATGGCTTCGACGGGTAAAGTTTTAAGCTGCTTTACGATGATCGAGCGCGAGGCCAGGTGCTGATAGTCCTGCTTTGAAACATAATCCTGCAGTTTTAGATCGCTCAGGTGATTTTCGACCATTTCGGATGTTCTGGAAAACCAGAAGTTAGAGATACGGGTAAGCAATTCTCCCTTTTGCGGGATCGGCTGTGGGAATACGACATCGAATGCGGATAAACGATCAGTGGAAACGATGAGCATATGATAGTCATCGATGCGGTAGATATCACGTACCTTGCCTCTCGCGATCAATTCAAGGCTTTCGATGCTGGTTTCAAATATGGCGGACGATTCGTTGGTAGAGCTCATTTGGCTGATATGGCGGTGAAATTTGCGATGGGCAGGGAAAACAGCGACGAAATCATAACATAACGCTGATGCCGGATTAGTTTTTTAGCAATAAAAAGGGTTATAATCGCTCGCTTTTTTGGGAATACTCGGAGAAAGCCATGTCGGACCCCCTGGTTGCCGTAGTGATGGGCAGCGATAGTGATTGGCCGGTGATGCAACATACGGTCGAATACCTGGAGCGTTTTAGCGTTGAACACCTGGTGCGGGTAGTGTCTGCACACCGCACACCGGATTTACTCACCGAATTCGCCAACAATGCCCGCAAACAAAACTTGTCCTGCATTATCGCCGGAGCTGGCGGGGCTGCGCACCTGCCTGGAATGCTGGCGTCTCATACGACGGTCCCGGTGCTGGGTGTACCCGTTCCATCCGAGCACCTGAAGGGCAAAGATTCACTGTTGTCTATTGTACAAATGCCCAGCGGAATACCGGTTGCTACCTTTGCAATCGGTAAGGCAGGCGCCATTAACGCCGCGCTATTTGCGATATCGATACTGGCTTTGGGTGATACCGGGCTTGCAAAGCAACTCGATGATTTTCGTGCGAGCCAGCGCGATGCGGTGTTGCAAATAAAATTACCGCCGCAGGACTGATGGCAATTCTTCCCGGCAGTACGCTGGGCATGTTGGGTGGTGGTCAACTTGGACGTATGTTTGTTATTGCGGCGAGAACCATGGGTTACGACGTTCTTGTACTCGATCCAGATGCCAATAGTCCGGCGGGGAAGATCGCGAGCAGGCATTTGAGGGCGGCCTACGATGACAGGGAAGCACTGGATGAGCTGGCGCAACAATGCGCAGCGGTCAGCACCGAGTTTGAAAACATACCTGCCGACACGCTCGATTACCTTGCCAAATCCCTACCGGTCCATCCCTCGGCCAGTGCCCTGCGAATTGCACAAAACCGGGTTCTGGAAAAGCAGTATTTTAACCAACAGGGCCTGAACACGACGCCGTTTCTTGCGATTAATTCTGAGGCTGACCTGGCGCTGGCGAAAAACTTTGAGTATCCGGCAATACTGAAAACTGCAATGCTCGGATACGATGGCAAGGGACAGTTCGTCTGCAATTCGTTCGACGAGTTTTGTACTGCCTACGATCAAGTTAGCGCACCGGCCTGCATACTGGAGAAAAGAATAGATCTGGCTATGGAAGTTTCCGTGGTTCTATGCCGTAGCGAAGCAGGCAATGTCGATTGTTTCCCGGTGGCGCAAAACGAACACCGCAACGGCATCCTTGACACATCGACCGCACCCGCCGAACTTTCCCAGAAACTGGACCACGAGGTGAGACAGGCAGCCTGCAGAATTGCCGATGGTCTGAATTATTGTGGTGTGCTTGCGGTTGAGTTTTTCATCTCTACTGACGATCAGCTGTTGGTCAATGAAATGGCGCCTCGTCCGCACAATTCAGGTCATTTTACCCTCGATGCCTGTGAGACTTCACAGTTCGAGCAACAGGTGCGCATGATGTGTGGAACCCCGGCCGGTTCGAGCAGGCTACACATGCCAGTGGTGATGTGGAATATCCTCGGTGATATCTGGCCACAGGATGGCATACCCGAATGGGGCGAGGTACTGCGACAGGGGAATATGAAATTACATCTTTACGGTAAAACCGAGGCGCGTGCAGGGCGCAAAATGGGGCATATCAATTGCCTGGCCAGTGATACGACTGAAGCCCGCAGGCAGCTAGACGTTATAATAAAGAAGCTCGGGGCGGTTTAATCGAGGAATTAATCTTTCCTATAACCATTACCTGGAATATGTTTCGACCTGGCTGGCCGTCAGGTTTGTTTGGTTCCACGTGCGACGGTATAGCTCCTTCCCTGTTTAATTTTTTCGTAGTGCCCGAACACCTCGTGAAATCCACGTTTGAAAAACTGTCGCAGGCCAGTGATCGTAACGATGTAAAAGGAACCGCCAGGTTTCAGGTATTCGAGCGCGTCATACAGATAGATGTATAACATTTCCTTGCCTACCTTGGCGGGGATATTGGAAACGATCAAGTCGAACCGCTGCTTCGGAATCTGGTTAAAACCATTGCTTAACAGGCAACTGGCGTTGTCTATTTTATTAAACTGTCGGTTTTTTTCCGAGTACTCAACCGCAACAAAGTCCTTATCGACCAGCAAAGTGTGTCCGCCGGGTGCCGACCTGGCCATACATAATCCGAGTACACCATACCCGCATCCCAGGTCGAGGCAGTTGTCGTCGCTGTCGATGTCGAGATAGTCGAGTAGCATATGCGAACCCTCGTCGATAGCGCGTGGAGAGAAAAGCCCCCAGGTCGTATAAAAACTCAACGAATGGTGCCTGGCATTAGAGTTAATTTTCAGGTCTAGCCCGATTTTCTGCCTGTAGTTTTTTGAGTCAATCATATGTTCAGCAGTGATTAAGCTGCTTCTGCTAAGCTTTACAACCGTGAATGGCTTTGCCACAATGGCGCGTTTTGTTTTGTCATTATCTATTGGCATGCCTTTTT
>CAXMNA010000161.1:0-28855 GCA_964194715.1 uncultured Gammaproteobacteria bacterium
TTAGAATCCGAAGGTCAGATAAGTATCTAGCAGGTTTTCAAGCCATGTGGTCGCACTGGTATCGCATTCGTTGCTTTATATACCTGGAATTGATCGAAAGCAGACGTTAGCTATTGCTAATCGAGAGGCCGCTTTGTGCCCTAAGCGGACTCCCGCAGCATAATCGTGAGCGGCGACCTTCAAACAGTATTTTCGATTCGCGCTTACTTCGGATTAATCGGAGCTTTCGGTCTATTACCTGCTGCTACTATCAAAACGGCGGGCGGCAATTACCAAGACATAGATCGACCAGATCATCGACACGTGCCGTGCCAGCACACATTACAGTGTCTGCACCACCCCAGTAAATTTTGACACCACCGTCATCATCCTCTACCGCACCGCAGGTAAAAACAACATTGTGCACGTAACCCGTTATCTCCCATGGACTTTCCGGGGCCAGTACCCATTCGTCGGCGATGCCGATAATTTTCGCAGGATTTTCCAGGTCATGTAAGGCCACGCCGAGACGATACACGGCACCATCCATGGTTTCGAATACACCGTGGTAAATACAAAGCCAACCACGGTCGGTGCGAATCGGCGTTGCACCGGGTCCGATCTTGCTCTCATCCCAATGATAAGGCACAGGTTTCATCATCACTTCGGAATCACCCCAATGTATTAAATCTGGCGACCATGATAACCACACCGACCAGGGACTGATTTTCGAATGCGGACGATCGAGCCTTGCGTAACGACCGTTAAAGCGTGCAGGAAAGATAACAACATTTCGCATGTCTGACTCCGAAATCAGCGAGACTCGCTGCACCGACCTGAAGTCCCGGGTCTTCGCGAGGCCGATGCGCACACCGTGCCTTGAATAGGCGCTGTAGGTGATCAAATATTCCCCATCGATGCAGCAAATTCTGGGGTCCTCCACTCCAAAGGCTTCGTATTCCGCAAAGTCGCCTTCGGTCGAGGGAACCATGAAAGGCGCCTGCCCAACCGTAAATTTGAAGCCGTCCACACTTTCGGCAATACCGATAATGGAACGACCGCTGCGAAGGTGAGATCGAAACAGCATGATAATGCGCCCGTCATACCTCGTAATACCGGCATTGTGCACGGTTTCTACCGGATAAGGGATATCGTCCTTCGTCAGAATCGGGTTGGAATCATAACGCTTTATAACCGGCGGTGGTTTAGTCGCAACGGTCATAGTCATCCTGCAGACGAATAATATCGTCCTCCCCGAAATAATCACCCATCTGGACTTCTACTATAACTAGCGGGACCTCGCCGGGATTCATGATTCTGTGGACTGTGCCTTTTGGAATATCCACCGACTGCCCCGGCTTGAGTGGAATTTCATTTTCTCCAACTGTGACCAGCGCTTCGCCGCTAACCACGGTCCAGTGTTCAGCCCGACGTTGGTGCTTTTGCAGACTTAAGCGCTCACCCGGGTTAACAACGAGCTCCTTGATCTTATGGTCATTGCTTTCGAGCAAATTGACATAGTGCCCCCAGGGGCGGTAGTTTTCCCGCTCGTCGAGAATCCTCTGGTAGATGGCCAGGTACTCCTGCGCCATGCGTTGGCAGGTGAAACGCTTCTCTACATCATCCCGGCAGACGCGCCGGTCGAGGCTATTAATTTTACCCACTGCCTGTACGGCAGCATCCAGATCATCAACGATAAATCCGCTGCGGTCATTTTGAATGAGTTCCGGCATTGAACCCCGATCATATGCGATAACCGGCGTGCCGCAGGCCATGGATTCGACCACGCTCAGGCCAAACGGTTCGTCAAAATGAATCAGGTGCAACAGGGCCAGTGCAGCACCCATAACTTCCTGCCTCTTTTCCGGCCCGACAGAGCCTATGTACTCCACTTTTGATCCATCAATGCAGGGTTCGATCTGTTCCCTGAAATAGGCCTCGTCCTGCACGATTCCAGCGATGACTAAACGTTTACCGGTTTTTCGTGCTACTTCAATGGCATCATGAACCCCTTTTTCAGGATGGATACGCCCAAGAAACAGCAAGTAGTCTCCTGATTCCGGTTGGTATTTGAATTGATTGAGGTCGATCCCATGGTGGATTGTGGCAATGTAATCGAGTTCAGTAGATTTGTCGGCTTCACTAATGGCCACATAATGGGTGCTGTCATTGTACTTTTTATAAACCGGCAATATAGAGGGTGAAGAAAATCCGTGAATCGTGGTGACAACCGGTGTAGGTGAGAAGCCGCTGTAGCTAAGCGGTAGAAAATCGTAATGATTGTGAATCAGATCAAATTCATCTGCGCGCCTGAACAACTCGGCGATATGCAGGCACTCCCATACCTTGGGGTCTATGCTGGGATCTTCCGAGTAGGGCCGTTCACAGACCCAGGCAAGTTTGCCTGCGGTGAGTGAATCCCCGCTGGCAAACAACGTCACTTCGATGCCCAGCGATACCAGCTGTTCGGTGAGCAGACTGACCACATTTTCCCATGGTCCGTAATGTCGCGGTGGTGTACGCCAGGATAAAGGACTTAACATCGCAATTTTCATGTATTATCCCCCTGCCTGAAATCGTTGAGCATCGTGATTATGGGTCTGGTATTAAATGCCAAGGTAACACGATTCACTGAACGAATAATTATAGATTAATATAAGCCAGGTGCCAGACTGGAGACAAGTACGCTCGAATGTGAACTGGTGAGAGGAAAAATGATATTTCTTATGCGAAATTCAGTTATTGTTTTAAAACAGAATTAATGGTCTACAACACATTTGGACATACCCATGGCTGAAACCAGTTCCATCCCTCCGGTACCACAAGCACGGCGCAAGCCCATCGTGTTAAATGCGAATATCAGCCGCGTTATCACACGCCCCTATATCCCGCCCAGTGAAGAGCGTATCCGTAACATTATCAACCGGGTGCTGGCTCTTGACGAGAGCGAGGTGGGTAGATTACTGGAAACTGTTCTGCACGACTTTTCCCATCGTCATCGCTATTTCAGAGAGACGCTGGAACGAAATTTCAACAGGGTAGATTGCCATGTGCCTGATGGCAGCAAACTAACCGAACAACGCCAGCTTCTAATCGGATCTTATTTCACAGCCGAATACTCCGTGCAGGCAGCAGCCCTGTTCAATCCTTCCATAGTTCGGGTCACAAGTCTGAAAACGGATCCCAAAGGAGCTTGCCGATTCATCATGAGCTTCCGCGCTATCGGTGAAGGGCACATCTCGTCCATCGAATTTCGCAGCGGAATCATTGATAAGAATAATGACATGTATTTTGATCCCCAGAGTAACTATGTGCGTACCCCCAGGATCCATACTGATTCAAGCTACGATCGAGAATTGTTTCACCTAAAACTTCACGACATGGGGGCCAGTAACAAGGTAATAAAATGGTTGCTCAGCGATTTAGCAAACAAATTTACTTTTACGGCGTTGCAGGAGAAAATTGAAGAGCACTGTAACGGTAATAGAATCCGGGCAAGTGATAAAAAAAATGCCATTGAAAAAGCGATGTGGCTGGCGCGATCCAATTACGAGATTTTATTTCGGCCGGATCACCAGATTTCCGAACGGGTTCTGTTTCCCAGGTCGGAGTCAGAGAGCGCAGGGATCGAGGATGCCCGTTTCGTGCGTTTCGTCGAGGACGACGGTACGATTATTTACTATGCCACCTATACGGCCTACAACGGTAAAACCATTTTGCCACAACTTATGGAGACGACGGATTTCCTCTCGTTCAAGATCAGTACTTTGAATGGAAAACAGGCGCAAGGTAAAGGTATGGCCCTGTTCCCAAGGAAGATTGGAGGAAAGTACGTCTCGCTATCGCGTCAGGATGGAGAGAACAACGCCATCATGTTCTCGGATAATATACATTTCTGGAAACGGGTCCAGATTTTACAGAAACCCATGTTCCCGTACGAATTTTTCCAGATGGGCAACGGCGGTTCGCCCATTGAGACAGCCGAAGGCTGGCTAGTTATTACCCATGGTGTTGGGCCGATGCGAACCTATAGTCTGGGCATTGAGCTGCTGGATCTGAATGATCCGGCTCGCGTCATCAGCCGTATCAACGAGCCGATTCTGGTACCGAATGAACATGACCGTGACGGATATGTACCTAACGTGATTTACAGTTGTGGCGCAATGATCTTTCAGGACGAACTGATTATCCCGTATGCTTCGGCCGACGAGCGCTGCGGTATTGCAACCCTGGGCCTGTCAGGCTTAATGGCAAGGCTGCGCTATAACAAAACAGCCAATGGGAAATAGTCGAGGTAACAAAACTACGTCATGCCGAATTCTTTGGCAGCCACACGATCTTTTTCAGATGCCTGGGCAGATTCTTTTGTATCATCCCGTTTGATCACACCCTGACCACGGTGTTTGTAAACGGCGAGTAAAGCCATGAGCCAGCACAGAGTTGATTCAGCTCCCTGATTTTCATTTACGCTCTGTACCTGCAGCCCGTCCCGACAACCCCCGGTAACATGATCATAGAGCGAAATATGCAGTTCGTTATCACCCTGGTACCAGTTAAGACAGCGGTAGGTGTAAGTGATCCATTGCTCATCCCGCGTGATATCGAATGCTTCGATGCAGGCATCGACCATCGCTGCGGCCTCGATAGGCTGCTGATCAAACTGGGCTTTAACACCCCCTCTGCTAAACCAGCCATGGTTACCGATAGCAGCAAAATAACGCCCTGTCTCATCGTGTTGAATCTCCTTCAACCAGGTGAGCGCGCGCATAGCAGTCTGTATCATTTCGTCATCACCCAACCACTGCCCGGACAACAACAAAGCCTGCGGCAAGCGTGCATTGTCATAGGTCAAGGTCTCTTCACACCAGGGCCAGTCCTCGCTAGAGAGATTTCCGTACCATTGCATCAACTTATCTGAAAGTACCCTGCACAGAGGTTCAACCTGGCCATTTTCATGGTTTCCAGACAGGAACGCATGAATACCAATGACGGTAAAAGCAACGGCACGCGGTGAGGTAAAATATTCGACCGCAGGTAAAGCACGTTGGAATAAGTCGGCAGCATGGCTTGCCTGCCCATCATTTCGACCCAGAGTCGCCGCGACTCCCAAACCCCACAGCGCGCGGCCATGAGAATCCTCGGAACCTTTTTCTTCCAGCCAACAACGATCATAGGACATAAAATTACGAAACAGGCCGTTGGCGGAATTAAAAGCATGGTCGAGGAAACTCAGGTAGGTGGACGCAAGACCCTTTAGCGAGGCATCTCGGGGTTGAAAGTCCTGCGCCGTAACAGCAACAATCAGTGCGCGCGCATTATCGTCCACGCAATACCCATGTTCCCGATCCGGTACGGTGAATTTGGAGTGCTGCAGCATGCCTACCCCATCCGTCATACGCAGTAAATGGTCGAACTTAATTTCGGGGAGAGGTTGTTGGCGCAAGCCTAGCGGGCCCAGCTCGCCCACAGGTACACTCTTGCGTAAGGGATGACGTCGGGCCTGTTCGAAAGTCTCGATATAACGGCTGCCCACATGACTCCAGGTCATTTGGCGACCGTAATCGTAGGCCTTATGTTGCATGGCGCGAAGTTTGTCAGGATGATCCAGCAAATCGATAACCTCGCTGGCAAGCTGGACATGGTCATGGAAAGGAAATAATCTGCCTCGGCCGTCAGCGAGTAATTCCTGTGCATACCAGAAGGGCGTGGAGAGAACTGCTTTACCCATACCCAGTGCATAAGCGAGTGTACCGGAAATAATCTGCGCTTCGTTCAGATAAGGTGTGACATAAATATCAGCAGCCCCAATAAACTCAAGCAGATCCTCGTCCAACACAAAGTTATCGTGAAAAACGACATAGTCCTCAACACCCAGTGTTTTCGCTCGCAGGTGAAGACTGATTCTATAATCCTCTCCCTTTTCCGCCCTGATATGCGGGTGGGTGGCACCGACCACCATGTAAATGACATCCGGGTGGGTTTTCACTATTTCTGGCAGCGCATCGATCACAGTTTCGATACCCTTTCCCGGTGAAAGCAGTCCGAATGTGAGCAAGACCTTCTTTTCGGCTACGCCAAACTTGCCTTTGTAGGCTGAAGATTCAACCAGGGGAACGTCAGGAATGCCGTGATGAATCAGGACAATTTTCTCCGCCGCTACCTTGTAAACGTCGCGCAAAAAGTCGACTGAACGTTCGCTCATCACCACCAACCGATCGGATAGTTCGGCGAGCTGCACAATGATGTCACGCTCCCTGTCGGTAGGATCCTTCAGCAGGGTGTGTAATGTAGTCACAATCGGCATTTTGAGATCACTCAACAATTCGATAATAAAGCTGCCCCGCTCGCCGCCGAAAATGCCATATTCATGTTGAACACAAATTACTCCAACATGGTTAAGGTTAAGCTGGTCGGCCACGAGGCTGTATTCACTTAGTTGATCTTGATTGATGCAGAATCGTACCTGTGGCGGATAGGAGTAGCCTTCTGGCTGGTCGTTCATCGCAACGACCCAGCAGTCTGTGTTCGTAACTTTGAGCGCGATTGATTCAAAAAGGTGGGTTGTGAAGGTGGCAATACCACATCTTCTCGGCAGGTAGTTGCCGATGAAGACGATGGAGTTGCTCGTCTTGCCTTCCGGAAATGAGTGTGTATCGCTAGCGGGGTCCATGCTTTCCTTATTTTCTGCATTTGTAATGTAAAAGACTAACCTTTTCCGCGGTGATAGTCTAAGGAACCTGCGGAAATCTAGGGTTCGGTGCCCGGGTTATCCTCACAAAAATATCAAAGAAATCGATCTAGCGCTTTATTGATCTGAGTCAGTCCGCCTTGCCGATGAAATCGGATATTTACAGCCTATGACCGAAAAGGATCCTCTCAAGTTTGACGATACCCTGCTTGACGAAGCGTTGGTTCATCCCGACTTTTTCATGCAGCCGCCGTACGACCTGGACCGCAGCAAGCAATCCTCGAATAAAGCACTTGCAGTCATATTCGAACGGGGCTCTTGCCACACCTGCGAGCTACTCCACAGCGGACCACTAATACAAGGCGAAATTCTCGCAGAAATCGAAAAAATGGACGTGGTGCGGCTAAACCTTTCTGGCGCTACCGAGGTGATTACTCCGGAAGGCATACAAATCACGGCTAAACAGTGGGGGAAAGACCTCGACCTGTTTTATACTCCGACGATTATCCTGTTCAGTCCGGGGGGCTGGGAAATTATGCACGTTGATTCGGTAGTACAGTTTTATCGCCTCCGGGGTGCGCTCGATTACGTTAACAAGCGGATCTACGACCGAGGCATCGATAACCAGGACTGGCGCCTGCAACAGCGCGAAACCTCCGAGGAAGTTACCCTGCCATGAATTCAAACTCTGCCCTGCGAATATCATTGTCGCGCAAAGTAATAGAAAGCTGCCTGGCGATGAATGCCCGAGGCATCAACCAGGGCAGCGCCGGTAATATCAGTACGCGTTTCGAAGATGGTTTTCTAATTACGCCCTCGGGTATGGAATACGAACACTTGCGGCCCGAGGATATTGTTTTTGCTGATATGGCCGGTAATTCACAAGATCAGCTAGCGCCATCGAGTGAATGGCGCATGCACCGTGATATCTATGCCAGTCAGCCCGACGCCGGAGCGGTGTTACATGCACATTCGATCTTCGCGACTGCACTATCCTGCCTGCGCCTGGATATCCCTGCATTTCACTACATGGTCGCGGTTGCCGGTGGTTCCAATATTCGCTGTGCAGATTACGCGTTATTCGGTACCCAGGCGCTGTCCGACAATATGCTGGCTGCACTTGACGGTCGGCGCGCCTGCCTGCTCGGGACTCACGGTATGATTTGCTACCACGACAACATCGATAAGGCGCTGTGGCTCGGGGTTGAGGTTGAGACCCTGGCAAAACAGTTCTGGCATGCGCGCCAGGCCGGCGACCCCGTTATTCTGGATGACGCTCAAATGCGCGAGGTTCTGGAGCGATTTAAAGATTACGGCAAACAATCCTGGGACAGGGATTGAACCATGAATGTCGATGGAGTCGCCTACCGTAGTATCTGGGTCAACACCGACGGATGGTCGATTGACATAATCGATCAAACACGACTACCACACGTGTTTGAAATCAAAAACATGCAAAATCTCGAAGATGCCTGTATTGCAATTCGCGATATGGCGGTGCGCGGCGCACCGTTGATCGGTGCCACTGCAGCTTACGGATTTTACCTGGCGCTACGCGAAGATCCATCTGATTCGGGAATGGTGCGGGCTTATGACAAACTCTATGAGACCAGGCCCACAGCCGTCAACCTGCGTTGGGCGTTGGATCGGGTAAAAACCGGTATAGCGGCATTAACACCTACAGCTCGCGCCGCAGTGGCATTCACCCTGGCGGGCGAAATCGCTGAGCTCGATGTTGAAATCAACCAGCGCATTGGCGGACATGGCCTGGAGTTGATCAGAAAAGTCGCAGGTAAAAAACAACCCGGCGAAGCAGTGAATATCCTGACACACTGCAATGCCGGCTGGCTCGCAACGGTCGACTGGGGTACCGCAACTGCGCCGATTTACCTGGCGCACAATGCCGAGATACCGATCCATGTCTGGGTCGACGAAACCCGTCCGCGCAACCAGGGCGCAAGCCTGACCGCCTGGGAATTGGGACATCATGGAATACCGCACACCCTGATCGTCGATAACCTCGGCGGGCATTTGATGCAGCAAGGCATGGTTGATTTGTGCCTGGTTGGCAGCGATCGAACTACCCGAAGCGGTGACGTCTGCAACAAGGTTGGTACTTACCTAAAAGCATTGGCGGCAAAAGACAACGACGTCCCGTTTTATGTTTGCCTGCCGAGTACAACGATCGACTGGACCATCGGCGATGGAACAGGGGAAGTGCCCATCGAACAACGTGATAAAACAGAAGTCTCACAGGTGATGGGTAAACTGCCCAGCGGCAAAATCGGTTATGTCACGATCGCCCCCGAAGGCACCGAAGTGGTTAACTACGCGTTCGACGTAACCCCGGCAAGACTGATCACAGGACTGATTACCGAACGTGCAATCATCGAGCCTTCAGAGAGCAAACTTGCTAGTACTTTTCGCGAATACCCGTAAAATTCGGTCTTAAAGCTTAAGCATTCACGAACCAGGCTACCTGCCTGGCATTTGCTTTTGAACGATCGTTCCGTAAACGATGAGGAGAGAAAATATGAGCGTGTCATATGTAGAAAGAGATCAGGCAGATGCGGAAACTATCGCCTTTTATGATAAATCGGAGGACCGCTTCCAGGCGCTGTTGAATATTTTTAAAGTGTTCGGACATCAACCCGAATACGGCACGGTTTTTACCGATATGATCATGGCTGTCCTCAAAGACGGCGTGCTCGACTGGAAAACCAAGGAATTGCTCATACTAAAAGCTACTCAGCGCAATCAGTGCCAGTATTGCGTGGTACAACATGAGCGCGTATCCGATATGCTGGGAATTTCGCCTGAGAAAATAGCCGATATCGATGGCGACAAATATAAAACCAGTGAGCATTTCAGCGAGGGCGAAAAAGCCCTGCTGGACCTGACTGTGCAGATTGGCGAGGATGCGAACCGGGTTTCGGATGAATTGTGGGAGCGCCTGCACGCTAACTGGAATGAGCCGCAAATTGTCGATGCGGTATTCGTTATCACTATTTACATTGCGGTTTCAAAATTTGGAGATGCACTGGGTGTTTCGCTCGAACCGATGTTCGACGGGGTACAGCCGATTCTCAAGGTTCAACATTAACCGGTAGTTTGCGCGGGCATAACCATGCCTGCGGTATTGGTACTCCTTCAATGAGATATCTTAGGATCCAGCCAGTCAGGAAGCGGTTAGCTGCTAGGCGTGCGACTGCAGGACTAGCCGTAGCTAATTCAAAGGAGCACAACAACGCAGATGACCGCTTCCTGGCTGGCCCGAAGGGAGCGTCCCAAATTGACCAATGCTACGTTGCAGTCCTTGTAAAGGGCATGCCATTCCCTGCGGACTGCGCCTTGCCTTGGCCAATTTGGGGCACTCTGGATCCTAAGATATCTCATTGAAGGAGTACTTAGTAATACTTGCGCATTACGGTTAGGCCGTCACCAATTGGAATCAGCGACAGGTCGTAGCGACCCGGCGCCTGAGCGAATATCCATTGATTGAGTTCGCGCAACGCCACCGTGTCCTCGTTGGTATCTTCAGGGTCAGCCACCGAGCCACTCCAAAGCACATTATCAAGCGTTATCAAACCACCGGGGCGTACCAGTACGAGGCAGGATTCGACATAGCCTCTGTAGCCACCCTTGTCTGCATCTATATAGGCAAAATCGTAAGCGCCTTCGAAGCCTTCATCAATCAGACCATCCAGGGTTTGCTGTGCCGGTGCAATCTGCAAATCGATCCGATCCTGAACCGCTGCCGCCTGCCAATGTTCGCGCGCGATACCAGTGAATTCCTCACTTACGTCGCAACAAGTCATTTTCAGTTTCGGCATTGCCATGGTTAACCTCAAGGTGGTGTAACCAGTGAAGGTGCCGATTTCTAGACCATTTTTCGCATCCAGCATTTTGAACAGCAACTTTAATAACTGCACCTGTTCGGGTGAACTGATCATATTTGCGTCGGGCATTTCAAGTGTCTGCTCGCGCAGGCGCAGGCAAGCTTCCGGTTCATGCAACGAAACCTCCAGCAGATACTTTTGCAGGGTTTCATCGAGACCCAATGTCGATGTCGACATAGTATTTTCTCCTCAATTATTCGCTTTCGCCAAAACCCTTATATTTTTTGGGGTTGAGTTTGTCTTTTTTGACCCATATCTTATTGTTTTGACGTTATCATTCTGACTTAACCCTTGGAACAACACAATGTCACTACACCTGATAAGCTTTAAAACCTGCCCGTTTGTACAACGCGCGGTTATTACCCTGAAACACAAGAAAATCGATTTTGATATCACCTATATTGACCTCGCCGACCCACCCGACTGGTTCCTCGAAATTTCACCACTGGAAAAAGTCCCGGTATTGAAAGTTGATGACGAAATCCTGTTCGAATCAGCGGTAATCAATGAATATCTCGATGAAATTACCGGCGGTGATCTACAACCCAAGGAGCCACTGGCGCGTGCCAAAAACCGCGCCTGGATAGAATTCGCGTCGAATATGCTGGGTAATCTTTACATGATGAAAATGAGCACAGACGAGGAAAGGTATAACAAGTACCGGAAACGACTGGTGAGCCAGCTAGAACGCGTGGAGAAACGCCTCGGTGACGGACCCTGGTTCAACGACGCGGAGTTCTCACTCGCCGATACGGCTTTCGCCCCTCTTTTCAGGCAAAACTCGGTCGCCGATGGCAAGCTTTCGGTAATCGACTCCGCAACCATGCCCAGGGTTGACGCCTGGGCCCAGCGCTTGCTGGCTTTGCCCGAGGTCCGCGATTCAGTTGTCGACGAATTTGAAAACCTGTATATCAGCGCGATGGATAAGAACGGTTCTTACAGTTTGCACCAACTGGCGGCCTGACGATATGGCTAGCTGGTTAGATGGCAAGGTCATCGATAATCGACGCCTGAATCAATACCTGACTTCGTTGGTTATCGATGTAGACCTGGGGGAACACGAGTCGGGACAATTTGTGCGTATCGGCCTGGTGGATGGCGATGAAGTAATCGCACGTCCTTATTCGCTGGTCAATACCCCTGAAGAAAACCATCTCGAAGTCTACTTCAACATCGTCGAGGAAGGTCCTCTATCACCGCGCTTATTCGAACTCAAGGCTGGTGATGCCGTGCTGGTTTCCGATAATCCGTCTGGATTTCTAACCATCAGTGAAATACCGCAATGCAGGCATTTGTGGATGATCGCTACCGGTACCGGTATCGGTCCATTCCTTTCGATCCTCAAAAGCAAAGTCGCCTGGGAAAAGTTTGAGAAAATTATATTGTGTTACTCGGTGAGCTATGCCGAAGAGCTCGCCTACCAGGACACGATCGAGCAGATCGCGAGCGCCCATGGTGATCAATTCTGTTACCTGCCGGTTGTCACGCGAGAGGCTATGGCGGGAAGCCTGGGGAAACGTATTCCCGTTGTCATGCAGGATGGCAGTCTCGAGCAGCAGGCAGGCGTCAGCATTAACGCTGAAAACTCACATGTAATGATGTGCGGTAGCTCCGACATGATTACCGATGTCAGCGCGGAATTGGTTTCGCGCGAGATGCAAAAACACCGCCGCCGCGACCCGGGTCATTTCACGACTGAAAAATATCACTAGTTCACTCTGCGCGTAACACCTCGATCAACGACAGCGTCATGCGCGCGGTCGCGCCCCAAAGCATTTCACCATCATATAAATCGTAGTAGACAACCGGCCAGGGACGCTGTGAATCGGGATGGTGGCGTTCCTCGGTGCGGTAATTCGAAGCTTGTGCAAGCCAGTTCAATGGCATCGTAAACACGCGTGCAACCTCTATTTCATCGAGCTTTAGCCGGTACGGCCAGGACACGACCCCGACGTAAGGACGGACCTGGAACTCGCTAATGGTATGGTGATGATTGATATGTCCGAGTACGTCTACATCGCCCGCTGCAATTCCGATCTCTTCTTCGGCTTCTCGCAAAGCAGTGGCAAGCAGGGTCTCGTCTTCGTCATCGCGTTTTCCTCCGGCAAAAGCCACCTGCCCACTATGGCGATCACCCTCGTAACTGGTGCGTCGGATAAAGAGGATATGCCAGGCGTCGTCGATACGCAGAAATGGCACCAGCACCGCGGCTTCGCGTGCCGCACCGCTTAGCATTTCCGGGGGTACATCATAAGTCGTATCGCGTTGTGCATGCAGACGCGCACGAATTTCGTCGACGCTGAGATCGTCGAGATCAGGCACGCCTTGAATTCCTGCTCCTTCTTGTTGCTGCCAACTCGAGAAAATCCAGTCGTTTTTCGTTGCTGGCTCCACCCCATGCGCAGATTTCATCGATGCTGCGAAAACAGCCGAGACAAATATCATCATCATCGAGCGTGCATTTGCGAACACAGGGTGATTCTACCCGCGGTGATTGGTCAGTAGCCGAAGTTGCCATTTTCTATTTCCGGATGATCTTTAAAGTATGCGATCGATTGCAGGAAGACTAAATTATTCCTGTACCCTGACACAAGTGTTACCAGCTTGCATCGCGACAAAAAACCTGTAATTTTAACGGTATGTCAAAGCAAATTATCAATACCGACCTCTACCCGATTGATAATTTGTCCTCCGTCGACGCACAGTCATGTATCGCAGGGCTACGCGCCAGCCTCAACCAGGATGGATCCTGCACCTTGCCGAACTTCATAACTGCACAAGCACTCATTGAAATGACACGGCAAGCACTATCTATAGCACACCTCGCCTATCCCGGCCCGACCGAGGTAAGCCCTTACTTCTTTAATTATCAACTCGGTGGCGACGAAGACCTGCCTGCCACGCACCCGTTAAGACGCAAGGGCAAACGTAACCTGGCACAGGTTGCAGCCGACCTGATCCCACCGGAATTTTTACTGAGCCAGCTGTACCACAGCGATTTAATGCTCGATTTCCTGGCCGCGGTTAACGAACAACCCGTTTATCGTAACCAGGACCCGTACCAGTCGCTTAATATTTCGGTCATGAACCAGGGTGGCTGCCAGCAATGGCATTTTGACAGCGGCACAATGGTGACTACTTTGTTGTTACAGGAACCCGAAGCCGGAGGAGTATTCGAATATGCACCGGCGATTCGCTCCGATGCAGACGAAAACTTCGATGCGGTACAGGCGGTTCTGGATGGCATCAGTGATCGGGTGCTCCAAAACCGTTTACAGGCGGGTACACTATCGCTGTTTCGCGGCCATTATTCACTGCATCGGGTGACTGAAGTTGAAGGTTCTCGTCAGCGAGTCCAGGCCATTCTGGGTTATGCCACCAGGCCTGATTTATTCGGTAATAAAGAGTCGAGTATTCTGCACTATGGCCCGCGCGTGGCCGAAATCGAAGCCAACACACCGCTTTACCCTGAATAGGTCGTGATCTGACAAATACTGGGTGTAAACAGGTAATTTCTTATTTGTCAGACAAATTAAAAAGGACTAGGATTGCGGCCCTTTGGCAACGACAGCTCAGGCTGCATCACTCAACTGGAATCCTGGATTGGCTGATAAAATTTTAAGCATCTCGCGACGCACGCGCAAAACCCCGTTTACACGCCGCGTGGAAGCCGCCGGTGTCAAGGGTTACACCGTGTACAACCACATGCTGTTGCCCACTTTTTTCGAATCTATTGAAGCCGAATACTGGAGCCTGTGCGAGGATGTCCAGGTTTGGGACGTATCCTGCGAGCGACAGATCGAGATTTCCGGTCCCGATAGCGAACGCCTGATCCAGTTGATGACACCCCGCGATATTCGCAAGGCGGTTATCGGACAGGGCATGTATGCCCCGCTCTGCGATGAAAACGGCGGCCTCGTCAACGACCCGGTATTGATTAAATTCGCCAACGATAACTGGTGGGTTTCGATCGCCGATAGCGATGTCAGGTTGTGGGCACGGGGTCTCGCGCTTGGATACGGTCTCGACGTAAACGTTCGCGAGGCGGCCATCTGGCCACTCGCGGTACAGGGTCCGAAAGCAGAAACACTGGTGACCCGTGTTTTCGGCGATGAGGTCTCCGGTATTCGCTTCTTTCGCTCGAAAATGCTCGAATTTCATGGCAAAGCGATGATGGTCATGCGCTCGGGTTTCAGTAAACAGGGGGGCTTCGAGATCTATCTAAACGATACGGAGCTGGCCGAGCCGCTGTGGGATGAACTCTTCGTCCAGGGCCAGGATCTGAACGTCAGGGCTGGCGGTCCAAACGTCATCGAACGAATTGAAAGCGGCCTGCTGTCGTACGGCAACGACATGAACTTTACCCACAACCCGTTTGAATGCGGACTCGACGCTTTCATCGACCTTGACGCCGATATCGAGTCGATGAGCCTGCCGGCGCTGCGTGAAATCAGGGGCAAACACTTACACCAGCTGGTTGGGGTGATTTTCGAAGAGCCGGTAAACTTTGATGATTTCAGAGTTGAAGTGAATACTCGCATAGTCGGTGATGTGCGTTCGCAGATATGGTCGCCGCGCTACCAGAAGTTCCTGACGATGATAATGATGAAGCGTGATTTTCTAAGCGAAAACACAACCGTCAGTGTCGACAGTAAAACTGGTAATATCGTCGATCTGCCATTCGATTTTGACACCATACTTTAACCTGAGGAAAGAGCCATGAGTCGATCTTCCTATCTCAAACCTGACACGGTTGCATTGCACACCGGGTACGTACCGGAGAGCGATCATGGTTCGAGGGCGGTGCCGATTTACCAGACCACCTCTTATGTATTCGAGAGCGTCAGCGATGGTTCTTCGCTGTTTAACGTCGAACAGGGCGGGCATATCTATAGCCGCATTACCAACCCCACCGTCGCGGTGCTCGAGCAGCGGATCGCTGCGCTCGAAGGTGGCAGCGGCACGATTTGCTCCGCGTCCGGCATGAGCGCGCTGTTCACCGTTTTTATTACGCTGTGCTCGGCTGGTGACCATATGATATCGGCTACACAGATCTATGGCTCGACCGCAACCCTGCTCAAGCATACGATTAAGCGCCTGGGCATCGAGTGCAGCTTTATCCCGATAAACGATCCGCAGGCGCTACGTGATGCAATCCAGCCCAACACTAAATTGGTGTTTTGCGAGTCCATCGGCAATCCCGGGCTTGAAATCGCCGATATTCCCGGTATCGGCACGATCGCGCACGAGAATGGCATACCGTTGGTTGTCGACGCGACTTTCGCCACCCCGAGCCTGTGTCGTCCAATCGACCACGGTGCCGATATTGTCGTGCATTCGGTCACCAAGTGGATGGGTGGGCATGGTGTCGCCATCGGTGGCGCCATCGTCGACGGCGGCCAGTTCGACTGGGAGCAAAGCGGTCGCTTCCCTGAATTAACCGAACCCTATGCACCGTTTCACGGTATCAAGTTCTGGGAAGAATTCGGACCCTCGGCACTAGCGATGAAAATGCGTGCCGAATCGATGCGCGATGTCGGTGCCGCAATGAGCCCGCATAGCGCGTTTCTGATTCTGCAGGGCATCGAAACCCTGAGCCTGCGCATGAAGCAACATGTTGCCAACGCAAAAGTCCTGCTCGAATGGTTGCAACAGCAGCAAGCGGTGACCTGGACCAACTACCCCGACATGGAATCGAATCCGAGTCATGCGCTGGCTGAAACCTTATTCCCTGACGGTGCCGGCTCGATGCTGTGCTTTGGCGTCGTCGGCGACCGTGCTGGGGGTGCGGCGTTTATCGACTCGTTGCAGCTGGCATCGAACCTGGCTAACGTCGGCGACTCGCGCACGCTGGTGTTGCATCCGGGTAGCACCACGCATTCGCGTCTCACGGTTGAAGATATGGAAGCAGCAGGAATCAGTGAAGACATGATCCGTGTCTCGGTCGGAATCGAAGATATAGCCGACATCAAGGCTGACTTTGCACGTGGTTTCAAGGCGGCAGAGCGTATCGCCGGAGAATCCTGATGTATATCGAAGTACGCGGCCAAAAGACCTATGCAGCCACCGGCGGTAAGGAATTCGATAGTAGCCTGCCAACCGTTATGTTCGTACACGGCAGCGGACTCGACCATCGTAGCTGGGCCTTGCAAACCCGCTGGTTTGCCTACAACGGCTACTCGGTGCTGGCTCCCGATCTTCCCGGGCATAGCCTGTCGGAAGGTGCGCCGCTTGAAAGCATTGAAGAGATGGGAGCATGGCTGGCTGATTTTATCCGCGCCGCAAATGTATCCAGGGTGCATGCAATTGGTCATTCACAGGGTTTTCTCGACGTGCTTGAGCTAGCTCGGCAGGCCCCCGAATTATTAAAGTCAATTACCGGGGTCGGTACTGCGGGTGCGATCCCGGTAAACCCGGCGTTGATCGAAGCGGCTAAAAACAGCGCCGGAGACGCCGCAGAAATGTTGCTGATGTGGGGCTTTGGACCCGATGCGCAATACGGTATTAGTGCGGTACCGGGAATGCAGCCGATAGCGATCGGACGCCAGATCATGGCGAGTAATCCGCTATACCAAGACCTGGTCGCCTGTAGTACCTACGAAAACGGCAGCAAAGTTGCCAAATCCATCGAAATGCCATCACAACTGATCCTGGCACGCAAGGACCGGCTTACCCCGGTCAAGACCGGAATGGCTTTTGCCGAAGAATTAAACGCCAGGGTTACCATCATTGAGCGCTATGGTCACATGCTGCCGATCGAGGCACCGCGCCAGACATTGCAAAAGCTACGCGATTTGATTAGCTCGCTTGAAAAAGCAGCCTAGGGGATATTGATGAGTATTAAAAAAGTTGCCGTGATCGGCGCCGGCACCATGGGCTCCGGTATCGCCGGCCAGGTTGCCAATGCGGGCATCGAGGTCTGGCTGCTGGATTTACCCGGCGATGACAATCCCAATGCGCTCGCCGAACGCGGCCTCGAACGCCTGCGCGACCCAAATCAACCAGGATTGGTCAGCAAAGAAGCCGAATCTTACATTCACCTCGGCAACACACGCGACGATTTTGATCAACTTGCCGACTGCGACTGGGTCGCCGAAGCCGTGGTTGAACGCCTCGATATCAAGCAGGACTTGTATCAGCGTCTCAATGCCGTTTGCCTCGATAACGCAATCATTACCTCGAACACATCGACCATTCCGATCCGTTTGCTGGTCGAGGACATGCCGCAGTCCTTTCGTAAACGCTTTGCGATCACGCACTTTTTCAATCCGGTGCGCTTCATGCGTCTGCTGGAACTGGTGCGTGGTGAAGATACCGCCGACGCGGTGATCGAACTGCTGGCTGATTTTTGTGAACAACAGCTCGGCAAAGGTGTCGTACTCTGCCTCGATACACCCGGATTTCTCGGTAACAGGGTAGGCGTATTCGCGATCCAGTGCGCGTTACACGCCGCCTTCGAGCTCGGTTTGAACCCGCTCGAAGCCGACGCGATATTCGGCCGCCCGATGGGAATCCCGAAAACTGGCGTGTTCGGATTATACGATTTGATCGGCATCGACCTGATGTCGGACGTGGTTCAAAGCCTGGTCAATATCCTGTCCGAATCCGACCCTTTCCATGCCGAAGCCGCCAGGATTCCGCTGATGACGCAAATGATTGCCAACGGACAAACCGGTAACAAGCAAGGCCAGGGATTTTACCGCGATGTCGAATCCGGGCGCGAAGTTTTGAATCTCGAGTCTGCCCAGTACCAGGATGCACCGCGACTGAACCTGCCGTTCGCTGACAAGGCCGAGCAACAGGGAGTTAAACATCTGCTCGACGATAACAGCCTGTACGGTCAATTTGCGTGGCGGATTCTGTCGCGCACCTTGAGTTATGCCGCGTCGCTGATTCCCGAGGTTGGAGACGATCCGGTCGGCATCGATGACGCAATGAAGCTCGGCTATAACTGGATCAAGGGTCCGTTCGAATTGATCGACGAAATTGGCACCGATACGTTTATTGCGAAACTCGAGGCAGATCAGTTACCGGTTCCCGAATTTCTCGCCGAAGCTGCGGGTTCGAGCTTTTATCGAGTCGATAACAACGAACTGCAAGCGCGCCGGCACGGCGGCAACTGGCAGGCAATACAACGTCCCGCCGGCGTTATCCGCTTCAATGAGAAACGCCAGACGATGCAGCCTCGGAACAGCTGTGCTGTCGCCAGCTGGTTTGATCTAAACGGCATTGCGCTGGTTGAATTTCACAGCAAGGCAAATGCGCTTGAAGCCGACTCGATGGCCATCCTCGACGATGCCCTGTCCCAGGTTGAAGCCGAAGGCCTACGCGGCCTGATCGTGCATAACGATGCACAACATTTTTCCTGTGGAGTCGACCTGCAGGCGGTGCGCAATTTCTTCCGGCAGGAAGACATGGATGGTCTCGATAAATTCCTGAAGGCATTCCAGGATACCGTGCATCGCATGCAGACGGCACCGTTTCCGGTGGTTGCAGCACCGGTAGGCTTGTCGATTGGTGGCGGCTTCGAAGTCGTTATGCATGCCAGGCAGGTCATCTGCCATGCTAATTCTGTCACCGGCCTGGTTGAATCACTGGTCGGCGTTGTCCCGGGTGGTGGCGGCTGCAAGGAAACCCTGTATCGCTGGATCGAATTATTGCAATCTGGCGAGGATATTTCTGCCGCCTGCTGGAAGGCATTCATGAATCTCGGATATGGTAAAACTGCAACTTCACCGATAATAGCGAAGCAACAGGCAATGCTGCGGGCACATGATCGGTTCGTCATCAATCGCGATCGTATCCTCGGTGAAGCAATCAAGGCAGTCGACGACGACGCAGGCCAGGTGCCATTTGAACGCGCCGCCCTCGTCATGCCGGGTAGACCCTTATTCGAAGAAATGGTCAAATGGCTCGAAGACTCTCGTGACAAGGGTGTATTCATGCCGCATGACGTCAATGTCGGCAGCGAAATGGCCAGGATCGTGACCGGCGGGGATATCGAACCGGGTATGATCTGGAGCGAACAGGATTTCTATGACGCCGAGCGGCGTTCATTTCTTACTCTGGTTGCTACCGCTGCAACCCGCGAGCGTATTAACAGCATGCTCGATGCGGGTTCGCCCGTCAGAAACTGACCTGGAGGTGCTGTAAAGCACATCCAGGGCATCCCGGAAAGCGCTAAGCTCTTATCCGGGATCTTATTAATGTGGAACTGTCCTAAATTGCGGTAATGGCATATACCGTCAGAGGCTAATATGACTATCGAATACGATCAACTCGAACCCAATGGCGCCAACTTCGTACCATTGACACCGTTATCTTTCCTGCATCGTACAGCAGACATTTATCCGCAACGCGAAGCGCTGATTTATAATCAACGTCGCTACACCTGGGCGCAGACACGTAATCGTTGCACCCGGATCGCATCGAGCCTGGCGGCACGCGGCATCGGCAAAAATGACACAGTTTCAGTGTTCGCTTTCAATACGCCGGAAATGTTTGAAAGCCATTTCTCAGTTCCGATGGCGAGTGCCGTATTAAATACCATTAATACGCGACTGGATGCGGCGACTGTCGCCTATATTATCGATCATGGAGAATCCAGGGTTTTCATCTGTGATCGCCAACTCTGGCCGGTATTGCAGGAAGCCTTGCAGAGCTGTGAATTACGCCCTGAAATCATCATCATCGACGATGTCGATGCCACTGAAAAACCGGAATTGCCCAACGATATCCCTTTCACCTTTTACGAAGACCTGGTCGATCGTGGCGACGATTCTTTCCAATGGCGCGCACCCGAAGATGAATGGCAGGCGTTAACGCTGAATTACACTTCAGGTACCACCGGTTTGCCCAAGGGCGTGATTTACCACCACCGCGGTTCTTACCTGATGACCATGGGCACCGTCATTTCATGGGCCTTGCCCCCACATCCGCGTTACTTGTACACAGTACCAATGTTCCATTGCAATGGCTGGGGTCATGCCTGGACCATGACCGCGCTTGCGGCGACCGTGGTATGCATTCGCGCATTTGTCCCGAAGCTGTTTTTCAATCTGCTAGATGAACACAGGATTACACATTTCGGCGGTGCGCCAATCATATTAAACATGCTCGCAAATGCACCCGCCGAAGACCAGAAAGTATTCGAGAATACCGTTTACGCGATGACCGCGGGCGCCCCACCGCCGGCCAAGGTGCTGGAAAGCATGGCGCAGTTTAATTTTGAGGTGATGCACGTCTACGGCCTTACCGAGACCTATGGACACATACTGCACTCGGCGCCACAGGATGACTGGTACCAGCAATCGATTGAACGCCAGGCGGAACTCAAAGCGCGCCAGGGTGTCCGCTTTTCGATGACCGAAGCGGTCGATGTGGTTGATCCGGAAAGCGGCAAGTCAGTGCCCTGGGATGCCGAAACCATGGGCGAAATTGCCATTCGCGGCAACACCGTAATGAAGGGATATTTAAAGGATCCCGCGGCGACTGCCGATGTTTTCAAGGATGGCTGGTTCCTGAGTGGCGATATCGCGGTAATCCATCCTGACGGTTATATTCAAGTCAAGGACCGCGCCAAGGATGTGATTATCTCTGGCGGTGAGAACATATCTTCGGTCGAGGTCGAGGGCGTTCTCTACCAGCACCCGTCAGTCGGTGAAGCCGCTGTGGTGGCCCTGGCCGATGAAAAATGGGGCGAAGTTCCTTGCGCCTTTGTCGAATTGAAAGCAGGCGTCGAGGCCAGCGAACAGGCTTTGATCGAGTTTTGCGCTGATAATATGGCACGCTTCAAACGTCCGAAAAAGGTCGTTTTTGGTGAACTGCCGAAAACCGCGACTGGAAAGATTCAGAAAAATGTATTGCGCGAACGAGCTAAAGAGTTGTAAAACCCGGGTTAAACATTATTTCATTGACACATGAACCAGAATATTTCACCTCTCGAACTACGACGTAAAATCCGCAGTGGCGAATTTACCGCCAACACCTCCGGCTACTCACGCGGTTTCGTGCAAGGTAATCTCTGTATTCTCCCTGCCGATTACGCCAGCGAGTTCCTGCAATTTTGCCAATCGAATCCCAAGCCCTGTCCTTTGATCGGCATGGCCTCTAGTCCCGGTGATTTTCAAATACCGAGACTCGGTGAAGACCTGGATATTCGTACCGATATTCCCAGTTACCGCGTCTTCGAAAACGGCCAGCTCACGGATGAAGTGAATGACATCAGCGATATCTGGCGTGACGACATGGTGTCATTCGTGCTCGGATGTTCGTTTTCCTTCGAGGAAGCATTAATCGATGACGGCCTCGAAATTCGTAACGTTACCGAAGGCGTCAATGTTCCGATGTATCGCACCGATATCGATTGCAATCCCGCAGGTCGCTTCGAGAGTAAAATGGTCGTCAGTATGCGCCCTATGATTCCGTCCGATGCGATACGCGCAATCCAGATTTGCACCCGTTTTCCCGCGGTACATGGAGCGCCGGTCCACTTTGGTGATCCCAGCAGGATCGGCGTTCGAAATATCGACCAACCCGATTTCGGTGATGCGGTTACGATACGCGCCGATGAGGTGCCCGTATTCTGGGCCTGTGGGGTGACGCCCCAGGTGGCAGTAGAACAGGCTCGCCCACCATTCTGTATCACCCATTCGCCCGGTTGTATGCTGGTGTCGGACTTACCCAACAGCCACCTCGCGGTGATGTAGGCGGAAATAACCATGTTGATGCTGAATTGTGATCTTGGTGAAAGTTACGGCTCATGGAAAATGGGCCGCGACGACGAAGTTATGCCACATATCGACCAGGCCAATATTGCCTGTGGTTTTCACGGAGGGGATCCACTGGTAATGGAGCGAACCCTGGGACTGGCGAAACAGTACGATGTCATGGTGGGCGCACACCCCGCCTACCCCGACCTGGTGGGATTCGGTCGCCGACCGATGCATTGTTCCGCGGAAGAGATCTCCGCATTCATGCACTACCAGATCGCCGCGCTCGAAGGCATGGCAAAAATCCAGGGACTTGAACTGGCCTATGTTAAACCACACGGCGCGCTGTATAACGACATGATGGCCAAGGAATCCGTGCGTGCCCCGATACTGAAAGCAATCGCCGATTTTCACAAACCCGTGCGGCTGATGTTGCAGGCAACGCCCGAAGCTGAATTGCATCGTAGCGAAGCTGCCGCGCACGGCATCGATCTCTGGTTCGAAGCATTTGCCGACCGCTGTTATGACGATGACGGCAAATTGCTTTCCAGGACCAAAACGGGTGCCGTGCATACGCGCGACAAAATGCTCGCCCAGGTAGAACAAATTTGCCGCGAGGGCACGGTTACAACGGTGAGCGGCAATACCCTGCAGTTGAAACCCGATACTCTTTGTGTACACGGGGATAACGAAGAAGGGATCGCGGCGATTAAAGAAATTCGTAAAATCATTCATTCCTGACCAGCCGCATGAGAATCGAAATCGCCGGGCAAAACGCGTTTATCGTGTACTTTGCGGAACAGACCAGCGCGTCGGTATCGGCACAAATCCAGGCTGCGGTAACCAATATTCTGGCCACTATACAAGACGGCATTGTCGACCTGGTGCCGTCCTACGCTTCGCTGCTGGTCATCTTTGACCCGGATCGCAGCGACCACTTCGCGGTCAAACAACAGTTGCGAGCGGCTTTAACCGATCTGGATGCTGTGGATGCAACCACGGGTGACCTGGTCACCTTACCCGTTTATTACAGCGCAGAATCAGGTCCCGATCTCGAAGTGATCGCTGCCCGTGGCAATATCAGCATCGACGAAGTTATCGAGATACACCAACAGCAGGAATACCGGGTTTACGCAATCGGCTTCGCACCCGGATTCGCCTATCTCGGCGAAGTCGATGAGCGCATAGCCGCTCCGCGCCTGGCAACCCCGAGACAGAAGGTACCAAGAGGTGCGGTTGCGATCGCCGATCGCCAGACCGCGGTCTACCCGGCAGTTTCTCCGGGCGGCTGGAACCTGATTGGACTATGCCCGACGCGGATGTTCGATCCCGATAAAACCCCGAGCATGCCGGTTCAGGTCGGGGATCGCATTCGGTTTAACGCGATAAGCCGTGACGAGTTCATCGCTCAGGGCGGAGAGCTATGAGCGGGTTTTTGGTCAAGCAACCGGGTTTACTCAGTCTGCTCCATGATCGCGGGCGCTATGGTGCGCACAACCTGGGACTGACAACCGGGGGGCCACTCGATAGCCTTGCTTTCGACTGGGCTAATCGCATGCTGGGCAATGACGTCAATGCCACCTGCCTTGAGATCAGCTTTGGCGGTTTAGTAGTTGAATCGAAACTCGATACCAGTTTCGTCATTACCGGAGCGCTAGCGCCCTGCAAGCTCAACGGCGAGACTATTGCACAGTGGTGTACTCGGGATATTAAAACAGGCGACAAGCTTGAAATCGGCTTTACCAGTTCCGGTACGCGTTGCTACCTTGCGGTCAGTGGCGGTTTTAATATCGCACCCAGTTTCGGCAGCAGTTCAACCGTGGTGCGCGAAAAAATCGGTGGTCTCAATGGTGACAAACTACAGGCCGGTGATCACCTACCCTGCAGCGGCGACAGTTTAGCTGCCCATTGCTTCCTCGCAGAAGCGGATCGGCCGGTGTATACAGATTTTGCCAGGCTTCGAGTCGTCCCAGGATATCAGCAAGCCGCGTTTAATCTGCTACAACAATGGCGCTTTTACAATACCGAGTATCGCCTGACTGAACGCTGCGATCGCATGGGCTTCCGGCTGGAAGGAGAAACCGTACACTCCGACATGGTCGGTATGTTGTCCGAAGGTATCTGCCATGGTGCAATCCAGATCCCTGCGGATGGCCAACCCATCGTATTGATGAACGATCGCCAGACTATTGGCGGCTATCCCAAAATCGGCGCAGTGATACCACGCGATACCGCGGTGTTATCGCAGATGACACCCGGATCACAGGTACGCTTCGAAGCGATCAGCATCGAACAGGCGCACAACATCCACTGCCTTGAGAAGGCGCGTTTCGAGCGTAGCTCGCTACAACCCTGCTGAGACCCTGACCATGAACGAAGCCGAAAACCTGAAGTTAAGCATTACCATAGAAAATATCCTGGTATCACGTAATTTACGCGGTATGAAGACGGTGCAGCCCTACCTCGAAGCGGGCTACTGCATGCGTGCGGCCCGTGTATTACAACAATGTCAGGGTAATATCCTGATCGGTACCGGTTTTCCGGTGGTCAAAACTTTCGAAACCGATGGCCCGGTCGGTGCGATTGCGATGTATGAGGCTTTCGAAAAGCTTGGCTCAACCCCAACCATCGTCTGTGGGCGCCCGCTATCACAAGCGTTAGCAGCCAAGTACCGCGTGCATGAAATCCGGGTCGGGGATCACGATCAACGTGAGCATGAAGCTCAGAACGCGCTTGATCGCTTTCATCCGGATGCCATTATTTCCATCGAAAGACCGGGACAGGCTACCGATGGTGGTTACTATAATATGCGCGGCGAAGACATTAGCGACAATACCGCCTGTTTCGACACCTTTATGAATCTAAGCCAATGCCCGACCATAGCGATTGGCGATGGTGGTAATGAAATTGGCATGGGTAAAGTTGCCTCAGCGTTGCAAACTTTGAATATCGTGCCCTCGACGACAACCTGCGACGAACTGATTATCGCCGATGTCTCCAACTGGGGCGCCTATGGCATCATTTCATTTCTATCGGTTTGGAATGAACGCGATCTGCTCGGTGAAATCGTGCCATTGGATACCTTCAGCTACATTTCCGAACTCGGCAGTGTCGATGGCGTAACTCGGGTAAACGAATTAACCGAAGACGGACTCAATTTGAGTGAAGGTGAATCGGTAATACTGGAGTTGCGCCGCGTTTGCGGATTCGTCTAGCGACTGCCTGGTATAATGGTTTTCACTATGTGGCTCTATTCCGTGAAGTCAGGTTTCTGCTTAACTTGCCAGCCATTTTAAGACGCTATTGAAACATCAGAGGTAGACATGACGATTGCATATTTAAACGGCGAATACATGCCACTCGAAGAAGCCCGTATTTCACCGATGGACCGAGGCTTTCTGTTTGGTGACGGCATTTATGAAGTCATTCCTTCTTATGACGGCAAGATGGTCGGTTACGGCCCGCATATTGCGCGCATGAAAAATGGTCTCGGAGCCATCGAAATCAAACTCGACTGGACTGACGAGCAATGGCTTGAGCTCTGTACTTCGCTGCTGGAAAAAAATGGCAATGGCAACCTTGGAATCTATCTCCACGTGACCCGTGGCGCTGATAGCAAACGCCACCATGCGTACCCGGAAGGGATTCAGCCTACCGTGTTCGGTTATGCTTTCGATATTCCCGCACCCCCAATTCCGGCACGCGACCAGATTACCCCTTACACCTGTGCAACCGGTCACGATATGCGTTGGGACCGTTGTAACATCAAATCGATTTCTCTACTCGGCAATGTTATGCATTTTCAGCAGGGCTACAGCAAGGGTGATGCGGAAATTCTGCTTTACAACGAAAATAATGAATTAACGGAATGTGGCGCCTGTAACGCCTATATCATCAAGAATGGTGTGGTTGCCACTCCGCCACTCGATAACCAGATCCTGCCTGGAATAACGCGCCAGCTGCTACTTGGAGTGCTGCACGCCGATGGCAGTATCCCGGTCGAAGAACGAGTGATCACAATGGATGAAGTTTGGGACGCAGACGAAGTCTGGATATCGAGTTCGAGTAAGGAAGTCGTTCCGGTCGTTAAGCTCGACGGCAAGCCGGTGGGCGACGGCAAGCCCGGCCCGATCTGGGAGAAAGCTGCGAAACTGTATTCCGCCGGCAAGTACGACTTCTGAATTATACAAGCGTAACCCCAGTCTTGAACCCTCGGGGACAGATCTTCAGCTCTGTCCCCCTTAATTGGAAACCTTTAACTCTGTACCCTCTATTTGTAAACCGCCTGGTCTGTGACGATCATATCGAGTTGCACGTCCCACTCTTCTGGGATGATCCGATCAACTTTCTGCAGTTCATGCGCAATCCCGATTAAGATTGGCTTTGTATTCTCAGGATTCTTACGGAAAGCAAAACTGCGGTCATAATATCCGCCACCCATACCGATACGATTACGGTTGCTGTCAAACACCACCAACGGCGCCAGCACCAGGTCCAGTTCTTCGGGTGCCAGCATTTCACTGTCGTCAACATCCGGTTCGGGTAAGCGAAATTTGTTAATGCGCATTTTTTGCTCGTGGAAGTAAGGTGAGAACCTTAACGCCTTCTGGTCCAGATTTGGCAAATAGACGCTCTTACCCTGTGCGAGCGCATGGTCTATTACGGATTTTAATCCGATCTCGCCGTTAACCGCGAAGTACGCTGCTACTCGTTGCGCCCGTTGATATTCGGCCAAACAAAGGATTTTTTCAGTAAGCGCCTGTGTTGCCTGTTCAAGCTGCGTTGTATCAAGTTCAGCGCGCAGTTTACGATTGCGCTGCCTCAACTCGTCGTGACTTTCCACGTCTCACCCCGGATTATTATCAGCCGCGCATGATACTGTTATTCAACCAGGCTGAGTAGCCATTCCTTGAAAGCGCGCACCGCCGGGTTTTTCAGATGTGATTCCGGGCAGACCACGTAATAGCAAAAATCGTTTACCAGGGTGACGTCGAAGGGCTTGACCAGTTTACCCGACTCGAGATGGTCCTCGATAAAAGTTGTCGAACCCAGGGCAATGCCCTGGCCCTCGATCGCAGCCTGAATCAAAACATTGGTATCATCGATAATGGTCCCTTTGTCCGAATTGATATCGCTGAGTTGGGCGAGTTCGAGCCATTCATGCCAGCACTCGTAGCTGGCATCATGCAGCAGGGTGTAATAACGCAAGTTATCGATATCGGTTAACGGCTTGTCGTTATTCATGAAGCTGGGCGAACAAACCGGAAAAAAATCTAGCCCCAATAACTTATCCGCAACCACCTCAGGCCAGTCCCCTTTGCCGTAGGTAACCGCAATATCAATTTCCTCACGCCGAAAATCGACCGCGGCGTGAGCGTGATACAGGCACAGATCGATTTCAGGATATTGCAGCCAGAAATATTTAAGCCGGGGTGACAGCCATTTTGCTGCAAAGGATGGCGCCAGACGAACGCTGAGCAGGTTTGAATATTGTTCTTTGCTAAGTGTACCTATGGCCTGTGATACTCGATCGAAGGCCTCGATAACCTCGGGTAACAATGCTTTGCCCTGCTCGGTCAAAGCTAGACGCCGCGGATAACGATCGAACAGGGAGAAACCAAGATACGTTTCAATTACCTTGATCTGGTGGCTAATCGCGGCCTGCGTGACATTAAGCTCTCGGGCAGCGCCGGTAAAGCTCAATAAGCGCCCCGCGGCCTCAAAACATTTAAGACTGTTCAGGGGTGGTAATCGGCGGCCCATATTTTTGAATCTATTGATTATTAAAACTAATCCATACTATAAAAAATAATAGCTTGTATCCAGTAGTATCTGATTCGAAAATGCCCTGTTGCTAAGTCAATCCCCGATAAATTTGGCCATTGAGGAAAATCACCATGGCAAGACGATCTAATGCCCGCGAGGCAAAAATAGCGCTACGTAAAGCCGCGCTCGCCGAAAACCTCAAACCTGTTCATCCCGGAGAAACCGGTGGTCAATATAAACCGCTCTCTGAATCCGATATCGAACAGATCAATACCACCGTATTTCGCATCCTCGAGGAAGTCGGTTTTGCCGACGCCAACGAGCATTGCATCGAAACCTGCCTGGCGGTTGGTGCAACCTACGGCGAAGACGAGCGCTTGCGTTTCTCGCGGGCGGTAGTTGAAGACGCGCTCAACAAATGCAATCGTGATTTGACGCTACACGGCCAAGATCCGAAACATGATTTGCACCTGAGTGGCTCCAAGGTGCATTTCTCAACCGCCGGCGCCGCGGTCATGATAGCCGACCCCGTCAACAACGAGTATCGCGAATCAACCGCTCAGGACTTGTACGATATGGCCCGCATTGCGGACAAATGCGAGCATATCCACATGTTTCAGCGCACCTGTGTATTACGCGACGTCATCGATAACCACGACATGGATATCAATACCGCTTACAACGCGCTCATGGGCACCACCAAGCATGTCGGCGCCAGCTGGACCGAGGCCCATCATCTCGAGGATACGCTGAAGATGCTGCATATCGTCGCCGGCAGCGAGGAAGCATGGCGAGAGAGGCCCTTCATGAGC
>CAXMNA010000162.1:0-6062 GCA_964194715.1 uncultured Gammaproteobacteria bacterium
CACGGTACGATTACCCTACTTCGAAGCCGGACCGGGTGAAATCGATCCAGTCTACGTAACCGAGCTGATGCGTAATAAACCCGAGGCAAACCTCAGCTACCCGACCCCGAGCGGCAAGCTCGAATTCTGGACCCCGGAACAAGATCGGAAATTCGAATCCATGGGATTGTCGGCGCTGCCCGAGTTTTACACTGAGGCCGAGCAGCTGGTGACCATGCCGCATATCAAATACGACACGACCGCAAAAGTTTCGAGTTTTTTCGACGACGATACCCTGGTCTACCCGGGCCAAATCGTCAATGAACATGTTACTCGCGATGCGGCTTTTGATACTGAACTCGTGACCGGTCGCCCACCTGCGCCTCATTTTCATTCCTGGACACATTATTTCTGGCAGGCCCAGGAAATGTGGCCTGAATTATACTGCCAGATTCACCCGCAAAAGGCGGCAACACTCGATGTCAAAGACGGAGACCAGGTTTCCGTAGAAACCGAAAATGGCAGGATTACGGTACGCGCCTGGATCCATCGCGGGATCCGACCCAACTGTGTTTTTATCCCGATCGGCTGGGATGAACAACAACCTTATCACCCGAGCTCAAGCGTAAACCACTTAACCGGTATCAGGCTGGACCCAATCTCGCAGCAGGCAAATCTGAAAACCCACCTGTGCCGGATTGAAAAAGCGACCCACTGATTCCGTGGAAACGCCGCATCTCAATATTTCATCACAGCTTAAAACGGATTTAAGTTGAATCAATCAGATCGATCAGGGCTTCGAGCGCCGATTCCAGGCTCGCCTCACGAATGGCTTCTCGGTCACCATTGAACTGAAATCGATTGGCAGTATGCTCATCGACCGATGCCACTGCTATCCAGACCATTCCCACAGGTTTTTCCGCGCTACCACCACCAGGACCGGCAACGCCGGTAACTGCAACCGCGAAGTCGGCCTGGCTATGGCGAAGCGCACCACTCGCCATCGCGGTCGCAACAGGTTCGCTGACGGCGCCATAGTCATCGATAATCGATGCCGGTACCGCCAGCATTTCACTTTTTGCCAGGTTGCTGTAGGTGACAAAACCGCGTTCAAACCAGTCCGAACTACCCGCCAGATCGGTAAGCGTTTTGGCGATCAGCCCACCGGTACAGGATTCCGCGGTACATACTTTTTGCTGACGCTGTAGTAACCGCGTGGCCAGTTGCTGCACCAACGCTACGTTATCTTTACTCATGCCGGCATTATAACGTAACGTGAAAAGCTTGACCTGCGTCAACAGCCTACAGACAGCTGCAGTCGTTTCTTAGACAATACTGCTGGCACCTGCCAGTGGGTAACAATGCAACAAAACGCTACTCGTTACGCGGTTTCATTTGGGCGTTTATACCAACTTGCGTACAATTAACGACGCAACGCTACTGGCACACAAAGGTTGCTCACAGATTGTTCCCATATGAATCAATTAGACACCAAACTTAAAACACATACACCAATGATGCAGCAATACCTGCGCATCAAGGCGGACCATCCCGAAACACTGCTTTTTTATCGCATGGGCGATTTTTACGAGTTGTTTTTCGAGGATGCACGCAAGGCAGCGCGGTTGCTCGACATAACCCTGACCAAACGCGGCCAATCTTCGGGTGAACCGATCCCGATGTGCGGCGTGCCTTATCACGCAGTCGATAGTTACCTCGGTAAACTGGTAAGACAAGGCGAATCGGTCGCAATTTGTGAGCAGATCGGCGATCCAGCCACCAGCAAGGGGCCGGTAGAGCGCAAGGTGGTGCGCGTGGTAACTCCCGGCACCTTAACCGACGAAGCCTTGTTACAGGATCGTCGTGAAAACCTGCTGTGCTGCATCTATCGACAACCGATGGGCTGGGGCCTGGCGGCCCTCGAAATCAGCTCGGGCCGTTTCAGCTTAAGCGAACTCGATAATGATGAATTACTGGGTAGTGAAATCGCACGACTCAGTCCCGCCGAAATCATATTTTGTGAAGACCAGGAATTGCCACTCGATTCTATCTACACGCAGCAGGCACACTCGATGCCGCCCTGGTATTTTGAGCTGGATACCGCAACCCGATTACTTTGCGAACAATACCGGACGACCAGTCTGCAGGGATTTGGCATCATCGAATCGAACATTGCAATTAGTGCGGCTGGCTGTTTGTTGCAGTATGTCAATGACACTCTCAAAACCGAGGTCAGTCATTTGCAACCGTTACGCCATGAACCGATCAGCGATTTACTATTGATCGATGCTAATAGCCGTCGCAACCTTGAGCTAACCCGGTCATTCAACGAACAGTCACCACAAAATAGCCTGCTGAGCATCATCAATTTCTGTAGCACGGCAATGGGGCATCGGGAGCTGACACGCTGGATACAAAAACCGTTGCGCGATCAGGATCGGGCGCGGCAACGCCACCATGCCGTGGCGAGTCTGCTCGACAATCACGAGTTCGAAACCCTGGGCGACCAGCTTGCCGAAATTGGAGACATCGAACGTATTCTGGCGCGAGTAGCGCTACTTTCGGCCCGACCACGGGATCTGTCGACCCTGGCGTCAAGCTTGCAGATACTGCCGACGCTGCAGCAACAGCTGGCAAGGCTCGACAGCCCCCTGTTACAGGAACTGTCGGCAGCAATCGGCACCCATCCTGAAGTGGTGGCATTACTCGATGCCGCGATTATTGATGAACCACCGATGTTGATTCGCGATGGTGGGGTTATCAAGATGGGATTTGATCCCGAGCTTGATGAGTTGCGCGCGCTGAGCGCCAACGCCGATCAATTCCTGCTCGATCTGGAATCGCAGGAACAGCAGAAGACTGGAATCAATTCACTCAAGGTAGCCTATAACCGGGTACATGGATTCTACATCGAAGTCAGCAAGTCGCAGAGTAACGGAGTACCAGCAGAATATGTACGGCGGCAAACCCTGAAAGCGGTCGAACGCTATATCACACCTGAGCTCAAGGCATTTGAGGATAAGGTGCTTAGCGCACGCGAACGTGCACTCTCGCGTGAAAAATATCTCTACGAAGCACTGTTAAAACAACTCGGAGAAAACCTGGCGCGACTGCAGCAGTGCGCGCTGGCGCTGGCGCAATTCGATGTGCTGAACTGTTTCGCAGTTGGCGCGAATGTGCACGACTGGAGTGCACCCGAGCTTACCGATGCCAGGCTACTCGAAATCGAAGCGGGCAGACATCCTGTGGTCGAACAGGTGCTCGAACAGGCTTTCATCGCCAACGATCTGCATCTCGATGGTGATACCAGCATGCTCTTGATTACCGGCCCCAACATGGGCGGTAAATCAACTTATATGCGCCAGACTGCATTAATCGTAATCCTGGCCTACATGGGCAGCTATGTACCCGCACGCAAGGCGTTGCTGGGTCCAATAGACCAGGTGTTTACTCGTATCGGTGCCAGTGACGATCTGTCCAGCGGGCGCTCGACTTTCATGGTGGAGATGACCGAAGCGGCGAATATTCTAAATAATGCCAGTGCCAACAGCCTGGTATTGATGGATGAAATTGGTCGCGGTACCAGTACCTTTGACGGATTGGCCCTCGCCTGGGCCTGCGCCGATCACCTGGCTCAAAATTCGAAGGCTTTAACTTTGTTCGCAACCCATTATTTTGAATTAACCCAATTGCCCGAGCAATATCAAAATATTGAAAACGTTCATCTCGACGCGGTTGAGCATGGAGATGATATTATTTTCATGCATAGCGTAAAACCCGGCCCGGCAAACCAGAGTTACGGCTTACAGGTCGCTCGACTCGCCGGCATACCCGCGCAGGCAATCAAACTTGCGCGCCAGAAACTCCACTTGCTCGAGCAGCAATCGACGCAGACGCAAAGAGATTTGTTTACCTCGGTAACTCCGGTTGAAGATACAACGCCGCATGCATTAATTGCTGAGATCAAGGCGATTGACCCGGATGATATGAGCCCAAAACAGGCCCTGGAACTAATTTACCGCTTGAAAAACCTTGCCAAATCGTGAAACAGTATTACGATAATCAACTTGCTTTTTGTAAGCACCAATTTAGACTGCGCCCACTCCGGGACGCGTAGCTCAGAGGTAAGCAATGACATTTGTCGTTCTCGAAAACTGTATCAAGTGCAAGTACATGGACTGCGTCGATGTGTGCCCGGTCGACTGCTTTCACGAAGGCCCAAATTTTCTCGTCATCGATCCTGAAGAGTGTATCGATTGCACCTTGTGCGAACCGGAATGCCCCATAGACGCTATCGTCTCTGAAGATGACATGCCCGAAGGGCAGGAGCAGTTTCTCGAACTAAACGAAGAACTGTCCCAGAAATGGCCGGTAATTACAGCCAGCAAACCGCCCCCTGATGATGCCGTCGAATGGGAAAGTGTCCCTGATAAGCTTCAGTATCTCGAACGCTGACCCGGACTACGACACTCTCGGCCAGGGCAATATTTTGACATTGATCAGGCCGATCTCTAAAATCGGTTAGCTATTGACCAAGATTATTTCTCGCAAGCTGTTTTCAACTCTGTGGATTGGGGCAGAAGGACATCATGGCTGAATGCAAATACTATTCTTTCTACGCGCTCGCGAAGATTAACGATCCCGAACTATTATACGAGGCATTTCGGCAACAGATTGCGCCCGGCCATGCCAATGAAATAGAAATCGAGGTTTTTGAGCACAGCGACAAACGCTGGAATCGCCTGACCAAAAGCGGCGGACTCGATCAAAACATTCCAGAGCAAATTCTTGCCACGTTAACACAGAAATTCGGGGCACTAGACCCTGGAAGCTGGTACTACGACAGCGAAATTGAGGGCTGGTTTTGCAGTTATACACCTTTGTCCAGCAAGCATTTCGTACTGCTCGTCAAATCAGGTGATCCGGACAAGCTGATCGAAGAAGAATACCTGCAATTCCTGTTTCATTTCTATTGCCACCAGCTGCAAATGCTGCAAGGCACCTACCGCGATGCGTTAACCGGGCTTTACAATCGGCGTGCATTCAATGAAAAAATGCTGCAATTGCTGAATCGATCCAACAACCACAAACGCCGGGCGATGAATTTCTCACCCACGGTCTACGTTATGCTCGATATCGATCATTTCAAATCGATCAATGACAGCCTGGGTCACCTGTACGGTGATGAGGTATTGTTATTGCTGGCACAACAAATGACCGATTCATTTCGCGAAAACGATCTGCTGTTCCGATATGGTGGCGAAGAGTTTGCAATGGTGCTGATGGATATTACCACCGAGCAAGCGCAACTATCACTGGAACGCTTTAGAGAAAAAATCGCCAGTCACGATTTCCCCAATGTCGAGCAGGTAACGGTCAGCATCGGCTTTACTGAATTCGACAAAAGCCTTTCGATGGATCAATTAATCGGGCAGGCTGATAGCGCACTCTACTACTGCAAGACATCCACGCGCAACGCGGTGAATAGCTACCAGGAACTGGTAGCAAAAGAATTGATCCCGGCGGTGAAAGCGCCAAAATCCACCAGCGTAGAAATCTTCTAATACTGTTCCCCATAATTCAGTAATTTATTTGGCGAGGCCATGGGGACGCCCCGTTAATCAAGCTATCTCGGGTGAATGGTCGCAAAAGTGTAGCGAGGCATGGATGCCGAGCTCCAAGCGATTCCATGGATGGACCAACCGGCGCTTGCGCCGGTTGGGAGCGTCTTTTGCGAGCATTCACCCGAGATAGCGTATAGGTCTGATCAGGCGACAGATTCGTCGAGGAATTTTTTGACGACGGGGGAGAAATGTTCATCGTCGATCAGGAAGGCGTCATGGCCGTTGACAGAATCGATTTCGACGTAGTCGACATCGGTGCCTGTATTGCGCATAACCTCGGCAATCTCTTGCTGCTGCCGGCAAGGAAACAGAATATCGGTTGTTACCCCGACCACCAGCGCCCTGTTAACCTTAAGTTTTGACATTCCATCGCTAATCGACTCGCCATGTTCGGCAATATCGAACCAGTCCATCGTGCGCGACAGATACAGATAACTGTTGGGATCGAAACTGTTGATG
>CAXMNA010000163.1:0-6408 GCA_964194715.1 uncultured Gammaproteobacteria bacterium
GGCTGGACCCGAAAGCAATGTGCCTAATGGCGCCAAACTGGCCTAGACGAGCAGGTTTAATAAACTAGTTAACAGAAAATTAGATATTATTTGTTATTATGGATGTGATTGTGAATAGGCCCGCCAGCGGACTGGCAGATGGACTAATCATAATTACAAATTAATAGCTCTGGATTGTATGGGGACACTAATTCGGACTTTTTTCAACAAGAGGAATTTATTGATATGTCGATACCAAAAGCTATAAAAAAGTTAGCCTTAAGCGTATTAATCGCCGTTGGGGTGATGTCTTTAAGCGTACCAGCACAGGCGGCGATGGTCGGTACCGGGCAAATTGTTGGTGTTGCCGGTGGTCAGACCCTGGACCCGGTAACAATGCAGCAAAAGCGTGACTGGATACAGGTGCAATTAGAAGAAGCTGGTATTAGCCCGGCCGATTCGGTGCTGCGGGTTAGCAGTATGAGCGATGAGCAGGTGATACAAATTCACAAGCGCATGGATGAAATGCCAGCCGGTGCAGGTACAGCGGGAACGATATTGCTTGTTTTCGCTATATTAGCGATTACCGACTTGATGGGAGTGACCGATATATTCCCATTTATCAGGCCGATGGAGAAATAATTGAATAAGATTGTAGATTGCGCCTACTGCTCGTAGGCGCAATTCTCATTCTTGTCTATAGCCTGTAGTCGGGTTCCTCGCGATCGAGAATCTCCCGTACTTCGCTCAGGTGGGTCTCGGTATAGCGAGTATTATTAATAAAGTGGTCCCACTGTTGTGCTGTTTTTTCGGCTACCTCATCGCTCGCGATGCGTAGTGGTTTTCCTGTCATCAACGCGGTTATATAGGTCGAGCAGGCACGTTCGAAATAATACGACTCATCAAAGGCCCGCGCGATGGTGTCACCAATTACCATCACACCATGGTTACCCATGATCAAAACCCGGTTATCGCCGATGGTGGAACTCAGGCGTTCAGCCTCATCACCGAGACCCATACCATCAAAGCCGGTATCGAGTGCAACGCGGTTGAAGTAGCGCATCGTATTTTGGTCGATAGGCGGTAAACCCTGATCTTCAATCGAAGCCAGTACGGTGGCGTATTTCGGGTGCAGGTGTAGTATGCAACGGGCCTGCGGTAGATTACGGTGCATCGCGCCATGAATCGCCCAGGCGGTCGGGTCGGGGGCATTGGGTTTATTCATGGTCGTATTATCGTCCGCGTCGAGCAACAGTAATTCGCTGGCTCGAATATTAGAGAAATGACGGCCCAATGGATTGATCAGGAACTGTTTGCCATCGTCGGAGACCGCATAGCTGAAATGATTGGCAACCGATTCGTGCATATCGAGTCGGGCGGTCATGCGAAATACGGCGGTGAGGTTGACCCGGTCTTCGTAATATGGGTCCGATTCGCTGGCCGATTTACCGGCATCGACTGCGGTAATGGTCATGGTAGGCTCCTGTTCACAGTACCAGGACACGATTAAACATCACCGCAGACGACTAGACAATCTTTTTTTCCAACTCATGTTATTAACTATTCGCATGCATAACAGATATTTCTCAGCAGCCGATTTCCCGGGGCAATGAATCACTTCGCCCACCTGGTTTTATCCCAGCCCACGCTTGAATCTACCGTTGGTAATTTGCTGGGTGATTTTGCGCGTGGTCTCGATCAGTCGGCACTCGATCCGGCGGTGCTGGCCGGGCTCAACAATCATCGCGCGGTTGATCGTTTTACCGATAGTTACGTCAGAGCCACCGGGATCAGGCATTGCTTCAGCCCTGAGAGAAGGCGTTTCGCCGGCATTGCACTGGATGTTTATTTTGATCATTTACTGATGAATCACTGGCACGAATTTGATGCGCGAAACCTGAACGACGTGATTTTGGAATTTTATGCGCGAATCGAAGGTGGGCAGGCGTTAATGCCCGGTAGCGAAATGCGTCGGGTTACCTCGCGCATGATCTCCGATGACTGGTTTGGTTCTTACCGGGATATTGATTCGGTGGCAGAGGCGCTCGATCGTATCGCGATGCGGATTCGCTTTGCCAATCAGTTTGGCAATATTATCGAAGATTTACGCCGGCATGAAGATATAATTTTAGAGCTCTTTTTTGATTTTTTCCCTGAGCTCAAGGCGCATGTCAGCTCACTGGCGCTCGAAACCGAACTTTAATTTGTCGACCTGCCGGATTGCCGGATAGCGTCACTAACAATCGACCACCTTACCCGGATTCATAATGTTATTTGGATCGAGCGCCTGTTTAATCGATTGCATCGTAGCAATCGCGCCATCGCCATGTTCATTGCGCATGTGCTTGAGCTTGCCGATGCCGATGCCGTGCTCACCGGTACAGGTGCCACCCATATCGAGTGCGCGTTGAACCAGGCGTTTGTCAAACTCCAGCGCCGCTTCGAGCATCCCCTTGTCGTCCGGATCAATAAATATGGTTGAATGAAAATTCCCGTCGCCGACGTGGCCGATGATCGGCGCGAACAGGCCGGTCGAAACGATATCCTGCTGGGTTTCCGCGATACAGTCGGCAAGTTTCGAAATCGGCACACAGACGTCAGTGACGTAACCCCGACTGCCGGGGGTTACCGCGAGACCGGCGTAATAAGCGTCATGTCGCGCGCGCCAGAGCCTGTTCCTGTCTTCCTCCCGCTCTGCCCACTGAAACCCGCTGGCATCGAACTCGCGTGATATTTGTTCGAATAATTTAACCTGCTCGGCAACACCATCGGCGGTTCCGTGGAATTCGAGAAACAGGGTATCGAGTTCCGGGTAGTCGGTTTTACTGTAGCTGTTGATCGCTTTCATGTAGCCCTGATCAACAAGCTCTATGCGTGCCACCGGAATACCCATCTGAATCGTTTGTATGGTTGCATCAGCGGCTGAACGCACGTCTGGAAAGCTCACAATGGCTGCCGATATTGCCTCGGTCAAGCCATACAATCGCAGCGCGATCTCGGTCATAATGCCGAGCGTTCCCTCGGACCCGACAAATAACCGGGTCAGGTCGTAGCCGGCCGCCGATTTTCGCGCTCGCGTACCGGTTTTGATGATCTCGCCACTGGCGGTAACTACTGTCAGTGCCAATACATTTTCGCGCATGGTGCCATAACGTACCGCGTTGGTACCGGAAGCGCGGGTCGCAGTCATGCCACCGATCGAGGTATCCGCGCCCGGGTCGATGGGAAAAAACAGGCCGGTATCACGCAGGTACTGATTCAGCTGCCTGCGTGTAACACCCGCCTGTACACGACAATCCATATCCTCGGTATTGACTTCGATTACCGCATTCATCTGGCTCAGGTCGATGCAAATCCCACCGTTAACCGCCTGTACCTGGCCCTCCAGCGAGGTTCCGGTACCGTAGGCAATGATCGGTGTTTGCGAATCGGCGCAGAGACGTACAATTTGTGCGACCTCTTCATTTGATTGCGCAAAACAGACCGCGTCGGGCGCCTGGGTTGGGTGCCAGGATTCACCGCGACCATGTTGTTGCAGTACCGAGTCAACCGTTGAGATGCGCTCGCCCAGTAACTCGCGAATCCTATCAATGGTGTTTTCTGTATCGGATCGAAGATGCTTTGGGATGGAACTCATATTCGCTACCAGGTGTTATCGAAGCGGAGGCGGATTAAATTATGCGCAATCAGGGATTAAATTACCAGTTTCTTAAGCCAGGATTCTGATCGCCTGTAATGATAGATAGGTGTCAGAATTACGCATATACTGCCACATCAACTACTTCGAGCGGGGACATCCGGGAGGCTGTAATGAATCAGACTATTAAAACATTTCTTGCCCTGGTTTTGGGCACCCTGTTGGGGTTTTCCACTGTTGTCAATGCTGATTCCCACACCAAGAACAAGCTCGTAATCCAGGTCAGTACCAACGATGCTCGTACCCAGAGGATTGCGTTGAATAACGCGGTCAACCTGCAAAAAATGTACGGCGTCGACAATGTTCAAATCGAGATTGTGGCCTATGATCCGGGACATGGATTGATGACCAAAAAAAGCGGACTGGCTCAACGCGTGTAAAGCCTCGCGATGCAGGATATTACCTTCGATCATATTTTTATTCGCTATATCCAGCTTCTGATATTTCCACTGCATGTTATCAGTAACTATGACCCGGTCTGAGCGACGTAACCTCCCGGCCCTCGGTATTACCGCTTTTATCGGCAATTTAATCTTGATGTCGTTGATTAGCGCGCTGGTTAAGACATTGTCACTAAGCTATCCGCTTGGTGAAATATTGTTAATTCGATTTGTATTCGCCATGTTGTTTTTCTGGGTGATACTGTTTTTAACAACAGGCATCGGAGCGCTGTTTACAAAAAGACCACTTGATCACACTATCCGTAGTTTCTCGGGCATTATCAGCCTTGGTATGTTTTATTACGCGGTGACGGTAATTCCAATTGCCGATGCCACGGCAATCGCATACGCGGCACCCATTTTTATTACCCTGTTCTCGATATATTTGTTAGACGAAACTATTGGTCTACGCCGTTGGTGTGCAGTGATTATGGGTTTCATTGGCGTTGTTTTAATCGCCCAGCCCGGAGGAGGCGACTGGAATACCGGTTTTGCTGCCGCAGTGGGCTCGGCAGTAACCGGGGCGCTGGTCGCGATCTGGTTGCGGCGCTTAAGCAGCAGCGAAAAATCTGTCTCCATCGGGCTTTATTACAACAGTACCGGAACACTGGTTTGTATTGTCTGGATAGCTTTCAGCGGCTGGTTGTTGCCGCAGGGGAATGACCTGTTTTTGATTTTAATGTTCGGCCTGATGTGCGCCGCCCAACAATGGCTGTTGACGATTTCCTTTCGGTATGCGCAGGCAAGTCTGCTCGCACCTTTTGAGTACCTGGCGATGATATTTGCGGCGATAGTGGGGTTTGTATTCTGGGACCAGGTGCCAGTTTTGACAACCTGGTTGGGTGCGGCAGTGATTGCTGGCAGCGGCCTGTTCATATTTATACGCAAACAACAGCGTATCGATCTGGATGGAAACCAGGGCCACTAAATCTCAACATGATTTCGTGCCGTTAATATCGACTTTAGGCTCATCACGCGTGAGACAGCCGGGGTTGATGATTGTTAGGCCCACAGCGTGATTTGCGATATTGTTGACTCTGGCATTGAATAAAGTTGCGGTCGTTACGGATAGTCGATTCCAGCTTTTTAAAATAGGAACATTGTATGACTGGCGAAAATCGGGAGTTATTTTCTTTCGATGAGGACATTGACCGCCGTGAAGTGCCGGCCTGGTTAGCGTTAAGGACCTACCCTGGATGATTTTCCCGGATATCTGGTGGAATAGTGAAAACAGGGTGTTTATAATCCCTGTGCACAGACGGGGTTGGCTATGATCAATGGGTAAATTGTCACATATCTGCAATGACACGGGTCTCGTACCGGCCGGCAGCGAATCCGAGGCGAGGCAACAACTGGCTGCTCTCCATCACCTGTATCAACATTTCGGCTGGACCGACCTGATCTATACCCATATTTCCGCCCGTGTGCCGGATGATAGCGGGCGATACCTGATCAAGCCGGATGAACTTTTAATGGATGAGGTGACTGCCTCGCGCCTGGTGAAGACAGATATACACCAAACCCCGACCACCGGGGGGAGCTCACCTAATTTGGCGGGACACCTGATACACACGGCGGTATTGAAGGCCAGACCCGAAGTCAATTTCGTCGCCCATACCCACTCTCGGGCAGGAGCCGCCGTGAGTTGTATGAAACGGGGATTGTTACCGCTGTCCCAGCACGCCAATATAATCCTGCCCACTGTCGCCTATCACGACTATATGGACGTCACCGCCGCCGAACAAGAGTGTGAAGTGCTGGGTCGCGATCTCGGTTCGAACTACCTGATGATCATGCGTAATCACGGCTTGCTGGCCGTGGGCAGAACCGTAGCTGAGTGCTTTTATTATCTGTATTACCTGGAAATGGCGTGCAAGATCCAGGTCGATGTCCTGGCGTCGGGTGAAGACCCGATTCTGGCTTCAAACGACACGGTGGAAGGACTGTTTCGATCCGGTGGCGCACCGCAGGAGTATCCCCAGGGGGTGCGCGTGTGGTCAGCGGCAATCAGGATTCTGCAACGCAAGGGCGCCAATTACCGGGACTGAGGAAAAGGTCAGTACTGGTTACTCGGCTTCGTGCATTTGCTCAGATTGACGACAGGAGTATAATGCCATAAAAGAATAAATAAGAATGGGCGATCGTCAGCAGATATTCACCAGGTGGCAACTGGGGATTGACGACGACTCACACTAAATAACTACGTGACCCGGGGGTAAAATTCAAATGAAAAAGATTATCGACAAAGAAATCGATGGCACCGATTTTGCCTGGTATGAGGCATAAAGATAA
>CAXMNA010000164.1:0-24985 GCA_964194715.1 uncultured Gammaproteobacteria bacterium
CGCAACCAGGTTTGCGACCGAGCCACCGCTACTATAGATGCCTTTCATATTGCCGAGGCCACACATCTGCGCGAGCCAGTCAAGCGACAACTCTTCGATCAGCGTAAACGCGGTCACCGTATGGCGTTGCGGCGAGGCAATGCTGGCAGCGGCCGTGGCCAGGGTTGAAGCGCTGGTACCCCCGGTGGTGATATATCCTGTATAACCCGGCTTGGCTATTTGTGAACCATTGGGAATAATACTTTCGACAAGCTCACGGATCACAACATCGATGCCGACGCCATGCTCTGGTAGCGGGGTGTTAAGAGCAGCCTTCCAGCTATCCCGGCGCACGAACGCATCGGAATGTTCAAACTTTAAAAATTGATCGAGTCCGGCACCGACTCGCGCTAACAGGTCCTGCAGATTGCCGACTTCTGCGCTGTCTTGTGACATAAAATTTTCCTCAACACCGTGTTGTTTTTCCCCGGCGCTAAATTTAACAGGAAAAGGTTATCGTCCGTTAGCAGTGTGTACCGCAAATCGAATTCGAAATTCGGCGCCGGGATCGCAATTGACAACGTCGACTTCCGCCTGCATCGCGCTCGCGAGTTGCTGTACAAGCGCGAGGCCTATGCCGGTGCCGACGGTTTCGCGCGTGAGTTCGTTCTCGGAGCGGTAAAACAGTTTGAATATTTTCTTCATCTGATCCGGGTCGATACCCGGCCCATAATCGCGTACCGAGAACTGAATCTTGCCGTCCTGCATCTGCTGATAGCGAATATCGACTTGCTTTTGGGCACCATTCGCGGAGAACTTGACCGCGTTATCGACCAGGTTGATAAATATCTGGATGAACCAGTCGATATCGATTTTGACACCTGCCGTATCGACCTCGGCCTCACCGCTGAATGCCAGATCAAACCCGGAGGGTTCGAGCTGCGATTCCAGCCGCGGTTTGAGTTCAGCCAATGCATCGCCGACCAACATGTTGCTGAGGTTGCCAACCTGTTCATTGCGCGACACGCGCGCCAGCTGCAGTACGTTATTGATCAGGCGCGTGAGTCGCTCTGCTTCGAAGAAAATAAAATCATAATAGGTTTTGCGCTTTGCCTCGTCGGCCCAGCCCTCGCGCAGCATTTCTCCATACATGCGGATCGACGTCAGTGGTGTTTTGAGTTCATGGCTGACCGCGGAGACAAAATCCTGTTGCTGGCGTGCCAATGCAAGCTGCCGTTGACCTAGCCGCAACAGCATCAGGCAACCGCCGATCAGCACGACTGTAAGTACCAGGGCCGACCAGAGGATAACCTGTCCACCGGCGCCGACCGGTAATCGGGCCAGGGTAAAGATCAGTTCAATATCGCTAAACGGCGCAATCAAACGGCTCTGGTAGAGTAACTCGTTAGTTGCCTGCTCGGTGCTGGGTCGGTATTGCCGACTGTATTCGGCAGCATAGTTTTGCAGGATCGAGCCCTGGTAGGCGACGATCAACTTACTCATCGATGACAGGCTCGATTCACGAAATGCCGGGGCAATCAGGCGCTCGACAAAATTAGCCTGGTCGATCAGGATACCCTGCACATAACGCTCATCCTGGTGCCAGACACGCCGGAACAGGACGAAATGCCCGCTGTCGAGCAAGGCAAATTCCATCGGCTCGACTTCACTCTCGAAAGTCTGAATTCGGATCGCCTGTTGATTCAATACTGGTTCAGTCGCGACCTGGTCATCATCGGCGAATTCCGACACCGTTTTTTCAAGGCTTAGTGCTTCTTCAAGTATGGCCCGCGGCAAGTTTACCTTTTCCTTGCGCGAACGTTTGACTTCGGATTGCTTTTTCGCTTCCAGCCGCTGCACTTCGGGCTCCGCGCCGGCTGCCACCTGGTAGCTGTCTTCAAGTTTGAGGTCCTTGACCTGGTCGACCGGGGCACGGCTTTGAGCGGGTAGGTTCAGTTTGCGCGTGGTTAGCTCATCGAATCCCGACTGTCCCTGGGTTTCGCGATCTTCCATGGCGATACTCGAACTTGTGCTATCAAGTTCCGTTGCAAGGCTCGGGCTATCCGCGCGAAAATCCTGGGCAATCTCTTCTTCGGCCATGATTTCGCCAACCGCAGGTGATGCCACGACATCGCTTTTACCGACCAGGCGGTTTTGATCAAGGATGCCGCGAATGCGGCCTTCCTGCTGCTCACGTTGTCGCAACTCCGAGGACGAAATGCCGTAGCTGGAGGCATTGGCCTCGGGCACGATCGGGGTACGCAGCTGCCCTGATGCATCGACCTGAAAATAACCGAGCAAGCCGGGCACTTCCACTTCCAGCGGAAACTGTGACAAAGGTGAACGCTGCAAAAAAGCGGACCCTTCGGATCCGCTGACATTGAGAAACTCATAGTCGCTGATGGGCCGGTTTTCTTCGCGTTCGATCAAATCGCGAAAGCCGCTGTCGATGCGCAGTGCCAATTCGCGCGCGAGCCGTTGGTGCTGGTAAAAGGCCTCCCATTTCAACTGCCCGTAAGCCTGGTAAACCAGTATCGAAGTTGGCAATGCCAGCGCCACGAAAAACAGTACCAGCAACAAGGTGAGGCGACGCTGCGTCATTGCTCGGCAAGCATCAGGCGATAACCTGCACCGCGGATCGTAACAATAGCTTCGGGGTTGGCCGGGTCGTTTTCAATTTTTCGCCGCAACTTGGCGATATGAATATCAACCGTGCGGGTTTCAATTTCCATGTGGTTGGCGTAACCCCAGACCCGCGCGAGTAATTCTTCACGCGCAACCGGTCGCTCCGACTGCTGGCAGAGATACTGCAGCAGGTCCATTTCACGACGCGTAAACACGGTATCCCCGGCACACAAGTTCTCGGTATCGATGATGAGCCCATTGTTGAGTTTGATTTCGCGCGCCAAAGCTTCACCGAAACCCGAACGTCGCAGTACCGCCTCCACACGCAACACCAGCTGGGTTACCGAAAAAGGTTTAGCAACATAATCGTCGGCACCCAGGGTAAGCCCCTGGACGATGTCTTCATCACTCGATTTCGCGGTCAGCATAATCACTGGTTGCTGCCGATCCTGCTGGCGAATACGGTTACAGATTTCAAAACCGTCGATACCGGGCAGCATAACGTCGAGCATAATCAAATCGAATTGTCCACTCAGAGCCTTGCGCAGGCCGTCATCACCGTGCTCGGCGGTTTCGACCTCATAGCCGTGGTAAACGAAGACATCAACCAGTCCGCTGCGTATCGCAGCTTCGTCTTCAACAATCAATAAGCGCGCTTTTTGCGCCATCGCTCTTCATCCTTAATAAACACACAACAATCCTAGCATTCCAACTCATTCGCTATGTAAATTTTTTGTAAACCCGGCGTCACAGGTTTTACCAAACTCTGCCTGTTTTAGTGGCCGCTCCTGACCCAGAATTACTGCATCTTTCACCAACAACGGAGCAAACAACATGGCACTGGTAACCCGACTATCGCGGCTTTTTCAGGCCGATTTTCACGCAGTCCTCGATCGCATCGAGGAACCCGACCTACAGCTCAGGCAAGCGGTTCGTGAAATGCAATTCGCGCTCGAACAGGATCAACAACGCTTGAAGCTATTGCAGCACGAGGCCACCCAGCTCGGCAAGGCTACCACCGATGCAGAGGCAAACCTTAAAGGTTTCGACGAAGAGCTGGACATTTGCCTGGCCGCTAAAAAAGACGATTTGGCGCGCGATTTAATTCGTCGCAAACTGGTCAGCGAAAAACAGCTGCAGGTCCTGCAACAGCAGTCCGTCAGCGTTGAATCACAACGCCATAATCTTACCAGGCAAATCGACGAACAAAGCCAGCAATTGACCAGCATGAAGCAAAAGCTGGAGTTGTTGGTCAGCGACGAAGACAACTTTGCTACCGGTAATTTCAACCACGCAGATGCGATCCGTAATGAAGAAATTGAAATCGCCCTACTGCGCGAAAAAGAGCGGAGGGCCAAAGCATGAACAAGAGCATGAAAACTCCTGGAATCATCGACGGCATAATCGTCGCGATCGCGATCAGCCTTGGCGCCGGAGCGGCGAGCCTGGTGCTGGGCGGATTTATTGCCTACGCCACGTTATTCAACCTGGTGCTATGCACCGCAACGCTGGTCTACCTCGTTTACCTGCTAAAGCGTAGCAGTGCCCGTGTTGGACGCGTGGTTGTTATCGCCAGCTGGGCGCTAGCGAGTCTCGCCGGCTGGTTTTTCGAGATACCGCTGTTTGAGCAGGTATTGATTCAGGCCGGCATCATCTGGCTGGTACGTTCACTCTATTTCCATGGCTCGATCTTCAGTGCAGCACTCGATTTCGGGCTAGTTGCGGCCGGACTTTCGGCAAGTGCCTGGGCCATGGTTAATACCGGCAGCCTGGCAGGAGCCCTGTGGAGCTTTTTCCTGGTCCAGGCACTGTTTTGCTGGATCCCCGACCTCTCGCGCAAGCAGTCAGGCGATGTCTATCGCAGCCAGTATGATCAATCATCGTTCCAATCCGCACATCGTGTCGCTCTCGATGCGGTGCGCAAACTTACCCAACCCTAAACCCGGAGATAATCCAATGAAAAGCAAGACATTTAATCCTAGAGTAATTGCGTTGGCACTTGTTGTCGCCACCGCTACTGGCATCGCACTGTTCCCTACCCTGCAAAAGGCCCAGGCGACCCATAACACGCACACCACTCACGTGGTGCCCGAGCAAAGCCATCGCATCGAGGTTGTGTTCGTACTCGACACCACCAGCAGCATGAGTGGCCTGATCCAGGCGGCAAAGGAAAAGATCTGGTCGATCGCCACAACAATGGCCTCGGCGCAGGAAAACCCTGACATCAAGATGGGCCTGGTTGCGTTTCGCGACCGCGGCGACGCTTACGTCACTAGGGTCTTCGGCCTGTCGGATGACCTCGATTCGATGTATGCAAGCCTGATGGACTTCCGCGCCCAGGGTGGCGGCGATGGCCCGGAAAGCGTCAACCAGGCGCTATTCGATGCGATCCACAAGGTTTCGTGGAGTAACGATAGCAACGTGTACAAGGTTGTTTTCCTGGTTGGCGATGCACCCCCGCACATGGATTACCAAAACGATGTCAAGTACCCGGTCACGCTTGCAGCTGCCGCAAGAAAAGGCATTGTTGTCAACGCCATCCAGAGCGGACAGCATCAGTACACGCGGCCCGCATGGCAGCAAATCGCAGCACTGGGTCACGGCGAATACTTCCAGGTCGAAGACTCTGGTAACACCGTAGCAGTTTCAACCCCGTTCGATGAAAAACTCTCCAAGCTCGCCGCCGAACTCGAAGACACCCGACTTTACTATGGAGATGAAGCGACCAAAAAGTCGCAACAGGCCAAGCTTGACGCCAATGCCAGACTGCGCAAGGAGCTGTCCACCGAAGCATTGGCACGCCGCGATACCTTCAACGCAACCGCGAGCGGTAAGGCAAACTTGCTCGGTGAAAGTGAACTGGTAGATGCGATTTCTTCTGGCCGCATAGAGCTCGACGAAATCAAGCAAGAAAACCTGCCTGCCACACTGCAAGCGATGGCACCGGAAGAGCAAATGGAAGTGATCAACGACCAGGCACAACGCCGTGGCCAGTTGCAGCAGAAAATTAAGAAACTGTCCGAATCACGCAGCAACTTCATCAAGGAAAAGGTTGCAGCCGAGGGTGGTGCCGACGATTCATTGGACGAAAAGATATACCGCGCGGTGAAGGATCAGGCCGCTGCCATAGGATTGACCTACGACAGCGACAGCGCGAGCTACTAGGACTGGGGCAATCTCAGGCCGGGAGTTCCCCGACTCTCCTCACTACTTGGCCTGCGCTACCAAGCGCGGGCCTTTTTTTATGCCACCATCACGCAACAGCAGATAAAGTTCGTGAACCAGCCGTTCATTAGCCTGAATCTCGAGCCATTTATCTTTCGACACCCTACGTTTGACCAGCTCACGCACTACTTTGAGCGTGAACGAATCACTCTCCAGGTTGGGGTCGGGATGACCGGCGCTGATGTTTTGGATAGTACGGCTCAGGATAAAGGTGGTCGATTCGTCGGCATCCTGGTATAGCCGGGTACGAATGCGGTTATCCGCGAGCAACTCTTCGGTAGCCTTGCGCTGGCCTCGCATCTGGAAGCTCAGCACGATTAACAGGCCAAGTATAAATAATGCAATTAATGTTGCGACTAAACTCATGGTCTTCCTGCGTATAGTTATAATGTTTGAAACGAGTTTAGCATCTCGCGATCAAGACACTGTCGATAAGTAAAAAATGTCGCATTTTGGCGGGTGAATCTATTACCAATGGGGCAATTTCCAAAACCTGAAAAGTGATTTATATTCTTGTCGCGGCAAAACTATCGAGGAAATGGAATATGAGAAACACCGGAAATCCGCTACCAATCGCGGTTTTGATAATGGTTATGGCAATACTGTTGCCAGCTGTTGTCGGTGCCGGCGAAACCCGCGGCAACCTTACCGGCGGCGTGCTGCACGAGGTTCCTGCCTGGTTCAAGGAGAGTTTTCTCGAGATCGCAGACGATGTTGACGATGCTACCCAGGCCGGCAAACATGTTTTGCTTTTTTTCGAGCTCAGTGGTTGCCCGTACTGCGACCGCATGCTGGAAGAATCGTTCGAAGCCGAACCGTTGTCCAGTTATATACAGGCGAATTTCGATGCTATCGTGATCAATATACTGGGCGACCGCGATATTGCCTTTAATGAAGAAATTTCGGTTACCGAAAAAGAACTGGCTGAGATTCTGAAAGTTTACTCGACACCGGCACTACTTTTTCTCAATAAGGAAAACAAAACCATCGCGCGCGTTAATGGTTACCGTGCGCCCGAACGCTTTAAACTGGTACTCGAATTCGTTGCAACCAAATCTTACCAGACGACAACCCTGGCCGATTACCTGCAGGCAAAGCTCGACAAGAATGTTTACCAGCTGCGCGCTAATTCGCTATTCAGCAATATAACTGACCTGTCCAGCGTGGATGGCCCGTTAATGGTGATTTTCGAAGACGGCAGCTGCTATGACTGCAATGAATTTCACGATGGCATTCTGGCGCACAAACAAGTGCGCGAAGAAATCGCGCCGTTTACCATTGTGCGTCTCGATGCCGGCTCAAACGATGCGATCAGGGATATCCACGGCAACCAAACCACGCCCGCCGAACTTGTCAGGCAACATGACATGATATATCGCCCCGGGGTTCTGGTTTTCGATGATGGAATCCTGGTACGACGCCACGACAGCCTGACTTTTCCGCATCATTTCAAGGAAAGTATGCGCTACGTCGCCGGTGGATATTACCAGCAGACCGACTACCACAACTATTCCCAACAACGCACCGAGGAATTGCTCGCCAACGGCGTTGTCATCGACCTTGGTCGCCCTCAATAAGCTTTTTGAATCAAAGGGGTCATTGTCGATCGATTAAGCCTGATATAAGACCGCATCAGCCAGGCGGATCACCCCGGCCTCGTGCACGCGTGCGGTGATCCCGCCGTGACCGCGCATCGCGTTATAGCCTCCAGCGCCCAGCAAGCGTTCCATTTTACTACAGGGGTGGCAGGGCCCGGTAAATTCCAGCACGACATCGCCGACGCGAAAGTGCTTGTCTTTCAAAGCCAAAAGGTTGATGCCCGATACCACGATGTTGCGTCGCAATAGCGCAGGATCGACCGACTCGTGACCGAGACAGGCGGCGATTACCGCCAGATGCTCCTGCTGTATCAACGTCACCTGCCTGGGACTTCCGGCACGACCTTTAAAACGATCACCCTCAAGTCCTGTACCGCATATTACCTGGACAGACTCGAGCGCTATCATGGCCTCACCACGCGAAGGCCTTATCCCGATCCACTCCACTCGCCCAATCTGTGGCAGCGTATTCATTAAAACCTTTAACGGACTGGATTCGGTCAACTCTTCATCTCCGCCAGATCAAAGCCAAAGGACAGTCGGGAATCATAAATGACAAGTTCAAAGCAAGGATCCCAGCGTCTTGATCAACTGATCGATATGCTCGTGTTCATGCATGGCTGAAAGCGTAACGCGCAGGCGTGCGCTGCCGACCGGCACCGTTGGCGGCCTTATCGCGGTAACATGGATATCTTGCTTGAACAGTGCTTCACTCACAGACAGGGCCTGGTGATTATCGCCGATCACAAGCGGTTGAATTGCAGTCGATGACGGCATCAGCTCTACCTCAAGTTGCGCCGCCTGGGCACGAAAGTAGGCGATGGATTCGCTCAACTTTTCACGACGCCAGGTTTCATTTTCGATGATATCGATCGATTTCAAGGTCGCGGCGGCAATCGCCGGCGGTGACGCCGTGGTGTATATATAAGGGCGGGCCTTTTGAATCAGGGTTTCTATGAGCGTCGTGCTACCGGCGACAAACGCACCCGCGGTGCCAACTGCCTTGCCCAGCGTGGCCATCAGGATCGGCACCTGGTCCTGGTTTAATTCCAGTTGCTCCAACAGCCCTGCGCCGCGTTCGCCCAGCACACCGAAACCGTGCGCGTCGTCGACCATTGCCCAGGCGCCATGCTCTGCGGCAACCCGGCTGATGGAGTCAACATCCGCGCAATCACCATCCATGCTGAACACGGCATCGGTCATGACTAATCTGCGGTGGTCTCGACGACCCTCGCTTAGCAACGCCTCAAGTTGCTTCAAGTCGTTATGCCGGTAACGAATCAGTTTGGCGTCGCTTAGCTTCGCGCTGTCGATCAGCGACGCGTGATTGAGCTTGTCCTGGTAGATTAAATCATTACGCCCGAGCAGCGCGGATGCGATTGCGATGTTGGCCATGTAACCGGTTGAAAACAGCAGCGCCCGATCGCGCCCGGTGAATTCGGCGAGCCGTTGTTCGCATTGCTCATGCAAACGGCTATGACCATTGATTAAATGTGCGGCGCCACTGCCAACCCCGTAGTCAGCCACCGCATCGACAAAGGCCTGCTTGATATCGGGATGGTTGGCGAGTCCGAGATAATCGTTGCTGCAAAATGACAGCATGCTTTTGCCATCGATGCGGGTCTCGACACCCTGTGCGGATTCGATCACTCGACGCTGTCGATACAGCCCGTCGCCGCGGCGTTGCTCTAACTCCGGTTCCAGTTCCTTCATCGCGCAGAGCAGAGCGCCATGGCAATCAGGCGGCCGCGTTGTCGCTCGATTCCCGCGCCTGTTCGCCGTTGGCGACGATACCCAGTTTGTCGAACAGCGCCGTATCGAGATTTTCATCCGGGTTGGGCGTGGTCAACAGGCTATCGCCGTAGAATATTGAATTGGCGCCCGCGAGAAAACACAAGGCCTGCATTTCCTGGCTCATCTCGGTACGTCCCGCCGAAAGACGTACGACCGACTCCGGCATCATGATGCGGGCGACCGCAATGGTGCGTGCAAATTCGATCGGATCGAGTTTGTCGGTGCCATAAAGCGGGGTATTTTCGACCTGCACCAGCAAGTTAATCGGTACGCTTTGCGGGTGTTCGGGCAGGTTGGCGAGCTGTTGTAATAGTGCGGCGCGATCCTTGTCGGTCTCGCCCATGCCAATGATACCGCCACAACAGACGTTGATGTCTTCGGCACGCAGGTTTTCGAGCGTATCGAGGCGGTCCTGGTAGGTGCGGGTGGTAATGATTTCCTCGTAATACTCGGGCGAAGTATCGAGGTTGTGATTGTAGTAATCGAGTCCGGCGGTTTTCAGCTTGCGCGTTTGCTCACGCGTTAACATGCCAAGCGTAACGCAGGACTCCATGCCGAGGTCTTTAACCAGGCTGATCATTTCGACGACTTTCTCGAGATTCTTGTCGGTTGGATTACGCCAGGCCGCACCCATGCAAAACCGGGTTGCGCCATTATTTTTGGCATTGAGCGCGGCGCTGCGCACTTCTTCGAGCGGCAGCAATCGTTCGCGCTCGAGTCCGGTGTCATATTTGGCGCTCTGCGGGCAATAGGAGCAGTCTTCCGGGCAGGCACCGGTCTTAATGCTCAGCAGGGTGCTGATTTGTACCGCATTGGGATCGAAATTCGCGCGATGCGCGGTTTGCGCCTGGAACACTAAATCGTTGAAAGGCAGCTCGAAAAGCGCTTTAATTTCATCCAGCGTCCAGTCATGGCGTACGGATTGCACTACATCGGTCATTGGAATTCGGCCGTTGTCTTAAGGAGAACGCCAAGTCTATTGCAAGACAGGGAATAGTCAATGTCAGGAAGATATGTTCAGCGCGGAGTTATCCGCTTCATCAACTATCTGTTCGCACCCGGGGTTTGTCTCGCTTGTGGCTGTGAGCTTTACGACGCGAATTCATTGTGCACAAGCTGCAGCGAGCTACTGAAACGGGTGCCGAATCCTTGCCAGTATTGCGGGCAACCGAATCCGGTCGTCGGCCTGGTATGCCCGGCTTGCCTGCTTAACCCACCACGATGGCAAAAAATGATCGCGCCGCTGCAATACCGGGGACTGACACGCGATTACCTGCTTCAACTCAAGTTTTCTGAATCGCTTTACCTGGCAAAAAGCCTGTGTCAGCAATGTATCGAACCGTTTCGCGAAACTTCACCTCGGCCAGAAGTCCTGATACCGGTGCCATTGCATCGCGAACGCCTGTTCGAGCGGGGTTACAACCAGGCTTATGAAATCGCCAGCGTCTGGTCAAGCGCGTTCGGGATACCGATCGATCGGCATGCATTGGTACGACTGCGGGCTACTCCGAGTCAATCGGGGCTAAGTGCAGCCCAGCGCGCGCACAATGTTCGTCGGGCATTTGCTTATGCGCCGAAGCACGAATATCGACACGTCGCACTTGTTGACGACATTGTGACGACGGGTTCAACGGTGACCGAGATTACCAAAACACTGCATCGCGCCGGCGTGGAATATGTCGAGGTCTGGGCGCTGGCGCGAGTCTATCGACGCTAGGCGTCGAAGTTGACCACTCGCTGATTGATCTTTTCGGCCCAGATCTGCGGGCCGGTCTGATGCACCGATTCACCGGTGTGGTCGACTGCGACGGTAACCGGCATATCTTCAAGGGTAAATTCGTAGATCGCCTCCATGCCAAGCTCTGGAAACGCTATTACTTTCGAGGCCTTGATCGCCTGCGCCACCAGGTAAGCCGCGCCACCGACTGCCATCAGGTAAACCGATTCGAAATCACGGATCGCTGCGATCGCCACGGGCCCGCGTTCTGCCTTGCCGATCATCCCGAGCAAGCCGGTTTGTTCGAGCATGGTGCGAGTGAACTTGTCCATGCGTGTCGCGGTGGTCGGACCTGCCGGACCAACGACTTCTTCACCGATCGGATCGACCGGGCCGACGTAGTAAATAAATCTACCGCCGAGATCAACCGGCAATTTTTCGCCATTGGCAAGCATATCGACCATTTTCTTATGCGCGGCATCCCGCCCGGTCAACATCTTGCCACTTAATAACAGCGTATCGCCCGGCTTCCAGGTCTTTACCTCTGCACGGGTAATGGTGTCGAGGTTGACGCGTTTAACGTTATCGCCGGTTTCGCGCGTCACCTCGGGCCAGTCCTCGAGCTTCGGCGTTTCGAGTTTGGCAGGGCCACTACCATCGAGCATGAAATGGGTGTGCCGGGTCGCGGCGCAATTGGGAATTATCGCGACCGCCTTGTTCGCTGCATGCGACGGGTAGTCCTTGACCTTGACATCCATTACCGTGGTAAGTCCACCCAGTCCCTGCGCACCGATGCCGAGCCGGTTAACTTTTTCGTAAAGCTCAAGGCGCAATTCCTCGGCACGATTACTCGCACCACGTTCCTGTAAATCGTGAATATCGATCGGTTCCAGCAGCGCCTCTTTGGCCAGTATCATCGCTTTCTCGGCGGTGCCGCCGACGCCGATACCGAGCATTCCCGGCGGACACCAGCCGGCACCCATTTGCGGCACCATGTTGAGCACCCAGTCGACTACCGAGTCGGACGGATTCAGCATTGCGAACTTGGACTTGGCTTCGCTGCCACCGCCCTTGGCGGCAACGTGTACCTCAACTGTATCCCCCAGTACGATCTCGTAGTGAATCACACCCGGGGTATTATCGCCGGTGTTGTTACGCGAGCCGTCAGGGTCATTCAGAATCGATGCGCGCAACACATTGTCTGGATTCAAATAGGCGCGGCGGATGCCCTCGTTGCACATGTCGCTGACCGACATATCAGCATCCCACTGCACCTGCATGCCGACCCGCAGGAACACGGTAACAATGCCGGTATCCTGGCAGATCGGCCGATGTCCCATCGCGCACATGCGCGAGTTGATCAGGATTTGTGCGATCGCATCGCGCGCCGCCGGATTTTCCTCACGCTGGTAGGCTTCATCCATCGCACGGATAAAATCCAGCGGATGAAAATACGAAATGTATTGCAACGCATCGGCGATACTTTCGATCAGGTCGTTTTGTTTTATAACGGTCATGGTAATGATTCCATGTTTGGGCTGTTTGTTATTTTAGCTCCTTCCCGCCCTGCCGCAATCCAAAAAATTTTGATCGCCGGGTTGATAGTTAGCTACCTCGGGGGAATGCCCGCAAAAGTGTAGAGCGGCAGGGATGCCGCGATTCAAGCGTTTCCATGGATGGACCAACCGGCGCACGCGCCGGTTGGGAGCGTCTTTTGCGGGCATTCCCCCGAGGTAGCTTTGAGATCTAAAATGGCCAAACTATCAGGATCATCGGGATTGAGACGACAATGACGATAACTTCAAGTGGCAACCCCATGCGCCAGTAATCGCCGAAGCGATAACCGCCCGGCCCCATGATCAGCGTATTGTTCTTATGCCCGATCGGGGTCAGAAAGGCGCAGGACGCGGCGACCGCGACCGCCATCAGAAATGGATCGGGATTGACGCTCAGCCGATTGGCAATATCGATCGCAATCGGAGCCGCGATGACCGTGGTGGCGGTATTGTTGAGCACGTCGGAAAGCGTCATCGTAACAATCATTAATAACATCAACACAATCACCGGTCCGTAACCCTCGGCAAAATCGATGATTTGCTGGGCGATTAACGCGGTACCGCCCGAGGCTTCAAGAGCCGAGCCGATCGGGATCATCGAGCCCAGCAATACGATGACCGGCCATTCGATCGAGGTATAAATTTCCTTCAACGGCACGATGTTGAATCCCACCATGACCATGCACACCAATGCCAATGCTTCAGGTAAATGCATAATTCCGCTGGTTGCTGCGGCGATCGCAAGCGCGAAGCTTAGCACCGCGATCCAGGCTTTGTGGCGTTGCACTACCTGCAAATCACGCTCCTGCAATGGCAGGCAACCGAGCCACTTGACGATATCGTCCACACGCTCGGTGGGACCGAGCAACAGCAACACATCACCGGCACGCGTGTCGAGCTTGCGCACACGCTCGCGGAAGGTCCTGCCACGGCGCGAGACTCCGAGAAGAGTAATGCCGTACCGATATAACAGCCGCAGGCTCAACGCGCTACGGCCCTCGATACGCGCATTTTCAGGCACCACCGCCTCGATCAGGGTCAGGCCTTCCGCGGCGTGGCCCTCGTACTTTTCACTGCCGACATACTCGAGTTTAAAGCTGCCAACAAAAGCATCGATGTGCTCCGCGTCGGCCTCGATCACTAAAATATCCCCCTGGCGGATTTCCTCCATGCGCGCACGACCGGGGAGTCGCTTGCCTTTACGCACCAGGCCGACGATCGCGACATCGGCTTCATCCGCCTCGGCATCGAGATCGCGAACACGCCTGCCGATAATGGTCGAATTCGTGGAAACGCGAACTTCGGCGACATAGTCCTCATGTGGTAGCGGGATCTCCGACTCGGCCTCTTCACTGTCAGGAAGCGGTATCAATCGCCAGCCAATCAAGACGATAAAAACCACGCCGGCCAGCGCGGTAACCGCACCCACCGGTGAAAAATCGAACATACCGAAAGGTTCGCCTATCGCCTGTTCACGAAAACTCGCGATGATGATATTCGGCGGCGTGCCGATCAGGGTAATCATGCCGCCCAGAATCGACGCAAACGACAGCGGCATCAGGCTCAATCTTACGTTGCGTTTGGCTTTTTTCGCCGCCTGCATGTCGATCGGCATCAACAGCGCAAGTGCGGCGACATTATTCATCACCGCTGACAGGATTGCCGAAACCCCCGACATCACGCTGATATGCATGAACAACGAGCGTCCGCCATCGATCACATGGCGCGCAATCAATTCGATCGCTCCCGAGTTGAACAACCCGCGACTGACGATTAACACCAACGCTATGATCACCGTCGCATGATGGCCGAAACCGGCAAACGCTTCTTCCTGCGGCACGACCCCGATCACGATGGCGACTATGAGTGCACCAAACGCGACCAGGTCGTAGCGAATCTTGCCCCACACCAGCAGACCGAATACTACGCCCAGCAAACAAAACAGGACACCCTGGTCCGAGATCACTCCCATTGAAATATCCTGGCACCAATGATCAGCAAAATAACACTGGAAACACCGAGCACCAGCAGGTGGTCCGAAATCTGCACGATGCCGGCACCATCGATCATGATTTCACGCGCCGCTTCGGTGACGTGGGTAAGCGGCAAGATTAGGGCAAATTTCTGCATCCATGGGTGAGCGCCTTCGAGCGAAAACCAGACGCCCGATAAAAACATCATCGGCCAACTCAACAGGTTTAAAACACCGTTCGCAACTTCCTCGGTGGAGATGCGCGCGGCTACCACAAGCCCACAGCAAATTAAATTAATGCAGCCAAGCGTGAAGACCAGGAACAGGTTGAAATAGGATCCGAGCATACGGAAGCCGACAAAGTAATCCATGCAGATAAATATTACCGTGTTGACTGCCACCAGCAACCACAATCGGGACAGAATCTGCGCACTCAGGAATTCCATTGCGGTTACCGGGGTTGCGCGCAGGCGTTTGAGTACGCCAAACTTTCGATACCGCACGATAACGTAGCCGATTCCGAATAACGCTCCCCACATGATATTCATCGCAATCACGCCGGGGATGACCCAGTCGATGTAACGGATTTCATCGCCTTCGACCAGGATTTGCTGCAATGACTCGGCGGAATCGGCATAGGCTGCAATCAACAGTTTCTCAACTATATAACCGTTGGGCGAGGTCTGGTTGATCCAGTAGCGATGGGTGTTCGGATCGAACAGCATATCGACCTGGTGGCGTTCCACTTTGGAAAAATTGCTCTCGACTTCGTCAAACTCGATGAACTTGATGTAGCGCGTTTTTTTAAATGCTGCCGCTGCGCCTTCGAGCGAGCTACCAGGTGCCAACCCAACCTTGAATTTTTCCGGGTTGTCCTCGGTAAATGCGAAGGCAAATACGAATATAATCAGGATCGGCAACAAGACACTCCACGCGAGCGCCGCGCGATCGCGAATGAACTCCAGGTTGCGCGCGACGAAGAGCGCGTAAATTCGATTCCACATCAGGCGCGCAATTCCTTTCCGGTTAGTTCGAGAAACAGGTCTTCGAGATCCCTTGCGCGGATGCGCAGGCGATCCAGCGGAATATTAAAGTGCAACAAGTGTTCGATCGTCTTGTTGACATCACCGGTGACGATATGCGCACTGCCATTGCGATAGAACGCCTGGAATTCTTTTTCGCCAATATCGCGCGGGATATCGTCCGCGTGGATCTGCAATACGACATCATCAAAATGCGCGGCCAACAATGCATCCGGTGCGTCATGCGCGATTATGTGGCCATGATCCATAATCGCGATTTCATCGCAAAGCGCGTAAGCCTCCTCCATGTAATGCGTCGTCAGTAGAATGGTGGCGCCCTGCTCCTTGACGTGTTGCACCTGTTTCCATAGGTTACGTCGCGACTGTGGATCGAGCCCCGTGGTGGGTTCATCGAGGAACAGTATCTTCGGATTATTGATCAGCGCCATCGCCAGCAACAGGCGTTGCTTCTGTCCGCCGGACAGTTTGCGCGTATCCTGGTTTAAAAATTCATGCAACGCGTACCGTTCGGCGAGATCGTCAATACTCGCGGTGTTCGGATAAAATCGGCTGAACTGCACCATGATTTCGCGCACCGTGATGAATTCCTGCAGCGCCGTGGTTTGAAACATGATGCCGGCTTCATTGCGAAATCGCTGACCGAGCGCCTCGCCCTGGTAACGAATAGTACCGTCATCCGGAGTCTTGATGCCTTCCATCAATTCAATTGTGGTAGTTTTGCCAGCCCCGTTCGGCCCCAGCAGACCGAAACAGCTACCTTCACGAATCTCGAAGCTGACATCGTTGACCGCGGTTAACTGACCGAAGCGCTTGACCAGGTTGGATACTTGCAGGATGACGGGCATATTAATCTTTGCTTGACCGAGCGCGAAGTATAAACAGGCTTTGGGGTTAACACTAGTTTAGCCAAGATGGAGGTAGGCATACGCTGGATATCTATCTTATACTCCGAATCCTATGGGCGAAGAAATTCAGAAAGACCACTTCGAGCAGGCCGACTACGATCGTTTCCAGGAACGGTTAGAACAGGAAACGGAGTTTGTGCGCTCGCTGTTTACAAAAAGCGAATTCGACAATTCCAGTCGTAATCTCGGCTATGAGCTCGAACTTTGCCTGGCCGATGCCGACGGGCATCCGAGCAGAAACAATATCGAAATTATCGATGCCGCCGGCAACCCGCTGTTCACCTCCGAACTCGCCAAATTCAACATGGAGATCAACGGTAATCCGTTCCCTTATGAAACCAACGTCTTCAACCGGGTCGAAGCAGACCTTAATACCTTGTTTCAACAAGCTGAAGAGTCCGCGCATCGATTTGACACCCAGATCGGCATGTTCGGCGTATTCCCGAGCGTTACGCCTGAGCACTTGAATCCCGACGGTTACATGACCGAGTTGCATCGCTATAACCAGCTTAATCAGCAATTACTCAACATGCGCGGACAATCAATCAGTCTACATCTCGAGGGTGACGATGTCCTGAAAGTCGAAAAGGATGACGTGATGCTCGAAGCACTCGCGACCTCGCTGCAAATTCACCTGCAGGTGCCATTCGATGAAATCGTTCCAACTTACCATGCCGGGTTATGGTCAAGCATGCTGGTGTTGGGTGCTACCGCGAATTCACCGCTGGTGCTCGGCAAGTGCTGCTGGCAGGAATCACGCATCGGAATCTTCAAACAGGCGGTCGATACGCGCAATCCCCAGGAGATCGAGGATCGTATTATTCCACGGGTCCATTTTGGCAAGGGTTACATCGATTCGCTGCTCGATTTGTTTGAAGACAATTTTTATTACAGCCCAATCATGCCAGAGGTACTGGACCGTCCCATCGAAGATCTGCATCACCTGGCGCTGCACAATGGCACGATCTGGCGCTGGGTTCGTCCGATTATCGCGCGCAACTCAGGTGGTGAGTATCACCTGCGCCTGGAACTGCGCGTGGCGCCGTCGGGCCCAACCTTGATCGACACGCTCGCCAACATCGTTTTTTATGTTGGACTGACCGAAGGCTTGAAATCGCTGGGTGATGACCTTACCGCAGTCCCTTATGAGAGCCTTGAAACAGATTTTTACCGTGCCGCGCGCAAGGGCCTTAATGCCGAGGTACACTGGATCGATGGCGAGGTTCTGCCATTGAAACAGGCGTTACTCGAACACGCACTTCCACTGGCAAGGTCATATTTCACAAAGGCTGGGATCGAAGATACCGAACGCTGGCTCAATGTGATCAGGGCCCGGGTCGAACGAGAAGCCACCGGTTCGCGCTGGATACTGCGTCACTGGAAACAGTTCGGCGATAGCGCGCGCCTGGTATGCGATTACATCGAACAGGCACGCACCAGCCAACCGGTCCACCTGTGGCAGGACCCCGGCACATGATCGAAGATTTTGACCGACTGCACGGTCTACCCGATGGCTTTTTCGATATCAGCACTGCAAATATCCGCAGCTTGTTTCCAAACCCCACCCTGATCCACCTGGAAGGCAAGGATCCGAATTTCCTGTTCGTTTCGATCCTGCTGCACGGCAATGAATACACCGGGCTCAAGGTCATGCAAAAAGTGCTGGCCGAACACGCGCATGACTTGCCCCGTTCAATCCTGATGTTTGTCGGTAATGTACGCGCGGCCGAGGCTAATCTTCGCTATTTACCCGACCAGGTGGACTACAATCGCTGTTGGCCGGGCACTATCCAGGAGCCAAGCGCCACTTCGCAGATGACGCAGCGCATAGTCGAGATTGCACACGGCTTGCCATTGTTTGCCGCGATCGATATTCACAATAACACAGGTAAAAATCCACACTACGCCTGCATCACTGACCCCAGCCTTGAAAACCAGAATCTGGCAGCCCGGTTTAATCGGGTGGGGATGGTGTTCAATCACAAGGGCCTTTGCACCATGGCATTTGATGGTATCTGCCCCGCCGCTACTCTGGAGTGTAGATTACCGGGCGACCCGGACGGTATCGAGCACGCCTGCCGTTTCATCGAGGACATGCTGACTCTGGATGAACTACCGCACAAGCAACCGACCCGCCATGCTCTGCACCTGGTCGAGTCACACCTGACTTTAAACATTCCCGAGCACGTCAGTTTCGAGTTTGATCCTGGGGCCGATGCCGATCTGCGGTTTGAAAACGATATCGAAGACCGCAACTTCACCCTGGTCGATCCACACCAGGTGTTTGGTTATACCCGCGTTGCGCGCCCGATATCGATTACCGATCCGGACGGACATGACGTTACCGATGACATCATGCGCGTCGAGGAGGGCAAAATTTATCTCAACAATACCCTGATGCCGGCCATGCTTACACGCGACAAATTGGTGATACGCCAGGACTGCCTGTGCCATTTAATGCAGGATTACATTGCCCACGAGGTCGAACTCTAACCTGGTCTGTTCCCTGTTTATTATTTACCGAAAGTAAAATTTCACTTTAAAGTGCCCTTTCTTCCCAGGAAGTCATTCCAAGGTCACGATACATCGTCGCTGCTGTATTGATGAATTGCTGACTTTGCGATTCATTTTTTTGTTGCTGATAAAGCCGTCCGAGGCCAAGGTGGCAATGGGCTTGCAGGGGGCGCATGCCGTGTTTCTCGGTCAGGGCAAGCGCCGATTGATAACTCGATTCAGCGGAATTACCATTGGTTAAGCCGCTGTGCGTAGCAATGTCCCCAAGTACGCGCAGCGCATAAGCTTCATGTCCCTGCTCACCGCGTTTTCGAGCGAGCGTTTATGCGCTTTCCGCAGTATTGTATGCCTCCTCAAACTCGCCAGCGAGAAACAATGCCTCTCCCAGCTGCGCCCGAACCAGTGAATGGAATAGTCCCAGGCCCATTGTTTGATAGTCTGAGACTGCTTGCTGCAGTAAAGCCGTTCCCTCCTCGACTCGGCCCGCGAGAGCGTAACTGTGACCAAGAAATCCCATAATAAAGGGCGACAGATAGGTCAGGCTCCACTCGCGCACATAATTCATTGCATTGTCCAGCGCATCCACGGCTGCCGGTATATCGCCTTTAACCTGGTAGAAGTAGCCAAGGTCATAATAAATGTGGGCAAGATTGAAAGGATGGCCAACCTCCATCGCAATCTCGAGCGCCACATCACCGTGGGACAACCCTTTCACAAATTCACCCCGTTCCGCCAGAGCCCATACCAGCCAGGAGCGGGAAATCACCGCAGGAACAAATGGCAGTCCGCAGCGATCCCTGCTGAGGTCGCCAGTAAGAGAGTCCGCTATTTTCTGGAAATAAATCTCAGCCTGCCGGCAGTTGCCGGAGGTAACGGTGGCACAACCAAGGTAAAAATTGGCTCCGACTTCCAAGGGTAAATCTTGAACCCCTTTATTGACCTCCAATGCATTACTGGCTGCTCCAAGCGCCTCATCGGTGCGGCCAAGTTGCCACAGGCCGGCGCTCATAAAAACCGAAACCCAGCCGGCGCGACGTTGATCATTCAGTTTTTGAGCCAGAGCTTCGGCCTCTTTAAGGTTTTCGAGAATGTCTTCAAAGGCGGCGATCGACCAAAGCGCATTGCGCAGGTCAAAGCGCAAATCAATGGCTTGTTCCAGGGATTCCGGAGTCTCCGGTAAATGTGTTGCGGCATAAAGTGCGTACTCGAATTGCGCTACAGCTTCCCGTATCGCGGCACAATCCATCGCTTTACGACCCGCCTGCTGTAAATAGTCGAACGCTTTGTCCCATATTTCCCCGCGGTAGGCATGATGGGCCAACGAATCGATATCTTCTTGCGCATGGCCATTTGTCTGTGTTTCAAGGACTTCAACGATCTGGGCGTGCAAACGTCGGCGGCGGCTAATTAATATGGTTGTGTATGCTGCGTCCTGCACCAACGCGTGTTTGAATTTATAGACAGCGTTGGGCGGTTTCCCGCTGCGAAATACCAGACCTGATTCCACCAATCGCTCCAGCGCCACATTAATTTCAGCTTCCGGCTTCGCTGAAATCTCGGTTAGCAGGGTGTGAGAAAACTCGCGGCCGATTACCGCGCCAATTTGGCCGATTTCCTTGGCTTCATTGAGGTGATCAAGGCGCGCAACCAGCGACGATTGCAACGTGGCCGGAATCAGTTCTTCCAGCGCCGGATTATTCGTCGACGAATAGTTTTCAAGTACGGTCTTGGTCAATTCCTCGACATACAATGGCACACCATCGGCCCTGACCACGATGCGCTCGATGATCGCATCCACGAGATCCCGTCCGCCGACCAGGTGCGCAATTTCCGCAGCTTGTTTTCGGCCCAGGCGGTTCAGGGTCATGGAAGTCAGATGGGAATGGCCGGACCATTCAGGCGCATTTTCCGGGCGGTAAGTAACCAACAGGAAAATTGGCTGGTCCGCGATTTTGGGTAAAAGTTCCGCGATGAACTCCGCCATCGATGGATCAATCCAGTGGACATCTTCGATTACACACAAGACCGGCCGACGCTTGCTTAACGACAACATTTGAGCAATCAGTGCCTCGACAGTGCGCTGGCGAAGCTGTTGTGGCGTTAGGTTCAACGGGCCGAAGCGATCTTCTCCTGGCAGCGATAACAGTGCCCCGAACAACGATGCCACATTGGCGTCGTAATGCCCGATTTCCTTGAGCAGTTGTTCGAGTTTGTCTAGCTTCATTTCGGCGGAGTCTCCGCTGGAGAATCGCGCCGCCCGTTGCAGTCGCTGAATTACTGGATAAAACGCGCTATTGGTGTGATGCGGAGAACATTGATAATGCAGGTTAAATCGTTTTTCCTTGCCGATGCTATTCCAGAATCCCTGGACCAAGCGGGATTTGCCGATGCCAGCTTCTCCGCTGAGGAAGACCACTTGTCCTTCCCCTCCTTTAGCCAATTTCCAACGATTTCGCAGTAGCCCCAGCTCGTGTTTTCGTCCCACCAGTTCGGTTAATACGGTACCCCGCACCGACTCGAACCGTGTTTCTGTTTGTTTTTCGCGGCTCACCACCCACGCCGGGACTTCTTCCTGGAAGCCCTTGAAATGTTGTGGACCGAGATCCTCTAACTCGAATGCGCTGCCGACCAGGAGACGGGTGTTGAGACCAATGACGACTCGACCGGGCTCGGCGACTCCCTGTAAACGGGCCGCCAGATTTGCCGATAAGCCCGTCACTGTATTCAAGTCCGAGGTTTCCTCGCCCACTAAATCACCTATTACCACTTCCCCGGTATCAACACCGAACCGAAGCTGGATCGAAGTCTCCTTATCAACTTTGATAGTTGCTACCGACTCGACAGCCTCGAGGCAAGCGCGAATTGCGCTATCCGCCTGATCTTCGTGTGCCTGGGGCCAACCGAAATAGGCGAGTATGCCATCGCCGACGAACCTGGCGATATAGCCCTGATAGCGGCGCACCGAATCGCCGACCAGATTATGATATCGCCTCAGCACTTCGCGCATTTCTTCCGGACCCAGTTTGCGGGTCAATGCGGTCGAGTCGGCGATGTCGCAGAATACTACCGTTAGTTGACGTCGTTCCGGTTCAGCCGAAGAGATTCGTCTGAATCGGTTGATCCGGGTTGCACCACCAGCTCCTCTGGTTCGAGGGTCTTGATTGCATTCAGCAGAATACGGCGGTGTCCCAGCGATACACCAAGCTCCTTGAGGTCCTCCTCACTCAGATATGCCAGCGCCCGAATGTCGATATCGTTGGCTTTGAAGGTATTTGCATACTGATCAAGTCCATGTCTTGCGAGCCATTGATCAATTGTTTTACCTGCAGACATATCTCATCAGTGTTCGTATCTGGCTTAGGGGTCAGACCTTTTATTATCCCATCACTGATCAAACATAACAATCTGACCAATTGTTGGTAGGGTTTTCGATAATAATTGTGGTCAGACCCTATCGAATTTCAACTTCCCGCCTGGCGAATAAAAGGGAATGATCTACGTTTTAAGTAGGCATAACTTTTAGTGTTGATACTTAACTCTGGAATACCCAAACTTTTGAACTATATTAGTTTGAACTCTCTTGCAACTACCCTTCGGTGGAATAATTATGTTCACTGCACGATTCGTCCCAGTTTTTGCAGCTGTATTTTTTGCGTTCAGCACGTCAATTGTCGTCGCGAGTGAAAAAGCATTCACTAGCACAGGCGAGATAGTAATCCTAAACGAAGATGGGACTTGGCAATATGAGAATCAATCGCTTTCTAGACCAGCCAGCAAAAAAATAAAAACTAATACGAAAAAATTTAAAACACCGAAAAAATCTAATTTTCCAGTCAAAAGTAAAATCAATAGCTTTGGCCTAAGGATGAACCCGGCTGAATGGGGATTCACAAAGAAAGGCGCTATTAATGAGGAAGCTGAGTATGAATTTCGGCATAAAAAGTTAGATATTTACGCGATGGCTATAACGGAATCGATAGAGATAAATCTCGAAAACTTAATTGAAATAGCAAAAGAAAATATGGAAAAAGTTGGATCTAATGTAAGAGTTGTAAATAGGGAATACAGAAATGTAAATGGGGAAAAAGTAATATTCATGGAAATGGCGGCAGTTATAAGCGGAATTAAGGCTACTTATTTAGGTTACTATCATTCCAACTCAAAAGGCTCTACCCAACTACTTGCGTTCACCGGAACTACGCTCGCCGATAAGTACAAACAGGATATTTTCAAATTATTGAACGGTCTAATTATCCAGTAATTACAGATATATTTGAGCTGTAGCAATCTGGCAGTATTTAATAAGTGATTGATTTTACCAGGGTGGGGTATTGTGATGATTTGTATTCACATGACAGAAAGTCTGCGTGTCAGCGGTTCGATTCCACTACTAGCATAAAAAAACCGACACCCAGTGCAGTCGAAACAATCAGCCACGAAGCCAGGATTTAATGAATTTTTGACCTTCTTTACGGTCGGGAATTTCCCTGCCGAGAAATATTACCAGTTGGTCAATATCATTCGATTTGGCTGAATAGTGTCGCAACAATGGCTCTGCAATTGGCCCAATGTAGTGCGCAAAATCATTGCCCATTCGATCCAGCACTTCCCCTTGCAATGGGCGCGGCCTTGCCTGGTTCGAGAAAGTATCCGCCTCCTTTTTATTGATTAACGCTCGCCTGGATATGCTCATCAGTTCCCAACGCTTGAGAAATTCTTCTTGCTCTTCCAGTTCCGGGATTTCTTTTGAGATCTCTGTCGCCAAATTATTTGCCGATGTGCTTATAGTTTCATGCTCTTCCATTATGAGGGTCGCAATCGGCCCTATAAAGTCGGCCAGCAAGGTCGTCATCGAATCCAGCTCGTCTTCGCTTGCCGGAAAATCCTGTACCGATTCACGGGCGACCGAGGCAACTTGCACTGAAGAGGTCACCGCTTTCTGCTGGAGGTCGGGCAGTGCCTTTTTTATCGCCTGCACGAATTCCAGCACAGTTTGATACCGTTTCTCACGATCAACCTCTAATCCTTTGGTCACAATGGGAATTAATGCTGTAGGGTAGATTGCCGAGTAATCGATCCGATTTCCGGGAGGCATGTTGACAATTTCAGTTAACTTTGAGCGCGGGAATGGCGAGTTATCTGGCAGCATTCTCAGTAACTCGAGGAACAACCTCGCCGCCGAGAATATATCGGCACGGGAATCGGCTTCAAATCCGAGTCTTACCTCGGGCGCCATGTATCTTGGCGTGCCGAGGAAGTGCCCGATAATCGTCAAGTCTGAACCCTCCGTGATCCTGGCCATCCCAAAATCGGCCAATTTGATACGACCACTCCCCTTTAAAATCAAGACGTTGGAAGCCTTGATGTCTCGATGAACAATATTTAATTTATGTGCCGCATGCAGTGCTTTGAGCAACTGCGAAATGATAGTGAGGTTACGTCTCAGACTGATGCCGCGCCTATGTTTAAGCCTATGTTTAATAAGCTTTTGCACCGAAACCCCGTCGATGTATTCCATAACGATGAAAGGCATATTTTCGTGCTGCCCATACTCAAGGATGGTGACGACGTTGGGGTGAATGCATTTTGCCGCTGAGATCGCCTCGCGTTTGAACCGCGCTAACAGTTCTTCACCCATCTCGCCGCTAATCAGATGCGGATGCAGAATTTTTATCGCTACGCGGCGCTCGATGTCAGGATCGTATCCCTCGTAAACGATGCCATTCCCGCCTTCGCCCAGCAACGATTTAATCTCGTATTTTCCAATTTTTTGTGGCATCTCTCGCATGGTGCCTAGCCTGGATCTCTTTACATTCCTACAAAGTAATATATCCACCATGTACCGATGAACTAATCAAAGCTACAGGTAATGTTGAATATTTTAAAAAATTCATTTTACTGTTTCAGGGATAATTAAGGAAACGAATAGCCATATCAACAAGGTCTTGTAACATAGGACGAGGTAAGTCGGCATCACTCAAATGGGTTAATCCTGTATTTTGTCGATCAAAGTTGTAATTAAAGTGAAATCTTAACTTGAATCCGCGAGCGTCCGCT
>CAXMNA010000165.1:0-31007 GCA_964194715.1 uncultured Gammaproteobacteria bacterium
AAAAAATTGATCGGCAGCAAGGACTACACCGAACTTGCTTTTCCCGGTGGACATATCGGTATATATGTCAGCGGCAAGGCCCAGGCGACCGTGACCCCGGCAATATCCGACTGGCTCAAACAACGCAGCTGACCAGGCGTCGTTCCCGACCTACGCGGCCCGCATAGCGGGAATCTTGTAGAACCATCGCCTTTAATAAGATCCTCGCTTTCGCGGGGACGAGTCCTATGGTTAAATCTCGTCCTTATGAGCAAAGTCACTACCGAAAAATTCAACGCGATTATCAAAGTCGAATTACCCTCGGCTGCCGAGGCCGGCATCTATCTGCGTGCTATCGACGAAGGTACTGCCGAGTTAGTTCTGCCCTATAGTCAACACTCATTGCGCCCAGGTGGCACTATCGCGGGTCCATTTATGATGATGCTCGCCGATGTCTGCATGTTCGCGGTCGTACTGAGCCTGCTGGGGGAAATAAAACTTGCGGTCACTACCAGCCTCAACATCAACTTTCTACGCAAACCGAGCGAATGCGACCTGATTGCAAGGGGCAATATAATAAAACTCGGCAAACGCCTGGCGGTGGTCGAGGTATCTATCTATAGCGACGAGGATATCGTCGCGCATGCCACCGGAACCTACTCGCTTCCACCTCAATCGTAACGACCGCTTTTTCCCCGTTACAGGGTCATCATCGATTCTGTATATCCCGAAAAAGCAGACACTCAAAATCCGTAAATCAGCGTCTGCTAACGACCCCTAAGGCGACGCTCGACGTGGCAAATCATCTACAAAATAGGATTTACAAAAAATAACAGAATAAATGCCAATATTGATGGTGAATCGGCAATAGCACAGATAGACTTCGCTGGTTTGGTAGATCTTATCGAAACTTACTGTAATGTCATTATTAGCGACTTGGAGAGGCCAAGTATTCATATACCTCAGTTAAGCAACCTTCTTCAGTAACTAATAGCGAATCTTGTACCAAAAAGCACCAACCATTTCGTGCAGAGCAAAACGGCTTATATTTATAGCATCAGCGCTTGGTAGCACATCCTTGAACATAAATGGCTTTCCTCCCTCAAATGCGGTTGGTGCAGGAACTACTTTTAACCCTGCTTTTTCAAAAGCAACAACGGAACGAGGCATATGCCAGGCCTGAGTTACCAAATACACAGAATCAATTTTCTTTTGCGCTAAAAACATTTCTGAAAATAAAGCATTTTCACCAGTAGTCCTACTCTTATCTTCAAGCCATACCTCTCCGGCCTGAAAGTCTTCTCTTAAGAGTTCAGCCATCACCTGTGCCAAACTCTTACCCTCTTTATCCAATACCAATCCACCGCTTACCAGTATTGGTAAACCAGTTTTACGCTGTAGAAATGCGCCATATCGACACCTGAGTAAAGTGTATTTACCCACGGTATCGCCACCATACTCTTTCGCATTCCTATCGCGCCCACCGGCTAAAATCACAATCACACCGGGACCATAATTGCCAATTTCATTTACATCCAAGGCAGGGTACGTTTCCAACTGATTAATCAAATGACGTGATATAAAAGGCGTACTAAACAAATAAAAGATAATCAACCCAAACCACAGTGCTGACTTACCCAATACAGAACTTTTATTGAGGAGCACCACACCCACTGCGAGCAAAAACAAAAAAAGTCCTGGCGGTAAAATTAGTGACTCAATGATACGGGTGGCAAAGTGCTCCATGATCCAATCCTTTCAATTTTTACTGCGACTATATCCGCCAACCAAACAACATTAAAGTGAAAGGCAATTTGTGCTGCGGTGTTGGCACCACAGTTTTGGGCAGGTATTACCGGTTCACCGAGGGCTTCGACACCTCCGACCTTAAGGACGCCAAGACGTTGTTGGAGGAGTTGGCATGAGACTTGAAGTTGATGTTGATCCGAGAGCCTCACTTTTCGATCTGAACACAGTTTAGAAAGCAGCGATTCTATGGATACACCGTCATCTAGAAAAGTACCCAATTTTACGCTGCGTAGTGCTGACGAAAGTGATTATCGGTTCACGAAAAAACTTTACATCCGGACGATGAAGCCGCTGCTGACGATACTCGATGCCTGGGACGAGACGGATATGATCAACAAGTTTAATGGCCATTACAAACTTGCCGAGGTTCAGGTCATCTTAGTTGATGGCAAAAATGTGGGCTGGCTACAAATTTGTGAAACTGAGCAAGAGTTCGAACTCGCACAGATTCACATCGAGCATGAGTTTTGCTCACAAGGCATCGGGACCCAGTTGATACGGAAGTTGATGAATGAGGCCAAGAAAAAAGGCAAGCCGGTGTGTTTGTCGGTAGTTCGCGGCAATCCAGCGTTATCGCTTTACCAGCGACTCCGGTTTTCGATTATTGGTGAAGACGCGCACAAGCTACATATGCGTTGGGACAGTGATTAGTCGATGAAGCCTCGACTACATTACAAAAATCTGTGCACTTTTATTAGGGACTATACGAGTTAGGTTAGGGATTCAACTGGCTCTGGAGAATGCCATTCGATATCCATATCAGGGTCTTTTTATTCTGTGCCTTTTCAAAAAGCTATCAATCTTGGTTGCTGCCTGGCTGCCAACCACTTTATTTCGTATCTCTGTTAACAGCGCTATCCTGGCCATCTCTGTCCAATGGTAGACTTCTCGGCCCTCGAGTTCTTCGATGAGTTCAAGCGATGATTTTGCCAAATCCCTCTCCCTGCGACTGAAGTGAGGGTCTTGAATAATCCTTAGCAAACTACGTTTTACATCAATCATTGCTTCTCCGGAACAGACCTGCCGGCTAATCATATCCGATTCGGCATAACTCCGTAATTCTGAACAGGCAATAATGCCATGGCCGCTATTCTATATAGTTGATATGAAACAAATTTGTTGATTGCAAGCACGATCACGTAGTGTGAGTCCGAGGTAATTAATGACTAGATAGCTTGCTTAGAACCGGCGACGGCTACGAACATCGGCGTTCTAATGCCCTGTTACGATTCTTTATCACGCGTACTGTCAATTTTATCCTGTAACCGACCAAGCCGGTAAGAATCAACGATGCCGACTAGCCAGCAGATGAGCAGTAAATAGGTGGTAATATTGGCCGCCTGCGCGTCTCCGGCTGAGGCCTGTTTTGACACCTCGTCCATTATCCTGGTGACATCAAGAGGAATTTCACCACTCTGGATTTTAAGGCTAATATCCTGCGCCATTTCCAGTGCTGTGGATGCTAAAACCCAAACACACAAAATAGTAATGCCGGCCAAAACCGCACCTTGAAGGTGTTTCTTTAACAAGAAGTGACCGCTCCCAGGGAATACGAGAGCCGAAAACAACGCTGCTTTCAGTGATTTTTTCATAAAGTTCACCAACGTTTGTGCAGAAAAAAAAGCCGAAGCTCCCTCGAGTTTCGGCTTTTATCTCGCGGGTGACACAAGTTTAGTACATGTGCTGTCCGCCATTGATTGACAAGGTAGATCCGGTGATAAATCCTGCATCGTCAGCGGTTAGGAAAACTACGCCGCGGGCAATCTCGCTGGCCTCGCCGAGACGACCAATCGGGATTCGCGCGACAATTTTTTCGAGCACATTTTCCGGCACCGCGCGTACCATTTCGGTCGCGATGTAACCCGGAGCGATGGCGTTAACCGTGATTCCTTTGGCAGCGCCTTCCTGGGCCAGGGCCTTGGTAAATCCATGGATACCTGATTTGGCGGCAGCATAGTTGACCTGCCCGTACTGACCCGCCTGACCGTTGATCGAACCGATGTTGACGATACGGCCATAACCGCGATCGCGCATCCCGTCGAGGACGGCGTGGCACATGTTGAAGCAGGATGTCAAATTGGTCTGAATCACCTGGTTCCATTGCTCGAATGTCATCTTGTGCATCGTGCCGTCACGCGTGATGCCGGCATTGTTGATCAATACTTCAACCGGACCTACTTCGTTTTCGATCTTTTGCACTGCTTCCTGACAATCATCGTAGTTGCCGACGTCGAAGCGGTAGGCTTGAATACCGGTTTCATCGATAAACTTTTGCGCAGCCTCTTCATTACCAGCGTACGTGGCTACTACGTTGAATCCTGCATCTTGTAATGCCAGGCAAATGGCCTCACCGATGCCGCGGGTGCCGCCTGTTACTAGAGCTACTCGGCTCATGTCTTTTCTCCTTTTGTCATATTCATAATTGATATTTATCTTTCTACCGCAAGCGCAACACCCTGGCCACCGCCGATACACAGCGTCGCCAGACCACGTTTGGCATCGGTACGTTTCATACCATGCAACAGTGTTACCAGTACGCGGGCACCAGAGGCACCAATCGGGTGACCTAAGGCGATAGCGCCGCCACTGATGTTGACCTTGCCGGTATCCCAGCCTAATTCGGCATTTACTGACATCGATTGCGCCGCAAAGGCTTCGTTGGATTCGATCAGATCGAGATCGTCTATCGACCAGCCTGCCTTTTCAAGGCACTTCTTCGAAGCTGGAATCGGACCAGTTCCCATGATCGCCGGATCGACCCCTGCACTGCTATAGGCGGTAATGGTTGCCATAGGACTAAGACCCAGTTCAGCGGCCTTGTCGGCGCTCATGACCAGCAGTGCTGCGGCGCCGTCGTTGAGACCGGACGCATTACCTGCTGTTACCGTGCCTTCACGGTCAAATGCCGGGCGCAGTTTAGATAGACCTTCCGCGGTCGTTCCAGCCTTGGGATACTCATCGCGATCAAACACGACCGGATCGCCACGGCGTTGTGGGATTTCAACTGTGACAATCTCATCGGCAAAAATACCATCGTTTTGCGCCTGTTCGGCTTTCTGCTGCGAAGCCGCTGCAAAAGCATCCTGGTCGTTACGCGAGAATTGATACTTGTTGGCGATATTTTCCGCGGTGACACCCATGTGATAATCGTTAAACGCGTCCCACAGGCCATCGACAATCATGCTGTCGCGCAGTTGCCAGTCGCCCATGCGCTGACCATCGCGTGATTTCGGTAATACATGTGGCGAAGCGCTCATATTCTCCTGACCACCGGCGATAATCACGTCAGCATCGCCACACTTGATCGCCTGTGCTGCCAATTGAACGGCTTTGAGCCCGCTACCGCAAACCTTGTTAATGGTCATCGCGGGGCATTCCTGCGGTAACCCTGCCTCGATCGAGGCCTGGCGAGCCGGATTCTGTCCGACCCCGGCAGTCAATACCTGCCCAAGAATAACCTCGTCGACCTGGTCAGCCGCGAGTTGGTTTCGTTCCAGCAGGGCCTTGATCACCAAAGACCCCATATGGCTTGCTGATAACGACGCCAGGGCGCCACCAAAGGCTCCTATCGGCGTACGTACAGCATCTACTATTACTACATTAGTCATAATTATGCTTCCTGTAAAAAAAAAGCCCGGGGTTATAATACCACCGGGCTAATACATTGGAGGAGTAAAACTTTTGGAATCAACCTGAAGCGTATCAGGTGATTCCGGGGTATAACATTAGGCGGCTTTCTTGCTTGCCTTGCTGATTTCCTTTTCAATATTTGCGGCTGTTTTCTTAGCTTGTGCCTGAACTTCGGCTAAAGAACCTTCGAAAATCTTACCGGCTTCGGTAACCGCGGCTTCGATAACAGCAGCGTTATCTTTTGCAACAGTAACCAGCTTTTCGTTCAATGATTCAACATACTTTTGCTGTATTTCAACGGCAACGTTCAGATCTTTGGTTTCGACCAGAGCCTGTACGTGTGCCAGGTTGCTTTGCATCACTTCAGAAGCAGTTTCAGCTTGAGCTTGCATCAATTTGACAGCTAGCGCGGTGTTGTTTTCAGCCAGTTTCATCACCGGCTTGAGGCTTTCTTGAGCCATTTTCATGAAATCTTCGTACATGGTTGTTTCCTCGGTAAAGTTAAAAAAATAGATTTAAAAACCTATGTTGCACTGCAACAATACCGATAATATAGGGATTGGGAGAAGATAAGTCAAGTATTTTGTTGCACTGCAACAAAAATAATTCAAATTAATTTAACTTAGTGATTTTAAACAATAATTCTTTTCGAAAGTTCATCGAGGCTAGGTATGACAAGCGTCGGTTCAATTCCCCAGGGATCAAAAACCACACTTTCCGAGCGTTTTAACCAGGCGGCCTTCATCCCGGCCGATACCGCACCGATGACATCAAATCCATTGCTTGAGACCAGCCAGCAGTTTTCCGGATCAGTATCCGCGACTTCAATGAAATGATGATAAACATCCGGGTCGGGTTTAAAGGTTTGCAGTGCATCGACACTGACTACGCCTTCAAAATATCGATCGATTCCAGCATGCTCGAGCAACCCGCTTATTGCATCAGCAACGCCGTTGGAAAAACCGAACAGGCGAAAACCTGAATCTGCCAGTGCCTGCAGGCTATCCGGCACATCATCGAAGGCGGGCAGGACTCGATAGACTTGCATCAAGGCTGCCTTTGCCGACTCTTCTAGATTGGTCTGCAACAGGGTATCGGTGTAATCCAGTGCCTGCCGGGTACAGATCGGAAAATTTTCATAACGCTGCATCAATGCCCGACGCCAGGTGTATTCAAGCTGCTTGTCGCGCCAGATATTCGAAAACTCCTGCGCGCGCGCTCCCACATGCTTCGACAGCTCAGCCACCACTCCATGCGGATCGATCAGGGTACCGTAAATATCGAAAGCCAACGCGATCGTCACGATTGAGATTCCTCTCCGGATTTAGGGGTATAAAATTCGGGCCAACGATTTTTAACCACTTCGCCGCTGCTCGATAGCGCCAGGCAAGTATCTATAATCGGCGGTTTTTCGCGAACTTCACGTTTGGCTTCACGTTCTTCAAGCGCAGCATGTAGTGTTTGATAGGCCGTAGCAGCTAACTGACCGAGTAAGTCCATCAGGTGGGTACAGCTTTTGTCGGTGCCAATTCGTTCGCGTACCTGTTTCATCCAGCCATAGCCAATACGCAATCCGATTATTTCTCGCATCGCCCCGGCGGCACGCGGGCAAATACTGAACGGTGTCTGATCAGAGGCCGCTTGCACATCATGAATCAGGAAATCGAGATCGATGGTAAAACGCAGCCACATATCATGCACCGGCTCTCCGGCCTCGATTAAACCATCACGGTGAAACTCATCGTAAGCGCAATCATAGGTGCGCGTATCGACCATATGCACGTCGATATCCCAGAGCCCATCGCTGCGCGAATATCCCTCGCAATCAATCTTGCGGTGATGTTTCTTTTCGCGGCTTACGGAATCAGGCAGTCCCATAGGTCTAACCTGTTTTTTTGCGCAGTAACGCGGTTGCCGCGCGTGATACCGGCTCACGCCCGAGAAAGTCGCTGATGAAGCGACCGGCTTCGAGCAACTTGCCCATATCGACCCCGGTTTCGATTTCCATGCCGTTCAACATGTAAACCACGTCCTCGGTGGCGATGTTGCCGGTAGCTCCTTTTGCGTAGGGACAACCACCCAGCCCCGCGACAGAACTGTCAACAACCGCAATCCCGCATTGCATCACCGCATGAATATTCGCCAGCGCCTGACCGTAGGTATCATGAAAATGCGCCGCCAGTTGGTGCACCGGTATCTGCTTACTGAGCGTTTCGATCAACTCTTGCGCCTGGCCCGCGGTGCCGACGCCAATGGTGTCACCTAAGGACACTTCATAGCATCCCTTTTCCAGCAGTTTTTGCGCGAGCATCGAAACCGTGTCGAATGAAACCTCACCTTCATAGGGACAACCGAGCACACAAGAAATATAGCCACGGATCTTCAAACCGGCGCCCTGCGCCTGATCGATCACCGCGTTGAAACGGTCAATGCTTTCGGCGATCGAGCAGTTAGTATTCTTTTGCGAAAAGGTTTCCGTGGCGGCGGCAAACAACGCGATCTCTTCTACGCCCGCATCGAGCGCCAGTTCGAGCCCCTTCAGGTTAGGCACCAGCATGGGGTAAGAAACATTGGTACGCCGCTCGATCTGCTGAAAAACTTCGCTGCTTGTCGCCATTTGCGGCACCCATTTCGGCGACACGAAAGCTCCCGATTCCACTACCGGCAAGCCTGCATCGGCAAGCATTTCGATTAACCGGATCTTGATTTCGGCCGGCACCGTGCTGGATTCATTCTGTAAACCATCGCGGGGACCAACCTCGACAATTTTGACCTGCTCGGGAAAACTCATCGAATTATTCAACCTCCAATAAAACCAGGGTCTCTCCTTCATCGACCTGGTCACCCACCGCGACCAGAATTTCGCCGACCTTCGCACTGACCTGCGCAACGATGGCATGTTCCATTTTCATGGCTTCGACCACGATCAGGCTATCCCCAGGTTCGACAGTATCCCCGACCGCAATCGACAGCGCAACAACGGCACCTGACATTGGCGCGCTTGGATGATCGGCATCAGCCGTATCGCTCTCGCCGCTATGAATCGCGGCTGGAATTCCGAAACGATATGCCTGTCCCTGGTAATAAACTGAGATCAAATCATCCTCCTGCACCACCGGTAACTCGACAGTTTCGGCGTCAATTTCAACCCGCAGGCGTTGTTGGTCGACCCAGTGACCCGTCAACAGATAATTACCCTTACCACAGGCAAAATGCCAGCTGTCCTGTCGCTTCGTGATTACAACCTGGTAAATCGATGCGTCGTGCTCGAGCTTTATGTGTTGGCTGCTACTCAAATTCATTCGCCAATGACTGCGCGAATCCCAGGGCGATTGGGTACCCCGGGACGCCTCCCGGTTATCAAGTGCGGGCAACATCGCCGCCGCCGCGAGCACCAGGGCTCGATTCAATTGCTCGCCATCATTGGTAAACAGGCGTTCACGATGCGTGGCAATAAAACCGGTGTCAAAGTCGCCTGCAATCAATTCGGGCATGGCTACCAGACGGGCAAGAAAGCCGAGATTGGTACTCAAACCCAGGATCTGGTACTGCTGCAATGCTAACTTAAGTTTTGCCAGCGCTGCTTCGCGATTTTCAGCATGCACGATTAGTTTCGCAATCATCGGGTCGTAGTTAATCCCGATCAGGTCACCGCAGCGAACCCCGGTATCGACGCGCACCGCGTCGACTGTTTCGGGTAATCGCAGATATTTGATCCTGCCAGCCGCCGGCATGAAGTCATTGTCCGGGGACTCCGCGTAAATTCGCACCTCAAACGCATGCCCTTGTTTAAAAATTTCCCGTTGCGTTAATGGCAAGGCTTCCCCGCAGGCAACCCGCAATTGCCATTCGACCAGGTCTTGCGCAGTAATCATTTCGCTAACCGGGTGTTCGACTTGAAGGCGCGTATTCATTTCCATGAAATAAAAACTGCCGTCCTGATCCAGCAGGAATTCAACCGTCCCGGCACCGACATAGTTGATGGCCCTGGCGCAATTGATGGCAGCATCTCCCATGGCTGTGCGAACGCCATCGTCAATCCCCGGTGCTGGTGCCTCTTCGAGGACTTTTTGATGACGGCGCTGAATCGAGCAATCGCGTTCAAACAAATGCACGCAAGCACCGTGTCGGTCCGCAAAAATCTGCATTTCAACGTGGCGTGGCTTGTTAAGATAATGCTCTATCAGAACTTTATCGTCACCAAAAGCGGTACGTGCTTCACGCCGCGTCGAGGTCAGCGCCTCGGCAAATTTTTTCGCGTTCTCAACCAGGCGCATACCCTTGCCACCGCCCCCGGCGCTGGCTTTGATCAATTGCGGGTAACCAATTCTTTTTGACTCGACGGCGAGCAAGTCATCCTGCTGGTCATCACCATGATAGCCCGGGATCAGCGGTACACCGGCTGTTTCCATCAGCGCCTTGGCCTCACTCTTTGATCCCATCGCCTCGATCGCACTCACGGGAGGCCCGATAAACACGATACCGGCAGCTTCACAGTCCCGCGCAAATGCCGCATTTTCAGATAAAAAGCCGTAGCCCGGATGAATCGCTTCGGCGCCGCATTGCTGCGCCACCTGCAGAATTTTTGCGGCGTTAAGGTAACTCTCGCTAACGGCGGCACCACCGATGCAATAAGCTTCATCGCAGGCTTCCGCGTGCAACGCGTCTTTGTCGGCAACCGAGTATACTGCAACACTGGTAACACCCAGCTTGCGCGCAGTTGTAGCGACGCGAACCGCAATTTCGCCGCGATTGGCGATCAGGATTTTGCTAAACATGTTCAGGCTCGGTAGGTTGCATCGACGTTACATCCTGAAGATGCCAAACTCGGTGCTTTCGAGCGGTGCATTTAACGCTGCCGACAAGCCTAACCCCAACACCCGGCGTGAATCGGCTGGATCGATAATGCCATCATCCCATAGCCGCGCCGAGGCATAGTAGGGATGGCCCTGGTGATCATATTGGACCTTGATGGGTTCCTTGAACAGGAGTTCCTCCGACTGGCTCCAGTTTTCGCCCCTGGCCTCGAGACTGTCACGTTTGACCTGGGCCAACACGGTCGCGGCCTGCTCGCCACCCATTACCGAAATACGGGCATTCGGCCACATCCACAGAAAACGCCCGCCGTAGGCACGCCCGCACATCGCGTAATTGCCGGCACCGAAACTGCCGCCAACCACCAGGGTCAACTTGGGTACGCGCGCGCAGGCGACCGCGGTCACCATCTTGGCGCCATCCCGCGCAATGCCGCCATGTTCATATTTCTGACCAACCATGAACCCGGTTATATTCTGCAGAAATATCAACGGGATGCGGCGTTTGGCACAGAGCTCGATAAAATGGGTGCCTTTCAATGCCGATTCCGAAAACAGGATTCCATTGTTGGCGATAATACCGACGGGAACACCATATAGATGCGCAAAGCCGCAGATCAGCGTGGTGCCATACAGTTGCTTGAATTCATCGAACTCGCTGCCATCGACCAGGCGCGCGATGATTTCGCGGATATCAAATGGCTTACGCAAACTGGTGGGTACAATGCCATAGAGATCCTCGGCCGGATATTTCGGTTCGAGCGGATCGCGTAGCGCGATATCAGGCTGTTTGATGCGATTGAGCGTTGCGACAATATCGCGCGCCATCGCGAGCGCATGCTCGTCATTTTGCGCATAGTGATCTGCCACACCGGAGATACGCGCATGCACATCCGCACCACCCAGATCTTCAGCACTGACAACTTCACCGGTAGCGGCTTTCACCAGCGGCGGGCCACCGAGGAAAATAGTGCCCTGCTCCCTGACGATGATCGACTGGTCGCACATCGCTGGAACGTAGGCGCCGCCCGCAGTGCAAGAACCCATCACCACCGCGATCTGGGGAATGCCCCGCGCTGACATATTCGCCTGGTTGAAGAAGATACGCCCGAAATGTTCGCGATCCGGGAACACTTCATCCTGGCTCGGCAGATGCGCACCACCCGAATCAACCAGGTAAATGCAGGGCAGGTTATTTTCTGCTGCAATAGCCTGCGCCCGCAGGTGCTTCTTGACCGTTATCGGATAGTAAGTCCCACCCTTGACGGTCGCATCATTGGCGACAATCATGCATTCCTGGTCGCTGATACGCCCGATCCCGGTGATCAAACCTCCTGCGGCAACATTATCACTGCCGTACATCTCGAAACCGGCAAACTGGCCAATCTCGAGAAACGGAGAACCGGGATCGACGAGTTTATCGATGCGGTCGCGTGGTAACAGCTTGTCCCTGCTCAGATGCCTTTCGCGTGCGTGCTCACCTCCACCGGTGGCGATCATTGCTGCTTTCGCGTGTAAGTCATCGACCAGTTCCAGCATCGCTTCACGGTTTTGCTGAAAATCGGTCGTCCGGTTACTGATTCTGGAATCGATAATACTCATCGGCCTGCAACGAGTTCGCGCGCGATTACCAGCCGCTGGATATCACTAGTGCCTTCATAAATTTGCGCAACACGCACATCGCGCGCAATGCGCTCAAGCGGGAAATCGCGCAGATAGCCATAGCCTCCCAGCACCTGGATCGCATTAGAACAAATTTTTTCTGCTGCCTCCGACGCAAACAACTTGGCCATGCTCGCTTGTTTCAAACAGGATTCGCCAGCATCGCGCAGGCGCGCTGCGTTATGTACCATCAGCCTGGCCGCTTCGAGCTGCGTCGCCATTCCTGCCAGGCGAAAGGCAATAGCCTGATGATCGACCAGTGACTTGCCAAAACTGACACGATCTTTGGCATAGGCCAGCGCGCATTCGTGGGCTGCACGCGCCATACCGACACACTGAGCTCCAATGCCAATCCTGCCACTCTCAAGATTCATCAACGCGATTTTATAGCCTTCTCCCTCCGTTCCAATCAAATGGTTGGACGGGATAAAACAATCCTTGAGGAAGATCTGTGCGGTATCGGATGCATGTTGACCCATTTTCTGTTCCACGCTACCGACCTGATAGCCGGCATTATCGGTCGGTACAACGAAGGCGCTGATACCTTTCTTGCCAGCATCGGGGTCGGTGACCGCGAACACGATCGCGACATCTGCGTTTGCACCCGAGGTAATAAAGGCCTTGGTGCCGTTTAACAGGTATCCGTCATCCTGCTTTTGCGCCCGGGTTTTGAGCGCCGCGGCATCAGACCCGGCCTGCGGCTCAGTCAGACAAAAACAACCCAGCTGTGCGCCCGACGCGAGCGGCTTCAGATAAGTCTGTTTCAGAAATTCGCTGCCAGAGGCGAGCAGAACCCCACACACCACCGAGTTATTCACGCTCAGGATTGTCGAGCATGAGCCATCACCGGCTGCGACTTCTTCGATCGCCAGGGCGAAGGATAAATAATCAGCGCCGCTGCCACCCCACTCTTCCGGGATGAACATGCCGAAAAGACCGAGTTCCGCCATCTCACCGAGTTGCTGTTTCGGAAAGTGGTTATCGCGATCCCAGTCGGCGGCAAACGGTGTGACCCGTTCCTGCACGAAGGCACGTACGCTATCGCGAATCAGGCACTGTTCTGCGCTGAGGTTCATCGTGACGGCTAGACCAGCTCGAGCGCTATCGCAGTCGCTTCACCACCACCGATACAAAGCCCGGCAACACCTTTTTTCAAACCCTGGCGCTGCAGAGCCGCAATCAGGGTAACGATTAGGCGCGCACCCGAGGCGCCAATCGGATGACCGAGCGCACAGGCACCGCCATTGATATTCACTTTGGCGTGATCGAGTCCGAGATCGGTCATCGCGGCCATGGTAACCACCGCGAAGGCTTCGTTAATTTCATAGAGATCGACCTCGTCGCTGGACCAGTTAGCGGCTGCCAGCACTTTCTCGATGGCCCCGACCGGAGCCGTGGTAAACCACTCGGGCTCATGCGCGTGGGTAGCGTGTGCGCGAATCACCGCCAATGGTTTTTGCGCACGCTTTTCGGCTTCTCCCTCGCCCATTAGTACCAGCGCCGCAGCGCCGTCTGAAATCGAACTGGAATTCGCTGCGGTGACGGTTCCGTCCTCGCGAAACGCTGGACGTAACGTGGGAATCTTATCGAGAATTGCGTTGAATGGCTGCTCGTCGGTATCGACCGTCACTTCACCTTTGCGCGTTTTGATGACGACCGGGGTTATTTCATCCTTGAAGGCACCGCTTTCAATTGCAGCCTGGGCGCGCTTGAGTGACGTGATAGCAAAGTCATCCTGTTGTTCACGCGTGAAGCCGTATTTTTCAGCGGTCTTCTCGGCGAAAACACCCATCAATTTACCCTTGTAGTAGGCGTCCTCGAGTCCGTCGAGGAACATATGATCGAACACCTGGCCATGCCCTATGCGCATACCGCCGCGGGCTTTGGTTAACAGGTAAGGCGCGTTGGTCATACTTTCGAACCCACCAGCGATCATGACCCGATTGCTGCCTGCCTTGAGCAAGTCATGCGCGAACATGGTCGCCTTCATCCCGGAGCCGCACATTTTGTTGATCGTGGTGCAGCCGGTTGCAAGCGGCAGTCCTGCCGCGAGACTCGCCTGGCGCGCCGGCGCCTGGCCTTGCCCGGCCGGCAAAACGCATCCCATGATTACCTCATCAATCGCATCGCCCTGTAGCTGGCTTCGCTCCAGCGCGGCGCTGATCGCGGCCGCACCGAGTTGCGCTGCACTGGCATCGGATAAGACGCCCTGAAATCCACCCATCGGGGTGCGTGCGGTGCCGGTAATGACAATATTTTCGCTCATGACGATCTCGTATAAATCCGGTTAAGAAGTTTCGTTGAATAATTCCCGCCCGATCAACATGCGACGGATTTCGGACGTACCTGCTCCAATTTCGTAGAGCTTGGCGTCACGTAACAGCCGACCGACCGGGTAATCGTTGGTGTAACCATTGCCACCCAGTGCCTGAATTGCTTCCAGGGCCATCCAGGTCGCCTTTTCGGCAGCATATAGAATTGCACCGGCAGCATCTTTGCGCGTGGCTTCACCACGATCGCAAGCCTTGCCTACGGCATAAACATAAGCTTTGGTTGCGTTCATCGTGGTGTACATATCGGCCAGCTTACCTTGCATCAATTCAAATTCGCCGATCGCCTGGCCAAATTGCTTGCGCTCATGCACGTAGGGCACCACCGCATCCATGCAGGCCTGCATGATGCCGGTGGATCCGGCTGACAATACCGCACGCTCGAAGTCGAGCCCGCTCATCAACACTGCGGCACCGCGATTCAGCTCACCCAGCAGATTCTCGGCAGGTACCTCGACATTATTGAACACCAGTTCGCCGGTGTTGGAGCCGCGCATGCCGAGTTTGTCGAGCTTTTGAGCGGTCGTAAAACCAAACGCCTTTTCCACCAGGAAGGCGCTGATTCCGCGCGATTCGGCGGCAGGATCGGTCTTTGCGTAAACCACAATCATATCGGCGTCCGGGCCGTTGGTAATCCACATCTTGGTGCCATTTAGTAGATACCCAGCGTCTGTTTTTTCGGCCTTCATCTGCATGCTGACCACATCCGATCCGGAACCCGATTCCGACATCGCGAGCGCACCGATATGTTCGCCGCTGATCAACTTCGGCAAATATTTCTGTTTCTGCTCCTTGGTGCCGTTGCGATTAATCTGGTTTACGCACAGATTGGAATGCGCGCCATAGCTTAATCCGACCGAAGCCGAGGCACGGCTAATTTCCTCCATCGCGACGATGTGCGCGAGATAACCCATTTCGGTACCGCCAAAAGTCTCGGGTACGGTAATACCAAGTAGCCCCATTTCGCCGAGCTTGGGCCAGAGTTCATTTGGAAATTCATTGCTGCGATCGATTTCTGCCGCCATCGGCGCGATTTCCGTCTGGGCAAAATCCTGGACCGCGTCACGCAACATATCGACGGTTTCGCCCAGTTCAAAATTTAGAGATGGAATATGTATCATTGGCTACCTCCAGAATTTAACCGTGACCTGCCCTTCTTTGCCCCGAACGAATACCTTGCAACGCTTGCCCGGCGTCGGCAGTGATTCGCTCCAGGTCCTGCAGCGCATTGTCGATATCCTTTCTTTGCTCCATCAGCGAGTCACGACGTTGCGCGAGCTTTTCCAGCATCCATTCGAGCTGGGCTTCTTCACCAAGGCTTGAGTCATAGAGATCGAACGATTCCCGGATTTCGGATAACGACCAACCGAGCCGCTTGCCGCGCAGTATTAAACGCAGACGTACCTTATTGCGTTCGTTGTAAATACGGCGTGTACCTTCGCGTTGTGGATCGAGCAGACGCTCTTCCTCGTACAGACGCAACGCGCGCGAAGTGACCCCGAATTCCTCGGCCAATTCACCGATGGTGTAGGTTTTGTTGCTGGTTTCAGGTTGATTCATGCTGATCTCATTTCAACTATTGCGGATGCACTGCCATCAGGGTACCCGTCATCGTCGCGACCAGTTTGTCAGTTCCGTCGCCAACGGCATAAAGCTCGGCTTCAGCAACAAACACACTGCGCCCGGATTTGCGCACTTTACCGATCGCTCGAAAACGGTCTCCCGCGGTAGGTGCCAGCAAGTTGATCTTGAATTCGATCGTCAAAACGCGTGCTTCTGCTGGCATTAAAGTAAAAGCCGCGTAGCCGCAGGCGCTGTCCATAATTGTGGACGAGATACCGGCATGGATAAATCCATCCTGCTGGGTTAACTCGGGCTGATAAGGGAGCTCAATTTCAACTCGTCCCGCCTCTACCGCGACCAGCGAAGCGTTGATAGTCTGCATCACCATCTGCTCGCTGAAACTCTGCATTACCCGGGATTTGAATTCGGGATCTCTGGGTTCAAATTGACTACTCATATCGATAGGGGTAAAAGAATGGGCAAATTGTGTTTGATTGAACTAACATTCAGTAGTTGACGTTAACGTAAACGTAAGGTAGTTTAATACGCCGCACAATGCAACCAAAATTACGCCGCTGAGGCCTTGGCTATGAGTTCCGCACAGGAAAAGGTAATCACAATCCCATCGAGTTCGACCAAACCGCTTAAGGTTCGCTTCGTGACCGCAGCGAGTCTCTTCGATGGGCACGATGCCGCGATCAATATCATGCGCCGTATCCTGCAAGCCTCGGGCACTGAAGTGATTCATCTCGGTCATAACCGCTCGGTCGCGGAAATTGTCGATGCCGCGGTCCAGGAGGACGCACATGCGATCGCGTTGAGCTCTTACCAGGGAGGACATGTCGAGTATTTGAAGTACATGGTCGACATGCTCAAAGCGAAGGGTCGCCCCGATATCCGGGTTTTCGCCGGCGGTGGCGGTGTCATCATACCCACCGAAATTCGCGAACTCGAAGCCTATGGCGTCACGCGTATTTATTCGCCCGAGGATGGCCAGACCATGGGCCTGCAGGGTTTGATAACAGACATGCTGGATCGCTGCCAGTACGATCCCGGTATGCAGGCACCGACCTCGCTCGAAGTTTTATCCAAGCATGATACGGCGGCGCTCGCGAGCCTGATAACAGCACTCGAGAACAATAGTGTTAGCAAAAAATTACGCGCGCAAATCATAAAGGACGCCGCCGAACGCAGCGCCCCGGTGCTTGGAATTACCGGCACCGGTGGTTCGGGCAAATCATCACTTACCGACGAAATTATCCGCCGCTTCCGTCTCGATCATGGCGATCAGCTCCGAATAGCGGTCATCGCGGTCGACCCGACACGCCGCAAAACCGGGGGTTCATTACTCGGCGATCGAATTCGCATGAATGCGATCGATCACCCCAATATCTATATGCGTTCGCTTGCCACTCGTGATTCGGCCGGGGAAATTCCGGCAGTCGTCGGTGATGTGATTGCAGCCTGTAAACTTTGCGGGTTCGATTTCATCATCGTCGAAACCCCGGGAATCGGTCAGGGGGACGCCGCCATCGTGCCGCTGGTCGATACGTCGCTTTACGTTATGACGCCGGAATTTGGCGCGCAAAGCCAGCTTGAAAAAATTGACATGCTCGACTTCGCCGACATCGTTGCGATCAACAAATTTGACCGCAAGGGCGCCGAGGATGCCTACCGTGATGTCTGCAAACAGGTGCAGCGTAATCGCGAGGCTTTTTCTCAGGGAATCGAAGCAATGCCGGTGTTTGGCACCATTGCCTCACGCTTCAATGACGATGGCACTAGTGCACTCTACCAGGAGGTCATGACCAAGCTTGGTGAGCTTGGTCTTTCACCAGGTCCAGGTTATTTGCCCCGGGTCGAGACACGCAAATCGACCGGGCGTACCGTGATCGTGCCGTCTGAACGGGTACGTTATCTCGCAGAAATTGCCACGACCGTGCGTGATTACCACGACTATGCCGGGCAACAGGTTGCGCTTGCACGCGAACGCCAGCAGCTCAGCGAAACCCGGCGCATGCTCATCGAGAGTAAGCAGGGGGCGGATACAGACGATCTCGATGCCCTTATCGCACAGCGTGAAACTGCGCTGGAAGGCAACTCACGCAAACTGCTCGAACAGTGGCCCGAAGTCCGCCAAAGCTACTCCGGTGATGAATACGTCGTGCACGTTCGCGATCGGGAAATACGTACCGAACTAAAATACGAAACCCTGTCCGGATCAAGCATACCTAAAGTTTCGCTGCCCACGTTCGAAGACCATGGCGAGCTACTGAAATGGCTACTGCTGGAAAATCTGCCGGGCAGTTTCCCGTTTACCGCGGGAGTTTTTGCTTTCAAGCGCGAAGGTGAAGACCCGACCCGGATGTTTGCCGGTGAAGGCGATGCGTTTCGAACCAACCGACGCTTCAAGAAATTGTCCGAGCATTCCGAGGCCAAACGTCTCTCCACCGCGTTTGACTCGGTAACCCTGTACGGTTGCGACCCGGATGAACGCCCCGATATTTACGGAAAAGTTGGCAACTCCGGAGTGTCGATTGCGACACTGGAAGATATGAAGGCGCTCTACGACGGTTTCGATTTATGCGACCCGTCAACCTCGGTCTCGATGACGATCAACGGCCCTGCTCCGATCATCCTGGCAATGTATCTGAATACCGCGATGGACCAGCAGCTGCATAATTTTGCGCACCAAAACAAACGCCAGCCCAATGACCTGGAAATTAACAAGATCAGCAACAAAGCGCTGGAAAACATTCGCGGCACGGTACAGGCCGATATCCTCAAGGAGGACCAGGGACAGAATACCTGCATCTTCTCGACCGAATTCGCACTCAAGATGATGGGCGATATCCAGCAATACTTCATCGATCACCGCATTCGCAATTTCTACTCGGTTTCTATTTCGGGCTACCACATTGCCGAGGCAGGCGCCAACCCGATCTCGCAACTCGCGTTTACGCTGGCTAATGGATTTACCTTCGTCGAAACTTACCTCGCCCGCGGCATGAATATCGACGATTTTGCACCGAATCTGTCATTTTTCTTCAGTAATGGGATGGATCCTGAATACACGGTCATGGGCCGCGTCGCACGTCGCATCTGGGCGGTTGCGATGAAAGACAAGTACGGTTCCAGTGAACGCAGCCAGAAACTCAAGTATCACATTCAGACCTCGGGTCGTTCGTTACACGCACAGGAAATGGATTTCAACGATATCCGCACCACGTTGCAGGCGCTGATCGCGATTTACGATAACTGCAATAGCCTGCATACCAACGCCTTCGATGAAGCGATCACGACCCCAACCGGTGATTCGGTGCGCCGTGCGCTCGCGATACAGCTAATTATCAACAATGAATGGGGGCTTGCTAAAAACCAGAACTCTAACCAGGGATCTTTCATCATAGAACAACTGACCGATCTGGTTGAGGAAGCCGTGCTGCAGGAATTCGAACGTATCTCCGAACGCGGCGGGGTACTCGGCGCGATGGAAACCGGGTACCAGCGCGGTAAGATCCAGGATGAATCGATGCTTTACGAACACCGCAAGCACGATGGCTCGTTACCGATCGTAGGAGTAAATACCTTTCTGAATCCGAATGGTAACCAGGAGTACGAAATTGAACTCGCACGCTCCAGCGAAGAGGAAAAACTTAGCCAGATCAAGCGTTTACGCAAGTTCCAGAAAACCCACGCCGATACCAGCGACGACGCGCTTGAACGGGTGCGCCAGGCTGCGATTAACAATGAAAATATTTTTGCCGAGCTCGTTAACGTGGTGCGCCATTGTTCGCTCGGCGAGATCACCAACGCGCTATTCGAAGTCGGTGGGCAATATCGTAGAAACATGTAAATAGCATCGTCATCCCGAGCTTGACCCGAGATCCATTTGAATCGAAGCCAGGTATATAATGGCGCGCACGCAGAAATAGATTGCGCGGTCCGACGCATCGGCTCCGGGGGCTGCAATGATATTTAATCAGAAACAGACATTAATCTAGCGGGAATTCTATGAACCTAAAAACAGTTGGCGTGATTGGCGCCGGGACAATGGGCAACGGTATCGCACAGGTTTGCGCGGCAGCCGGTCTCGAGGTCACCATGCAGGATATTGGTGATGCGCAGGTTGAACATGGGCTCGAAACTATTTCAACCAGTCTCGAGCGCATGATCAAAAAGGAAAAAATAAGTGGGGACGACAAGCAATCCACACTTGCCAATATTAGCACCGCGACCTCGCTCGAAGCACTCGCCGAGGTCGACATCGTGATCGAAGCAGCCACTGAAAACGAAGCTCTCAAGCTGAGTATCTTCGAACAGCTGGACAAAATCTGTAAAGCCGACGCCATCCTGGCGAGCAATACGTCTTCGATTTCACTGACACGTATCGCCGGTGCGACCCAACGCGCTGGCCAGGTGATCGGCATGCACTTCATGAATCCGGTACCGATGATGGCGCTGGTCGAAGTTATTCGCGCCCTGCAAACCACCGACGAAACTTATCAGGCAGTACACGAGCTCAGCGAATTCATCGGCAAGATTCCGATCGAGGCCAAGGACAGCCCTGGCTTCGTTGCCAACCGCATCCTGATACCGATGCTGAACGAAGCCGCCTACGTATACTACGAAGGACTTGCCAGCGCCGAAGGTATCGATGAAATCATGAAACTTGGCATGTCGCATCCGATGGGACCCCTGATGCTGGCCGATCTGATCGGGCTCGATACCTGCCTGTCGGTGATCAAAGTGTTACACGAGGGTTTTGGTGATTCCAAGTATCGCCCTTGTCCAATCTGGCAACAGATGGTCGACGCCGGTTACCTGGGACGCAAAAGCGGGCGTGGTTTTTATAATTACCAGGAATAGCTAGCATCATCCCCACATGGCTGTCATCCCCGCGCAAGCGGCCCCCCAGCGCACGCTGGGTTGACGTATCGGGAGCTTGATATGGTAGCGTGTTGTAAGATTCCGATGCGATGGTGCCACCCCAGCGCGGTGTCGTTCAAATCCGACTCTGGCTCGGGCAACGCTTTTATCAGAATTCAGCAAATACGTTTTACAGATTAACTATTTAACGTTGTAATTGGGCTTTCGCATTCGACATTCATCGGTATTTAACCGATGATTTGCCAGCAGACACAGATCGACAATAAAAATTATTGAGTTATATGGACCAAACGGACCAAGACACAACTCTCGACACCTTTCCGAAGCTGTTACAAAGCCACGTAAAGCTGCGCCCTGATCAGGATGCAAATCGCGAGAAAGACCTCGGAATCTGGCAATCCTGGAGCTGGGCCGAGGCGGCAACAGAAATTCGCGCCCTCGCCTGCGGGCTGGCCAGCCTGGGACTGAAACGCGGCGAAAAGCTGGCGATAATCGGTGACAACCGCCCGCGTCTGTACTGGGGTATGACCGCGGCGCAAGCGTTGGGAGCAGTTCCGGTGCCGTTGTATCAGGACGCGGTTGCCGATGAAATGGCTTATGTACTGGATAACGCCGACGTCAAGATAGCGCTGGTGGAAGACCAGGAACAGGTCGACAAGATGCTTGAGGTACGTGATCGTTGCCCGCATGTTGAGCACATTATTTTCGACGAGACGCGCGGGTTGCGCCAGTATGAGCAGAATTTCCTGCACGACTACGAAAAAATACAGCAGGCCGGCGTCGAATTTGACAATGACCACCCCGACTTCTATGAGCGGGAGGTAGCAGCCGGTAGCGGCGATGAAATCTCGATCATGCTATATACCTCCGGCACCACGGGTCATCCCAAGGGTGTAATGCTGAGCAATGACAACGTCATAATCACTGCGCGTAACGGCATTGTTCGTGAAGGCCTTACCTCGAAAGAGGAGGTGCTTGCTTACCTGCCGATGGCCTGGGTCGGAGATAACCTGTTTTCCTATGCACAGTCCTATGTCGCCGGCTTTTGCGTCAGTTGCCCGGAAGACGCGACCACGGTTGCCAGCGACCTGCGCGAAATTGGCCCAACTTATTATTTCGCACCGCCCCGTGTCTACGAGAACATGTTGACCCAGGTGATGATCCGCATGGAAGACGCCGCCAAACTTAAACGCGATATCTTTAACTACTTCATGGGGCATGCCCGCAAGGTCGGGGTTAAAATCCTGAACCATGAATCGGTGTCATTCAAGGATTCATTACTATACAAGCTTGGAAACATACTCGTATACGGCCCACTCAAAGACGTGCTGGGCTTACGACGCACGAGACTCGCTTATACCGCAGGCGAGGCCATAGGCCCCGAAATTTTCGATTTTTATCGCTCGCTGGGCATCAATATCAAGCAGTTATATGGTCAAACTGAATGCATGGTTTTCATCTGTGTGCAACCTGACGGGGAAGTGTTTGCCGACACCGTTGGCACGCCCGCAATCGATGTCGAAATCAAGATCGATGACAATGGCGAAATCATGTATCGCAGCCCAGGGGTGTTCCAGTCTTATTACAAGAACCCGGAATCTACCGCGAGCACCAAGACCGAGGATGGTTGGGTGCATACCGGCGATGCCGGATATATCGATGACAACAACGGTCATTTGAAAATCATCGACCGCGCCAAGGATGTCGGCAAACTCAACGACGGCACCCTGTTTGCCCCGAAATATATCGAAAACAAACTCAAGTTCTTTTCCTTTATTAAGGAAGCCGTGGTTTACGGGAACGAGCGTGATTTCAGCACGGTGTTCATCAATATCGATCTCGATGCGGTCGGCAACTGGGCCGAGCGTCGCAACATGGCCTACTCGGGGTACATCGACCTCGCCGGGCAAGACGAGGTATACCAGTTAATCAAGGAATGTATCGACAAGGTAAACCAGGACTTGTCGCAGGACAGCCGTCTCGGCAATTCACAGATCCGGCGCTTCCTTATTCTGCACAAGGAGCTTGATGCCGACGACGGTGAACTGACCCGTACCCGCAAGGTACGCCGAAACTTCGTCGGTGATCGCTACGATATCCTGGTAAACGCACTTTATTCTGAGCGTGAGCAATGCCACGTCGAAACCCAGGTGATTTTCGAAGATGGACGCACCGGTATGCTCGAAGCCGATATCAAGATATGGGACGCCGACGTGTACCCGGTTAAAACTATGACCCGGGATGCTGCAGCATGAATGAACGCAACATCGGTGGCGAAATCCTCAAGGTCGATAATATCAGCCTCTCCTTTGGGGTTATGAAAGTACTGGACGACATCAGCTTTGACGTCAAGCAGGGCGAGATTCGCTCGATTATAGGCCCCAACGGCGCCGGCAAAAGCTCGATGCTCAATGTCATCAACGGCTTTTATCATCCCCAGGAGGGTTCGATTACTTTCAAGGGGAAAACCCGCAAGCAAATGGCGCCGCACGTCGCAGCAAGTCATGGCATAGCGCGAACCTTTCAAAACATAGCGCTGTTCAAGGGCATGAGTACGCTCGACAATATCATGACCGGGCGCAACCTGAAGATGAAAACCAACCTGTTCTGGCAGGCGATAAATATCGGTCCGGCCCGTGCCGAGGAACTCGAGAACCGCGAGGCGGCGGAAAAAATCATCGATTTTCTCGACATCCAGGCAATTCGCAAAAAACCCGTCGGTAAATTGCCTTATGGCCTACAGAAGCGGGTCGAATTGGGGCGCGCGCTCGCCGCCGAACCCGAGCTGCTGTTGCTCGACGAACCCATGGCCGGCATGAATAGCGAGGAAAAGGAGGACATGTGCCGATTCGTCCTCGACGTCAATTCCGAGTTTGGTACCACCATCGCGTTGATCGAACACGACATGAGCGTTGTCATGGACTTATCCGACCGGGTGCTGGTACTCGATTACGGCAAGCAGCTGGCCGATGGCCCGCCTGACGAAGTCCGCAACAACCAGGATGTCATCGATGCCTACCTGGGAATTCCGCATGAACAGGCTTAGCAACTGATGATATTTTTTATCGAAGTTGTGCTCAGCGGCCTGATGGCCGGCGTCATGTATTCACTGGTGGCACTCGGTTTCGTACTGATATTCAAAGCCTCGGGAATATTCAACTTTGCCCAGGGGGTCATGGCGCTGTTTGCAGCATTAACGCTGGTCGGGTTCATGGAAAAATTTGGTATGCCGGTATGGCTCGCGATCATCGGTACCATAGCGGTCATGATCGCGCTTGCCTGGTTAATCGAAAGAGTGATGCTGCGTCCGCTGGTCAACCAGGAACCCATCATCCTGTTCATGGCAACCATCGGGCTCGCTTATGTACTCGAAGGTACGGGCGATATTTTATGGGGTTCAGACGTCAAGGTGCTCGATATCGGAATCCCGCAGGGTGCTTGGGACTGGTTGTGGGACCAGGGTATCTACATCGAGAAGCTGGAAATTTTTGCCGCGGGGACCGCGGCAATCCTGGTGACTTTCCTTGCAATATTTTTTCAGAAAACGCGCATCGGACGAGCGTTGCGGGCGGTTGCCGATGATCACCAGGCAGCACTTTCAGTTGGCATCTCCCTGCACACTATCTGGGTCATCGTCTGGTCGGTCGCTGGCATCGTCGCACTCGTCGCCGGCATCATGTGGGGCTCCAAATCCGGCGTACAGTTTTCGCTGTCGCTGATTGCACTGAAAGCGCTACCGGTCCTGATCCTCGGCGGATTTACCTCGGTGCCGGGCGCAATCATCGGCGGCATGATTATTGGGGTCGGTGAAAAAGTGGCGGAAGTTTACCTCGGGCCGATCGTCGGCGGCGCGATCGAAAACTGGTTTGCGTATATGCTGGCGCTCGCATTCCTGCTGTTTCGGCCACAGGGATTGTTCGGCGAACGAATCATTGAGCGGGTGTAAAAATGATTTATCGAGAAACCGGACAGTTTAAAGCCAACTACCAGGACGATCAGGCGCTGTTTCCGATCGCCCAGGATCGTTATGTCATTCTCGCCGTGCTGTTTGTAACCTTTGCGATTGTTCCATTCCTGCTGAACCAGTACTGGTTGAATGCAATCCTGCTGCCGTTCCTGATCTATGCCCTGGCAGCACTGGGTTTAAACATTCTAACTGGATATTGTGGCCAGCTGTCACTTGGAACCGGGGGTTTCATGGCGGTCGGAGCCTTTTCGGTTTTCAAACTGATGACCTCCTTTCCCGAACTCGGATTTATTCCACTGGTGATTCTTTCCGGCTTGATAACTGCTGCCGTCGGCACCCTGTTTGGCTTGCCCTCATTGCGCATTAAGGGATTTTATCTCGCGGTGGCGACACTGGCCGCACAGTTCTTCCTGATCTGGCTGTTTAACAAGGTGGGATGGTTTTTCAACTATAACGCGACCGGAATGATCACCTCGCCACCGATGACACTATTTGGTGTAATCGTTACCGGTCCTTCGGCGGATCCGGTAGCAAAGTATTACCTGGTCGCCGGATTCGTCGCCGTGTTTGCACTGTTTGCAAAAAATATCGCGCGCGGTCGTATCGGCCGTAACTGGATGGCGATTCGAGATATGGACATCGCCGCCGAGCTGATCGGAGTGCGCCCCTTAATCGCAAAGCTGTCGGCGTTCGCCGTATCATCTTTTTACATTGGCATGGCAGGGGCTCTGTATTTCGCGGTCTGGCTGGGTTCCGCCGAACCGACCGAGGCCTTCGATATCAACCAGTCGTTCCTGGTACTGTTTATGATAATAATCGGTGGACTGGGCTCGGTGCTCGGCTCGTTCCTGGGCGCCGCGTTCCTGGTAGTGATGCCGATTTTGTTGAAAAATATCATGGTTGATGGCTTTGGTACCGGCAGTGCGTTAGCCGCGCATATTGAAATAATAATCGTCGGTGTCCTGATTATCGGATTTCTCATTGTCGAACCCCATGGACTTGCTCGTCTATGGCGGATCGCCAAGGAAAAATTGCGCCTGTGGCCATTTCCCTACTAGTTTGCACAAGTGAGTGGAATGGTTACCCGCGTGTCGCTTAAAATAGAGTTTCGACATAATAACCGGAGGATGTAATGAAAATTAAAGATATAAGCAGAACCATCACGGCTGCGTTGTTAGCGATGCCGCTGTTATGCAGTGTTGCCAGTGCTTACGAACTGACACTGCCGTCATTCGACTATCGTACCGGCCCCTATGCGCCGAACGGGATTCCGTTCGCCAATGGCTACGGCGATTACCTGAACATGCTCAACGAGCGCGATGGTGGCATCAATGGCGCCAGGATTAATCTGGTTCCCTGCGAAACCGCCTATAACACCAAGCGCGGCGTCGAATGCTACGAAAGTACCAAGGGCAAAGGTGAATCCGGCGCGTTGGTGATCCAGCCCCTGTCAACGGGCATTACCTACCAGCTGATTCCGAAAGCCAGCGTCGATAAGATCCCGATTTTTTCTATGGGCTATGGCCGTACCTCGGCCGCCAACGGCAAGATCTTTCCCTGGATATTCAACTTTCCGGCAACTTATTGGAGTCAGGCTACCGTATTCGTGAAATATATTGGCGAACAAGAAGGCGGCATGGACAAGCTGAAGGGCAAGAAAATCGCGCTGGTCTACCATAACTCTGCCTACGGTAAGGAACCGATCCGTACCCTCGAAAGCGCTGCCGCAAAATACGGCTTTGAGTTCATGCAGCTGCCTGTCGACCATCCCGGCCAGGAACAAAAAGCGACCTGGCTGCAAATCCGCAAGGAGCGTCCTGACTGGGTCATGATGTGGGGTTGGGGTGTCATGAACCAGGTTGCTATCAAGGAAGCGGCGTCGATTCGTTACCCGATGGATCATTTCATCGGTGTCTGGTGGTCAGGATCTGAAAACGACGTATTACCTGCCGGTGACGGTGCCGATGGATATTTATCAGGTGCTTTCCACAAGCCTGGTGCTGACTTCCCTGCACACCGAGACATCAAAAAGCATCTATACGACAAAGGTAAGGGTTTGGGCGAGCTCGATCGCGTAGGCGAGGTACTCTACAATCGCGGCCTGGTTGCAGCCATGTGGACTTCCGAGGCGATTCGCAAGGCAATGGAAATTCACGGCACCAATAAAATCAAGGGTGTGCACCTGCGCGACGGTTTTGAGGCGCTCGATGTTGACGAGGCGCGCCTAAGCGAGTTAGGGCTGCCCGATTTTACCATCCCGGTAAAGATCAGTTGCGAAAACCATGAGGGTCCCGGCCAGGTAGCGCTGCAGCAATGGGATGCCAAGAAAAAGCAGTGGAATTTTGTTACCACCTTTTACGAGCCGCTTCGCGACATCACCGGTCCTCTGATCGCCGAGGATTCAGCCCAGTACGCCAAGGAAAACAGCGTAGTGCCACGTATCTGTAATTGATTCCGGGGGGAATGTTAATCAGGTACAGTCCTTGAGCGAGGTCGCCGCAGCAATCAATACCAGACCGATGTTGTCGGTGAACAACATCGAGGTCATTTACGATCATGTCATCCTGGTATTGAAAGGCGTCTCGCTCGAGGTACCCGAGCAGGGCATCGTTGCCCTGCTCGGCGCCAACGGTGCGGGTAAAACGACCACGTTAAAAGCGATATCAAACTTGCTACGCGCTGAGCGTGGAGATATCACCAAAGGCAGTATCGAGTTCCGGGGTGAGCGAATCGATTCGCTCACCCCGGCCGAACTGGTACAACAGGGTGTTATCCAGGTCATGGAAGGACGCCACTGTTTCGAACATCTCACAGTCGAGGAGAATCTACTCACCGGTGCTTATACGCGCCGTGATGGCAGTGCCGCGATCCAACGTGATCTCGAACTGGTATATGGCTATTTTCCCCGCCTGAAAAATCGCAGCCGGGCGCAAGCGGGTTACACTTCTGGCGGCGAACAACAAATGATCGCTATCGGTCGTGCGCTGATGTCACGCCCGAAAATGATTCTGCTCGATGAACCATCGATGGGGCTCGCCCCGCAATTGGTGGAGGAAATTTTTGAAAATGTCGAGCGCCTCAATAAAGACGAAGGCGTGACATTTCTACTCGCCGAGCAAAATACAAATATCGCACTGCGTTATGCGGACCATGGTTATATTCTTGAGAATGGTCGCGTGGTGCTCGACGGCACCGCGGCAGAGCTGCGTGAAAATACCGACGTCAAGGAATTTTACCTCGGCATCAGTGAGGGTGCGCGAGTTAATTTTCGCGATGTAAAACACTACCGCCGCAGAAAAAGATGGTTAACCTAGGGCAAATATTTCGTCGAGCCGGGGCCCATTTAGATGTGCCTCCCGAGATTAGTCGCCGGACAATCAAGATTTCTGCCTGCAGGGCAGGATCGACTTTGTCAGATATTTTTTATAGATGCCGTCTCGGGGGCCGGCATGACAAAGGATAATCATGTCAGAATTCTACGACAGTCTGGAAACACGCAGCGCGGACGAACGTGCGCAGGCGCAATTCGAATCTATCCGCGCCCAAATCGAACATGTGCAGAGCAATACCACGGCTTACTCGGAATCGCTCAAAGACGTTGATGCAAGCGAAATTACCGATGCCGCATCATTCAGCGCATTACCACTGACACGAAAATCAGATCTGATCGAATTACAGCAAGCACAGCGTCCATTTGGTGGCTACACTGCGAGCAACACCGCGCTCCATTCTCACGTGTTTGCATCTCCTGGCCCGATTTATGAGCCGGGTTTCCCAGTTTCCGATTTCTGGCGTTTTGCACGCTCGCTCTACGCCAGTGGATTTCGCCCCGGTGACCTGGTTCATAACTGTTTCAGTTACCATTTCACTCCTGCGGGACAGATGTTTGATAGCGCGGCCCTTGCGCTAGGTTGTAGTGTCATTCCCGCTGGCGTCGGTCAAACCGAATTACAGATACAAACAATTGCCGACCTGTCACCCAATGCCTACGTTGGCACCCCTTCTTTTCTTAAAATAATATTCGAACAGGCCGACGAGCTGGGTAGCGACGTCAGTTCGATCAACAAGGCGCTGATGAGCGGTGAAGCATTGCCGCCACCTTTACGCGCTGGCTTTGTCGAACGCGGGGTGCGCGTGCAGCAATGCTATGGAACCGCCGATCTCGGCCTGATTGCTTACGAATCCGGCGCCCAGGAAGGCTTAATTATCGACGATGGGGTGTATCTTGAAATCGTACGCCCGGGGACCGGCGATCTGATTGCCGAAGGTGAAGTCGGCGAAGTTGTGGTGACCAATCTGGGCCGGGAATATCCCCTGATCCGCTTCGCAACCGGCGATTTATCGGCCTATATGCCGGGAACCAGTCCCTGCGGACGCACCAACCAGCGCATTAAAGGCTGGATGGGGCGCGCCGACCAAACCGCCAAGGTGCGTGGCATGTTCATTCACCCGGAACAGGTCGATAATGTCATCAAGCGTCACGCTGAAATCACCAAAGCTCGGCTGGTCATCGACTGGATAGAACAAGCCGATCAAATAACCCTGCACTGCGAATCAGAAAATACAGATGGATCCATCGTAAATGCGATTGCCGAGAGTATCAGGTCGATTTGTAAACTTCGTGGTGAAGTCGAGATTGTCGCGCCTGGCTCCCTGCCGAACGATGGCAAGGTTATCGACGATATCCGTCAGTACGAATAATCAGGCGCACTGTTAGTCCCATGAAGGCGAATCAATTGCTTGAAAATGTTCGCGTCATCGATCTGTCGCAGTACATTCCAGGACCATTCGCTACCCGTCAGCTAGCTGACCTCGGTGCCGAGGTTATAAAAATCGAGCCCCCGCAGGGTGATCCGATGCGATATTTCATGCGCTCAAATGAAGACGAACTGTCACCGGTTTATCGACACCTAAACCGCGGTAAACGAATCTGCATGCTGAATTTGAAATCCGATACGGGCCGACAGACTTTGCGTGAGTTGATCGTCGATGCGGATATTTTGCTTGAATCTTTCAGGCCGGGAGTGCTGGCACGGCTCGGCTTTGATCGCGACACGCTTGATCAAATCAACCCAGGACTGATTCACTGTGCATTGTCGGGCTACGGTCAGGACGGACCCTATTCCTTGCGTGCCGGGCACGACATCAACTATTGCGCTCTGAGTTCGCAGTCAATTGTCAGTGGCACCGCAGACCGACCGGTGATCGGTTTTCCACCCATAGCTGACCACGCCGCCGCAATGCAGGCGAGTATTTCCATGCTTGCGGCCCTGCATGCAAAAGATAACAGCTCCGGCAGTATCTATCTCGATATCAGCATGACTGAATCGATGCTTGCCTGGCAATATCTGCCACTATTGGCTGATGTCGAGGAACGGGCATCGTCGATACTCAATGGCGGCGCAGCCTGTTACAACTTTTATCGATGCGCCGACGGGCGTTTTATCAGTCTCGGCGCAATCGAAACCGCGTTCTGGAAAAATTTCTGCGGCGCCCTGCAAAAACCGGAATGGATAGCGCGCCAATTTGAAAACATGCCACAGCACGACCTGATCGGCGAAGTTGCGAAAATCATCTCGAAACATAACCAGCAGCACTGGCGTGAGTTGCTGGATCATGTAGATTGTTGCTTTGAAATCTTGTTTACTGGTGCCGACCTGGTACAGCATGCACAACTCAAATCTCGCCAGGCGTTAACCGCGAACGGTCCGGCTTACCCTACCTGGATCAACCAACAGCCCGTCGAAATTTCACCTGATTTTGAACAGATAAAATCGATCGATCAACTACGCTGGAATTCGACAGGATCTTAAATCCCTAGAAGTACCATCCTTGCTAGCCATTGTTCGAGTGGTGTATTTGTTCATATCAGCTAAAAACGGACACTCAGAATTCATTTTTGAGTGGCGGCTAACGACCCATAAGAGACACTCAGACTTGAAAATTCAAGGGCTGCTTCGTGCCCATAAGAGACCTCCACAATCGATTCCCTATAGGCAGGTTACGACCCACTGTTGCCGTTCCGCACTCTCGCTATCCTCGCGCTCACCGATCTGACAGCGGGACATTCGTCGAGAGGGCCGAGGCAGCAGCAGAAAGCCAAAAAGCAGTCATGCGCTTCGGTGGTCGGCAAGCGTCAGCGGGATTGCTTGTGCCCCTTCAATATGCCCTGACCAGTTCATCCAGATTGCTGAACGTCACCGGAGCGAAGAAAACCAAATTATGCCCGTGGCCGGGTGCCACCACCATTTCCACATCCACCCCATTGGCTGCCAGGACATCGGCATAGCGTCGGATATCCTCGGGGATAGTGATGTCATCATTTTCGCCAACCACCAGCCTTACTTTCTTGCCCACCGGAAC
>CAXMNA010000166.1:0-14681 GCA_964194715.1 uncultured Gammaproteobacteria bacterium
AGAAGTAGGCGCTTTAGGCGTGCTCAACCCAAGCTACGTAATTTTTGGCCGAATGAATTTGGCCCTACAGCGCTGCTTCCAGCTCCGGGATCGCTTCGAATAAATCCGCCACCAGACCATAATCAGCCACCTGGAAGATCGGCGCTTCGCTGTCGTTGTTGATTGCGACGATGACCTTGCTCTCTTTCATACCGGCGAGGTGCTGGATCGCACCGGAAATACCAACCGCGATGTAGAGATCGGGTGCGATCACCTTACCGGTTTGTCCGACCTGGAACTCGTTCGGCACGAAACCGGAATCGACCGCGGCGCGTGACGCGCCAACTGCGGCACCGAGCTTGTCGGCAAGCGAATGCAGCATGCTGAAGTTTTCGCCGGACTGCATACCGCGACCACCGGAAACCACGATCTTGGCCGAAGCCAGATCGACCTGGTCATTGTTGGAAACCGCCTGCGAGATCCAGCTGGAAAAGCCGGCATCACCGCCACCACTGATCGACTCGACGCTGGCTGAGCCGCCTTCGGTAGCAGCCGCTTCGAACTTGATCGTACGAACCGTGATTACCTTGATCGAATCCGAAGACTGAACCGTGGCAAGCGCGTTACCCGCGTAGATCGGGCGTACAAAGGTGTCTTCCGACTTGACTTCGACGATTTCGGAAATCTGCGCGACGTCGAGTAACGCGGCGGCGCGAGGCATGACGTTCTTGCCAAAGGTAGTTGCCGATGCGAGCACATGACTGTAGCCAGCGGCGACTTCGACGATCAGCGAGGCCAGGTTTTCAGCCAGATGATGACCGAATGTCGCATCGTCGGCGACCTTGACGCTGGAAACGCCCGCAATTTTGGCGGCGGCTTCGGCCACGGCGCCACAATTTTCACCCGCCACCAGCAGGTCGATATCTCCACCAATCTGCTGTGCGGCGGTAACTGCGTTCAGGGTGGGCAGGCCTACTTCGTTATTGTCGTGTTCGACGACTACTAAATTTTTCTTGGCAAGATTACTCATGACTAAATCACCTTCGCTTCGTTGCGCAGCTTTTCAACCAGCTCACTGACACTGTTGACGATCACCCCGGCGGCACGGCCTTCGGGCTCTTCGACCTGTAACGTGGTCAAGCGATTCGCGGTATCGAGACCCAGACTGTCGAGTTCGATCTTGTCCATCGGCTTGCGCTTGGCTTTCATGACATCGGGCAGCTTGACATAGCGGGGTTCGTTGAGACGCAGGTCGACGCTGACCACGGCCGGCATCTTGATCTGGATGGTTTCGAGGCCGGCGTCGACTTCGCGCGTGGTGGTAGCGGTATCGCCGTCGATTTTGAGTTCCGAGATGAAAGTGCTCTGTGACCAGCCCAATAGGGCCGACAGCATTTGCGCGGTCTGGTTGGAATCGTTATCGATAGCCTGCTTGCCGGCGAGTACCAACCCGGGCGCCTCCTGCTCTACAATGGTCTTCAGCACCTTGGCAATCGCGAGCGGTTCCAGCGAGTCTTCGGTAACCACCTGGATCGCGCGGTCGGCGCCCATGGCGAGGCCGTGGCGCAAGGTTTCCTCGGTCTTGCCACCACCAACCGAAACCACGATGATTTCTTCCGCAGTTCCCGCTTCGCGCAGGCGCAGCGCTTCTTCAAGCGCATTTTCATCAAATGGGTTCATCGTCATCTTGGCATTCGCCAGATCGACGCCTGAACCGTCCGCTTTGACGCGTGCCTTGACCTGGGGGTCGAGAACGCGCTTCACACAAACCAGTATCTTCATTACGCTCTTAGCTTCTCGTTTTGAGGATCGATTCCTCGATCACCGTTGACTTACACAAATCCCCAAGTTCTTCACTCCAACTCGGGGGCCGCATATTCTAGCGACAATTCGCGCGGAATCAAGCAGTTGGGCCCGCTCCGCACAGTGGAATCGACGGATATTATCACAGACCCGGCCGGGGTGAGATTCGCGCGCGACCGCAGATTGCCTATTTGCGCCAAATGGATTGCAAACCAGGGCAAGGTTGTTTCGGAACATTTACGCTCCGTGTAAATAAATCAATTCAACTAGTCAGGGTTTAAACAGACTGAACTTTATTTTGGGGGTCGTAGGGCGATTCGTCGATAATTACTGCGCCATAGCGTCGGCCAAGAATTTCGGCCTGAAATTGTGTCGATTTTGCGTAATCGATATCGACATAGGCTAATGCCAGGACCTTTTCCAGGGTGTGCCCATAACCGCCAGAAGTAATTCTGCCGACCATCCTGCTCTGCACATATAAAGGCGCATTAAAGATTGGCTGAACTTCGCAGGCATCGATTTCAAGCGTTACCATTATTTGTTTGATGCCGTTTGCTTCCAGCTTTACCAAGGCTTCCCGGCCACGAAAATCCCCTTTGTCAAGTGCGACAAATCGATCAAGTCCCGACTCGAACGGGCTGTATTCACTGCTTAAGTCCAAATTCCAGCCGCGATAGGATTTCTCCAGTCTTAAAGAATCAATCGCACGCATGCCAATCGGCTTCAGGCCCAGGCTCGTACCCTTGTCGAACAACAAATCATACAATGCGTTTTGCTGGTCGAGGCTATGGTGTAACTCCCAACCCAGTTCGCCCACATAACTGACGCGAATTGCTCGTAATTCGCCAATGCCCTCAATAACAATGTTTTTCGCCGAAAACCAGGGGGAAGCATCCTTGCCGAGATCCGCATTAGTCAGTTGTTGCAAAAGTTCACGCGAGCGTGGGCCGGTTACCACAAAACAGCCTTTGTCGGTGGTTGAATTTTTAATTGTGACAGTGCCATCGATCGGCAGCGCTTTGACGAAAAAATCTGCATCAAATCTTTCCGCCCATCCGGGTGTCACCACATAATAATGATCCTCGTCCAGACAGGTAATGGTCAATTCACTACGAATACCACCTTGTCGGGTGAGCACATGGGCGAGCCGTACCTGCCCGACTTTGGGTAATCGGTTAGCGACCAGAGAGTCCAGCCATTTGGTGGCACCCAGCCCTCTGATCTCGAATTTCGAGAAAGGCGTGAAATCAATAAGCGCAGCTGCTTCACGCGCTGCATGGCACTCGCCAGCGACGAATTCGAAATCATTGCTACGATAGAAACTATGAATATCGGCGGCTTCGATGCCTTCAGGCGAAAACCAGTTGGCACGCTCCCACCCATATTTCTGACCCCAGACGGCTCCTGCCTCGCACATGCGTTGATAACAGGGTGAAGTCTTCAGTGGACGTGCAGCCGGCATCTCCAGGTTGGGGTAATGAATATCGAAGACATGACCATAAGTTTCGACATTCTTTTTGATGGTGTAATCCCGATCCGCATAGTCGCCAAAGCGCCGGGGGTCGACCTCGAACATGTCGATACCGGCATCACCTTCCATCATCCACCTGGACAGGTAAAAACCGATGCCGCCCGCGAGCAAAATCCCGAAGGTATTGCCTTCTGCCAGCCAGAAATTTCGTAAACCCGGTGCCGGTCCAAGCAATGGTGAACCGTCGGGTGTATGTGCGATAGGCCCATTGACAATTTCTTTAATTCCCGCTTTTAGCAGCAATGGGACAATTTCAGCAGCCCCCTCGAACTGGTCGATCATGCGATCCATATCGGGCGGCAGTAGCTCCTGACCAAATCCAGCAGGGACACCATCTTCCGCCCAGACTGGTGGATGCGGATCGTAGGGGCCGAAAATCAGGCCCTGGCGTTCTTCACGCAAGTAGAATTTGGTGCGGTCCTCACGTAGTACGGGTAACTCGGGCAAGCCCTGCTGCTTTCGATCCTGTAATTCTTCGAGTGCGTCGGTGACCAGAAACTGGTGTAACACCGGAATACAGGGGATATCGAGACCGACCATTTGCGCCGTTTGCCGGGCATAAAATCCAGTGGCACAGACCACATGTTCGGCAAGGATACTGCCCTGATTGGTATCGACCTGCCAGTCGCCGCTATTGCGTTGTTGCATCGCCAGCACTTCGGTTTGTCGATAGATTTCTGCACCAGCGGCTCGCGCGCCGCTGGCCATCGCCTGAGTAACGTCGGCCGGTGCGATATGGCCGTCATCTGGGTGATATAACGCGCCGATAATGCCTTCAGTCTGCATGAACGGCCAGAGCGATTTGACCTGGTCGGGGCAAATGATTTCAAACGGAATACCGCTCGTATTAGCGGTATCACAATAGGCTCGGTATTCATCGAGTCGATCCTGACTGGAGGCAATGCGTAAATTTCCGGTTTTATGGAAACTGACCGCCTGCCCGGTTTCGGCTTCCAGGTTCTGGTAGAAATCGACCGAGTACTTGTTAATGCGGCCAATCGAAAAACTGGGGTGATAAAGCGGTAATAATCCCGCCGCGTGCCAGGTAGACCCTGCGGTGAGTTCGCGACGCTCGCATAACACCACATCTTGCCAACCAGCTCGGGCCAGATGGTAAAGAATACTAACCCCAACGATGCCACCACCAATAACGACTACACGTGCCTGTTGTTTCAATTGATGACCTGTTGTCGACATCTAGCCTGCAACCTGTGTCTGTCGCCGGCATTCCCGCGGGGACTGGTGGTAGTAGTTTTTAAACAGGCGCGAAAACGACGACAATGAATTGAAGCCGGTTCGAATCGCGACTTCCTGTAGTTTCAGGCGTGTATCGACGACCATGCGCCGCGCGATCTGTAGACGTAAGCGCCGGTAGTAGGCCGCCGGCGACAGGTTCAAAGTTTGCCGGAACAGGTATTCGAGCATACGTACTGACAGGTCGACCTGAGTGGCGATTTGGGCGATGCCGAGCGTATCGTCGATATGTTGCTCCATGACATGAATGGCAGCAGCCACCCGTGGCTCGTGGCTTTCCAGCATACCTAGCGATACCAGGGACTGCGTATCGGCTGCGTTATGTCCTGGGTTGTAAATAAATACGCTCGAGACCTCCATTGCCAGGGGGTATCCATAGCGGCTGCGAATCAGGTAAAGCATCAGGTCAAAGGTCGGTGATGCACCACCGGTGGTGAATACCGAACCATCGATCACGAAGCGATCGGCTCTCAAATCGACGTTCGGAAAATGAATACTGAACTCTTCAAGATCTTCCCAATGCGTGGTCGCGGACTTGTGTTCGAGCAAGCCACAGCGGGCCAAAATCCAGCTGCCCGCTTCGACGCCACCAATCGCCTCAAAATTGCGCGACAGGCGTTTGATCAATTTCAAATGTGCAGGACCGGCATGATGTTGCTGGTTGAAACTGGCAATGACAATCAGTACGTTTCCACTGATTTGATCATCGAGCAGTGTATCGGGTTCGACCATCATTTCGCAGGTCAGGCGTGCCGGTTTGCCATTCAAGGTCGCGATTTTCCAGGTGAACAGGTCACGGCTGGCAATACGATTCGCCGCGCGCATCGAATCGAGCACCGAGGCCAGCGACATCATCGACGAATCAGGCAGTACCAACAGGGTTACCCGCAATTGTTCATCGCTGGGTGAAAAAATATTCATTGCGCAAATTGTCAAATAAATTGCGCAAAAACGCAACCACGTTAAAAAAATCCATGACATGATTGCCCACCTACCCTAGGAGATTTGCCATGCCTTTAACAGCCAATCTAAATCCGTTTATTACCTGTGCGGTCACCGGTTCCGGTAGCTCCCAGGATCGCTCTCCACACGTACCGCGCTCCCCCGAACAAATTGCAAACAGCGCAATCGACGCCGCCAAGGCTGGCGCCGCGGTGGTTCATTGCCACGTACGCGACCCCGAAACCGGCGCACCTAGCCGACGCACCGATCTCTACCGCGAAGTTGCCGAACGCATCCGGGACTCCGAAACCGATGTGGTGTTGAACTTTACCGCCGGAATGGGCGGTGACATGACCTTTGGTGATGTCGAAAATCCGTTGCCCCTGAACGAAGCCGGCACCGATATGGCCGGCGCCACCGAACGTGTCGCGCATGTCGCTGAAAGCCTGCCTGAAATCTGCACCCTGGACTGCGGCACGATGAACTTCGCAGAAGCTGATTACGTCATGACCAACACTCCCGGCATGTTACGCGCGATGGGTCAGATGATGACTGATCTCGGGGTACGTCCTGAAATCGAAGTCTTCGAAACCGGCCACCTGTGGTTTGCCAGGCAACTGGTCGAAGAGGGCATCATCCAGGATCCGGTCATGATCCAGATGTGCATGGGCATTCCATGGGGCGCACCCGACGACTTGAACACTTTCATGTCGATGGTCAATAACACGCCTGAGAACTGGACCTTTTCCGCGTTTTCGATCGGTCGCAACGAAATGCCCTATGCTGCAGCCGCAGTGCTCGCCGGCGGTAACGTGCGGGTCGGCCTCGAAGACAACCTGTGGCTCGAAAAAGGCGTGCTCGCGACCAACGCGCAACTGGTAGAGAAGGCCGCGACTATCGTCACCAACATGGGCGCAACGCTGATGACACCAGCCGAAGTGCGTGAAAAGCTGCAGTTGCAGAAACGCGCCCCGGTATCAAATTAAGAGGATATTTAGATGATTGAAACAAATACAGCTGCCGTCATTGGTGGCGGCGTTATCGGTGGCGGTTGGGCGGCACGTCTCATCGAAAACGGCATCGATGTTAATGTTTTTGATCCAGCCTCGGATGCCAGGACCAAGTTTGACGCTGTGCTGGCAAATGCCGAGCGCGCCTTTGCAAAACTGACCAGCGCACCACGCCCGACAAAAGGCAGCATTACCTGGTACGACTCTGCTGCTGATGCATCGAGAGATGCCCAGCTGATCATCGAATCCGTTCCCGAAAGACCCGATATCAAGCGTGCGGTATATAAAGAAATTGAATCCAGCGCCAAACCCGATGCCGTCATCACCTCTTCCACATCCGGCATCATGCCGAGCGAGTTGCAAGCCGAGATGCAACACCCCGAACGCCTCATGGTTGCCCATCCATTTAATCCGGTTTATATGCTGCCTTTGGTTGAACTCGTCGCCGGCAATAAAACCGATCCTAAATATATCGAATGGGCAAAAATCTTTTATGCCCGGATCGGCATGCACCCGTTGCATTGTCGGGTGGAAATCGAAGGCTTTATTTCGGATCGCTTGCAGGAAGCCCTATGGCGAGAAGCACTTTGGCTGTTACACGACAAAGTTGCCACTGCAGATGAAATCGATGCTGCCATTGCCTATGGCCCGGGCCTCAGGTGGGCGCAAATGGGCACTATGCAAACCTTTCATCTCGCAGGTGGCGAAGGTGGCATGCGCGCGATGCTGGCAATGTTCGGCCCCTGCCTGAAATGGCCATGGACCAAGCTCATGGATGTACCTGACCTGACTGAGGACTTTGTCAATGAAGTCGGCGATCAATGCGAAACACAGGCCGATGGTCTGACCCCGCGCGATTTGGAAATCATCCGTGATGACAATCTAATTGCGATTCTGCAGGCACTCAAAAGCAACAATTGGGGAGCAGGGAAAACCCTTGCTAGCTACGAACAAAAGCTATTACAAGCTGCCAACGACCAATAACCGGGAGAATCAACATGCATTTCGGACTCAGTTTTGAACAGGAAATGATCGTCGATACCGTCAGGAGCTTCGTCGAAAACGAGATATATCCGCACGAAGCCGAAGTCGAACGTACCGGCGAGGTACCGCTGGAACTCGGTCACGAAATTCGCGATAAGTGCCTGGAAGCGGGCTATTTCGCAGCCAACATCTCCGACGAATTCGGCGGTGGCGGGTTGAATAATCTCGACTTCACCTTGCTCGAGCGTGAGCTCGGTCGTGCTTCCAACGCGCTTGCCGTATTCTTCGGGCGCCCGTCAGGCATCTTGCAGGCCTGCAACGAGGAACAGCGTGAAAAGTACCTGTTCCCGGCTGTCAAGGGCGAAAAGTTCGACGCATTGGCGATGACCGAACCCGGCGCCGGTTCCGATGTACGCGGCATGAAGTGCAACGCCAAACTGGATGGAGGCGACTGGGTTGTCAATGGCAGCAAGCATTTCATCAGTCACGCCAATATCGCCGATTTTGTGATTACCTTTATCGCCACCGGCGAAGAAGAAACCCCGCGTGGACCGAAAAAGAAAATAACTTGCTTCCTGGTCGACCGGGGTACGCCTGGATTTGAAATCAGGCCCGGCTATAACTCCGTCAGCCATCGCGGTTATAAAAACTGTATTTTGAATTTTGACAATTGCCGTCTCCCCGAAACCCAGATTTTGGGTGAATTACACGGCGGTTTCGATGTCATGAACGAATGGCTCTACGCGACCCGTTTAACCGTCGCCGCAACCAGCGTCGGCCGAGCGCGCCGCGCCTTCGACTACGCCCTGCCCTATGCCGCAGAGCGCAAGCAGTTCGGCCAGCAGATCGGCAAATTCCAGGGCGTATCTTTCAAGCTCGCCGATATGATTACCGACATCGACGCGGCCGACTGGCTGACTCTGTCAGCCGCCTGGCGTCTCGATGAGGGTCTCGAGGCCAACCGTGAAATTGCGAGCGCCAAGGTATTCGCCACCGAGATGCTGTCACGCGTCACCGACGAAGCGATCCAGATTTTCGGCGGTATGGGTTTGATGGACGAATTGCCGCTGGAACGCTTCTGGCGAGACGCCCGCGTCGAACGCATCTGGGACGGTACCTCCGAAATCCAGCGCCATATCATTTCGCGCTGCTTGTTGCGTCCCTTAGGCGGTTAAATGCGACTGGAACGTCTGCTCCGTCCCAAATCGATTGCGGCCATCGGCGGTCTTCAGGCTAGTCGAGTCGTCGAGCAATGCCAGCTGCTGGGATTCGAAGGTGAAATCTGGCCGGTACACCCGACCAAGAGCGAAGTGCACGGCTTGCCGGCATATAAATCGGTAGAAGATTTGCCGGGATCTCCCGATGCCGCGTTTATCGGCGTCAACCGTCATCTGACGATCGACGTGGTCAAGGCATTGCACAAACTGGATTGCGGTGGTGGGGTTTGCTTCGCGGCCGGTTTTCTTGAATCGGACCAGACCGGCGGCAAACTGCAATCCGAGCTAATCGACGCTGCCGGAGATATGCCGGTGCTGGGCCCAAATTGTTATGGCTATATCAACTACGCCGACGGTGCGTTGCTTTGGCCCGATCAACAGGGTGGCAAGCGGCTCGAAGCAGGTAAATCGGGTGTCGCCATCATCGCGCAGTCGTCAAACATCGCGATTAACTTCACGATGCAAAAGCGCGGTCTGCCCTTATCCTACATATTTACCGTGGGCAACCAGGCACTGATCGGAATTTCCGAGCTCGCACTCAACCTCCTTGAAGATCCCCGCGTTACCACGCTCGGTATCTATATCGAAGCCTTTGACTCGGTCGCCGCGTTTGAAGAGCTCGCGCAAAAGGCGCGAAAGTTAAACAAACCAGTCGTGGTATACAAAGTCGGTAAAAGTGAACAGGCGCAAATCGCCGCATTGTCGCATACCGCGTCGCTGGTTGGTTCGCACACGGTCAGCAGTGCATTCCTGCAGCGTAATGGATTTGGCCAGGCGGATTCGATCCCGGTGTTCCTGGAAACGCTGAAACTATTGCACTTGCATGGCCCACTGGAAGGTTACAGGGTATCCTCGATGAGTTGCTCTGGTGGTGAAGCCAGCATCATTGCGGACTCGGCCGACAGGCATAAAGTTTATTTCCCTGATCTTTCCGAGAGTCAAAAGGCACCGCTGCAGGAAGCCCTGGGGCCACTGGTTACGATCGCCAATCCACTCGATTATCACACCTACAGCTGGGGTAATCGTGAAGTTATGGAAGCTGCCTACAGCTCGATGGCCTCGATCGGCTTTGACATGAATTACCTGATTCTCGATTTTCCACACCCGACACGATGTGACGACTGGGAGTGGCATATCGCGGTCGATGCATTCGAGACCGCGCTCAAAGTTAACCAGGCGAAGGGTGCATTCGTGGTTGGCATGCCGGAAAACATTCCCGAAAATTACACAGAAAATTATAGCGCGCGCGGTATCGTCAGCTTTTATGGTATCGATGAAGCATTGCAAGCGACTGGAATTGCGGCCGATATCGGCGTCGCCTGGAAACACGAATTACCTGACCCGGTGTTACAGCTTGCCGAAACTAGCGGCAACAAAATTACGCTGGATGAAGCCAGCGCCAAGCAGGACTTAAGCGCAGCGGGTGTTCCAATCCCTGCCGGCGAACCGGTCGACTCAATCGAGGCGGCGCAGGAACTGGCTTCTCGGTTGGGTTACCCGGTTGTATTAAAAGCACTGGGCATGGCACATAAAACTGAACACAACGCGGTGCGATTGAATTTATCGACGCGTGAAGAGGTTAAAAAGGCGGCTACCGAGTTATTCAAGCTAAGCGATAAACTTTACCTGGAAACAATGAAACCGGCCCTGGTCGAGCTTATTGTCGGGGTAACGCGCGATCCGCAATTCGGGCTGGTATTGACTATTGGCAGCGGTGGCATCCTGGTCGAGCTATTAAAGGATAGTAAAACCCTGTTGATCCCGGCACAGCGCGACGAAATTGCAACGGCAGTGTCTGGTCTCAAATCGGCACCGTTACTCGAAGGTTATCGCGGCAAGCCAGCCGCTGACATCGCGACCACCGTCGATGCTATTCTTGCCATCCAGGAATACGCGATCTCCCATTCAAACTCACTGGTTGAGCTTGACGTTAACCCCTTACTGATCGGCGCGCAGGGCGAAGGCGTTTTTGCGGCCGATGCACTTATCGTTTTAGAGGAGTAGAAATAAATGTCTGATGTAATCACTACCCGCAAAGAAGGCGGGATTCTCGAAGTCACACTGGATCGACCCAAGGCAAATGCGATCGACCTCAATACCAGCCGTCTGATGGGGGAAACCTTCAGAGAATTTCGCGACGACCCGGAGCAGCGAGTTGCCATCATCCAGACTGCAGGCGATAAATTCTTTAGTGCCGGCTGGGATTTAAAAGCCGCCGCGGACGGCGATGCTGTTGACGGCGATTATGGCGTCGGCGGGTTTGCTGGTTTGCAGGAGCTGCGTGGCCTCAACAAACCCGTGATTGCCGCGGTCAACGGCATGGCGGTCGGCGGCGGTTTCGAACTTATGCTGTCGGCAGACCTGATTTATGCCTCCGAACACTCGACTTTTGCGCTGCCCGAGATCAAGGCTGGAACACTGGCCGATGCGGCGACGATAAAATTACCCAAGCGCATTCCCTACCATGTGGCGATGGAAATGCTGTACCGCGGACGCTGGATGGATAGCGCAGAAGCACTGCGCTGGGGACTGGTTAACGAAGTGTTGCCTACAGAACAGTTACTGGACCGTGTCTGGGAAGTCGCGCGCGAGCTGGCCTCAGGTCCACCGCTGGTGTTTGCGTCAATCAAGGAAGTCGCACGCGAAGCCGAGTCGATGAAATTTCAGGAAGCAATGAACTGGATTACCAAGCGCCAGTTTGAGACAGTCGATTCGCTCTACGGTAGCGAAGACAACATGGAAGGTTTCAAGGCCTTTGCCGAAAAGCGCGACCCGGTGTGGAAGGGTAAATGAGTCATCCCCTTTGGACGCCCAGCCAGGCCAGCATCGACGCGGCCAACATGACGCGTTTCATCGCGCAGGTAAATCAGCGCCACGGCCTTTCGATCAAAGACTACGATGCGCTTTACCAGTGGTCACTCGACGAAAAGGAGATCTTCTGGTCCGAGATCTGGGACTTTTGCGGCATCATCGGTGACAAGGGTAAACGCGTACTAGTCGACGGCGAGAATATCGAAACTGCGCAATGGTTCCCCGACGCTAGCCTCAATTTTGCCGAAAACCTGCTGCGTAATAAGAACAGCGAGATTGCGATTTACTTTCGTGCCGAAGACCAGGTTGAATACACACTGACCTACCAGGAACTTTACCAACAGGTCGCAAGCGTTGCCGACTGGCTAAAATCGAATGGTCTGCAATCCGGCGACCGTGTCGCCGCGTACCTCCCCAATATGCCCGAAGCCGTGGTCGCGATGCTCGCCGCAACCAGCCTGGGTGCTGTCTGGACATCGACTTCTCCCGATTTTGGCGAAGACAGCGTGGTTGACCGCTTCGGCCAGACTGAACCCCGGTTTCTGTTCACCGTGGATGGATATTTTTATAACGGTAAACGACATGAGCTGAGCAACAAGATAAAAAACATCTGCGTGCAGTTGCCGAGCGTCGAGCAGGTTATCCAGATCAATCTCGCGGGATTCGGCAACCAGGTGGGGGCTGTTGACTGGAGCGAAATCATCAGCAATCCCGTCGCCCAAATCGAATTCGTCGCGCGCAATTTTAATGACCCACTTTACGTACTCTATTCCTCAGGTACGACCGGCAAACCCAAGTGCATCACCCACAAGGTCGGTGGCACCCTGATCCAGCATTTAAAAGAGCAAATGTTGCATTGTGACATTCATCCCGGGGATCGCGTGTTTTATTTCACTACGCTCGGCTGGATGATGTGGAACTGGCTGGTGAGCGCACTCGCGAGCAAAGCCGCGTTGGTACTTTACGACGGTTCGCCTTTCTATCCGGACGGTGAAGTGCTGTGGCGCTACGCCGAAGACATCGATCTAACCATTTTTGGCACTTCGGCCAAGTATATCGATGCGATGAAAAAAGCCGGGCTGCGACCGCAAGGAAAATTCGATCTGTCGTCACTGCGTACGATTGCATCGACTGGTTCGGTATTGGCACCCGAAAGTTTTGACTATGTTTATAAAAATATCAAACAGGATGTCTGTCTCGCCTCGGTATCGGGCGGCACCGATATTGCCTCCTGTTTCGTTATCAGTTGCCCGCTGCTCCCGGTGTATCGCGGCGAAATCCAGTGTCGAGGCCTCGGCATGGCGGTCGAGGTTTACGATGAAGACGCCAACCCGGTGCGAAACGTAAAAGGCGAGCTGGTCTGTACGCAAACCTTCCCCAGCCAGCCGGTTTATTTCTGGGCTGACGTAAATGGTGAAAAGTATCACAACGCTTATTTTGCACGCTTCGACAATATCTGGCATCACGGCGACTACGTCATGCTGACCGACCACAACGGTATTATCGTTTACGGCAGATCCGATGCGACCCTGAACCCCGGGGGCGTGCGTATCGGCACCGCTGAAATTTACCGCCACGTCGAGCAGCTCGACGAGGTCGTCGAAAGCATCGTCATCGGCCAGGACTGGGAAGATGATGTGCGCGTGGTACTGTTTGTTGTTTTGCGACCCGGGATTACCCTCGACGAAGCACTGGAATCCGGGATCCGCCAAACCGTGCGTGAGAAATGCACACCGCGCCACGTGCCCTCGAAAATTATCCAGGTGTCCGAAATTCCGCGTACCAAATCGGGCAAGATTGTCGAACTCGCGGTACGCGAAGTGGTACATGACCGTCCGGTCAAAAATGTTCATTCACTGGCAAATCCGGAAGCGCTCGAGCTTTATCGAAATTTGCCACAGCTGCAAGACTAGCCTTTGAATCGCGGCGCCGTCTTACTGAACTGGACCCTGCTGATGGGCCTGGTCGCGCTGTGGGGAACTTCCTTTCTCATCATTGCCATATCGGTCAAAACCATTGACCCAATTTCGATCGTGTTCTATCGCCTGGTACTGGGCGCGTTGGTACTGGCGCTGGTGGTGTATGCGCGTGGCCAGAGCATTCCGCGGGACCTGCGTATCTGGGGCGGATTTCTACTCATGGCGATCGCCGGCAATGCCTTACCCTTCTTTTTGATCTCCTGGGGCCAGCAAACGGTTAACTCCGGTGTCGCCGGCATGATTATGGCGATCATGCCGTTAATGACCATGGTGTTTGCACACTATCTGGTCGCCGGTGAAACGCTGAATCGATACAAGCTGATCGGTTTTGCACTCGGCATCACCGGGGTTACCTTGCTGCTTGGGCCGGTGTTTGAAGGGGGTGGCCGCGAATTTTGGAGTGGGCTGGCAATTTTCACCGCGGCTACCTGCTACGCGGTCAACGCGATCCTGATCAAACGCTTACCGCGTTTCAATCCGATGGTCGGCGCCTGCGGGGTACTAATCATGGCAAGCCTGGTCATGTTGCCCATCTGGCTGATTCTGGCACCCGAAAACAACAACATCAGCCAGGATTCAATGATGTCGGTTATCTGGCTCGGCATCGGTCCAACCGGCATCGCGACGATTATCCTGTTCCTGGTGATCGACCGCGCGGGACCCACCTTTTTGTCGACAATAAACTATCTGATCCCGGTGGTGGCATTTTTATGCGGCGCCTGGCTGCTCTCGGAGCCGGTTACATGGCTACACTTTGCGGCTCTTGCAACGATACTGGGTGGTATCGGCATAACCCGAATCAGGTTGAACCGAGCGCGTCGCTGAAGTGATCGATAAATGCATGCACCCGGGCCGAGCGCACCAGGTCGGGATGGGTCAAAATCCATAAACCCGTGGTCAGTTTAGCGGTGGGAAATTCTAAGCGCGTGAGTGCTTGCGACGCGTCACCCAGAAAATGCGGTAATAGCGCGACTCCAATGCCTGCCTCCGCCGCTATTCGTACCGAAACAAAGGAGTCACAACGAACGCAAACCTTGGCAGGATCAATAGTCTCATCGAACCAGCTGCCAATGGAAGTGGCGCGTAAAATATCAACAAAGCCAATCCAGGGCGCTTTGTAAATATCCCTGAGCTCCGATGAATCCAGGGACTCGGTGGTCGCATATACCCC
>CAXMNA010000167.1:0-135837 GCA_964194715.1 uncultured Gammaproteobacteria bacterium
GAATTGTGAGGGTTGGTGGAACCTCAACAAGGTTCACCATTTTGCTAGGAACAAAATGGCGGCAACCGCGTAGCGGGTGGCCCGAAGGGCCGAGCACATGGATGTGCGAGCCAAATCCTGCCCCCGCTACCAATTTTTCGTTGTTTGTCAGTATCTTTAAATTTATTGTTCGTCTTTACGTTCCATCCAATAAATCCCCCACAAAACAGTGCACGACAAAGCGAGACAATTGCAGCTTCTATTCGCAAGCTAAGATCAGGCTACTATCAAGTTCAAATCAGACCTCTCGGCCCACGTCCTATAGTTCATTCCTTACAGTACAAAAAGGAAATCTCAGGAATTTGCTCGCCAGGTCGAAGGCGACTCCGAACTTGCTCGTAAGTTGGGTGCGCCGTTATCCAGTTACTAAGTTTCAAAGAGCTAGTAGACAAGTACATGGCTCAATACGTTGGTAATGAATCCGCTCATTCAGTGATCCATCTGTTGGGAGATTTGATTTTACCTTCATCGGAGTTTTATCGCAGTCTGGACCCGTAACGGTCTGGCTTTTCGGCACTGGTCTAATCGGATTGGTCGGATTCTGTAAGCGAGGAAAAACAATTTGGCATTTAAACAGATAATGTTATTGTCCCAACATGAACGTCCACCGCACATTTGTGACAGCCGCACTATTGTGTCTATCGATGGGATTCTCCAGCTTGGCCCACGCTGCCGTTTGTAATGTCGATACAGATGGCGACGTGGATCGCCTGGACCTCAGCCTGATCATCAGTGCGCGTGATACACCGGCTGGTGGACCAGACGACCCACGCGATGCTGACGGCGACGGCACCATCACAGTGCTCGATGCACGTACCTGTGTACGGCAGTGTAATTTGCCAGGCTGTGCGATAGTCGATCCTACTCCCTCAACCGATGATGCAGGCCAACTTGGTGCACAGAACGCTACTCCAATTCAGAATGCCGTCAAAGATGTCAGTAAACCAGGCATGGCAACTTCTGACCAATTAAGTACCGACATTCAGGGAAGAACAACAGTCAGCGGCACCGAATGGAAAGTGACGCGCGGCGATACACTGTATGCGATCGGTCGCGCAATTTATCCGGGGGACGCCAATAAGCAGGCACGTTTAAGGCAGGATATCATGAAGCTGAATCCCTCTGTCTTTGCCAATGGCGCGAATAAAATGGCCGTTGGTGTTGTTCTGAAACTGCCCGATTATGTAGTCCCAAAGGATGCACCAGTCGAAGTTATTCCCAAGCCATCACCAGTCGAAGCTATTCCCAAGCCATCACCAAAGCCGGTTGTTCCTGCCCCGGTGGTTGAGCCTGAATCCGAAACGCTGCGGGAGGTCGCGTCAGCTCCATCTCTCGCAGAAGGTAATTTTATAGTAAGTCTTGGTTACGCTTACGGTGGTGACAAATTGGTTTATGCAGATGGTTCGTACGATCCTGCAGGAGCCGGGTTTCATGCGCGTCTAGGTTACGAGCAAATGTATCAGGATATTGGCGGCTATCGCATAGCGCTCGGTCTTCAATACGGTTTGACTAACGACAGCGACAATACGTCACTAAGAGACAACTACTTGCAATTGGCGTATCAATATCGAGTGAACCCATTTATCTACGGTATTGGTGTTGTTTTGCATAACGGGGCGACGGTCAAAGGTGATTCCACTATCGATTACGATGCAGCAAATGGTGTGTTTGTGTATTTGGAGAATGTTGGGAGCAGTGACCTGGCAGGCTGGGGGCTTAGTTACACCTCTCTGGATATTGAAGACGAAGACACATCTGAATCATTTGATGCATCACGAGCCGAACTTTATTACAGCTGGAGGTTTTAGGTTCTGTTAACGGCCCCATAACTGTCATGTCGGTTGTATGGGGAAGGAAAAAATTAGTCGCAGTCATCTTTAGGGTTACCGGTAAAATCTGATCTTTGATATTTGTGCTTTCGCCGTTCCGTTAGAAGGTCACTATATATATCTGTCTGCAATATTCACGCCCCACCCGGTGTAAAAATTGATATGCCTGGGGATAGGCTTTTTTTATTCCGGGCTAATGATTCAAGCCATCACTCTCTCATCACACTAATCAGCCCCATCGGGCAACAATAAACTATGCGATACCCCGAGTATCCTATTGATTTTTTGTGTAAAAAGGCGTACATTCGCGCCCGCAAGTGACGGAGTTGGATTCTTAATCCGGAGGTTGCAGGAACTGTGGGTTGATTGCCCTCCGTTACCGAAATTTAACTGGCTAAACATGGATCCAGATCCAGCAACGAGTCAGTAGTCAGTTAAAAGGCCCTATCAGGGCCTTTTTTATTGGTATGTTTTTGAGTGGATTGTTGGGACGTAAAAGGTGCGGGATTTAACGCAACTGTTTGAACCGGTGGTTGAGTCGATGGGTTATGAACTCGTCGGCGTCGAGTTTCAGGGTGCTGGTAATCACGGTACTTTGAGGGTTTATATCGACCGCGACAAGGGTGTAAGCCTGGATGATTGTGCAGCCATCAGTCATCAGCTTAGCGGCATCCTCGATGTCGAGGAACCGATTAAGCAGGCCTACGACCTGGAGATTTCATCGCCGGGTATCGACCGGCCGCTGTTTAAGCTGGCGGATTTTGAACGATTTGCCGGCAGGATGGCCAAAATCAAGCTAGCTGCAGGTCAGCTGGGGCGTAAGAATTTCAAGGGTGAGCTGCAGGGTGTGGCTGACTCGAAGTGGGTAAAGATTGAGGTAGACGGAGAAAAGTTTGATCTGCCTTATGCCGACATCGCGAAAGCGAACCTGGTCGGTGATATTTAAGGCCGAGTGCCGCGCAGGGCATTCGGGCAATCGAACATATTGCGAGTAACGACGATGGAAAACAAAGAAATCCTGTTAGTAGCAGATACCGTCTCCAACGAGAAGGGTGTGGATCGCGAAATTATATTCGAAGCGATCGAGGCCGCCCTTGCGTCGGCAACACGGAAGAAACATCAGCAGGATATAGAAGTACGGGTCGATATCGATCGCGAAACCGGTGATTACGATACCTTTCGTCGCTGGGAAATCGTCGAGCCGGGTGAAAATGGTGGCCTCGAAGAGCCATTACGCCAGATAACTCTCGAGGCGGCACAATTCGATCAACCCGATACCCAACTCGGCGAATTTGTCGAAGAGCAGATCGAGTCGGTAGAATTCGGCCGTATTGCGGCACAAACCGCGAAGCAGGTCATCGTGCAGAAAGTGCGCGAAGCCGAACGCCGCAAAGTTATCGATGCCTATACGGATCGCGAGGGAACCCTGGTCATGGGTCAGGTGAAACGCGTCGAACGCGGCAATGTCTACGTCGATCTTGGCGACAACGCCGAGGGCTTTATTCCACGCGAGGAAATGATTCCGCGGGAATCGGTGCGACCCAGTGACCGCGTGCGCGGTTACCTGTATAAAATAGCTTCCGAAGTGCGTGGCCCGCAGTTATTTATCAGCCGTACCGCGCCTGAATTTCTAATCGAACTATTCAAGCTCGAGGTGCCGGAAGTAGGCCAGGACTTAATTGAAATAGTTTCCGCGGCGCGTGATCCCGGTATGCGCGCCAAGATTGCGGTTAAGAGCAATGATCCGCGTATGGACCCCGTCGGCGCCTGTGTCGGAATGCGTGGCTCGCGCGTGCAGTCGGTTTCCAATGAACTTGCCGGTGAGCGGGTTGATATTATTCTGTGGGACGAAAACGCGGCCCAGTTCGCGGTAAATGCAATGTCGCCGGCAGAGGTGACGTCTATAGTTATCGATGAAGAGTCCAATTCGATGGATATCGCGGTGCCCGAAGATAAGCTTTCACAGGCGATCGGTCGCGGTGGTCAAAACATTAAGCTTGCCAGTCAGTTAACTGGATGGACGCTGAATGTCATGGACGAGGCAGCTGCCGAAGAAAAATCGGAAGGAGAGTCGCGTCAACTGGTTGAAAATTTCATGAGTCAGCTTGATGTCGATGAAGAAGTTGCAATTATCCTGGTACAGGAAGGTTTAACTACGATCGACGAAGTAGCTTATATTCCTGAAGCCGAACTGATTGAAATTGAAGAGTTTGATGAAGAAATCGTACAGGAGCTGCGTGGACGCGCGCGCGATGCATTGCTTACCATGGCAATTGCACGTGAAGAGACCGCCGAAGCCGGGGAACCACAGGATGATTTGCTCAATATGGAATTTATGACCAGCGAGCTTGCGCACCAACTTTCACGGATCGGAATCTGTACCATGGAAGACCTTGCCGAGCAATCTACCGATGAGCTGGAAGAAATCGAAGGTATCGACAGCGAGTTTGCGGGAAAATTGATTATGAAGGCTCGCGAACCCTGGTTTGCCGAGGCAGAAGCTGAATAAGTTGGCGGCTTCGGACACACACAGTAAGCGGACAGAAAATCATGGCAAATGTAATTACAGCTAAACAACTCTCGGAAGTAATCGGCGTCAATGTCGAAAAACTGCTCGACCAACTCAATACCGCCGGTGTTGAGGTCAAGGGCGAGGACGACCCGATTTCTGACGAAGATAAAATGAAATTGCTGGAATCGCTACGCAACAGCCATGGCAAGGAAGATGACGAGGGGCCGAAGAAGATTACCCTGCGCCGCAAAAGTAAAACTGAACTCAGAGTCGCCGGCAGCTCGGGGCGTAACGTAACTACCAAAACGATCAACGTGGAAGTGCGTAAAAAGCGTACCTACGTCCGACGTGCCGATGTTGAAGCTGAAGAAGATAAAGTGCAGCAGGAAACCGAGGCCGAGGTCGAAGAGCAAACCAGGGCATTGCAGGAGCAGGCTGAAGAAGAGGCCAGGCAGGCGGAGGAAGCGGCCCAGGCGCAAGCAGAGGCCGCCAAGGAGGCAGAGGAACAGGCAGTTCTTGCGGAAGTAGAAAAGAAGGCATATGAAAGAAGCCTGCAGGAAGTTGAAGCTGCGCAGAAAGCAATCGAGCAACAACGTGTCGAATACGAGGCTACTGAAGCCGCAGAAGAGGCTGCACGTGTCGCGTTAGAGGCGGCAGCAGCAGCAAGTGCGGTTGCTGCAACCCCTGAAAAACCGGGCAAGCATGGTAAGCACGATGACAAAAGTACACGCTATGGACGCAAGGAGTTGCACGTCAAGGAGTCTGCTCATCAGCCGAACCGAAAGCAGAAATTCAAGAAGGGACAAAGACAGGTACACGATATCAAGAACCTGCACGGCTTCGAAAAGCCAACCGCGCCAGTGGTCCGCAGTGTGGAAATTCCCGAAGCGATAACCGTGGCTGAACTGGCACAGCGCATGGCGATCAAGGCCGGCGATGTGATCAAGGTTTTGATGCAAATGGGCACCATGGCGACCATTAACGAGGTGCTCGATCATGATACTGCGACGCTGGTAGTTGAGGAATTAGGACACAACGTCGTAACCGCCGCCAGCGACGACGATTTCGAAAAGGAATTACAGGTCAGCGCCGAGCAGGTCGGTGAAGACAGGGCGAGTCGCCCACCGGTGGTTACTATCATGGGCCATGTTGATCATGGCAAAACCTCGCTACTCGATTATATTCGCAAATCGAGAGTTACCTCCGGTGAAGCGGGTGGTATCACGCAGCACATCGGTGCCTACCATGTTGAAACCGACAAGGGAATCATTACTTTCCTCGACACCCCCGGTCACGCGGCATTCTCAGCGATGCGTGCACGTGGCGCCCAGGCGACCGATATCGTCGTGCTGGTGGTGGCCGCTGACGATGGCGTTATGCCCCAGACCAAGGAAGCGGTTCAACACGCAGCCGCCGCCGAGGTACCGTTGGTCGTTGCCGTAAACAAGATAGATAAAGAGGATTCAGATCCGGAGAGGGTAAAGAATGAACTCTCGGCGCTCGAAGTCATTCCCGAAGAGTGGGGCGGTCAAAACATTTTTGTCAACGTGTCTGCCATTACCGGGGAAGGGATCGATAGTCTACTTGACTCGATCTTGTTACAGGCTGAAGTTCTCGAGCTTGACGCTGTCGCTAAAGGTAATGCCAAGGGTATCGTCATCGAAGCGTCGCTTGATAAGGGGCGCGGACCAGTGGCAACGGTGCTGGTGCAGTCAGGGTCGCTACAACAAGGACAGCTGTTACTCGCCGGGACCCAGTTTGGCCGGGTACGAGCAATGTATGACGAATCTGCCAGTCCGATTAAATCTGCCGGACCATCGATGCCCGCGGTAGTGCTTGGCCTGTCAGGAGTGCCCAATGCCGGTGACGAAGTCTTCGTTGTAGAAAACGAACGCAAAGCGCGGGAATTTGCCGCGGGTCGTGAGGCCAGGACGCGTGAAAGCAAGCTCGCGGAACAGCAAAAAGCCAAGCTGCAGGGCATGTTTGATGCGATGGAAGAAGGTGAAGTTGCCGAGATTAACATCTTGATTAAAGCGGACGTTCAGGGCAGCTCCGAGGCGATTCGAGAATCGCTGGAAAAACTGTCTACTGATGAAGTGCGTGCCAAGCTGGTTTCCACCGGGGTCGGGGGTATCAACGAATCCGACATAAACCTGGCAGCTGCGTCGGAGGCCATCGTGGTCGGATTCAACGTACGTGCGGATGCAGCAGCGAAACGTATTGCCGGGGATTATGGGATTGAAATACGTTATTACAGCGTAATTTACGACATCATCGATGATATCAAGGCTGTGATGTCGGGTATGTTGACGCCGGATTCCCAGGAAACAATTATTGGCCTGGCTGAAGTTAAGGATGTATTCCGTTCTCCAAAATTTGGCGATGTCGCCGGCTCGATTGTTGTCGAGGGTGTGGTTCGCAAGGGTCAACCGATTCGCGTGTTACGCGATAATGTGGTCATCTATGAAGGCGAGCTCGAGTCGCTGCGGCGCTTTAAAGATCCGGTTGAAGAAGTTCGCATGGGGACTGAATGCGGTATCGCGGTCAAGAATTATAATGATGTAAAACCAGGCGATCAAATCGAGGTGTTTGAACGCGTCGAAGTGGCACGTAGCCTCGACTGAGGAAGCCGCGCAATGCCCAAAGACTATCCGCGCAGTGAACGGATTGCGTCGCAAATTCAACGCGCACTGGCTGCTTTGATTCAAGGTGGATTGAAAGATCCGCGCTTAGCCATGCCGAGCATACTCGAAGTACAGGTCAGCAAGGACCTGGCGCATGCACGGGTTTTTTTCAGCGTGCTGGATCCGGAAAATGCCGGTGACTGCCACGAAGCATTAAATCGGGCCAGTGGATTCTTGCAGCACGAGATCGGCAAAAGTCTCAAGTCCCGAATTACCCCAAAACTCAGTTTTATCTACGATGACACCGATATCCGGGGACGTCAGTTATCAGACTTGATCGATGCGGTAGTCGCGAGCGACAAGGTCAAGTCGACTAGCGATGGCTAGTAGAAACGGATCCAGAGATTATCGCGATGTCGATGGTATCCTGATTCTCGATAAACCGGCTGGTTGCAGTTCAAACCAGGCCTTACAGCAGGTACGTAAACTCTACCGCGCACGCAAGGCAGGCCATTGTGGTAGCCTGGATCCATTGGCCACGGGCATATTGCCGATTTGCCTCGGCGAGGCTACCAAGTTTTCGAGCTTTCTGCTGGGTGCCAACAAGACGTATCATGCCACCTGCCGCCTGGGACAAACGACTACCACCGGCGATGCCGAAGGTGAGGTAATTGAAACTGCGCCAGTACAAGTGGATGAAACGCAGATCCGGCGAACCCTTGAGCTTTTCGTCGGTAAAATTGAGCAGGTTCCACCGATGCATTCCGCTCTCAAGCACAAGGGTAGGCGACTCTACCAGTTAGCGCGCGAAGGCAAGCAAGTGGAGCGCAAGCCACGTCAGATAAAGATTTACGAACTTACACTGTTGTCCCTTACTGATAACAGCTTGTCAATCGATGTGTCCTGTTCCAAAGGCACATACATAAGGACACTGGCGGAGGATATCGGCGCAGCCCTCGGTTGCGGTGCTCATTTGACCGCGTTGCGTCGCACTGCAGTCGATGCCTTTGTTGAGCAGGACGCGGTGACAATAGAGCATTTAGCGTACCTGGAGCAACAGGGAACTATCGACGAACTGCTACTACCCGTAACGAGGGCTTTGACGCAGTTTCCCGAACTGAAACTCGATGCCGCGGCAAGCAGTGATATATGCCACGGAAAACAGGTTCGCGTAGGACAATCTCGAACGTCTGGACTGTGTCGACTGGTGTCTGACAAAGACCGTTTTATTGGTCTGGGTGAAGTCCGTCCGGATGGCGAGTTAAAAGCAAAAAGATTAATGAATACAGCAAGTTAATGCTGCTCTGGTTGGTGCCAGTTAATTACCCGGATTATTCCGGTGAAAGTTCTTGTTACCACCTGCGCAGATAGGTAGAATACCAGCCTTTTTGGGGCCTACGAGGTTTTTATCCATGGCAATGTCAGCTGAACAGAAGGCTGCAATTATCGCTGATTATCAGCAAGGTAGCGGTGACACCGGATCACCCGAAGTGCAGGTTGCGCTGTTATCGCATCAAATCAGTCATTTGACTGAGCACTTCAAAGAGCACATTCATGATCATCATTCACGCCGCGGCTTGTTGAAGATGGTAAACCAGCGTCGCAATTTACTGGATTATCTGAAATCCAAAAATCAGCAGCGTTACAAAGACTTGATAGCAAAACTCGGATTGCGTCGTTAATTAAAGTGAGAAACCAGTGAATCCAATTAAAAAGACATTTCAATACGGCGCGAACGAAGTCACGCTGGAAACCGGAGAAATAGCGCGCCAGGCCGGCGGCGCTGTATTTGTAACCATGGCCGATACGGTCGTAATGGTGACCGTGGTAGGGTCTAGAACCGCCGATCCAGGTCGAGGCTTCTTTCCGTTAACTGTCGATTATCAGGAAAAGACTTATGCGGCCGGTAAAATCCCGGGTGGATTCTTCAAGCGTGAAGGCCGTCCCAACGAGAAAGAAACGCTAACTTGTCGCCTGATCGATCGCCCCATTCGTCCGCTTTTTCCTAAAGGTTTCATGAATGAAGTACAGGTCGTGGCGAACGTCGTCTCGAGCAATCCTGAGGTTGATGCCGACATCCTGGCGCTACTCGGAACCTCGGCTGCGCTGGCGATATCCGGAATTCCATTTAACGGTCCGATTGGCGCGGCTCGCGTCGGCTACGTGGATGGCGAATATGTCCTCAATCCAACCGCCAGCCAGCTTGTCGAATCGGATTTGAATCTGGTTGTTGCAGGCACCAAGAATGCCGTGTTAATGGTTGAATCGGAGGCCAATTGCCTGTCCGAATCAGTGATGCTGGGCTCGGTGGTATTTGGTCACGAGCAAATGCAGAACGCGATCCAGGCAATCGAAGAGTTTGCCGCTGAATCGCAGGTTGAAAACTGGGAATGGCAGGTGCCAGAAACCGATGAAACGCTGGCGCAAAAAGTAGCAGGGCAGGGCGAGGCAGCGATTACGCAGGCCTATGCAATTGCCGACAAGATGGAGCGTCAAAACAAGCTGGGTGACATTCGTGACGATATCGCCGCAGCGCTGGTTAGCGATGCCGAAGATTCCCCGGCGGAAGGCGATGTGCGCACTGCCATTGGCAAGCTCGAAAAGTCCCTGGTACGTGGACGCATCATTGCGGGTGAGCCGCGTATCGACGGACGTGATACCGCAACCGTACGCCCGATTACGATACGTACCGGCGTACTGCCCCGCACCCATGGTTCAGCACTGTTTACGCGCGGCGAAACCCAGGCCCTGGTGGTCACCACCCTCGGCACCGGACGGGACGCACAGCTAATCGATGCGATCGAAGGCACGTACAAAGAAAACTTCATGATGCATTACAATTTTCCACCCTCCAGCGTTGGTGAAACCGGCCGTATGATGGGGCCCAAGCGTCGTGAGATTGGACATGGACGCCTTGCCAAGCGCGGCGTACTTGCAGTAATGCCACATCTTGACGATTTTCCTTATGTTATTCGAGTCGTATCGGAGATTACCGAATCGAACGGTTCCTCTTCGATGGCCAGTGTGTGTGGTGCCAGCCTGTCACTGATGGATGCAGGCGTACCTTTGAAGGCGCCGGTTGCGGGTATTGCGATGGGTCTGATCAAGGAAGGCGACGATTTCGCAGTGCTATCAGACATTCTCGGTGATGAAGATCATCTGGGTGATATGGATTTCAAGGTTGCCGGATCCACCGAAGGTATTACCGCATTGCAAATGGATATCAAGATCGACGGTATCACAACCGAGATCATGCAAAAGGCACTGGACCAGGCAAAGGATGGGCGTTTGCATATCCTGGGTGAAATGGCGAAAGTGCTGAGTGAAAGCCGTGAAGAAATGTCTGAATACGCGCCGCGACTGATAACCTTTAGAATTAATCCTGAGAAAATTCGCGATGTCATTGGTAAGGGCGGAGCGACGATCCGTTCGATTACCGAAGAAACCGGGGCTACCATCGAGGTTGACGATGATGGTATGGTGAAAATCGCGTCGGTTGAGAAAGCCGCGGGTGATGAAGCCAGGCGCCGGGTCGAGCAGGTAACCGCCGATGTCGAGGTCGGAGTAATCTATGAAGGCAAAGTTGCCAAGATCATGGACTTTGGTGCCTTTGTCAATATCTTGCCGGGTAAGGATGGACTGGTGCATATCTCGCAAATTTCTGACGAACGAGTCGAAAATGTCAGTGACAAATTGTCAGAAGGCGATGTGGTTAAGGTCAAGGTGCTTGAGGTGGATCGGCAAGGCCGTATTCGCTTGAGCATGAAGGCTGTCAGCGAAGAGGAGGCTGCGGCAGTCTAATCAGAAATCGTAATGATTGCGTAACGGAAGGGGAAACAGCGTTTCCCCTTTTTTGTGCCTGCGGGGAATGTCGAGGTGAAACTAAATGCACTGGCCTTACGATCGCAGCACGGCTGGGAGGCATTGATAAAAAGAATTAGCGGGTTCTGCGAAATCCCGGCAATAGGAACGATTAAAGCAATTTGAATATCGTGCCACAGTAGGGACACTTGGCTTCGCCACCGTTTTCCGCCACCGGAATATAAACCTGCGGGTGCGAGTTCCATAGACTGGAACCCTCCAGCGGACAGTGGATAGGCAAATCATCGGCTTTTACTTCGATCGCGGTTTTCGTATTTGGCGTCGAATAGGCGCCCTGATCAGCTGCAGTGTCTGGATTGACCATCGATATCTATTTCACAAAAGTTAACAAGTCTAAATATTTCTCGTTACGCCCGTGCACCAGATCGAAATAATCGGATTGCAGGCGCTCGGTTATCGGGCCACGCGAACCACTGCCGATCGAACGATTGTCGAGTTCAGCGATGGGCGTGACTTCGGCTGCCGTGCCGGTAAAAAAGGCTTCGTCAGCTACATAAATTTCATCACGAGTAAGGCGCTTTTCAATGATCTCGAGGCCATGATCTGCGGCGAGCTTGAAAATTGTCTTACGCGTGATGCCGTTCAAGGCCGAAGTCGTCTCCGGCGTATAGATTACGCCGTTCCGGATGACAAAGATATTCTCACCACTACCTTCGGCGACATATCCCTCGGGATCCAGCAACAGGGCTTCGTCGTAACCGTCTTTCATGGCTTCACCCAGTGCTACCATCGAGTTGATGTACTGTCCATTAGCCTTGGCCTTGGTCAGAGCGATGTTAGGATGATGACGGGTATAGGAAGAAGTCTTGATGCGAATACCTTTTTCCAGTCCTTCCTGGCCAAGATAGGAACCCCATTCCCAGGCCGCGACAATGCAATGCACGCTCAGGTTGTCAGCGCGCAACCCCATTCCTTCTGAACCGTAAAAAACCATCGGGCGAATATAGGCGCTATCGAGTTTATTTTCGCGCACCGCGGCGATCTGGGCCTCGATCAATTGCTGCTTGTCGAAGGGAATCGCCATGCCGAGTATTTTGCAGGAATCAAGCAGTCGAGTGGTATGGGCATCAAGCGCAAATATAGCGGTACCCTGATCGGCGTTATAGGCTCGCACACCCTCAAAGCAGCCCATGCCATAATGTAAGGTATGGGTTAAAACGTGCACGGTTGCATCACGCCAGGCGACCATTTGACCGTCAAACCAGATGAAGCCATCGCGATCATCCATCGACATTTTTAATTCTCCTGCAGGCCGAAACATTCGTTCCAGCAATTCACAACATGGGTTACATGCTCAACGCTTACTTCGGCATCGATTTCGGCAGACTGGTTTTGCAGCACGGATTCGTGCAGCAACCGGTGGTAGGCCTGGTAAATATCAACCAGTTGCGATTGCGAACTGGTAATCAGATTTAACCGAAACAACTCGTTTAGCAGGCTAATATTATCAGAATATAAACATTCGGAGCCAATATTATTTACTTGCGCGAGAACCCAGTATTGCACCAGAAATTCGATATCAACCATACCGCCGCGTGAATGTTTCAAATCCCTGCGCTCACCCTCCGGGGGTCGCTTGCTGTGGTAAATTCGCTCTCGCATTTCGATGATTTCCCGGCGTAACTTCTGATCATCACGAGGTACTCTGAGTATCTGTTCGCGGATGCGTTCAAATTCCGGCTTTAGTATGAGATCACCGGCAACCACACGGGCCCGTATCAACGCCTGGTGCTCCCAGGTCCAGGCCTTTTCCAGCTGGTAGCGCAGATAGGCCTGGATTGATGAGACCAGCAAGCCGGACGATCCTTCCGGTCTCAACCTTGAATCGATTTCATAGAGCTTGCCCGAAGCGGTCAATATGCTGGTCATGGAAATTATTTTCTGCGCCAGGCGGGCGAAAAAGATTGGGTTTTCGACACTTTTATCGCCGCTGGTATGTTGTTGTTCCCCGTTGGAATCGTGCAGGAAAATAACGTCGAGGTCAGACTGGTAGTGCATTTCAAGCCCGCCGAGTTTGCCATATCCGACTATCGCAAAGTTAGCCCTGCGCCTGGTTCCTTCGTCGATGCATTCGGGTACACCATATTGCTGCTGCAGCGCCTTGTCGGCTAACTGGTAAACGGACTCCAGCACGACTTCGGCCAGATCACAAAGATAGCGGCTAACCTGATTGGCATCGATTTCCTGTGCCAGTTCAGCGCTGGCAATCACCAGTGTTTGTTCGCGTTTGAATAAACGCAGGTTATCTAACTCGAGTTCAGTGTCACCCTCGATATTGCTAAGTTGTTGTTGTAAACGCTGCAGTAAAACTGACTTGTCGAATCGGTGCTGGTCGCCTGCCTGAATCAGATGTTCGAGCAAAATAGGGTATTGCGAGACTTCTTCGGCAATCCATGCACTCTTTTCGAACAGAGATGCGAGTTTTTCCAGTAACGCCTGATTCTGATACAGCAGTTCAAAATAGACGCTACGGCCCGCAATGGATGAGAATAAACGCATAAACCGCTCGAATAAAACACCTGGATGAGAACAGGGTCGGATGACTTCGATTAGACCCGGTAACAATGTGGTGAAACGCTGCTTTGCCTTTGCCGACATAAAACTCCACGCATTTGATTGCAGAAACCGATTGAGTAACTGGTTTATATTCTGCGCTTCGTTGATTTTGGCGTTAGCAATGAATTCCCATTGCCGGTCATCGTCGATTGCTTCATCAAAACTATCGTCGATAACCAGGCCGGTACTGGAGGCCACTTCCTGTTTGAACAGCTCGGTAAAACAAAGATAAACCTCATCGCGATGTTGCTGCAGTTGCTCGACAAGCGCATCCCAGTCAACAAAATTCATGGTCGCGGCTATGCGAGCCCGATGGGTCGGGTTTTCGGGTAAATCGTGCGTCTGCTGGTCGTTGAACATCTGCATTCGATTTTCAAGCAGCCGCAAAAAGCAGTAAGCCTGACGCAGCTTTTGTATCGTTTCAGTGTCGACAATTTTGTGCTGGTCGAGGGCATCAAAGCAGTCGAAAATCCCAGTGCTCTGTAATTGATGATTGCGTCCCCCTTTAAGGATTTGAAATGCTTGTACGAAAAACTCGATTTCTCGAATCCCACCCTGACCAATTTTAATATTGACTCGCATGCCCTTAGATTTCGCCTGTGAGTCTATCTTTTGCTTGAGCGTAGCAAGGCCATCAAACACTCGGTAATCGTGGTACTTGCGATAAACAAAAGGTCTTATTATCGACGCAAGATAATTTCGACTGGCTTCGCTACCGGTTAACACGCGTGCCTTAACCATTGCATACTGTTCCCACTCGCGACCGTGTAACTGGTAGTAGTGCTCGAAGGCACTATGATTGAGTGCGACCGGCCCGGATTCACCCCAGGGCCGCAAGCGCAGGTCAACGCGATAAACGAAACCATCAGCCGTCGCGTCGCTCAATAGCTGGTTAAGCAGCCGTACCTGGCGGCTAAAGTATTCCTGGTAACTCAATTGTCCATAACCCGAGAGTTCGCCATCGCTGTCATAACAGCAGATAAGATCGATATCGGAAGAAAAATTAAGCTCGCGTCCACCCAGTTTGCCCATAGCAATAATATTCAACTCCATGGCGTCGCCATTGGTTTCCAGGGGCTGTCCATGTTTTGCGGATAGTTGTTGTTGACAGGCATTTAGTGCAGTGCGAATTAATTGATCGGCGAGATCACTAAGATGCTGCAGTGTTTGCTGAAGCGGATTTGTCGCTGCCACATCTAGATATATTATTTCGACCATTTTTTGATGGCGATAGTGTCGGAGTTGTTGCTTGACGTGATCGAGATCAATTTTTTCTTCTACGCCACCTCCGATAATTTCTTTGTTAAGTGCAAATCTCTTCAGGTTGAGTAGCGAGTCAATCAATTCCGGGGAGCGTTGAAGTTGCTGCAGGGCATAGGGACTTGCGATCGACAGGCGTTCTATTTTTTCAATTTGGTGGGGGTCAACCTGCTTTATTTCCAGGTAGTTAAAAACTTCCTGCCACTGAAAGCGATTTTCTTCTAACAAGGTTTGATTATCAGGAATTGCATGCATGGTTAATGTTAATGCAAATGAGAACTGTTATTATTTACATTATTATCTATATTCATTAGAGTCTGCATTGTTTGCGTGTATTTGTATCATTTCCATGCATGACGAGTTTAGCGCCGAAACGAGTTTGCAAACTAGTTTATTTAGTTGGATTTTTGGTAGCGGGTGTGCCCGACACGATTGTCACGCGGCATCCTTAACAATCTTTGAGTAGTAAACACTTGAATCTAGCCTCCACAAGCTATCCCTACATGCAGCGCTTATGGAAGCCGGGGATATTGCTGGTTGCGGTTCTATTTAGCTTGCCGATATTTACTATCGCGAGCTTTATTATCCATCCCACCAGTGAAGTCTGGCAGCATTTGCTCGATACAGTATTGAGTGAGTACCTAATGAATTCAGCCCTGCTCATGGTAGGCGTTGGCACCGGCACATTCGTAATTGGTGTTGGTTGCGCATGGTTAACCAGCGTATGTGTATTTCCGGGTAAGAAGTTTTTTGCCTGGGCTTTGCTGCTGCCGCTGGCGTTTCCTGCGTACATAATAGCCTACACCTATACCGGAATGTTCGATTATGCAGGTCCGGTGCAAACCTGGATCAGGGACCTGACCGGCTGGGGGTTGCACGATTACTTCTTCCCCGAAGTACGCTCACTCGGGGGCGCGATCACGATGTTTTCGCTGGTACTATATCCCTATGTTTACCTGCTATCGCGGGCCGCATTTCTTGAACAATCGGTCTGCGTGCTCGAAGTAAGCCGGACCCTGGGATGTTCGGTATGGACAAGTTTTTATCGGGTCGCGTTGCCGCTTGCACGCCCCGCCATAGTTGCGGGTTTATCGCTCGCTTTAATGGAGACACTGGCAGACTATGGTGCGGTTTCTTATTTCGGGCTGGGCGTTTTTACAACCGGCATCTTTCGCACCTGGTTCGGGCTTGGTGATGGCGCTGCCGCGGCCAAGCTAGCTGCAATCTTGCTGATGTTTGTTTTTGTATTGGTAATTATCGAGCGCTGGTCGAGAAAGCGGGCCCAATATCACCATACCTCCAGTCGTTACAGTTCCTTACCTCAGTATCGCCTCGGCGGTTATCATGCCGGTCTCGCGTTTTGCGCCTGCTTTGTTCCGCTGCTGTTTGGGTTTCTGCTGCCGGCTTATCAGCTTGCTGTATGGGCGTTTGAAACATATGAATATATGATCGATGTATCTTTTATCCTGCTTATAATGCATTCAATCACGCTGGCGCTAAGCGCTGCGGCGCTTGCGGTAGTGCTGGCCCTTTTCCTGGCATACGGAAAGCGCCTGTTCAAGAGCAATACTGTGACCGCGTCGATTCGCGTGGTTGCAACCGGTTATGCGATACCCGGTACCGTGGTTGCAATCGGCGTCATAATTCCCTTCGCGTGGATCGACAATAGTCTCGATAGTCTGATGCGCGAACACTTCGGATTCTCGAGTGGATTACTATTGAGTGGAAGCTTGTTTGCGGTAATGTTTGCCTACATGGTTCGTTTCCTTGCAGTCTCGATTCAGTCGGTTGAATCGGGCCTGACCAAGATTAAACTTTCGATGGACGATTCGGCACGATCGTTGTCGTATACGCCGTTGGAAATTTTAATGCAGGTTCATTTACCGTTGATGAAAGGTACCGTGCTGACCGCATTTCTTATCGTGTTTGTCGATGTCATGAAAGAGTTGCCGGCGACTCTAATACTGCGTCCCTTCAACTTCAACACGCTCGCAGTCCGAGCGTTCGAACTTGCGGCTGACGAACGCCTGGCCGACTCGTCTACCGCGGCACTGATGATAGTGTTGATCGGACTGGTACCTGTGCTCCTGTTAAGCCACGGTATTGGTGCTTCGAGAGCCGGTTCATGACATCGCATCTGGAAGTCGAAAAACTGGAGGTCGGCTACGATAACCTGCAAGTTTTAAACCAGGTTAGCTTTGCACTGCAACCGGGCCAAATCGGGTGTGTGTTGGGTCCTAGTGGTTGCGGTAAAACCACTGTTTTACGTGCCATCGCGGGTTTCGAGCCGGTCTGGCGTGGGCGCATCCTGATAGACGATATTGAAGTCAGTTCCAGGAAATTCAACCTTCCTCCTGAAAAACGCAATATCGGCATGGTGTTCCAGGATTTTGCATTGTTTCCGCACTTGAGAGTTGACGACAATGTTCGTTTTGGTTTGAAGGGATTAAGCCGACAGGAACAGCAGGTACGAATCCATGAATTGCTTGCGATAGTTGGTATGCCTGCGTATGCACAAGCCTATCCGCACCAGCTCTCGGGTGGGCAGCAGCAGCGTATCGCACTGGCGCGTGCACTGGCCCCCCGTCCCAGAATCCTGTTGCTGGATGAACCTTTCTCCAATATGGATGTGGAACTACGTGAACAATTGGCGCGTGAAGTCCGGAGTATCCTTAAACAGGAAAATAACACTGCCATATTGGTCACTCACGATCAACATGAAGCATTTGCGATGGCTGACCAGATTTATGTCATGAATGAAGGCAGCATCATGCAGCAGGGAAGTGGTTATGATCTTTACCATCAACCGGCAAATCGTTTTGTCGCTGATTTTATCGGCCAGGGTGTCATTATTCCGGCCACGGTTGAAGGTCCGACGTCGGTCAAAACCGGTCTGGGTGTAATCAAGGGTAACAACAGGATTAATGCTGAACCCGGTTCGATGGTTGATATCCTGATTCGACCGGACGATGTGATCCATGATGACGAGTCGGACGAATCGGCGATCGTTGTCGAAAAGGCCTTTCGGGGTGCCGAATTTTTGTATTTTTTAAGAATGGACAGCGGAATAGAGGTCATGTGCCTTGCGCCCAGTCACCATAACCATAAAATTAACGAACGCATCGGGATCCGGCTCAATGTTGACCATCTGGTCATCTTTTCCCGCAACTAAAACCTAATTCAAACCTCGAATTTAAATGATCGGTAAAATACTAATTACGCTTGCGGTGATCATGGCATGTATGTGGATGCTATCGGCGCGTGCGAAACCGGAACTAAGGAAAATTCATAATCCCGCTACCGAACGCAACAAAAAGCAAATGCGTAATGCAGCGATTGGATTCATGATTATCATGTCTATTGCCGCCGGCATAATGATTTATCTCGAAGTCGATAAACGCAGTGCAATCGTTACCGTGCATGTCATCAACACGCAATCGGGTGCGAAGAAGTCTTACCGGGTAATGAAAAACGATATCCACAGCGATGGTTTTACCACGCTTGACGGACTGCAGGTATTTGTAGCCGGAATCGAGCGAATTGAAATCGAAGCCAGGTAGGCCACTATTTCAGGACTAAATCCGGTCCTTGATCGCTTCCATAACTGCTGCAATATCAGATGTGGGTACACTCACCAGCAAGCCTTCGTTACGATAAAATTCCACTAACGGGGCGGTCTGCTCATTGTACACCTGTAGACGATTCTCAATCGCCTCTTCGGTTTCATCATCACGCTGTGCGATTTCACTGCCGCAGACGTCACAGATACCTTCGACTTTCGGTGGCTTGGATTTAACATTGTAAATTTCACCGCAGTTGGGACAGGTGCGTCGGGTGGTCAGCCTGTCGATAATAACATCGCGCGCTATGTCCAGTTCCAGCGCGCAGTCTAGCTTTTCTCCAAGTTTTACAAGCAGTGCCTTTAACGCCTCAGCCTGGGGTATGGTGCGAGGAAAGCCGTCGAGTAGATACCCTTGTTTGCAATCTTCCTCCAGCAAGCGTTCTTCCATGATCCCCATAATTAATTCATCGGTTACCAGATCGCCAGCCGTCATTGCGGCTTCCGCCTGTTTTCCCAACTCGGTACCCGCGGCAACTGCGCCACGCAAAATATCGCCGGTTGAAATCTGTACCGATCCGTCATGCTGCATCAAGGCCTTCGCAATTGTACCTTTACCGGCTCCGGGTGGTCCTAACAGAATTATTTTCATGATTCTCCCTCAACTTGGTCTGATAATTAACGGTTCATTCTCCGGTTTTATCCTGCAATGGCAATATCAATATAAAAATAATTCTTATAAACCCGTTAGCGTAACCGTGATGTTACGACGATGAGCGCGGTAACGGTGTTCCCATAAAAATAAGCCCTGCCAGGTACCAAATGCGAGCCTTCCCGCCTGGATCGGAATAGTGATTTCGGACTGAGTCAGGACCGAGCGGATATGTGCTGCCATATCGTCCGGGCCTTCCTGGTCATGCAGGTATGCCGGGTCGCCATCGAGTATCAGTTTGGCGATATAGTTTTCAAGGTCACGGCGCACGTTACTATCCGCGTTTTCGGTGATGATCAGCGATGCACTGGTGTGATGCACGAATACATGACACAGCCCTTGCTTGATCTCTGCCGTCCGCAATACCTGTTCGATCTCGCGCGTAATGTTGATCGTTTCTCTTCCTTGGGTCTGAACCGTAATCGTCTGCTGCTCAATCATCGAGGTATTCTATCACCCAGATTGCTTTGAAAGTAATTCCGGACCTTCGACTATAGCCACCTCGATACATGTTCCGCAAAAGGCGCTCCCAACCGACGCCTGCGCGCCGTTTTGAATGGAATTATGCTGTGGTAGCCCGTGATTAAATAGTGGCGAGTTTGGCGGGGCTTTGCTTTTGTTGTCGGGGATCGAGAATGGTTGGTGTCAGGAACTTGTCGCTGGTTTTCGGGTAGTCGAGGGTAAAATGCAGGCCGCGACTCTCCTTGCGCAGCAGCGCTGAGCGGATGATCAGGTCCGCGACTACAACCAGGTTACGTAATTCCAGCAGATCAGGCGAAACCTTGTAATTACCATAATACTCGTTGATTTCACTTTTAAGCAGGTCGGTGCGATGCAGGGCTCTTTCCAGGCGCTTGTTGGTGCGTACAATGCCGACGTAATCCCACATAAAGCGCCGTAATTCATCCCAATTGTGCGCCACGACGATGTCTTCATCAGAATCGGTTACCTGGGATTCATCCCAGCGCTCGAGCACAGGCAAGGCTGTCTTGCTATCGATCTCTGCGGCGATCTCGTGGGCAGCGGCTTGTGAAAATACCAGGCATTCGAGCAGCGAATTACTGGCCATGCGATTAGCGCCATGCAGTCCTGAGCAAGCAACCTCACCGACGGCATACAGATTTTCCAGATCAGTACGGCCGCTCATATCGACCATCACGCCACCACAGGTGTAGTGGGCCGCAGGAACGACCGGAATCGATTGTTTGGTGATATCGATATCAAATTCCAGGCAACGCTGATAAATGGTTGGAAAATGTGACTTGATAAAAGCCCTGCTTTTATGACTGATATCGAGGTATACGCAATCGATGCCGAGACGTTTCATTTCGTGGTCAATCGCGCGCGCCACGATATCCCGCGGTGCGAGTTCCGCACGCTCATCGAAGCGGTGCATGAAACGTTCCCCGTCAGGCAACAACAATTTACCACCCTCACCACGAATAGCCTCGGTAATCAAAAACGACTTTGCTTCCGGATGATAGAGACAGGTCGGATGAAACTGAATGAATTCCATATTGGCGACGCGGCAACCAGCACGCCATGCCATCGCAATACCGTCACCCGTCGAGCCATCCGGATTACTGGTATACAGATAAACTTTGCTGGCGCCCCCAGTGGCCAGAATTATTTTACGCGCCTTGAAGACATCGATACGTTGACTTTGTCGATTGAGGGCATAGAGGCCAACGCACTTTTGCTGCCTGTTTATCAGGTCGATCGCAATGTGGTGGTTGAAAATCTGGATGTTATCCCGTTCCAGTACATGTGCCTGCAGGGTTTGCTGTAAAGCTTTTCCCGTGGCATCGGCAGCGTGCACAACTCTGCGTCGACTATGTCCGCCTTCGCGAGTTAAATGAAAGCCACTTGTGCTGATTTCCTGACGGTCACGTGAAAACGGCATACCGAGATCTGCCAGCCATTCGATGCTTTGTTTGCCGGCGCCAGCACAAAATCTAACAACCGCTTCGTCGCACAGACCGGCGCCCGCCTCGATGGTGTCGATGGCATGCTGATCGATGCTGTCTTCCGGCTCGAGCACTGCAGAAATCCCACCCTGTGCCCAGTAACTCGAATGTTGTTCGCCAGGAGTTTTAGCGAGAATCGCAACCTTAAGCGAGGTGGGTAAGTGCAGGGCGGCAGAAAGGCCAGCAGCGCCGGAGCCGATAATAATTATGTCAAAATTTAATTGGTTGGGCATGACTGTATTTGGAATAAGTTCGACCCAGTATAGTGAAATCCTGCGTATCTCAAAACCCCGGAGTAGGAAGAACTTTTTACTATATAATCAGTCTCTATCACGAGGTTCGGAAGATAAGTTTTGATTATCACCGAAAAATATAAACAAACCAGGGATATAAATGGGGACTAGTCTGCTTGATGCAGAGTTGGTGAGAAGGGTACAGGCTGGAGACAAGGGCGCTTTTGATATCCTGGTACAAAAGTATCAGCACAAGGTGGTCAACTTGATCGGCAGGTTTGTATCTGATCAGGCGGAGTGCCAGGATATCGCTCAGGATTCGTTTATAAAGGCGTTTCGGGCGATCCATAACTTCAGAGGCGATAGTCAGTTTTATACCTGGCTTTACCGGATTGCTGCCAACACGGCGAAAAATTATCTGGCGTCGCGTGCGCGCAAGTCACCGGGTTATGCGATTGACGTCGACGACGCCGAGCATTTCGAGGGCGAATCCGGGCTAAAGGAGTATGCCAATCCTGAAAATCTGTTGTTGACTGAAGAAATCAAGGCAACGATTTTCAGCGCTATCGAGAAGTTGCCCGATGACCTGAAATCTGCGATTACCTTGCGCGAATTCGACGGTTTGAGCTATGAAGAGATTGCGCAGGTGATGGATTGTCCCATTGGCACGGTTCGATCCAGAATATTTCGCGCCAGAGATGTAATAGATAAGGAACTTAGACCCCTGTTAGAGTGACTAAGTAACAGATTTTAACAATTTAAGATTAATCTTGGCTTAATACGAGACTTGGAAATGACAGATTTAGACGAGAAATTATCGTTCCTGCTGGACGACTATCCCGGCGAAAATGCCGATGCAAACCTTGATGAAGTAATTGGAGATGTCAACTTGCAGTATCGTATGCGGCGCTATCAAATGATTGGCGACGTAATACGGCATGAGTTACCGCAGGTTATTGATACCAGTTTCCACAGCGATGTCATGGTTCGAATCCGCGATGAAGTGGCACAGCCCGATGCTAACCCGAAAATGTCGGAAACATCGGTCAAGGAGGCGTCGGTTTTGAGCTGGGTTTCAATGAAACCCTTTGCCGGCTTAGCGGTTGCAGTAAGCGTCGCCATTGTCACGGTCGCGTTGTGGCAACCTCTTAAACAGGAGGCAGGGCAGATCGACGATGCTCTTGTTGCCGCCGATCAGCAAAAAGTACAACAGCTTGCCGGCCAACAGGTCCAGATCAGCGCGGTTCCGGTTACTACCAAGATACAACCTCTCGGTACGCGCTGGAAGGTGGAGCGTGAATCGCCGGGTTTGCAACAGAAGCTGAACGCATACCTCGTAAATCACACCGAGTACTCTAACTCAATGCAAGGATTGATCCCACAAGCCAGGGTTGCTGGTTTTGATTCACAGCAGTGATTGGGCAGGTAAGTTGAATTTTCTAACGAAAGGCCTGCTTCCAATCCTGATTCCGACACTGCTTAGCGCACCTGTGTTCGCTGATCCAGCGATGGATTGGGTGCAAAAGATGTCCAATGCAATGCGTAACCTTAGCTATCGTGGCGATTTTGTTTACCTGCATGATAATCAGCTCGAAAGCATGCAGATTTCTCACTACCGGGATGCGCAAGGTGAGAAGGAACGGTTGATTTCGCTCAATGGTGAGGCGCGTGAGGTTATCCGCGACAATCAGAACCTGACTTGCATCTGGCCCTCCAGTCGCAAGGTTATCGTTGATATTGCGCGTAAGAACAGTTTCTCACCAATATTTATTCCTGAAGACATTGCCCGAATTGAAAAATATTATGAAATGAAGTTGTTGGGTATGGATCGTGTTGCCAATATGAGCGCCATGGTCGTACATATCGACCCGAAGGATAATTATCGATATGGCCTGAAATTCTGGATTAACGAACAAAATGGGTTGATGATGAAATCAAGCCTTATCAATGAAGACGGTAAGGTCGTTGAGGAAGTTATGTTTACCAGTTTGAAAGTGTTCGAAGGCGATGAAAAACCGGTTATTGACACCATGCCGTCAATCGATGAAAACTTTACCCTGGTGCGCTTTCACAGTGGCGATAGCTCACAATCTTTTGCCGCGGACAAATCCTGGCAATTTGGCAATGCGCCAGGTGGCTTTTGGCGCGAATCGGTACTGAAGCGCCAAATTCCTGGAACCGAGCACTTCGTTCATCAAATGGTTTATACCGACGGCCTGGCTTCACTATCGGTATTCATCGAGCGACAAACCGGCGAAACCCACCGGGGAGGATCCTCGATGGGTGCGGTTAATGCTTTTATCCGTATTTTGAACAATCATTCGGTGACTGCGATTGGCGAAGTACCGGCTATTACCGTAAAACAGGTCGCGGAATCGATATCCTACCAACAACAGTAAGCATCTATGCCAGACTTGTCCATACGTATGACTATAAAAATGCGCCTTGCGATCACGCAGATTTGGTATCAAAATCTGCTTACCAACAAATTAATCTGAAATTTTCCAGATGATTACGGAATCGGCAATTGTTACCCGTTGTGATGGCAAGCAGGTTGAACTCGAGCTGCAGCGGGGTTCTGTTTGCGGTCAGTGTGAATTGAGTCAGGGTTGCGGCACCGGCGCACTGGGTCGTTTACTGGGTCGTCGCTCGAAGCCACTCCTGATTGAAACCGATCAAGATGTGAAGCCGGGTGACATGCTTACGCTCGGATTGTCTGAGGCTGCGCTGGTAAAAGCGAGCTTGACGATTTATGGATTACCACTACTGGGAATGATTTTTGCAGGATCGATGGCTGCTCTGGCCACAGCGTCGGAAGGGCTGGTAGCGTTGGCTGCAGCCGCAGGTTTTTTTGCGGGCTTTAAATTTGCAGTATTTCTTACCAAAACGCTTGAATATGAACAATTGTCACCCTATATCGTTGATATTCAGGTGAACCCCGAGCCCCGTTTGAGGTCATAAAATTAATTTGAAAATATCTGGAAATCATTAATGAAAAATTTAAGCAAGCATTTGTATAAAACGATTTTTGTAATTGTTTTTAGCATGCCATTGTTAGCCCAGGCTGCATTACCCAATTTTACAGAGATTGTCGACGAGGCAAAGGATTCGGTCGTCAATATCAGCACCAAGACCAGGGCAAGACCTTCCAGTTCAAGGGAATATAATATTCCAGAACTGCCTGAAGGGTCACCCTTTGGAGAACTGTTTGAGAAGTTTTTTGATCGCGATGAACTCGAGCGTAGGCGCCGCGATGCGCAATCCCTGGGTTCGGGGTTCATCATCTCCAAAGACGGTTATATTTTAACCAACCACCACGTTATTGCGGACGCCGATGAAGTTATTGTGCGGATGTCGAATCGCAAGGAATTCGTAGCAAAAATCGTTGGCTCGGATGAGGCTTCTGACGTCGCAGTTCTAAAGGTTGAAGCTGAAGGCTTGCCGGTTCTGCAGTTCGGAGATTCAGACAAGCTTAAGGTCGGTGAATGGGTACTTGCGATTGGGTCACCCTTCGGTTTTGACCATAGTGTAACCGCAGGAATCGTGAGTGCCAAAGGACGCAGTTTACCCAGCGATAACTACGTACCTTTCATCCAGACTGACGTTGCGATTAATCCCGGAAATTCCGGGGGGCCGCTCTTTAACATGGACGGTGAAGTTGTAGGAATCAATTCGCAAATATACAGCCGTACCGGCGGCTTCATGGGTTTGTCTTTCGCCATACCAATTGAAATGGCAGTCGATGTTGCGAATCAGATTAAAGAAACCGGTTCGGTATCACGTGGATGGTTAGGCGTGTTAATCCAGGAAGTCACGCGTGAGCTGGCTGAATCCTTTGGCATGGAAAACCCGCATGGTGCCCTGGTTGCCAAGGTGCTGGATGACAGCCCAGCAGCTGCAGCTGGACTTGAAGTGGGCGATGTGATTATTGAATTTAACGGCAAGAAAGTGATGCGCTCAAGTGGGTTGCCCCCGTTAGTTGGGCGCGCAAAGGTCGGTGAGCAGGCGCGAGTAACGGTGGTACGTGACAAAAGGCGACGTACTATCGGGGTTCAGATAGCTGAGTTGCCAACTGCGATGACGCAGGCGTCCTTCACGCCAAATGGAGATAAATCAAGAGAGGATTCAGCGCTTGGAATGAAGGTCGAGGCATTAAGTAGCGAAGCCGGCAAGCGACTCAAAATCGATAACGGAGTGCAGGTTGTCGAAGTGGATGAGTATGGGCCTGCCAGTGATGCCGGGATTTTGAAAGGTGACGTAATCACTATGATTGATAACCATGAAATCGACTCGTTGGGCGATTTTGCCGATATCACCGATGAACTGAGAGCTGGCAAGTCGGTAGCTCTTTTGGTACAGCGCCGTGCTGGACCGGTGTTTCTGGCGATACGCCCTGAAGACTCTTAAGTCGATATAAGCTGATTGGAGCTGATCCTCTATTACCGGGAACAATGCCACCTCTGCGATGCGATGCGCAAAGCACTGGTGGCATTTACCCGCAACCACCCATCTGTTAGCTGGCGCGAGGTAGATATCGACCGGGATACCGAGCTAATTCGACAATACGATGCCCTGGTACCAGTGCTTTGTTACGGTGATACAGAAATCTGTCACTTTTTTTTCGATGAATCGGCATTGATAGCTGTGATGGCTTTAGCGTAAACTCTGCAGGTTTTTTATACCCACAGCCAGATTTCTATACGCTGGCAATTCAATTATTCAGCAAAACCATCAAGCCGGGCAGGGCGGCTATAATCTATGCGCATGGAGTTAATTCGCAATTTTTCGATTATTGCCCACATCGATCATGGGAAATCCACGTTAGCAGACAGATTTATCCAGCTTTGCGGAGGTCTGAGCGAGCGCGAAATGGAAGCCCAGGTCCTAGATTCAATGGACCTCGAGCGTGAACGAGGCATCACGATCAAGGCACAAAGCGTTTCACTTAAGTACCAGGCTCGAGACGGCAAGAAATATACGCTAAATTTTATTGATACCCCAGGTCACGTCGACTTTTCTTATGAAGTATCACGCTCGCTTGCAGCCTGCGAAGGTGCCTTATTGATCGTTGACGCATCCCAGGGCGTAGAGGCTCAAAGCGTCGCCAACTGCTACACCGCAATTGATCTCAACCTCGAAGTCATTCCTGTGCTGAACAAGATCGACCTGCCGGCGGCTGATACGGAACGAGTGAAACTGGAAATCGAGGAAATTATTGGACTTGATGCATCCGAAGCGATTGAAGTGAGCGCCAAGACCGGCGTCGGGATCGAAGACCTGTTAGAGCAGATCATTGAAAAAATTCCCCCGCCGTCTGGTTCCGAAGAGAATAAAACCCAGGCTTTAGTGATTGATTCATGGTTTGATAATTACGTCGGTGTAATTACCCTGGTCCGCGTCGTGGAAGGCCAGATCAAACCTAAGCAAAAGATAAAAATGATGTCGAACGGGCAGGAATTTCTGGTTGAGAAGGTCGGCGTGTTTACACCCAAACGCAAAAATACCGAGCACCTGCAGGCCGGTAGCGTTGGTTTTATCATCGCTGGCATCAAGGATATTGAGTTAGCCCGGGTTGGCGATACCATCACCATGTCGCAACATCCAGCCGAGCAGGCTTTGGCCGATTTTAAGCAAATCCAGCCACGCGTATTTGCCGGTCTGTTTCCAATAAGCTCAGACGATTACGAAGATTGCCGTGAAGCGCTTAAAAAACTGAAGTTGAACGATGCCGCTCTACAGTTCGAACCTGAGACTTCGCAGGCGCTCGGTTTTGGATTTCGCTGCGGTTTTCTGGGCATGTTACATATGGAAATAGTGCAGGAAAGGCTGGAACGCGAATACGATCTTGACTTGATTACCACTGCCCCTACCGTTGTTTACCAGGTGGAATCGACAGCAAGCGAACTGATCGAGATTCATAACCCGGCAGACTTACCCGCAATCAATAAAATTAATGATATTCGCGAACCAATTATCCAGGCCAACATACTGTTACCCGAAGCCTATATCGGCGCGGTGATTTCGCTATGTATCGAAAAACGGGGAGTGCAAAAGGATATGCAGTTTCTCGGGAATCAGGTATCGCTGGTATTTGAATTACCCCTGAGCGAGGTCGTGCTCGATTTTTTTGATCGTCTGAAATCGGTCAGTCGCGGCTATGCATCATTTGATTATGAGTTTCTGCGTTTCGAGGCATCAAACCTGGTTAAACTCGATGTGCTTATCAACGGGGAAAAAGTAGATGCGTTGTCGCTAATAGTACATAGAAGCAATGCAGATTATCGGGGTCGAGAACTGGTCTCTAAAATGAAGGAATTGATTCCACGACAGATGTTTGATGTAGCGATTCAGGCTGCCATCGGTTCAAACATTATTGCACGCTCGAATGTTAAGGCTTTGCGCAAGAATGTCACAGCCAAATGTTATGGCGGTGATGTTACGCGTAAACGAAAATTGCTTGAGAAACAAAAAGCCGGTAAAAAGCGTATGAAGCAAGTCGGGAATGTTGAAATCCCGCAGGATGCTTTTCTAGCGGTATTAAAAGTAGATAGTTAGAAATACGGAATTGCACAGGGTAGAGACATACTGAATGATCCATTTTGATTTTGAGTTTTTATTATTGATCCTGACCGCGGTAACCGGCCTGCTATGGCTTGCCGATGTGCTCCTGTTTGCACGCTTTCGAAAACAACATGCAATGAGTAAGGCCACCAAGGAACCGCTTGTAATTGAGTATTCGCGAGCCTTTTTTCCAGTCTTGGTGGCGGTATTGGTGCTGCGCGCATTTTTATTTGAGCCTTTTCGTATACCCTCGGGTTCGATGATGCCTACCTTGTTAGTCGGTGATTTTATCCTGGTTAATAAATTTACCTATGGCTTGAGAATGCCGGTCTGGCAATACCGGCTTACCGAGGGTAACAGGCCAATACGTGGCGATGTCGTGGTATTCCGCTATCCTCAGGATGAGTCGCAAGATTATATTAAGCGAGTTATTGGATTGCCCGGTGATCATCTTGGTTACTATAATCGCCGTTTGTCGATCAACGGCAAGCTCCTGGATATCGAAACCGACGGTATTTATCAGGGATTAGGTGATTTAAATAAAATGCAAAATGCGAATGGCTGTGATCGGGCTGGAGCAAAATGCCAGGTGTATCTCGAAGAGATTGACCAGTCAAAATATACAGTAATGACAAATCCAGGCAGTACATTCGGTATTAATGGCGAGTTATTCGTACCAGAGGGGCAATATTTCGTCATGGGGGATAATCGCGACCACAGTAATGACAGCAGGGTATGGGGTTATGTACCCGAGGAAAACCTGGTTGGAAAGGCTGTTATGATATGGATGCACTGGGATTGGCGTAATGACGGAACTGGGCTGAAATTGTCCAGGGTTGGCCGCAAAATTTCGAACTGAGGAATTTATGATGAAAAGATCAACAAACTCGAGACACCGACAAAAAGGCATGTCAAGTTTCGGCTGGATTGCTGTGTTCGGTATTTTTGCATTATTACTGATAATGTTTTTCAAGGTTTTTCCGATGTATTATGGTAGTTACCAGGTCAAGTCTGCATTGGACGCTTTGACACTGGACGAGCGAGTGGATCCAAAATCCAAGCGCGAGATCTGGACATCCCTACAAAAACGTCTGTATATAAATGAAGTCAGATACGTCCAGCGTGAGCATGTAACCATGGTACGCAAAGATGGCAAAACCACTGTGACCGTCGATTGGGAGGCCAGGGATAATTTTATAGGGCCCTTGTTTATCGGTGGTCATTTCGTTCAAAGCGCAGTGATTGAGCGGTGAATGCCGATAAATTCTGCACGCTTACCGGATACCAATTCAGGCAGCAGGATTTACTGGAACAGGCACTGACCCATCGCAGCTATTCGCGCAGTAACAATAACGAGCGACTCGAGTTTCTCGGCGACAGCATCCTCAATCTGATCATTTCAAACCATATCTACCTGCGCTTCACCGACGCCGACGAGGGAGATTTAAGTCGTATACGGGCGTCCCTGGTAAAAGAAGAGACCCTGGCTCAAGTCGCCCTGGAGATGAGCCTTGGCGACTACATCCACCTCGGGGGTGGCGAATTGAAAAGCGGGGGATTTCGTCGTGCATCAATTCTTGCCGATGCGCTGGAAGCGTTGATTGCTGCCATTTATCTGGATAGTGATTATGCACAGGCCGAAACCGCGGTTTTACGCCTGTTCCAGGGACAGCTGCATGCTGTCGATGAAAACGCCAATCTAAGAGATCCCAAGACCCAGTTGCAGGAATATTTGCAGGCCCGGAAAAAGCAATTGCCCAGTTACCGGGTTGAGCAAACCAGCGGTAAATCGCACAATCAGGTATTTACCGTTAGCTGTAAGGTCACGGAACTTGATATGCAGAGTAAGGGCAAGGGTTCCAGTCGCAAGAAAGCAGAGCAGCAAGCTGCCCAAAAAATACTTGATAAACTGGGAACATGACTGACGAGTTTCGATGTGGTTACGTTGCACTGATTGGCAAACCCAATACGGGCAAATCGACTTTAATGAATGCGCTTGTTGGCCAAAAACTCAGTATCACAGCGCATCGACCGCAAACCACTCGGCATCAGATACTCGGTATTAAAACCACCGAGCAGTATCAGTGCATTTTTGTCGATACCCCCGGGATTCATGATAACAATCAAAAGGCAATCCACCGTTATATGAACCGTGCTGCAACGAGCATGCTGGATGACGCCGATCTGATATGTGTGCTGCTCGATGTTGCTCATTTCAACAAGGAAGATGAAAAAATCCTGAGTCGCGTGGCCAGTTACGAAAAGGTTCTGATTGTGCTCAACAAGACCGATCAAAAAAGTCGCGAAGCCTGCCTGCCGGTAATGCAAAAAATCTCGCAACAGGTTCCGGATTTCGAATGTGTGCCGGTGTCGGCACTGACCGGGGATAATCTAGTCCGACTTGAGCAGCTTATAGTAGCCCGTCTACCCGTCGCAGTACCACAATTCCCGGATGATCAACTCACCGACAAATCGATGCGATTTATCAGTGCGGAAATTGTGCGCGAGAAACTGTTTCGTGTACTCGAGCAGGAGTTGCCCTATTCAATTACGGTTAACATAGATCATTACATCGAAGAGACCGATATCACACGTATATCGGCAACTATTTGGGTTGAGCGAAAATCACAAAAAGCGATAGTCATCGGCAAAAATGGAAACCTGTTAAAAAAGGTAGGGTCACTTGCGCGCGGCGATATAGAACGATTATTAGATGCAAAAGTTTATCTCCAGCTTTGGGTTAAGGTGCGCGCGGACTGGGCCGATGACGAACAGTCCCTGGCAGCGTTTGGTTACTCGGATGGAAACCAGGGTTAGTGACCAGTTATCTTTTATTCTGCGTCGTCGTGACTGGCAGAATACGAGCTTGATTCTAGACTTCTTTACCCGGGATTATGGATGTATTCGGGCGATGGCCAAGGGTGCACGTCGCAACCCGGCAAAGGCACCTTACCAACCCTTCGTGATGCTGAATATCAGTTGGACTGGAAGGCAGGAGCTAAAAACCTTGACCAGCATCGAAGGCCAGGCGTTACCGGTCGATGAAAAAAACTACCTGGCGTTATTGTACGTGAACGAGCTTATCGGCGCTTTGCTACCCCAGTCTGAATCCAATCCGGAAGTTTTCGCCAGTTATCTGTCTTTATTGCAGCAGGCTGTAGATGACATCGACGAAGCGCGCTTGCGCAGGTTTGAGCTCGAGTTGATGCAGCACCTGGGCTATTTTCCGAACCTGTCTCTGGATGCCGCAACGGGACAGAAAATCCGAGCGGATGCATCTTACCAGTTCGTGATCAATAGCGGTTTTGTAGCCTGTCCAGATTCCACTAAGGATTCCGTGAGCGGGCAGGTTGTCATTGACTGGACCAAAGGTGAATACCAGCGTAAATCTGTATTACGCCTTGCAAAATCGGTGCTGCGTAGCACTATTGACTTTAACTTGCATGGAAAAACGCTAAAATCGCGCGAGGTTTCTGTTGAAATGATGAGGCGAAAATGACTAGCCCCATAACCCTGGGAGTCAATATTGATCATGTGGCTACCTTGCGCCAGGCGCGAGGTACTCGCTACCCCGACCCGGTGTATGCTGCCCAGGTTGCCGAGCATTCCGGCGCAGATTCGATAACTTTTCATTTGCGAGAAGACAGGCGCCATATCCAGGAACGCGATGCGTTGTTGCTCAAACAAGTGGTTAATACCAAGCTTAACCTGGAAGTTGCTATTACTGATGAAATGATTTCTTTTGCCTGTAAATTGAAAGCTGAAGATGTCTGTCTGGTACCGGAGAAGCGAGAGGAACTAACCACCGAGGGCGGTCTTGATGTCGCAGGCCAGATCGAACAGGTGCGGGCCTGCTGTACCCGATTGGCAGAGGTAGGGACACGGGTGTCACCCTTCATCGACGCCAGCCTGGAACAAATTGATGCTGTCATCGAATGTGGCGCGCCCTGTATCGAAATTCACACGGGTCACTATGCGGATGCACATGGCGATGAACAGTTAGGCTTGTTGTCGACGATAAACGAGTCGATAGCCTACGCCCACGGTAAAGGACTGCAAGTCAACGCGGGACACGGGCTTAATCGTCACAATGTACGTCCGATAGCTGCCAATCCGCTGGTGACAGAATTAAATATTGGGCATGCGATTATTGCCGATGCGGTTTTCATGGGGCTTGAGAAGGCGATTCAGGATATAAAAAGGTTGATGTTAGAAGCGCGAGCACAGGGTTTATGATTGTTGGCATAGGTGTCGATATCGCAGAAACCGTTCGCTTTGAAAAATTGAGCGCAAAGTTTGGTGAGCGTTTTGCACGCCGAATTCTAACCGATGACGAACTGGCGGAGTTCGATCGCCGCAAGCACTCCACTACATACCTGGCAACACGATTTGCGGCGAAGGAGGCCGTGGCAAAAGCGCTGGGAACTGGAATCGGTGAGCAACTGGGCTTTCACTCGATACAAATTGACAACGATACACAGGGTAGACCCCTGCTGCGATTCCTGGGTAGTGCCATTGATTTGATTGCCGGTCTCAAAATCAAAAATGCGATGATCTCATTATCCGACGAAAAGCATTACGTGGTAGCAATGGTGGTGCTGGAGTCTTAGCTGGAAATGCCCTCAGCATCCATTTGCTCCAGGTACCGATCAACCTCCAGCTTTACCGCGCTCAACTCCTGGTTCAACTTCTGCACCGATATATCAAGTGGGGTTTTGCTGTCATGAGACAGGCTTTGCTGGAATCCGAGTAACTTGTGCCTCAACCGTGGCAGGCTTGCATAACATGTTACACCATGAAGTTTATGGACTATCGCTGCAAGCCGATCGTGATCAAGTTGTGCTAAAGCATTTTCGAGTTGTAATTGTTGATCAGGAATATCCCGCTGTAAGATCTCAAATATTTGCTTGAGCAAAGACTCGTTGTCAGCTGATAAGGCCAGCGATCTCGCATAATCTAACGAGCAATCCCGGGTTGCATCGGGATCAACAGATGCGATGACTTCTGGTGTCTGGCGCTTTGCGTTCCCATCAAGCAACGAGCGAAATTTATCTTCGTCTATAGGTTTACTGAGAAAGTAGTCGAATCCCAGACCGATTAATCGTCCTGCTTCATCGTTTAAGACATTTGCTGTCAATGCGACAATTGGAGTCCGGTCCTTTGGTTTATGTTCTCGCATCATCTGCAAAAGACTGATCCCGTCGATATCAGGCATTTGAATATCGAGAATTATGAGATCGAACTTATGCTTCTTATAAACTTTCAAGGCCTTATCCCCATCTTCGGCCTCGACTACTTCGTGTCCCCACAAACGAATGAATTCACTCGCGAGTTTTAAATTCACCTGGTTATCATCAACCAGTAGCACTCTTTTGTGTTGTGCCTGAAATTGATTTCCTGCCTTGCATGTTTCCGAAACCGACTCTTTGGCGAGTAATTTGGCAATCGCCTGGCTAGTGTTAATGATTGAAACAAATTCAGCTTTCCCGTGATTAGCCGGCAATTCTGTGTCTAGATCGTAATGCATTACGATGATTCGAGTAGTATTGGTAATTTCCGGATTAAGCACTTTTTCCAGATCAATTCCCAAATGTCGCAAGTCGAATACCAGCAGATCCACGTAAGCAATATTGCGTTGGATACATTGCATCACAGGATCGGTTCCTTTGTTATTGTCGACCAGGCTACATTCGGTGTTCACGCCCGCACGATCGTAAAGACTGCGGGTCTCCATCAGGCAATAATTATCTGCGGCAAATATTAATGCCTTCGCAACATTGGTTTCTCCTGCAGTGGAAGCATCGGACTGGTTGCCGAGTTTAAAGGGCAGTTTTAGCGTGAATTTAGAACCTTCACCGGGCTTCGAGTATATCGCTATGTCGCCACCCATTAAGGCGGCAAGATTTTTACTGATAACGAGCCCGAGTCCGGTTCCTGCAAAACGTCTCGTATCGGAGCTTTCGACCTGGCTAAAGGCCTGGAACAGGGATTGCTGATCGTGTTCTGAAATTCCAATTCCACTGTCCTCAATTGCAATTTCAATATCAACCTGATCATTATGACTGTCTTCCAGGCTAACCTTTATTACCACACGACCCTGATCGGTGAATTTAATCGCGTTACCAATCAAATTCAGCAGAATTTGCTTGAGTCTTAGCTTGTCACCAATTACCCAACGTGGTGTGTCACTGTAGATAATCAAATTAAGATCGATGTTTTTTGTTAACACATTAATAAAAAGTATGTCGCGTGTTTGTTCGATGACTTCGTAAAGATCGAATTCCTCATCGACAATATGCAACTTACCGGATTCCATTTTCGAGAAATCCAGAATTTCGTTTACGATGTTGGTCAGATCGTTGGTAGATTTCTGGATAATATCGACATAACGCTGCTGTGATAGTTCAAGCTTCGACTGACTCAGTAAGCTTATAAAACCCTTGATGCCATTGATCGGGGTGCGGATTTCATGGCTCATGTTGGCGAGAAACTTGGATTTGGTCAGATTGGCGTTTTGTGCTTCATCACGAGCGAAACCCAGTTCCCGGTTTTTCGTTTCGAGGTCGGTTATTGCTTCATTGAGTTGCTGGGTTGCCTGTTGGATCCTCCGATTCAAATGGCTACGATTGGCGAGCAGGGCCTGGGTCATACGATTGAAACCTTTTTGTAGCGCTCCGATTTCATTTGTTTCCACCGGCTCAATTGTTTTACCGAGCTGGCCGGTCTCGACGAATTTCAAATGTTCCATCAAACGAAAAATCGGTTGCGTGATTCTGCGACTAATTATCACGGTTAAAATGATCGCCATAATTAATATCGAGATAAAAAATACAACCGAGTCGGTAATGATCCGTCCGGTGGTTCGTTGTAGCTGCAGGCGTGAAATGTAAAGATGCACCCAGCCTAAAACACTGGCCTGGCGTGCATCGTCAACATCCGGCGTAAATACGTCCGAGTATTCAATGCTTTGAGACAGAATTGCCTGACGATAGTAATAATAATTAGTAGCCTCTGATTGCTGAAACTCCTTAGTAACCGATTTTGCTATCAAATTACCCTGCCGATCATATATCGACGCCAGTACAATATCGTTACTACCGACAGCTTGCTCAAGGAGGTACTCAATTTGACTATCGTTACCCGTAAACAGGTTGAATTCGGAGGCACCGGCAATCTGGCGGGCTATGATTTGACTTTTACTCTGCAATAATTCGTTTGCCTGCTCGATACTGCCATCGATATGCTTGTAGGTGAAAAACAGATCGATCAGGAATACCGGGATCAGTGTAATCAACAGGATCTGATACTTGATACCGAGGCGTTTCATTGCTGTAACCCGTCAAGTTTGGAGCGTAGTTTCTGCTCTTCGGGTAGATTGATTCCAAGAGCAGCCGCAACCCGCGAGTTTGTAGCAATTGTGTAAAACCGCGCAAACTGAATCTGCGAGCCAGCGCGAGATTGATTTTTCAGTTCCTGGTTTACCAATAACGCCAGGTGCCGGCCAATATCCACCGGGGATGAAAAAATAGATGCGACTGCACCTGTTTTTACATGGGCTGCGGAATAACTGACTGCAGGTTTACGATTCCGATAACTGCTCAACAATACCCCCTTAACGGTTTCACGATTGTAAATCGATTGTCGAGGCAGCATCAGTAGTGCGTCATTTTGTTGAAGCAAATCCCGGAGTACCGGCAGCAGCTTGTTAACCTGATCTACCCGGTACTGGTTTAATCTCAGATTATATTCATCCAGGGTCCGGGCCTGTTTCTGACTGAGATCGATCTTGTTTTCTTCGAGTACGCCGATGCTGTTAACGCCAAGTATAAGCTTGCAAAAAACGAGGTAACGATGCAGTGGTTGATCCAGTAAGATGGTGAGCTGACCATCAATTTCCAAAGCGTTGTATTGTTCTAGTGTCAGATAGGCGTTTATCGAGCTTGTCTCGGTGTTGAGCTGATTAACTGCTTTTACCGCTGATGGCCCAAGTGCAACAAAGAGATCTCCGGAGACCTGGGTATTTGAATTAAGGTTTATATCCTGCGGCCCTACGACCTTGAATCGTATTGACTGATCGACATGATTGATCAGGGTTGCGATGGTTTGGTCAAAATGGGTGTTATCACTGCTTTTTACGATTATTACTCGGTTCGGTACCTGTTGGGACGCGCCCACGCTGGTAATCGCCAGCAGTAATACGCTGAGAATTAATCCGCTACAGGGCATGGCCCCATTCCTTATTCGGTAGTCTAGACAGGCATGACGCCGTCGGCATCAAAGGGATGTCCGCGACACAAACCTTTGTACTGGTCTCGTTGGTTTGCACCCCCGCTGGTACTTGTGTCAGCTGCATCAACAAGCAACAAGTTCTACAGTTCGATGTCATTATTTTCCCCTCGATTCCCAGAAATCGCTTATCTGTGATTCTTCATTAAAGTAGAATAATTTTCTGAGAGTCCCATCCTGGGTTGGTTATTTTTTATCTTATGTTTATGCAGGATTATATCGGAAATACCCCACCGTTAACATTACAGCCCCTTAGCGCGGCTATTAATAACCCTATTTCGTTAAAAATTGAGAGGTATAATCTTGCAGGATCGGTTAGGTATCGTCCCGCCTATAGCATGATTCGACATGCTGAAGCACGAGCTGAAATTAAATCGGGCGATGTCCTTGTCGAGGCAACCAGTGGTAATAGCGGTATTGCGTTAGCAATGGTGGCAGTAATTCATGATCGGGGTGATAGCTACCTGATAACCGGGGTTTTTTCCAGTCAATGATGTGGGTTTGCATGTGAATGTTTTAGTATTTGATATAGAAACCATACCCGACATCGATGGTTGTCGCAGGATATATGATCTGCATGGCCTGTCCGATGATGACGTTGCCCGCGCTGTGTACCAGATGCGTCGACAACAGTCGGGAAATGAATTTTTGCGACATTATCTGCATCGCGTGGTAGCTATTTCTGCAGTACTGCGCACCCGCGATCAGTTCAAGGTTTGGTCATTAGGAGACATCGACGCCGATGAACAGGATTTACTGCAACGATTTTATAGTGGCATCGAGCGCTACACACCGCGGCTCGTATCCTGGAACGGTAGCGGATTTGATTTGCCGGTAATGCATTATCGAAGCTTACTCTATCCAATTAATGCCGCGCATTACTGGGAAACCGGACAAAACGATACGAGTTTTCGCTACAACAACTATTTAAGCCGTTTCCACGAACGACACACTGACTTGATGGATGTGCTGGCTGCCTATCAGCCACGTGCGAGCGCACCGTTGGATGAAATAGCAGGTCTTTGTGGTTTCCCGGGTAAGATGGGAATGAGTGGCTCCAAGGTCTGGGATGCTTATCAGCAGGGCAAGATCAAGGAAATACGCGACTATTGTGAAACCGATGTACTCAATACCTACCTGGTTTTTCTTAATTTTGAGCGCAGCCGTGGCAATCTCGACAAAACCCAGTACCGGGCCGAATGTCAGCTTGTCAGAGATGAATTGAAAGCTTCCGGTCTACAACATCTACTTGACTTCGAATCTGCCTGGCACGATGTCTAGACGCCGGCGTCGCAAAAAACTGCCCGAACCGAGCGAAGTCACCATCGATGCGATGTCACATGAAGGACGTGGCATCGCCCATGTGAACGGTAAAACCGTATTTGTGTTCGGCGCACTGGAAGGCGAAAAAGTGCGCATCCAGGCACTGAAGACTACCCGCAGTTTTGACCAAGCAACCACGCTCGAAGTAATCGAAGCTTCTCCAAAGCGCATTGAGCCTCGCTGTGAAGCCTTTCAAGTCTGTGGTGGATGTAGTCTGCAGCATCTCGCAAGCGATGACCAGATAGCACTTAAACAGCAAGCCCTGCTTGGTATGATGACGCATGCCGGGATCGAGTCCGGGGATATTTTACCGCCATTGCGTGCCGCGGAGTGGGGTTATCGTAAGAAGGCCCGACTCGGGGTCAAGTATGTGAAGAAAAAGGGGCGAGTTCTGGTCGGTTTTCGTGAACGAAATACGTCGTATATTGCGGATATGCATCGTTGTGAAGTCCTGTTGCCGGAGGTTGGCCATAAACTTGACCTGTTGTCCGATATGATAGGTCGACTTGAGGCTCGTGCGCAGATACCGCAGATCGAGGTAGCCGCCGATGCCGATCATATACAGTTGGTATTTCGCCATTTGCAGCCATTGTCAGAGCATGATCGTGATGTGCTGGCAGAATTTGCCAAATTGCAAAACGTCCACATTCAACTGCAGCCAGGGGGTCCCGATACGGTGCACACTCTGTATCCCGAGCAACAGGCGCTTAGTCTGGATCCCATGGGTGACCAACAAGTTAGCATTGCATTCAACGCACTTGATTTCGTGCAGGTAAATAGTGATATCAATCAGCAAATGGTCGCACAGGCGCTTAGATTGCTGGATTTGCAACCCGCCGACACGCTGCTCGATTTGTTCTGTGGGCTGGGTAATTTCACTTTACCGATGGCGCAACGCTGTGCGCAGGTTACCGGTATCGAGGTTGATACGGCAATGGTGATGCGGGCGCGTGATTCCGCGGTTGCAAATCATATCCGCAATACCGATTATCATACCGCTGATTTAACCCAGCCCAACGTGAATCTGACGTGGATGCGCCAGCATTACGACAAGATTTTGCTCGATCCACCTCGATCCGGGGCGCTCGAAATGGCTCAGCTGATCGGGCGTTTTAACGCGTTGCGTATTGTCTACGTATCCTGCCAACCTTCCAGCCTGGTGCGTGATGCTGCTATTATTTGCTCCCAGGGCTATCGTATGACACATCTGGGCATCATGGATATGTTTCCGCAAACCGCGCATGTTGAATCAATGGCCGTGTTTGAACGTAAATCGCAGGAGTCGAAGTGAAAATAGTCAGCGCAATAATCAAGCCGTTCAGACTGGACGACGTTCGTAGCGCCTTATCGGACATAGGTATCAACGGGTTGACCGTCTATGAGGTCAAGGGCTTTGGACGCCAGAAGGGCCATACCGAGCTATATCGAGGTGCGGAATATGTAGTTGATTACATCCCCAAGGTCAAAATCGACGTTGCAGTAGATGATGACCTTGTCGACCAGGTCATTGATGCAATTATTGAAGCTGCCAGGACGGGTAAAATCGGGGATGGCAAGATCTTTGTAACTGATCTAGATCATGTGGTCAGGATAAGAACCGGTGAATCTGGGTCTTCAGCTTTGTAAAAAGGCTAAAAATTTATTACTCTTACATTCCGTGGAACTCTAGGCGTGAGTGTAAGCGATGAGTGCGAATGTAAATTTTGAAAATAAGATTGCTGAACACGAGTCACATGGAGCTAAGGAAGATATAGCTGTCTCGGCTCAACCAGGGATAATCCTGTCAGAACCGCGTAGCACCCGCGTGGCCCGATCCGTTGTGACGGGGCTCGATCGCTGGATTGCCAGGAAAATGCTGGAAGTCGTTGGCAATCCGCCCGTTGTGCTTAAACTTTGGGATGGGCTTGCTGTCTCGCCTCCGGTAAATAACCCGGTCGCTGCCCTGCAGTACATTAATCGCAGCGCAATGTTAAAAACCATTATAAATCCCGAGCTTTATTTCGGTGATTTGTATTCTTCAGGCCAGGCTCGCTTTGAAGGAGACCTAGTCAAGTTCATGGAGATTATTTACTCGAATCTCGAGGAGGGTGGACGGGGAGGCTGGTTAAAACAGTTTGTGATCTGGTTGGGGCATCGGCGAATTGCCAATTCCCACGACAAGGCGAAAGACAACATTTATCATCATTACGATATCGGTAACGAAGTATACCAGTTATGGCTGGATACCGAAGTAATGCAATACACCTGCGCCTATTTCTCGGACCCGGAGATGACGCTCGAACAGGCGCAAGTAGCTAAATTGCACCATGTATGCCGTAAGCTGCAGCTCAAGCCCGGCGACAGCGTTGTCGAAGCGGGGTGTGGCTGGGGTGGACTTGCGCTGTTCATGGCCAAACACTACGACGTCAATGTTAAAGCCTACAATATATCCAAGGAACAGGTAGCGTACGCGCATTGCCGGGCAGAAAAAGAGGGGTTGTCTGGCAAGGTTCAATATGTGCTCGACGACTATCGCAATATCACCGGCAAGTACGATGCCTTTGTGTCGGTTGGAATGCTGGAACACGTTGGTAAAGATGATTTTCCCACCCTGGGTAAGGTAATTGACAGGTGCCTGAAACCAGAAGGTCGTGGGCTGATCCATACCATTGGCCGTAACCGGCCAGCACCGATGAACGCCTGGATAGAACGCCGGATATTTCCAGGCGCCTATCCGCCCAGCCTCAAGGAAATGATGCAGATATTCGAACCAAACCGGCTTTCGATCCTCGATGTAGAAAATCTGCGCCTGCATTATTCAAGAACGCTGGAGCACTGGCTTGAAAGGTACGAGTCAAACCGCGACAAGGTTCGTTCGATGATGGATAAGGAATTTGTAAGAGCCTGGCGGCTATACCTGGCCGGCTCGATCGCGGCGTTCAATGTTGGCGAACTGCAGCTTTTTCAGGTTGTTTTTTCAAGAAGTAGCAACAATGAGCTACCCTGGTCTCGTGCTCACCTTTACCCCAGTAAGATCAACAGCTTAGCTGAGCATCGGGAATTTGAAGATGCCTGATATGGCGAGGATTAAACGGCCGTTATTAAAAATACCGCCCGATTCCAGGTGATTTAATTCGCCGGCATAGCGGAAGTTACGATTTTACAGCGGCTTTTTGATAAAGCGTCAACGAGCGTGCACCAGGATCGTACTTTTGTTTTAGTGACTTATAGCGAGCGCCATTGTAAATTTCGTCGAATTGACTCTCAGGCAGAAAGGTTGAAGAATACAACATCTTGACTCCACCCATTTCAAAGCAAAGCTTGTCAAGAATCTTGGTATAGTAATAACTCTGCTCGGGGTCGGGCTTGTTTACAAAACAGTAACATCCAATATTCATATACCTTTGCCCCGACTCCAGGGGATAAAGCGTGGCCGAAGCTTTAGGCACGATCGGTAAGGCAACCCAGGGTTGTCCCTGAATATCAATATTGTCGAGAATAAATTCGATAAATGCCGCCGCCTTATTCCACGGAACGACCCAATCCTGAATCAACTCCTCCTCATCCTGAGAATGGTTGCCCAGCAGGTTACGGAGTCTACGCTTGATAGCCGTATAGTGGGTGTAAAATCTGGAATTACGTAATCGTTTTGGTCCCAGTTGACGAAACAGCTCGTAGGGTCCACGAGCTGGCACATTCCAGAACCAGTCCGGATCAAAGCGGAAGATATAATCTTCCGTATGCATGTCAAACTGCCCGGGCATGCGCGTCTTCTCGTAAAATGGTGCGCCACGATAAATACTGATTGGATTCTTCGCGTGGTCAAGAAATTTTCCAGAAGTAAGATAGAGTTCGTCTTTGCTGTAAAAAAGGCCTTCTAAAAACTCCCCTTCAGGATGGTCCATTTGTTTTGCGAATTCATCTATATACTTTTCTATGCTGCTGTATCGTGAATTTGTCAGACGTACATATCGGTTCGCTCTCATAAGTTTCAAAGTTGCGCGTAAAACATAGCCAAGCGTGCCGAAAGAGTTGGGAAGCGCGTGGAACAAATCGGCATATTCATTGCCATGATTACAAACCACGATTTCACCTGTGGGCAGTAGTACCTCCGCCTGAACCAGGCTATCGTGGAAAAAACCTTGTAGAAAGCAACTTGATTCTATGCCGATTCCGACGATAGCACCGCCGACGGTAATATGTTTCAGTTCAGGAGAAACCCTGGGCAACAGGTTTAGATTCAGAGTTGCTTTGAGTACCATCTCGATGGTTATCATGGCTTCGACATCGATTGTCGCTGCATCGCTGTCAATATCGATAACCCGGGTAAATTGGTCGACTCTGAGACCCGATCGATCGCGTTTAGCATTACCGCCGTAGCGGAACAGATTGCTCATATTGCTCTTTGAGAGTCGAAAAGAGACGTCACCTGTCATGTATTCGGCGACCAATTTATCTCTTTTAGTTTGATACTGTTGAGTAGCTGTCATTCCCGGCATGTAACAATAAAATTGAGTCGGCGCTAACTGAAATTATGGTGTCCCCGGCAGGAATCGAACCTGCAACCTACGCCTTAGGAGGGCGTCGCGCTATCCAGTTGTGCCACGGGGACGCTGATCCGAAATTGTAACAGTAAGTCCGCTAAGGGAAAATCAACTCTTTGCGGATGAGTTAAGGTGACTTTGACCGTCCTGTGTTCATCCTGGTAACGGAGGTCGTAAGTGTGATTTACTATTGGTAGTAATAGTCGTATTTGACCAGCAGGCTACGCATAAACTCCCAGGCCTCGTTGTAGGTCAGTCCACTCTCCTCGGGAATTATGATCTTGACGTAGAGATTCTTGCCCTGTTCACGCTTTAGCTGTGCCAGGCGGGTTTCAACTTCAGCCAGGCTGATCGTGCTAAAATTCTGGTCGCCGGGTTGCCGATAACGGATCACGTTCCCGGATTCACCTTTGACATAGTAGACCTGGGCGATGTACTTGCCCTTGGCGCTGCGTGCCGGCTTGATTAATTCTTCATACTTTGATTTTACCGTTTCGTAGTCACCTTTGAGCGTCAGCAGCTGCTGGTTATAGGATTCGATTTCCTGGTTCATCAATAACTTTTCTTGTGTCAGCCGGGCGATGCTTTGCTGTTGCCGGGTACTTGATTCAGAAAGTCCTGCGATCTGCTGACGCGCGCTATCTAGCTGTGCTCGGGTTTGATCACTCTCCAGCTGCTGCAGCGCAAGTTGTTGATTCAGGCCAGTGATTTGACCCGACAGCTCCTCGAATTGCTTACTTGCAGCGTCAATTTCTAAACTTGCCGCGGCCAGCTGTGACTGGGTTTGATCCAGGGAGAATTTCAACTCGCTATTTCGCAATTCCATCGAGGCAATACGTGTTTCCTGCTCGCGTATAGCAGTTTGTGCGAGTTCAATTTCTTCTTCTTTTCTTAACAGGCGTAAGCGCAGAATCGAATTACTTTGTTCGGCATTGGCCAGGCGTTCTTCGAGAGTTACATTTTCCTGCGAAGTAGACTCGATCAATTGAGAGGCGATTCTTTCTGCGGTGATACTTTCCTGCAGTTCGGCGACCAGCTGCCAGTTGCGCACCACCAGCAGGCTGGTTGCCATCAGGAAAATCATCGTGATTACCATCATGATGTCGGTGAAAGAGGGCCAGAAGCTGTTTTCCCCGCCGATACCGGCATGGCTGCCCCCGATTGATGGAAAGCCGGTATCCATCGTTGCCTAGTACTCTTTCTCGACAGGTGGCAGGCGAAACCCTTCACGCAGTATTTGCTTGATAGACTCCATCTCGTTGCTCAGGTTATCGATCTGCTCGCGATTTGCGACAATCGTCTGCTGCAGCGCCGTGGCCGAGTTGTGATAAAGCTCCTGGGTCGCGTTCAATTTGTCAGTGGCAAAGATCACTGATTTGATCAAATCGCCCATCTTATGCAGGATATCGTCACCGGACCTGACGTACTGGGGTAGTAAATAAACCGAGGTTAGATGTTCAATACCGCTTAGAAGGTGGGTTTGTACGTCGTTCAGGCGCGTGTAGAAGTAACCGAATATGACATAGGCAATGATAGCGGTAATGGTAGTAGAAAGCGCGGTCGACATGCCATGGATAACCAGCCCCATGCCACCAAGGCTGGCATCGGCGGAATCGATTAGATCGGAAGCACCGAGCAATGCAATCGACAATGCAACGAGGGTGCCGAAAACACCGGTCAGGATTAAGATGTTGTTGATATATCGAATCAACCCGAAGTGTGTGGCTTCATCGGCGTTTAGCATTGCAGCGAGCGCGCCATGGTTGATTTCGCCGTTGGCACTTTGTATCGCACGCAGGGTAGTATGTCGCCTGGCAACAATAGAATCAGCCCGAATACTTTCCATAAAATCAGGCTTTGACGAGTCGACGTTGTTGACAAAACGGGCAATGGCGACTTCTTCGCCGCGATAGCGCAGCAGGTGATAAAAGATGTTGCCAAGTCCTATACCGAGCAGTCCCAGGATCGCACTATTGATGGCAATCCCGGTAATGGTCAGCTGGTTTTCAAAGTAAAACGGGTAGATGAGCTCAAAATTAAATGCGACCAGTGCGATTGACGCCCCGACAACAACGCAAAACTGGATGATAACTTTTTGGCTTAGACTGGTGTGCAGGCGCTGAACTTCCATAGCGGGAATCTCTGGTTGATTTAGATATTGTCAATAACCGAGCGAGCCCCGGCATTTAATAATGTTTTCAGATGGAAGTCAAAATGGCCATGTTAGTGACCGTCAAACCCTGCGTATCAATCTGCCCGAAGGCTGAGTAGGGTAGATCTTAAGTCCCTTGATCAATTTGAACAGGGATTTGGGTGTGGTTTAAATCCCGTTCCTCAACTAATCGAAGCCGATCTAGAGCATGGTCTTGCGCAGGTGATTTATCAGGTCGATCTGGGTAATCAAACCATAAAAGTTCTCACCCTGCGCAATAATAGCCACCTTATCCTCTTTAAATAACGCGACGATATCATCGATACTGGCGGATGGCGGCACCAATTCCAGCCTGTTAACCATTACCGAGGAAACTTTCATCTGGAAGTTGTCCTCGTCTTCGTAGATGCCCAGCAAAATATCGGATTCGTCGATTAAACCGACAATTTGCCCATCATCTACAACCGGCAATTGCGATACGTCGAACATGCGCATTCGTTTGTAAGTCGTGATCAGGTTGTCCTCGGAGGTCACGGTAACGACATCGCCGCTATCCATCGGTCGGGCGATCAAGTCACGTAAATCGCCATGGCTTTCCCGTTCCAGCAATCCCTGGTCGGCAAGCCAGGAATCGTTAAATGACTTGTTCAGGTACTTGTTGCCTGTGTCGGCGGCCAGCGTTAGCACTCGTTTCGGTTCGGTTTGCTCACGGCAATAGCGTAATGCCGCGGCAAGCAGGGTGCCGGTTGACGATCCCGCGATTATGCCTTCCTTTTTTAATAATTCGCGCTGGGTATTAAATGCTTCCTGGTCGCTGATGGCATAAGCTTTTTTGACCAGGCTAATATCGCAAATAGGTGGCATGAAGTCTTCGCCGATGCCTTCCACCAGCCAGGAGCCTGCTTTTGGTGTGTGACCGGTATTGATGGTTTCGGCAAGAATAGAGCCTTCCGGATCGGCGACGATCATTTCGCAACCAGGTGCGTTTTCGTGAAAATACTGCCCGAGGCCAGTTACGGTTCCACTCGAGCCGACCCCGACTACCATCGCATCGAGCTTGCCATCCATTTGTCGCAGGATTTCGGGTCCGGTATCGATCTTGTGGGTTTTGGGATTGTTTGGATTTGAAAACTGATCGATAAAAAATGAATTCGGGATCTCGGTAGCGAGACGCTTGGCGTAATCCTGGTAATACTCGGGGTGGCCCTTTTGCACATCGGAGCGGGTAAGACGCACGTCGACACCCATCGCGCGGATATGGCGAATCTTATCCGGGCTCATTTTATCCGGGATCACCAGGATCAGCTTGTAACCTTTTTGTGCCGCTACCAGGCCGAGACCAAGCCCGGTATTCCCCGCGGTAGCTTCAATAATCGTGCTGCCGGGTTTAATTTTGCCTTCCGTTTCGGCTGCTTCGATCATGCAAACCGCGATTCTATCCTTAATCGATCCACCCGGATTTTCGGACTCCATCTTGATAAACAACTCGCAAGGACCAGTATCAAACTGTTTGAGCTTCAAGATCGGTGTGTTGCCAATCAGTTCGAGTACAGAATTAACAATCGCCATCTTCAGTCACCGTAATCAGGATTAAAATCGAGAGCCATTATAACTAATACGATAATCGCTGAGTGCCATCCATTCGGGATCGATCTCGATCCCCCAGCCGGGCTTATCGGATATCAATACGTTGCCACCCCTGATTTCAAAAGCAGGGCTAAAAATATTCTCTTGCCAGGGGTAGTAGTCGCTGCCTTCAATCGAAAATTCAACATATTTCCCGGCATTTTCGATTGCCGCCATAAAATGTATCGAAAACAGAGTAACCAGGCTTAGGTTTGCTGAATGCAAAGTACAGGGAATGCCTGCCTGTTTAGCGTAGTTCGCAACCTGGAGTGTGCGCGTAATGCCGCCCATGTAACAGATATCGGGCTGCACGATGTCGACTGCGTGATTATCGATCATCTGTTTCCAGACGATCATGTTGTTGTCCTGTTCACCACCGGTGACGTCAATTTCGAGCGCAGTTGTCACCTTACGCGTCCAATCGAGTTCCCAGTAGGGGCAGGGCTCTTCGTAATGACTGACTCCATGATCAGCAAGCATATGCCCGACTTCGATTGCTATGCTTGGCGTATATCCGCTGTTTGCATCGACCATAAGCGTTACATCTTCACCGAGGGTAGTACGCATGGCTTTGACGATTTCCTCGGTGCGCCCGGGCCATTGATCGATATCATTGCCACATTCACGTGCGATGCGGAATTTAAACGAGTGATAACCGAATTCCTCGCGCAATGCGAGCATGCGCTCCGCTTCCTGTTGCGGTGTTATCTCCCGTTTCATGCTCGAGGCATAGACAGGAAACTCAGTACGATTTCCGCCCAGTAGCTGGTGCACGCTTTTGCCGGCACGCTTGCCACGGATATCCCATAGCGCGGTATCGACTCCGCACAGCGCACGGTAGAGATAGGTCCCCTGGAACTTGTGTTCGCGGTCCAGCACGATGGCACTTATCGTGTCGATATCCGCCGCATCCTTGCCTAGTATGTGGCAAGCAACCTGGCGGTGTACAACCTCGGCGGTTATGTCCGCATTGTAGGGTGACACCTGGCCCCAGCCCTCGTCACCTTCATCGGTGCGCACCCGCACCAGCGTAACGTATTCGGTGGCAAAGGTTTCGACGCTGGTGATAAGCATGGGTCGTTCGCTTACAGTCCGTCCAGTGCCTGTTTCAGATCGGCAATCAAGTCCTCAGCAAATTCCAGGCCCGCGGACAGACGCACCAGGCCATCGGTAATACCGGCTGCCATACGCTCTTCCCGGGGCATATCGGCATGCGTCATTGTTACCGAGTGCGTGACCAGTGATTCGACCGAACCCAGGTTTTCCGCGAGGCTCCAGAGTTGCAGGGTATCCATCAATTTTTTACCGGATTCCACGCCACCATGAACTTCAAACCAGATCATCGAGCCGTGGCCGCTGGCCTGCCGGTCAGCGAGTTCTTTTTGCGGGAACGATTCCAGTCCGGGATAGCAAACGCGATCGACGTTGGGATGGGTTTCGAGAAACTGAGCAATCTTGAGTGCATTGGCCGACTGCGCCTCGAGTCGAGTGCTCATGGTTTTGACGCCCTGCAGTGTATAAAACGCGACCATTGGCGTCATATTGCTGCCGAGGCAGTTACGCACGAACATGATTTGATCGAGATGCTCTTGACTGGCGGCGGTAATTGACCCGCCCACGCTGACATTATGACCTTCCATAAACTTGGTGGTGCTGTGCAGGCTGATATCTGCGCCGAGTTCGAGCGGTCGCTGGTAGTAAGGCGTCAAGAAGGTATTGTCGACCACATGTGGAATCCCGGCTGCCTGTGCGACTTCGGAGATCGCAGCGATATCGGTGAGCTTCAAGGTTGGGTTTGCCGGGGATTCAGTAAAAATCAATTTGGTGTTTTCACGAATCGCGTTTTGGACATTTGCGGGATTGGAAGTATCGACAAAACTGCATTTCAGTCCCCATCGATTCAATACCTTGGTCGAGACGCGATGGGTTCCACCGTAGACCACATCCGACAGAATCACGTGATCGCCACTGCCGACCATGCCCATGATGGTGCAGCTGGTGGCGGCCATACCGGTCGCGAAACAAAGACTACCAACACCCCCTTCGAGCGCCGTAATTTTTTCTTCCAAAGCGGTTACGGTCGGATTACCGGAACGACTGTAGGAATAACCTTTTTCCAGGTATTTATCGACCGATTCCTGGACGTAGGTTGTGGTCTGGTAAATCGGTGTCAGGATGGCGCCGGTAACCGGGTCTGGTCTGACCCCGGCACGTACTTCGCGTGTTTTAAAATGTCGATTATCTTTATCGCTCATGGGGATCCCCGGTTATAGGTTCACAAAGGAACGCGATTCTAGCATTAGTAAGACAAATTAAAAAAGCAGAATGACTAGTGCTGGCGCTGATTCGGCCAATCTTGCAAAATGTGCCGCATGAGCGCCGCAAATTATCCAGCCAGGGCCCATTCCACCTGCCCCCACGACTGCCCCAGCACCTGTGCCCTCGAGGTTGAACTGCTCGATGCCAACACCATAGGTCGGGTGATGGGCGCACGCGACAATAGCTACACGGCCGGTGTCGTCTGCGCCAAGGTGGCACGCTATGCTGAGCGCATTCACCATCCGGAACGGCTCGGCCAGCCGCTGCGTCGTCGAGGTGGTAAAGGCGAGGGTCTCTCGGCGTTCGACGAAATCAGTTGGGAACAGGCGCTCGATGAAGTTGCCGAGAACTTTGCCCGGACGATGCAAAAACACGGTAACGAATCCCTGTGGCCCTATCACTATGCCGGAACCATGGGATTGATCCAGCGCGACAGTATCGAGCTGTTTCGTAACCTGTTGCGTACGTCGCGCCAGCATTCGACCTTCTGCATCACGCTTGCGGATGCCGGATGGATCGCCGGTACCGGGGTCAAACGCGGCTCGGATCCAAGAACCATGGCAGACAGCGACTTGATCGTGATGTGGGGCGGGAATCCGGTCTATACCCAGGTCAATGTCATGCATCATGTTGCCAGGGCCCGTCGCGAGCGTAATGCCAGGTTGGTTGTAGTTGATCCGTATTACACGGCAACGGCGAAAAAAGCCGACCAACACCTGATGCTGCGTCCCGGCACCGATGGGGCATTGGCCTGTGCGGTGATGCACCAGCTTTTTGCCGATGACATGGTCGATCGGGAGTATCTGGAGCAGCATTGCGATGTACCAGGGGAGCTAGAGGATCACCTGCAGTCTAGATCGCCCTCCTGGGCGGCCAGCATCACCGGTCTCGACGTGAGTGAAATCATCGATTTTGCACGGCTTTACGGCGCTACCAAGCGCAGCTTCCTGCGCCTGGGGTATGGTTTTACCCGTTCGCGTAACGGTTCCGCAAATATGCACGCGGCAAGCTGTTTGCCCGCTTTAACGGGAGCCTGGCGATATCCCGGCGGCGGCGCGTTGTATGCCAATGGCGGCATGTATGGGATTGACCAAACGATCATCAAGGGACTGGATGTTCTCGATGCCAGTACCCGGGTTTTCGATCAGTCGCGCATTGGGGACGTGCTTTGCGGTAATCCTCGAGATCTACAGGGTGGACCGCCAGTGACCGCACTATTGGTGCAAAATACCAATCCGGTCGTCGTGGCCCCTGAAACTAAAAAGGTTCTTCAGGGCTTCGCACGCGATGATCTGTTCGTCTGTGTGCATGAGCAATTTATGACCGAAACTGCAGCCATGGCGGATGTTGTGCTGCCGGCGACAATGTTTCTCGAGCACGATGACTTTTACCAGGCCGGGGGACATACGCATGTGCAGGTAACTCGTGGGCTAGTGACACCATTTGCCGAATGTCGCAGCAACCACTGGGTGCTGGCTCAACTGGCTGAAAGGCTGGGGTTTGAGCATGCGGGATTTCAAAAGGAAGCGCGCGAGCTGATCGATGAAAGCCTGAGATTGACTGGGCTCCCCGACGAACAGACGTTGTTTCAGAAACATTGGGTCGACTGTGCGCCTGAATTCGAAACCAGTAACTTTCTCGATGGATTTGAAACTCCGGACAAGCGCTTTCATTTCAAACCGGACTGGAGCCGGGTCGGACCCAGCTTCGAGCAGATGCCTGAATTACCGGATCACATGCCGGTCGAAAATGATATCGACCCACAGCATCCCTTTCGGCTGGTCGCAGCGCCCGCGCGCCAGTTTCTGAATACCACTTTCACCGAAACTGCGACTTCGCAAAAGGCTGAACACAGACCAACCCTGATGTTACGAGCCGACGATGCCGCGCGGCATGAAATTGAAGATGGGAGCCTGGTCAGGGTAGGGAATCGGATTGCGGATATTCTGCTACATGCAAAAATTTTTGATGGTATGCAGCCTGGAGTCGTTATTATCGAGAGCATATGGCCAAATCACGCCTTCATCGAAGGACTGGGAGTTAACGCACTGGTGTCCGCCGAACCCGGTTTGCCGAACGGCGGTGCGATCTATCACGATACCGCGGTGTGGATAAAGTCGGAAGCGGGGGAGGCAACATGAATCATCATGAGAAATTAAATTATGTCGAGTTTCCAGCCAATGATCTGGAGGTCACCAAGGCCTTCTTTACCAAGGCCTTCGCTTGGACATTCGAGGATTTCGGTCCTGACTACTGCGCTTTTGCGGGGCAGGGTCTCGATGGCGGATTTTACCGCTCTGAACTGTATTCAAGCACGCTCAGCGGCGCCGCCTTGCTGGTGTTTTTCAGCGACGACCTGGAGGCCACCCAGCAAAAGGTGGAACAGGCTGGAGGGCGTATTGTAAAGCCGATATTCGCCTTTCCCGGCGGGCGCCGGTTTCATTTTAGCGAGCCCAGTGGCAATGAGTTTGCGGTCTGGACCGACAAACCGGAATCTTTATATGCATGATCTGCGTATCTTCTCGACAGCAGGCGATTATTAAAAGGCATGAAGGAATCTATTGATCTGGTCAGGCAGTCGGCCGCGTTCAGTCTGCCCGATTTCAATAATTTACGGCAGCAGGCAATACACCTGGCTCCCCAGGTAACGATTGGACGGTCCGCATTCATGGATAAATACGGCGTGCAATCCGAACTGGAATACAAGCAGCAGTCGATGCGTGATAACCGGATCATGTACCACGCGCATATCGGCATGAACGATATTCGTTCCACCGCGCAATCGATCGCCAGCATTGATCACGAGTTGTCGGCGCAGGGATTTCGACTCGATCGTGCCGGGTTTGCGATCGATCGTCGCATGGGATTGCCTGCGGAAATGCGTGCTGCAGCGGCAGCTGAGACCGGACCGATGCTGGAGCGGGATGAAGATTGGAATACTTTAGCGCAGTCGGCGCCGATTCAGCCGCACCTGGGAGATTTCATGATTGGGCAACCGGCGTCGGTCGCCAATACCGTTCAGGCTCTGCGTATTGGCTGTACCACGATTGGCAACCTGTCGCAGTTCTTTACCTTTGAGGCACCTGGTTGGAGCGACACCGTAGAAACTGCTGTTCAAACTTACCAGGCAATGGTGCTGCTGGGCGAGTTTCGTGACCAGGGAGCTATGCTGCATTCCTACCTGGAAGATGGTTATGGTGCATTGTTCCAGCATTGCTCTACGGTTGCGGCCTGGGCGATGCTGGAACGATACATCGTTGCAGAACTTATCGGTGCTCGCCTGACCCATTGTATCGGTGGATTGACCAATGATCCGATTAAACGCGCCGGCTGGGTTCTGGCCTTGCAAGAAATCCATCGCGGGGAGCACGTCGGTTCAATGATCTACGGAGATACGCTTTCCTTCGGACCTGAATATGAAAAGAATCGTGCCGTCACAGCAGAATACCTGTTGTGGGATATCCTGATTCAACTGCATGCGCCCAGCGGTCACGCGGTATTACCGCTGCCGGTGACCGAAGCGATCAGAATCCCTGCTGCCGATGAAATTATCGAAGCCCAGTTATTCGGGCGCCAGGTGGAGGCGAGCGCACGTCGTCTCTACCCGCATGTCGATTTCTCGGCGGCCGAAGCATTTGCCGAAACCGTTTGCCGGGAGGGGGGGGAGATTTATCAGAATGCGCTGTCGGGACTAGCCGACATGGGGGTTGATATCAGCAATCCGTTGCAAATGCTGTATGTTTTGAAAACAATGGGCGCGCAGCGATTTGAACAACTATTTGCCGCTGATGCAGATACGCCGGAATCCCTTGCTACGGATATGTATGCAATGGCGCAGGGCGTAATCGAGGAACATCGCCCGTTGTTTGCCGATGCGGCTTTTCGTGCCCGGATCAGGGGAAAGCGATTCGTGGTCGCATCCAGTGACGTGCACGAACACGCGGCCGGCGCCCTGGCACAGCTGTTGAGCGAAACGGAAGCCGAAGTCGTCTATCTTGGCGCCGAACAAAATCCGTCCGACCTGGTCGCAGTACTGCGGGAACATCCGGTCGATGCATTGTTGTTGAGCACCCATAATGGCATGGCGCTAGAGTATGCGAACCAGTTAAAACAGTTACTGGATGATGCGTCTATATCACCGCTGGTAATTATCGGCGGAGTGTTGAACCAAAAGGTCGAAAACCAGGCCTTGCCGGTTCCGGTAGTCGATGACCTTAAGGCGCTGGGAATGCATCCTGCGATCAGCCTGCCTGGTCTTACGCGACTGCTGCCCGGAAAGTCTTGACCGGGTAATCGACTACTACCTTTAGCAATAGGGAGGTGGCGCCCGCCAGTTGAACATTTCTGCGGCCGCCTGGATCGTCGCCCGCTGTTGTTTGAATCGGTTGAACAGCGCTGACGGGGAATTCTCAGGTCCACCCAGGGCATGATAAATACCCAGCTCCGAATCTGCAGCCTTCTCGCCGCCCACGAAAATTGCATTGCTAGTATCGCACAGTGTCACCAGGGATCGGTAATATTGCGCGCGTTGCTCGATTAAGAATTCGCGGCTTTGCTGAAACGCAGTTTGATTATCGCTACTCATGGTGACTCGATTATGCGGATCGATCCCATAGGGGTTAAGGTGGCCATAAACCAGGATCTGACCCTCAATTTCCCTGCTTCCGAGAAAATGCTTCTCGACGCTTGCCACGTAGTTACAGTTGATTTCCCACAATTGTTCAACGATAGGCTCGACTTCGTCCACCGGGAGTCTGATATTGGCGTCGGAGTGGTTTTTGTAAACCATGCGTCCACTGGGTGCCTGGGTGCGTGCCGCGTAGGGAATGGCTTCGCGTACCGCCCGCATTTCCTCCGGATCGCTGAAAACTTCGGCAAACTCGAGCCCGATTCCTGCAATCGTGTATTCCTCCGCTTGCTGGTCATCCGCGAGACTGAGCAAAAACTCGTCGCTAGCCCGTTCGCTAAATCCATTGATGAAAACCAGTCCATCGGCTTCTGCTGCAATGCATTTTTGTTGCAGTCCTGCTGCTCGTTTTTGTGCAGGATTATTCTCGGCAGTCGTTAGCAACGGCAACATCGACCCTGCGCTGACATGTTCAATGCCGAGAATCAGATCTTGAGCTCCGGCGCGCGAAGTGACCTGTTCTGTATCCAGGTCAAGGAAGGTGTAGGGAGATAAATGGTCGAGCAACCTGGCGAGGTCATGCGCGTTACTCGGAACTGGCAAAGCGAAAGCAATTTCATTCTCGGGTAGGCGATAGTAATTGCAGCGCAATGCACAAACGATGCCGCTCCAGCCATAGGTGCCGGCATAACCCAACAGCGCATTACCCTGGATGCTTATAGTTTTGTCGCCATCGAAAATGGAGACCTCGACGACGCTATCACTAAAATACCTGCGCTGAGGGCCCATGCCCCCGGTCATGAAGGTAGCCCCCACACCTGCATACATATAGCTGGTTAAATCGGCACCAGGCACCTTGTAACTGTGGCCGAGTTCGTGTCTCAAAGCCCGGCTCAACTGGTCTAGTGTGATCGAGCTGCCCGCACAAACCTGTTGCTGTTCGGTATCAATGACGATTTCGTCCAGGCCGATATCTGCTAGCGCCGGATGCGACGCCAGGCGTACATGCGGATTCGACGGAGGATCGAATCTTAAGCCGACGACAGTTCCCGAAGGTTTTTTATCGGCTTGAAATATTCCCCCTCCGGAAGAAGTGCCGGACATGGGTAATAGGTAAATATTGCTACCATGCATTTCGTTTAATTGATTTATCGCGATAATCAGATTGCCGGTAAGTGGGTAGGCAAAATCAAATTCAACTGCGTTATTTTCGCCGTCCACCATCTGCACGATTGGATTACCCAGGACCTTTTCCATAGCTTCAAGCACTCTCAGGCGGCTTTCTTGGCTTCAAGGGCTGTCACTAAACCCTGTTCGAGGGCGTCGAGTACCGTCTGATCTGTGATGGCGTTGCCGTCGGGGGTGGTGAGAAAGAAGATATCGTCGATCTTTTCACCCAGGGTTGAAATCTTGGCATGAGTTATGTTGATGTCCATTTCTGCAATAACGTTGGCGATAACCGATAACACGCCTGGTATGTCGATGGCACTGATCTCCATCATCGTGCGGCTGTTCAGGTAGTCCTGTTCGAATTGAACCTGGGTGGGATGATCGAAGGCCTTCAGCTGTCTCGGTTTGCGCGCATTGTACTTACCCTCGTAAATCGAATCCGATTCCAGCGCCTTGAGCAACTTGCGTTCGATTTGCTCAATAACCTCTGGGTCGGTAACCGCCTGGTTATTCCTGTCCTGGATGATAAAGGTATCCATGATCTTGTTATCACGCGTGGTAAAGATTTCAGCGTTCAAAATGGATAAACCCAGCGATCCCAGGGTGCCGGTTACCTGGGAGAAGGCATGCGCTGCTTCATCACCATAAACGAATACCTTGGTGTTGCGGGTGTATATCGACTGGCGAATACTGACCAGCCTGGGTTGGTCGGTGTGACTCAGGATCGAGTTGACATGCCATTTGATTTCAAGCGGGTGATGGCGCAGGAAATAGTCGCCCGGTACGCGATCGCAAACCGAATCGATTTGCGCGGCGCTATACGGCAGGTCGGACATTTCCTCGAACGCGGCCTCGCGGTTTTCCTGGATGATTTCATCGATATCGGGAGCGTTGTCGATGCCGCGCCTGATTACGGTCTTGGTGGCACGATACAATTGTTTGAGCAGGGCGTCCTTCCAGTTATTCCACAGTTTGGGATTGGTGCTGCGAATATCGGCGACGGTAAGCAGGTAGAGATAATTCAACATATTCATGCTGCCAACCTGACGGGCAAAATCCCGGACTATGTCGGGGTCACTGATATCTTTGCGCTGCGCGGTGACCGACATGAGCAGATGATCGCGTACCAACTGTGATACAACCCGGGTATCCTTGCGATTTAATTTGTGTTGCACACAGAACTGGGTAGCCTCTTCAGCTCCTAGTACCGAGTGATCACCACCCCTGCCTTTGGCTATATCGTGAAAAAGCGCTGCCAGGTAAAGCAGGCAGGGATTCTCCAGCTTGCTGTAAACCAGATTACAGAATGGAAACTCATCCTCGTGTTTATCAAGTGCGAAACGGCGTAAATTGCGAATCACAAAGATGGTGTGCTGATCGACGGTATAGGCATGAAACAAGTCATACTGCATACGCCCGGTAATTTTCGCAAAGGCCGGGATATAGGCGGCCAGAAAACCATAGGAATTCATACGTCGCATCTGGTGCGTCATACCGTTGGGCGCACTCATCAACTGCATGAACATATGGTTGACGGTCTCATCGCTCCGATAATCGTCATCAACCAGGTATAGATGTTCGCGTACCAGGCGAATGGTCGACGCAGTTACGCCTTCACAGTTTTCGTTGAGAGAGATAAACAAGAACAGTTCGACCAGGGCCTCTGGATGTTCTTTAAATATTGTCGGATTTGCGACCTCGATGAAGTTATTGCGCAAATTGAAACGTTTATTGATCGGTTTGAGCTTGCGTTGCGAAGCCGTTAGCAGAATCTCTTCCTTGAATATCTGCAATAACATTTCGCTTAAACGCTCGAGCTCCATAATCGTGCGATAGTACTGCTGCATGAATTGTTCGATGGCCAGGTTTTGCTCACCTGACTTGAACCCGAATTCTTCGGCAATTTTCTTCTGGTAGTCAAATAGCAGGCGATCTTCCCTGCGTTCTGCCAGTCGATGTAGCGCGAACCGAACGCGCCACAGATGTTGCTGACCTGCATCGAGCAAATCAAATTCCGCTTCGGTTAGAAATCCATGTTCAACCAGTTCTCTAAAGGATCCTGCATCAAAATGACGTTTTGCCACCCAACCTATTATCTGGATATCACGCAGGCCCCCCGGACCCTCTTTAATATTGGGTTCCAGGTTATAAGCGGTATCATTAAAGCGCAGGTGACGGTTGTGTTGCTCCTCCAGCTTGGCTTCGAAAAACTTACGCGATGACCACATATTTTTCGGAGAAATTGCCAGTTGGTATTTTTTATACAGTGTTTCGTTGCCGTAGATCAGGCGTGATTCGATCATGGTGGTCATTACCGTGACATCGGCTTTGCCTTCGCGAATACAGTCCCTGACGGTACGTACGCTATGCCCGACCTCGAGACCAATATCCCATAAGAAGGTCAGAAAGGTTGCGATCTTTTGCTGCTGTGCCTTATTCGCTTTTTTATCCAGCAGCAGCATTAAGTCGATGTCGGAACCCGGTAACAATTCCGACCTGCCAAAACCGCCAACCGCAACCAGGCTGCAATCGCATTGCTTGCTATCACCGATAAAATGTAGAAAACAGAATTCGAGCACCCGATCGATCAGCTGCGATGTGTTATGAATCAGCTTTTCGACGGCGACGCCGTCGTCAAATTCGCGGTAGATTTGTTGCCGGACGGCACTGAGGCCCTTTGCTATCGGTTTCGCATGCAGCGTATCACCGTCCAGGGCCTGTTCCAGGAATTGCTCAATGATTTCAGCCACGGGCTCAGAATCCAAATTCGGGATGCAGCGTCAATACTTCGAAACCGTTTTCGGTGACCAGGTTAGTGTGCTCCCATTGTGCGGAAAGGCTGTGATCCTTGGTGACGACGGTCCAGTCGTCGGGCAGCAGTTTTACATAGCGCTTGCCTAGATTGATCATCGGTTCGATGGTAAAAGTCATCCCGGGCTCGAGCACGAGGCCGGTATCCGGTTTGCCATAGTGCAGCACCTGGGGATCTTCGTGAAAAATCCTGCCGATACCGTGCCCGCAATATTCGCGGACCACACTGCAGTTTTGTTTTTCCGCATGTTGCTGGATGGCATGCCCGATGTCGCCAAGACGCACTCCGGGTTTGATCATTTCAATACCGATTTTCATGCATTCGTAGGCAATGCGTGAGATCCGTTGACCCTGGACGGTCGGCTTACCGACCATAAACATGCGGCTCGTATCGCCGTGGTAGTCGTCTTTGATGACGGTGATGTCGATATTGATGATATCGCCATTCTTTAATTTCTTGTCCGCAGGAATACCGTGGCAGACCACGTGATTGACGGAAGTGCAAATCGAACGCGGGAAACCGCGGTAGTTCAGTGGTGCCGGTACCACTGACTGTTGATTTACCATGAATTCATGGCAAATATCATTGAGTTGCTGAGTCGTAACGCCGGGTTCTACATGGGATTCGATCATACGCAGTACATCGGCGGCCAAACGTCCGGCAACGCGCATTTTTTCGATTTCTTCACTTGATTTGATCGTAACACCCATAAAAACATGGCTAACTGGTTGTTGAGAATAGGGGATTATGGTATAAAGCGCGCGCCTTCGGCAACAGCCAGGCAAAATTAATCAAAACATCGAATAGTTAGATGTTTTAAACGACACACACATGCCATAACGCGCTTATGGGTGCCTGCATTTTACCAGAGAGCAGGTCGTAGGCGTCGGGTATGTGGAGGCTTAACCCGGGACAGTCTAATAAAGACTGTCCAGCAGACATCTGGAGAAACTTATGTCTAACGTCACCATGCGTGAAATGTTGGAAGCGGGCGTGCATTTTGGTCATCAGACCCGCTTCTGGAATCCTAAAATGGCTCCCTTTATTTTTGGCGAGCGTAACAAGATTCATATAATCAACCTCGAGCAAACCATGCCGCTGTGCAAGGACGCGGTCAATTATCTGGGTAAGGTCGCCTCCAAGAAAGGCAAAATTATGTTTGTGGGCACCAAGCGTGCCGCTAGCGATGCCGTAAAAGAGGAAGCGGAGCGTTGTGGCATGCCTTTTGTCAATCACCGCTGGCTGGGTGGAATGTTGACCAACTTTCGTACTGTGCGTGCCTCGATCAAGCGTCTCAAGGAACTCGAAGACATGGCGGCGAGTAACAGTTACGAGAAAATTAACAAAAAGGAAATCCTGCAGCTATCGCGTGAGCAGGAAAAGCTTCACAAAACGCTCGGTGGAATCAAGGAGATGAACGGTTTACCCGACGTGTTGTTTGTCGTCGATGTCGGCTATGAAAAAATAGCCGTACTGGAAGCCGCCAAACTTGGAATTCCGGTAGTTGGTATTGTCGATACCAATAATTCACCTGAAAATATTGATTACATCGTACCCGGGAACGATGATTCGATGCGTGCCATCAAGCTCTATACCAAACTGGTAGCAGATGCTGTCCTGGAAGGTAAACAGAGTATTGTCAGCAGCGCAGACGGTGATGACGAACTTATCGAAATCGACGACGCGGAAGCAATTAGTACGAAACCGGCAGTAAAAGTTACTGCACGCAAAGCTGCTCCGGAAAAACAAACTACAGCTGAGACTCCGGACAGTGAAACCGCCCCTGTGGAATCACTCCTTGAACCAGTGGAATCACCCCTTGAAGCTGTAGTTGGAGAAACAGCAGCTATGGCAAAAGAAGAAGTTGTCCAGCCGGCCGTTGATCAAGTCACCGCGACTGTTGTGGCTGATGAAGTAACGACAGCGCCCGAGAAGGCTGTTACCGACGAGGCCGAGACTGAGGCGCCTGCAACCGTGAAGGCGTCGACCAAGAAGGCAGTGACGAAAAAGGCGGCGGCTAAAAAGGCAGCGCCCAAGAAGGCGGCAACCAAGAAGGCAGCACCTAAGAAGGCGGCAGCCAAGAAGGCAACGGCCAAGAAGGCAGTGACCAAAAAGGCAGCGGCTAGTAAGGCAACGACCACCACCAGTAAGGATTAATCTAGCGCCTGTTTTTAACAACAGGAAAACAACGAGGTATTGAAGTGGCTATAACAGCATCTTTAGTTAAAGAATTGCGCGAAAGAACCGGTTCGGGCATGATGGAATGTAAAAAAGCATTGGTTGAAACGGACGGTGATATCGAAGCAGCAGCAGAACTAATGCGTAAGTCAGGTGCGGCCAAGGCTGATAAAAAGGCCGGACGTGTTGCCGCTGATGGTGCGATCAAGGCGATGGTAAGTGACGACGGCAAAACCGCTGTCATACTTGAGATTAATTCCGAAACGGATTTTGTCGCTAAAGACGATAATTTTCAGGCCTTTGCCGATGAAATTTTAACGACAGTTGCACAACAAAAGCCGGCATCCGTTGATGCCCTGTCCGCAATGACTATGATAAGCGGTCAGAGTGTTGAAGAAGCTCGCCAGGCCCTGATTGCCAAGGTAGGGGAAAATATTCAGGTCCGACGCTTTGAAGTGTTGGAATCTGAAGCCTCGTTTGCATCTTACCTGCATGGTGCGCGTATCGGCGTGTTGGTTGATTCCAGTGCAGAATCCGATTTGGGGCGAGATATCGCGATGCACATTGCCGCAGTCAACCCGCAATTCGTTGATCAGGAATCGATTCCGACGCAATTTGTCGAAAAAGAAAAGTCGATTTTGATTGCACAGGCGGAATCCAGCGGTAAGCCTGCTGAAATTATTGAAAAGATGATCCAGGGAAGACTCGACAAATTCCTGGCCGAAGTTACCTTGCAGGGGCAACCGTTCGTTAAAGATCCAGATCAAAAGGTTGGCCAGTTGCTGTCGAATGCCGGAGCCTCGGTTACACGTTTTATCCGTTACGAGGTCGGTGAAGGAATCGAGAAAAAAGTTGAGGATTTTGCTGCTGAAGTGGCATCGCAGCTAAACGCTTAAAATTGAAACAGGCCGCGTCATTCGCGGCCTTTTTTATGACAGGAGGTTGGGCCTGCAGGTACTTTGATAAAAATGACATTATAATGCAGGTTTATTATCTATAAACTCCGTTTTTACGGTCATTTGGCCTTGTCGTTGCTCTATTCGTGACGACTGGCACCCCCTGGAAAACAAATCATAATCGTATGGCTAAAATTAAACATAAACGAATCCTGGTGAAACTGAGCGGCGAAGCGTTGCTGGGTAAGCAGAATTCAGGTTTCGATCCGGAGATGATCGATAAACTCGCCGGCGAACTGATCCTACTGCATGATAGCGGGGTCGAAATCGGTTGTGTTATCGGCGGCGGTAACCTGATGCGAGGCGCAAATCTCGCGCTAAACGGCCTGGACCGCGTGACTGCTGATCATATGGGGATGTTGGCGACAGTTATGAACGCGCTAGCACTGAATGATGGATTACTGCGCCAAGGCGTCAGCGCGGCAGTCATGTCCGGTCTCGACATTCCACAGGTTTGCGAGTACTACACCCAGCGCGATGCGCGCAAACGCATCGCGGCAGGGGAAATTATTATATTCGCCGCAGGCACGGGTAGTCCCTATTTTACGACCGACACCGGCGCAAGCCTGCGCGCAATAGAAATTCAGGCCGACCTGTTGATCAAGGCAACCAAGGTCGATGGTATTTATGACCGAGATCCAGTCAAACATACCGATGCGGTGCGCTACACGCACCTGGACTATGATCAGGCAATCGATCAGCGCCTCGCGGTGATGGATGTGGCAGCAATGATTTTATGTAATGATAATGCGTTGGACCTGGTCGTTTGTGATATTAATCGACCCGGAGCATTACTTGACCTGGCAAGGGGTGAGCCGGTAGGCACGCGGGTAACCCGGAAAGAGGTAGAACAATGATAGAAGATATCAAGCAAGACGCACTCAATCGAATGAGCAAGAGCATTGAAGCCTTTAAGGCTGAGCTCAGTAAAATAAGAACCGGCCGTGCACACCCGGGTTTACTCAACCATATTACGGTTGATTTTTACGGTACCGAAGTTCCGATGGGACAGGCCGCTAATATAACCGTCGAAGATGCGCGTACGCTGGCTGTAGTTCCCTGGGATAAAAGTATGGTGCCGATTATAGAAAAGGCGATTATGTCCTCGGACCTCGGGCTCAATCCTAGCACAGCCGGAACAGTTGTTCGGGTGCCAATGCCGCCGCTTACCGAAGAACGTCGCAAGGAGCTGGTCAAGGTGGTGCGGGAGCTTGCCGAAAATGCTCGTGTTGCAATCAGAAACATTCGTCGAGATGGTAATAATGATTTGAAAGCTCTGAGCAAGGATAAGGACATTTCCGAAGACGAGGAACATCGTGGGCAGGAGCTGGTGCAACAGGTGACAAATCAGTCTACCGACGAGATCGAGTCATTGTTGCAAACCAAAGAACAGGAATTGATGGAGATCTGATTACGATATCGATATGGAATCATGACTTCGCAACCTCAGGCATCGATTCCCCGCCACGTTTGTATCATCATGGACGGCAACGGGCGCTGGGCAAAGAAAAGGTTAATGCCGCGCGGCTACGGTCATCGTAAGGGTGTCGAAACAACGCGACGTACTGTCGAATTCTTTGCGGGCGCCGGAATTGAACACCTTACTCTGTTTGCATTTAGCAGTGAAAACTGGAATCGCCCTGATGAAGAGGTGAGCAGTCTGATGGAGCTCTTCATGCAGTCGTTGCAAAAGTACACTGACGAGCTGCATGAAAAGGGTATCCGTATTCGCTTTGTAGGCAACAGGATGCCGTTTTCTAAGATCCTGCAACAGCAGATCAACGAAACAGAAACAAAAACCTGCAACAACAGATTTATGACATTAAATATTGCGGCTAACTATGGCGGCCAGTGGGATATCGTCAATGCTGCCAGGATTTTGGCTGAGCGAGTAGAGAGTGGCGAATTATCTCCCGCCCAAATCGATGACCAGGTATTCAGCCGGGAACTTGCGCTGGGTAACAGCCCGGATCCCGATTTATTCATTCGCACCGGTGGCGAGCAGAGGATAAGTAATTTTCTGCTGTGGCAACTCGCTTATTCAGAGTTTTACTTTTGTGACAGCTTGTGGCCGGACTTTTCCGACAGTGATATGCGTGCAGCGCTAACCGAGTATTCGCGCAGACAGCGCCGCTATGGCAAGACTGGCGAACAGGTCGAGGTCGCGGAATAATGTTGAAGCAACGCATTATTACCGGCGTCATTCTCGCGCTGGTAGTAGTTGGATCTATTTTATATGCCGATAGCGCCTGGATTAGCATATTCTTTGCTGGGGTGCTGTTTGCTGCGGCCCGGGAACTTATAGCTTTAACGCTGAACTCCACAGTATGGGTTAGCGTTCTGATTGCGGCGGTGTTTGCGCTCCTGTTCTGGTGGTCACTGCCATTTATTACGACACAATTACACTACTGGCAGGCACTCGCTGGACTCGTGGCCTGGATACTGATTGCAGGTTGGTTGCCGTTTTACCGGCATAGCGGTAAATGGCCGCTGCTGGTTCGAGTAATCTTGTTGGGTCTGGGTTTGGATTTGCTATGGATATGTGTGCACGGACTAGTTTTTCTGCACCAGAATTTTGGGCAGGGTGAGTGGCTCTTGCTTTATATGCTTAGCCTGGTTTGGGTTGCTGATATTGGTGCCTATTTTAGCGGACATCGCTTTGGTAAACACAAGCTGGCACCAACTATAAGCCCGGGCAAGACCTGGGAGGGTGTTGGCGGTGGCGTACTGGCAAACTTGATCTGGATTCTGCTCGTCTACCATCTTAGTGCTGGTTGGGGATTAGGGTTACTGGAATTTATATTAATCGGGCTGTCTACTTCAGTTATATCAGTGGTTGGAGATTTATTTGCAAGCGTCCTGAAGCGCGAGGCTGGTGTGAAAGATAGCGGCAAACTGCTGCCGGGACATGGTGGGGTACTGGATCGTATCGATAGTGTAATTGCGGCGTCACCGGTGTTTGTTGCCGGAACCATTTTGGTGGGCGCGTAATGAAGCAAATTACGATGCTCGGCGCAACGGGATCAATCGGGCAATCCGCGCTCGATATCGTAGCCCGTCATCCCGATCTATACTCTCTGTACGCATTAACCGCAAATAGCAATGATCAAAAAATGCAACAATTGTGCCGGCAGTTCGAACCTCGCTTTGTCGTGATGCGTGACGCAGACAGCGCACAACGATTGCAACGGGCGATTGGAGATTTACCGACCGAGGTTCTAAGCGGTGAGGTAGCTTTGGCCGAAGTAGCCTCAGCCGGTGAAGTCGATGTGGTGATTGCCGCCATCGTCGGTGCAGTAGGCTTGGTCCCAACCCTGGCCGCGGTTCGTGCTGGCAAGCGAATCTTACTCGCCAACAAGGAAGCCCTGGTTATGGCGGGAGCCTTGTTTATGGACGAAGTTCGGCAATACGACGCCGAGTTGTTACCGGTTGACAGTGAGCATAATGCAATTTTTCAATGCCTTCCGGCGGGATCTATCGGCAAAGGAATTGCAGGTAAGGGCGTACGCAAAATTATACTGACCGGTTCGGGTGGCCCATTTCGGGATATCGATATTAACGCCCTTGAGGATGTGACCCCGGAACAGGCTTGCGCTCATCCGAACTGGGATATGGGACCTAAAATATCAGTAGATTCTGCCACCATGATGAATAAAGGCCTGGAAATGATCGAAGCTTGCTGGATGTTTGCAGTAGATCATGCCGATGTAGAAATTCTGCTACACCGGCAAAGCATCGTCCATTCGATGGTCTCGTACGACGATGGTTCGGTAATCGCACAAATGGGAAATCCCGATATGCGCACACCGATTGCCAATGCGCTGTCCTGGCCAAATCGTATCGACAGCGGGGTTGAACCATTGAACTTGTTGCAGGTCAGTCAATTAGACTTCACACTCGCTGATGAGGTCCGTTATCCGTGCCTGGCGTTGGCAAGACAGGCCTGGCACCTGGGTGGCACCGGCATGACAATATTGAATGCCGCCAATGAGATCGCAGTTGAGTATTTTTTAGACAGGCAAATTAAATTTACCGAGATCCCGAGATTGATTACTAAAGTCATGGAAAACACAGCAACTGGCCCGGCTGATGAATTGGGCAGTGTTCTGGAGGCGGATGCTAATGCGCGTAATTTAGCGCACGAGCTAGCCGGATTGAGGACCTGATCACTATGGACTTGCTGGGCATTATATACAGTATCTTGGCCTTTATAGTAGCTATCGGTGTTCTGGTCACGGTGCATGAATATGGCCATTTCTGGGTTGCTCGCAAGCTTGGCGTCAAGGTATTGCGATTTTCGGTGGGCTTCGGTAAGCCATTGTGGAGCATTAGGTTGGGATCGGATCAGACTGAATATGTAATTGCCACGATCCCTTTCGGTGGTTATGTCAAAATGCTCGACGAACGCGAAGGCGAGGTCGAAGAGCATGAGTTAGAACGGGCTTTTAATCGGAAATCGGTATGGCGTCGAATCGCGATCGTGGTAGCTGGGCCAGCGTTCAATTTTCTGTTTGCAATCGTTGCCTATTACCTGATTTCCCTTGTTGGAGTTAGTGGAGTCAAACCGGTTATCGGGGAAATAAATAATCCCAGCCCTGCATATACAGCTGGGGTTCAGCAAGGTGACCTTATACTCTCGGTCAATGGGATTGAGACCGCTAGTTGGGAGCGAGCCCAATTCGCAATGCTAGAAGAATCGATAAGTGCCGAGCAAATCATTTTGCAGGTCCAAGGTAAGGATTTGCAAATTCGCGATAAGGTGATTGATATCAGAGAACTGGAATTGTTAAAGGAAGACCAGATCGACTTGATGCGAGACCTGGGATTGTCCGCCTGGAGACCAAAGATTCCGCCAATTATTGCCGAAGTGCTGCCCGACGGTGCCGCCCAGCAAGCCGGCTTGCGCGCCGAAGATAAGATTATTTCACTCGATAATATTGTAATCGAGAGCGCCCGGCAGTGGGTAAATCTCATTCGGGATAATCCCGAAGTCGAGATGGGCCTCAAAATATTGAGGGGTGGCGAGGAACTTGAGCTGAAACTGACGCCACGCAGTCGTACCGAAGCAGGCGAGACCTATGGCTATATTGGCGTTCGTAATCGAATCGAGATTCCAGAATCGATCCGCCTGGAAATGATGGTGACCGAACGCTACGGACCCCTGGAGGGAATGGTAGAAGCTCTGGACAAAACCTGGCGTATGACCTGGCTTACACTTCGGGTTTTGGGTAAGCTCGTTACCGGGGAGGCCAGCGTCAAAAATCTAAGCGGCCCGATTACGATCGCCCACTATGCCGGAGTTTCGGCACGCATCGGACTAGAGCCATTTCTCGGATTTCTCGCGATCATCAGCATTAGTCTCGGTGTTTTAAACTTGCTGCCGGTGCCGATGCTGGACGGAGGTCATTTGTTTTATTACCTGGTCGAAATATTAAAGGGTAGTCCAGTGTCCGAGGCAACTGAGATTATCGGGCAAAAAATTGGCATTTTGCTGCTGTTTTGCCTGATGTCTATTGCAATTTATAACGATTTACTGCGCCTGGTAGAATAAGTTTGAGAATTTCTGTCTGGATCAGTGCATTGGCACTGTTATCAATGTCGTGCTGGGCGCATGCCGATAGCTTTATTGTCGAAAGCATCGAGGTTATCGGGGTTAAGAAGATAACGATTGGCACGGTATTCAGTTATCTTCCAGTAAATGTCGGTGAGTCGCTCGATACTGAACGAACGCCTGAAATCATCCGCGAACTTTACTCGACCGGTTTCTTCGATGACATTGAACTGTTAAGACGTGACAATGTTTTAATCATAAAAGTAATAGAACGCCCATCGATTGCCGAAGTTAATTTTGAGGGTAATGACGATATCGAAGATGAAGCCCTGGAACAGGCACTTGACCAGGTCGGTATGTCTAAAGGCAGAATTTTTAACGAAAACCAGCTCGAAAAACTCGAACTGGAGTTACAGCAGGTTTATTACTCGCTGGGGAAATATGCGGCACGAATTGATGCCGAGTGGCGGGCCCTGGACGAAGATCGAATTGCAATCGATATCACCATATCTGAAGGTATTTCGGCGACTATCAAATCTATCAATATTACTGGGAATCAGAGTTTTAATGATGAAGAGTTATTCGATAATTTCGAGCTCGAACCCAGTAGCGAGGGTATGTTCGCCGCTGACGAATACTCGAGCTCCAAGTTATCTGCCGACCTGGAGTCGTTAAAGTCATTTTATCTGGACCGAGGCTTTATTCAGTTCGAGGTCGTGTCGCAACAGGTAACCATTAGTCCGGATCGCAAGGATATAAGCATCTCGATCAATATTATTGAGGGCGAGCAATATACGCTGAGTAAAATGGAAATTGCCGGAGAAATGGTTGTCGATGCCGCAGAGTTGCGCGCCTTGATCGTTTTTCGGGAAGGCGAGATTTTTTCTCGTAAGAAAATCAATGCAGTTATCAGTTCTATGCAAAAGCGTCTCGGTGAGGACGGATATGCTTTTGCCAATGTCAGGGTTGTGAACGATATCGATGAAAAAAATAATACGGTTGCATTGCGATTTTTTATGATGCCGGGAAACAAAGTGCGTATTCGTTACATCAACTTTAGTGGCAATGAAAAAACCCAGGATATCGTATTGCGTCGTGAAATGCGCCAGCTTGAGGGAGAGCTGTATCAGCGTTCAAAATTTGATCGTTCACGAATACGGTTGCAAAGACTGAACTTTATCGGCTCGGTAAACTTAAGCCTGAAAAAAGTTCCCGACGCGGATGATCAGGTCGATATCGAAGTTACTGTGTCCGAGCGATTCTCGGGAAATCTGCAAATAGGCCTCGGTTACTCACAGAACCAGGGCGCAATCTTGAATCTTGGTTTTGCGCACGAGAATATTTTTGGTACCGGTAACTCGATTGATTTCACCTTTGATAATTCTGATGCTTCACAGCGCTACGCACTCAGTTACGAAAATCCCTATTACACACCCGATGGAGTCAGTCGAGGTTTCAACTTCAGCTTTACGGAAACCGATGCATCAGAAAATAATACCAGTAACTACCTGATTGATCGCATCAGTATGTCCATCGAATATGGTATTCCGTTATCAGAGTTCAATACGCTCAGGCTTGAAGTTGGTGTTTTGCAGAATCAGCTTGAAACCACCAGTGGATCATCAGATGAAGTGTTCGATTTTATTATTGACAACAGTGATGAGTTCGATGAATCGACGCCGCAATCTGAAATAGACGGTGATGAATACAATACTCTGTTTGGTACAGTTAGTTTATCCAAGGACACACGTAACCGGAGAATTTTTGCTGACTCGGGACATCTCAATAGCGTCAGTCTCGAGCTCCAAACGGGTGATCTAGATTTCTATAAGGTGAGATACCGGCATCAATCAGCATTCGCCTTGACCGATACCTTTACATTTTCCTTTAAAGGCAGGGTTGGGTACGGCGATGGGTCCGGGCAAACGGACGATTTACCAATCTACGAGAAGTTTACCGCGGGCGGCGTACGCTCCGTCAGGGGCTATGAGTTTAACAGCCTGGGCCCATTGGACAGCAACGGTGATGCTTTTGGCGGTAATCTGCAGGTGATTACCACGGCTGAGGTTATATTCCCGATCGAGGCGTTGGGCAGTTCAGAAACCTTCAGGGTTGGGGTATACTTCGACGCCGGAAACGTCTTCGCCGAAACTGACTCGTTTGAGGCAGACGAGTTAAGACAATCAGTTGGCCTGTCGGCTAAATGGTTCTCGGTTATCGGTCCGATCGAGTTTAGTTATGCGTTTCCGATTAATGATGAATCGGGTGATGATACCCAGGAATTTCAGTTCTCACTTGGAGCGAGGTTTTAGAAAATATATTGAACAGGTTAACGCACTTATCACTAGTATTGTTGTTGCTGGTTGTATTCCAACCGGTAATGGCACAGGAGGCAAGCTACAAAATCGGCTTTGTCAACACCGCGCGGGTGCTAAAAGAGGCGCCGCAGGCGCGCAGGGTCGAAGAGCGTCTCAAGTCGGAATTCGAACCCCGCGAAGCTCAGTTGAAACAAAAACGCCAGGAAATTCTTACACTAGAAGACCAGTTAAAATCAGATAACACGCTAAGCTCTAATGCACGTCGAAAACTGGAACGTGAAATTAGACTCAAGATCAGCCAGTTAAAATTTCTCGAACAGGAATTTCGCGAAGACCAGAACTTGCGCCGCAACGAAGAGATTCGCGAATTGCAAAAGGTTATTTCCAACGTGTTAAAAATGCAGGGAGATGACGAGGAGTTCGACCTGATACTGACTGAAGGCGTCAGCTATGTCTCTGATCAGATCGATATCACTGCTAAAACGATCGAGATGTTAAAGCGACTTTCAGACAGCAATGAAGAAGCGCAGTAGTCTCTGCTATCCACAGGTTACTAATAACTCGCCCCGACAAAACGTCACCAGAACATGAGTCTAAACCTGCAACAACTGGCCAAGGCATTGAAACTGGAATTCCGGGGTGATGCCGGATTAGAGATCAATGGTGTAGCCTCGCCAAAATCAGCACTGGCGGGCGAGCTTTGTTTTATTCAGTACAAAAAATATCTCGGTGATATCGATGAAAGCAAATGCAGCGCGGTCATCCTGTCCGCAGAATTGGCTGCCGATGTTGGCGGTAAAGCGCTATTGCTGTCGGACAACCCACACTACAGTTTTGTGCAGGCGATCAAGGCGCTTGGTCTTGAGCCACAAGCTGGTACCGACGGTGGTATTCATCCGTCCGCGATTATAGCCGATACCGCCAGGCTTGGCAGTGGGGTTACGATCGGGGCACTTGCAGTAATTGAAGATAATGTCGAGGTCGGCTCAGGAACCTCGATAGGCGCTGGCTCGATAGTCGAAGAGGCCGCGGTCATCGGTAGTCAGTGCCATCTACACAGTCGAGTTACAGTAGGACAGGCGGTTAAACTGGGTGATCGCTGCATACTGCACGCCGGTGCTGTAATCGGTTCTGATGGCTTCGGACTGGTCATGCGCGATCAACAATGGGAAAAGATCCCGCAGCTTGGTCGTGTCGTGATCGAGGATGACGTCGAAATTGGTGCCAATACAACAGTCGATCGAGGCGCACTGGATGATACGATCATTGAACAAGGGTGTAAGCTCGATAATCAGGTACAGGTCGCCCACAACGTGTGTATCGGCGCACATACTGCGATTGCAGCCTGTGTGGGGATTGCAGGTAGCGCGAATATCGGGCGCCATTGTAAAATCTCGGGCGCAGCTGTAGTCCTTGGGCATTTAAGCGTAGTGGATAATGTGACCATTACGGCGATGTCTTTGGTTACCAAGGATATTAAAGAACCCGGTGTCTACTCATCCGGTACGCCGTTGTTGGAAAACAGCCTTTGGCATCGATGTAACGCACGTTATAAATCGCTGGAGAAACTCGCGCAGTCAGTAGCGAGGCTTGATAAATCGGGCAAGTAAGCAAATAGCAGTCAATTTTTTATTGTAACCGGGGATTTGATTTGGAACTTGATATTTACAAGGTGATGGAACTCTTGCCGCACCGTTACCCGTTTTTACTGATAGATCGGGTAAATGAGCTCGAGCAAGGGCAGCGCTTGTCGGCGATCAAAAACGTCACTATAAATGAACCTTTTTTCCAGGGACATTTCCCGGGTCAGCCCGTTATGCCAGGGGTACTGATTCTCGAAGCTATGGCCCAGGCTACAGGGTTACTGGCTTTTTCCTTAATGGGCGACGCGCACAAATCCAAGCTTTATATGCTCGTTGGCATCGATAAGGCTCGATTCAGGGGGCAGGTGGTTCCCGGGGATCAGCTGGTATTGGATGTATCTCTTAAACGCAATATGCGCGGTATCGGCATGTATCAGTGCCAGGCGCTGGTAAATGGAGAGGTGGTTGCCGAGGCGGAAATGATGTGTTCCTCCCAGGATCGAAATCAGTGATACACGAAACCGTTATAATTGATGCCAAGGCACGAATAGCGGCCGATGTTGAGATCGGGCCCTATTGTGTCATTGGGGCGGAGGTGGAGATCGCATCGGGGACAGTTATTGGTCCACACGTGGTGGTTATGGGCCCTAGTAAAATCGGCCATGATAATCGGATATACCAGTTTTCCTCGATTGGAGAAGCTCCGCAGGATAAAAAATACCAGGGAGAGCCAACAGTGTTGGAAATTGGGGATCGTAATGTTATTCGCGAGTTTGTGACGTTAAACCGTGGCACAAATGAAGGTAATGGCGTAACGTCTATCGGTAGCGATAATCTTTTCATGGCATATAGCCATGTCGCGCATGATTGTGTGGTCGGCGATCACACGGTTTTTGCAAATGCAGCCTCTTTATCGGGGCATGTCGAGGTTGGCGACTATGCGATCCTGGGAGGATTTACCTCAGTGCACCAGTTTACCCAAATTGGCAGCAAGGCGCTTTGTGGCCTTGGCTCGGTTGTAACCCAGGATATTCCACCCTTTTCTACCGCGGCCGGAAATCGTGCCAAGGTAATAGGAATCAACAAGGAGGGTTTAAAAAGGAAGGGATTTTCAACGGAATTGATAAATGCCTTGCACAAATCGTTTCGTCAGCTATTAAAATCTAAGGTACCCAAGCAGGATGCATTTGAGAATCTGCAGCCTTTGTGTGATAAATATCCAGAGGTCGAAGAATTTGTTAATTTCGTCAAAAATAGTAAGCGAGGAATAGCCAGTTAGCGAGCTTCTCAAAAATAATCTGACATTTCGAATAACGAGAAGAGCTGTAACATCGAAGAGCACAACCATGACAGTAGTACCCAAAGTATTGGGAATTGTTTTTGCGGTTTTCCTGTCGAGCCTGGCAGGCCAGGTCCATGCGCTTGAAATTCTTCATTTCATCGAGGCCAAGGATCACGCCCGTGTTATGGAAAATGCTTCCGGTTTAAAGCTCACCGACGAGGGCGTGATTTATGTCACCAGCCAAGAAAAGGGAACCATTCTTAAAATCGTCGATGACAATATCGAAGCCAGTAGTTTAACGCCGTCGGTATTTAAGGATTCCGAACTCGGTGGAATAGAAGTACTTTCCGATGGTAACCTCGTTGTCGTCAACGAAGGCTCAGGCCTGGTTTCTATTCTCGATCCGGGTTTAAAACTGATCACTAAGTTTTCTCAATCTGGCAGCAGTCCGGGTGAGCTCGATGATCCTAAACCGATCGCAGTATCGATCAATAATAATATCTATGTCGGCGATGTAAAAAACAAGCAAATCAGCGTATTTAACGATCAAGGCCTGTATTTACATAGTTTTGGAAAACACGGTACCAAAGGCATTGATTTACTGAAGCCAACCCACGTCAGCATCGATGCCGAGGAAAATGTCTACGTTCTGGAAGGTCCGGATCGTCTGTCAATATTCGATTTACATGGAAATCTGATCTTACGGATTAAATCCAGCGAGCTAAAAGAGCTTTTTGGTAGTACTCCCGAACTAAGTGCGATGGCAACGGATTTGAATGGAATCCTTTATCTGGGCGACAGGGTTAGCAATCGAATTTCGATTTTTGACTGGCGCAGAGGTGAAGTGCTTAGCGTAATTGGGGTATTCGGTCAGGCGCGTTCGCAATACCGTGATATTAGCTATCTTTCGGTCAATGCAAACGGACAACTTGCAATCCTTGATAAAAAGAATAATAAAATCGAGGTTTTTCAGCTGGATCAAACTAGTTTTAGGGCACCTCTTGCCAGGGATCGGTTAGAGTTCGGTGCGAAGCTCGAAGTTTCTTGTACGGCGGTAACTGCGTTTATCGATGACAAAACCCTGTGTATAAAACCAGAAGACCAGGGAATCGTGATCTTGGGACCCGATGGTTTGGAATTGGGTAAGTTTGCCGAGATAGCCAAGAAACCCTCTTCATTCCATGTCGGTGATCAAACTGTTGCGGTACTGGACGGAGACTATATGCATGCATTTTATCACGATGGCAAGCATGTATTTTCGATCGGGCGACGTGGTGCCTCGGCTGGAGATTTTAACCAGCCCAGTGATGTATTTATACATGGCGGTTTATATTATGTTGCCGACAAGGGTAACAATCGAGTACAGGTATTTGCTCGCGATGGAAAATTCCTCGAAGAAATCAAATCCCGCCAAGGTGGAGAAAATCTATTCATCGAAATAGGACCGATTGCAGTCGACAGTCAACAAAACCTATATGTTGCCGATGGTGGCGCCCTGGGTTTTATTTATGTGATTAGCAAGGAGCGAAAAAAAGTCGCGAAGATAGGTATTGAAAAAGGATCGATTCACAAGGTCACCAAATTTTACGGGCTGGATATCGACAAGCAGGACAGGCTCTACGTACTCGCCGCTACAGAGTTCAATGAGTACTCGGTGAAAGTTTACAAGAACTTCAAACCCTATCAGGCATTTGGTGCAGGAGGTGAGAACGGAACAATTGTGTATTTTAAACAGGCAACTTCGGTATCGGTGGCCTCGGGTGCAAAAAACAGTGTCTATGTAAACGATTCCGATTTACAGAAAAGCTTTCGCTTCGATTTACTCGAATATCCGGACGCGGCTTTCGGATTAAATATCGCAGCTGACAACGAATTGATCAACCTGGAATGGAGTAGTAGCAAATCACCGTTAATTGCTAGATACGAAATCCAGGCTGCGGTCGATAGGAACGGGCCGTTTGAAACAATTTCAACCAGTTACGATTTGAAACAAACACTGTGGGTTAGCTCGACAGGAATGTATACCTGGTTCAGGGTAGTTTCTGTTAGTGCCCACGAATTGAGCGCGGCACCATCAGTGGCCAAGGAAAATTATTTCCAAAGGATCGCCTCGCTATACCAGGCAGGCGAATTAAACCAAGCAGTCAAGCTCGCAGATCGACTGCTGAAAATTGCGCCGGACAATGCCGACGCACGCGACATTCTCGGCATGAGCCTCTACCAATTAAAGGATTACACGCGTGCGATTACCGAGTTCAAACAACTGGAAGAAAATGAATCCTTTCGTAATAAAGCGATTCGCTATCAGGTGCTGGCCTTGTACAATCTCGAGAAGTACCTCGATGCCCGTGCGTTAATCGACGAGGTGTTGGAACAAAACCCAGCCGATGTAGAACCATACGTAATTTGCACCCAGTTAAGCCTTAAACTCGCCGATGCAATAGGCGCTGTTAGCTGTGCTGAAGATGGCCTGGTGCTACACCAGGATAATGTCGAGCTCCGATATTTACTGGCTCGCGCCTATATAGAAGCAGGCCTTGCTGAAAAAGGGCGCTCAGCTTATCAGACCATCGTTAAAACCAATCCTGATAGCCATGAAATACGCCTTAAGATCGCAAATGATTTGTACGACCTGGGCAGCTTTGACGATTCTCTAAGGCAATATGATGCAGTGTTACGGGCGCAATCGAATTCCGGCCAAGCGGCTGTGGGCAAGGCGAGGGCTTTACTCAGCCTGGATCGTGACGACGAGGCCAAGACAATTGCGCTGAAACTGTCGGGGAAAAAGGAAACCAGGGGTGATGGTCATTACCTCCTCGGTAAAATTGCTGCGAAACAGGATAATCACAAGGAGGCCGTGTTGCGGTTGACCCGTGCGGGTAGTGATAAACCCGAATTCATAGACGCCTGGTTATCGCTTGCGCATTCTTACACCAAAATCGATCAGCTCCCCAAAGCGGTAAAAGCCCTGGCAAAAGGAATAAAGCACAATCCAGAAGCGTTTGAGCTATACCTGCTTGCCGGCAAGATCGAGCTTGAACGTCAGCAATACCCGGATGCCAATACTTACCTCGATAAAGCTGTGGTGCTTGAACCCAAGTCATTGTTGGCACATAAGTTTTATGCGCGAGGTCTGTTTGCGACACGTAACTATCGAACCGCTACTATCCATGCTGATGCCGCCGCGCGTATCGCCCCAAAAGAAATCGATGTGTTGGTCTTGCAGGCCGATATTGCCAATCAACAAGGTAAGACTGGTACGGCTATCGAATTCTTGAAAACTGCAATAAACTTCGACCCTGCATCACCTGACCTTCAATATCGCATTGGTCGCGTTTATCAGGATGCCAATTTGTTCGACGCATCGCGCGAACATCTTGAAAAGGCGGCGGTAATACGACCCTCCTGGGCGGATCCGCACGTTGCATTGGGTAATCTCTATAGCAAACGTCGCTTATTCGATGACGCGGTTGCTGCGTTTGAAAAAGCATTCGAGCTCGACCCCTCGGTAGAAAACCGCGCGATCGTGAATGTAGCATTTGCCGAACGTAAGAAGTCACTGGATTTCGCCAATAATGCACCTCAGCTACTATTGTCTGACTTGAACCTGAACAGGTTGTTTTCGGCCGCCTATAAAAAGTATCAAGATCAACCGATCGGCAGCGTGAAGCTGCAAAATGCCAGCGCCACAGACTATAAAAACCTGAAACTATCCTTTGAAATCAAAGAGTTTATGGATTTTCCAGCCTCGATTGATATCGCTACGATCAAGGGAGGTGAAATCCAGGAGCTCCCGATTAAGGCGACCTTCAACAATAAGATACTTGAAGTGGACGAGGACACCGGAGTTCAGGTGGAAGTGAAGCTTATTTATTCGCAAGATGGTCAGAAAGATGAAATTTCACTGACCCAGCCGATGACAATATATGGTAAGAATGCAATTATCTGGGGTGACTCGGCTATGATTGGTTCCTTCGTTACACCGAAGGACGACACCCTCAGAAATTATGTACGCCAGGTCGTCAATACATTTCAGCCAGACCCGGGTCCGTTAAACGACAAACTTGTATCTGCGATGGCATTTTTCAGCAGCCTGACAGCCTCTGGCACCAGTTACATCATCGATCCCAATACACCGTTTACCGATCTGCGTGACGATCAAATCGACTACGTGCAGTTCCCGCGCGAAACCTTGCACTTGAAAAGTGGAGACTGCGATGATTTATCGGTATTGATCAGCGCTGGCCTTGAAAACCTCGGAATTAAAACCGCTTTAATCGAAATACCCGGGCATTTATTTATGATGTTCGATACGGGCGTTGCCATGGAAAACGCAGGATTGATCAGCCAGGATAGCAGTCTGCTTGCGTTCAAGGATGGCAACGTCTGGATTCCGTTGGAAGCGACCATGGTGAATACCAGTTTTATCGAGGCCTGGGCTGAGGGTGCGAATAAATACCAGGCCGCGCTGGAGGCGGATGAGCTCAGTATTATTGATCTGGAACAGGCCTGGCAGGAATATAAGCCAGTAACCTTGCGCAAGGCCAGCTACTCGATCAAATTGCCCGAAAAGAGGCGTACCGAGAGCCTGGTAAAACAGGCGCGAAATGAATTATTGGTGAAAAGTATCGATCGCCTGGTGTTGCCGTACAAGACCATGGTGGCCAATGACCCCGGTAATATTAAGGCTCGCTTACAAATAGCTATACTCTTTGCACGTTTTGGACTATATGAAGATGCAGAGATCGCATTTGAAGCGTTGGATGAGCTTGCGCCAAACAATGGCGCAGTGAAAACCAATCAGGGTAACCTGTATTTCCTGCAGCAAGAGTATGATAAGGCCATTGAGAATTACTCTCAGGCGACCAAACTGGATAACGAAGATGGCGGCATCTGGATTAACCTGTCAATGGCACAGTATAAGGCTGGTGATTTAAAGCAGGCGAAATTCAGTTATCAGCAGGCAATTCAATTGAACGCAAGCCTAAAAAAAGAGTATGATGCGTACGGCAAACTGTTGAGTCAATAGAGGGTTAAATTGTGAAGAAGTTGGTGATCATTATGTATTGTGTTGGCATTATTAGTGTCAACGTACCAGTTATCGCACAGGCTGCGACTACGATTAGCGAAACCAGCTCACATAGCGTGTTCAAAGGCTTGTTTAAATCGGTTTGGGTACATTTAAAATCACTTAACCCTACCCAAAAACAGTCAGCCAAATCGACCCAGGTATACGTCGCGGGAATCCGGGGTGCCGAAACAACCGATACACTACTGAAACCATATTGGAAATCTGATTTAACCCAGGACGAGAGTTTTCAGGCCGAATTGGAAAATTTCAGCCAGGCGCAACATAAAATGGATAAGGGTGATCTGAAAGCGGCGGTAGTGTTGTTCGACGGCTTTCTCGGTGAGTATCAGCAAAGCGCCATGCGCCCCAATGCATTGTTTGGCAAAAGCATTAGCCTGGCCAGTATCGGTCAAAGCGAACAAGCACTGGCGGTGATGCGGCAATTTGTCGATGAAAATCCAAACCACCCCCTGGTTGTAGATGCTAAGCAGGTTATCGAGTCCTTACGTTAGTATCATGTCATACCCGTGTCCCTGCGGGCGCTTGTAGAGAGGGCAAAAACTGCGCCTCGATGATGTAGTCGTGGTGTGATGCCAGATTTCGAATTATCATACCTGCGTGAATATTCTCGCCATAGATACCTCGACCGAAGCTTGTTCTGTCGCGTTATTACGCGCAGACGGTAGCATTTTCAGCGAGTTTGAAATTGCGCCAAGACGGCATGCTCAACTCCTTCCAACGATGCTGGATGCGGTGTTGTCCGCATCCGATGTTCCTAAGCAATCAATTTCCTACTGCTCATTCGCCAATGGTCCAGGTGCATTTACTGGAATCCGGATTGCCGCCTCGCGTGCCCAGGGAATAGGTATCGCCCTGGGTATTCCGTTGTTACCAATTTCGACATTGGCGGTGCTTGCGCAGGCGAGCCACGATAAATTTGATGCGGATAAAACTCTGGTGGCACTTGATGCACGTATGGCTGAAATCTACTGGGCGATCTACGCTCGTGACGAAACTGGGTGCGCGCAACTCGTAGGCCAGGAAAGACTCAGTTCGGTAGCCGATATCGAAATCGGTGATGACATCGATTGTGGTGCCGGGCATGGCTGGTTTGATGAATTGCAAAACAGGGCCAATTTTCCCGTCGATGCCGAATTATTGCCTGACGCCAGATCGCTCCTCAAGCTTGCTACAAATGCCATAGATCAAAACCTTGGTGTTGATGCCAGGCGGATCAGTATAAATTATTTGCGTAACCAGGTAGCCGAAAAAGCTGGTTCTTGATGGTGCAGGAGCTGGTATATCCCTACGGACCTCCGGTTACAAGCGGTGTTCTCAAATCCAGACCGAGCGATTTTCAGGTCAACGAAGCACTGGGATTCGAACCGGAAGGAGAGGGTGAACATCTTTTTTTACTGGTTGAAAAGAGCGGGCTTAGCACACTGGAACTTATCACCCGGATTGCTCAAGACTATTCGCTTGACCCTAAAAATATCGGCTACAGCGGGCTTAAGGACAAGCATGCGCTAACGCGTCAATGGTTGAGCCTGCATATGCCCGGTAAAGCATCGCCCGAGGATCTGCGCAAAGGTGACGGATATAGGGTCTTACAGCAGTCTCGGCATCACCGGAAACTACGACCCGGGACGCACAGGTACAATACTTTCGAAGTGCTGCTGCGCAAAGTCCGAGATTTTCCGGATCAAACCCGGGAGCAAATGCAGAACATCGATAAACAGGGATTTGCGAATTATTTTGGAACGCAACGCTTTGGACGCAAGCGGGATAACGTCAGGCAGGCGCTCGAACAACTACCCAATCGCAGGCTAACACGTTCGCGTAAAGGCATTTTGCTGTCATCGTTGCGCAGCTATCTATTTAATCGGATTCTGACGCGGCGCATCAGCCAGGGGCGCTGGGAACTTCCGCTGGAAGGGGACGTGTTCATGTTGCGCGGTAGTCGATCGATTTTCTCAGACAGGCTCGATGATAAGCTGATCGAAAGATACCGGCGACTGGATATTGCCAGTACCGCCAGTCTTTATGGTGCCGGTCATAACCTGTTATCCGGGGAGCCCCACGCAATCGAAGCGCAGGTTTTTGCGCAACGAGTTGATATTACGCGATGTCTTGATCAACAGGGCGTGAAGCTGCAAATGCGTGCCATACGTGCTGTCGTCGATAACTTCAGTTACGACTACAATGTCGAGGATCAATCCCTGTTATTGAAACTGGATCTGCCCGCTGGATGCTATGTGACCACCGTGCTCGATCATTTCATCAGACTTGATGATGCGAGCTAAGTGTTTTTTCGATAAACACAGAACCAGCCTTCAAGTTCGCCTTCTTTGTAGTAGCTATCCTTTTGCCAACTGATACGTGTGGCGATGCCCTCGCCGACCAGGGTATCGAATTTTTCTTCAAAACCCATTGATTTCCAAAGATCCTGGTGGATGGTACAGGCCAGAATGCCGCCCGGTTTCAGGATTCGAAATATCTCATCCAGTGGTTCCGGGCCAACATGGCCATGCGTAAAAGTTCCCGAGGAAATAACCGCGTCATAACTCTTGTCGTCGCGTTCCAGGGTCTGGTTGACGTCGCCAACCAGAAGTTCACGGTAAATACCGCGTTCACCGGCAACCCGCACCATATCCGCCGAAAGGTCAATTCCATCGAGATTGGTGTAGCCTTTTTCGGCCAGGAATACGCAGGTTAAACCGGTGCCGCATCCGATATCGAACACCGTCGATTGGGTGTCGGGTAAGTGCTGGCTCAGCTGTTGAGCAATTTTCGTCGCTGAGGTATAGCCGAGCTCGTCGAGCATCTGATGATCGTAGTCTGCGGCCCATTTCCTGTAGAAATCGACCATGCTGGCCTCATCCTCGAGATGATAGGCAGCATCGACGAATTCACTGGGTCCTTTCGGATCTGGCATGCTTTTTCCCTGTCAAAGACTGGCCAGGATGGATTGAGCATCGCTGACCTCGAATTTTTTTGGCGCCTCGACATTGAGTACCTCGACCACGTTGTTATTGATCACCATCGCATAACGCTGAGAGCGCACTCCCATACCCGCGCCATCGAGGTCCAGTTCGAGACCAACCGCACGAGTAAAATGGGCACTGCCATCGGCGATCATAATAACCCTGTCATCTGCGTTATGTGCCTTGCCCCAGGCATCCATGACAAATGCATCATTTACCGAAAGGCATACAATAAGATCTATGCCTTTTGCAAACAGCTCATCCGAGGCAACGACATAGCCCGGTAGATGGGAAGCCGAGCAGGTTGGCGTGTAAGCACCGGGAAGTGCAAACAGGGCAACTTTCTTAGCGTTGAAAAGATCTTCGCTATTAATCGTCTCGACCCCGCTATCGGTCATATGCTGTAAATCTACCGCAGGTAATTTGTCGCCAACCTGGATTGTCATAATTGTCCCCTTCTTGATAAATTGCAAAACCGTGATACTACCTTGAAACCTGATATTTCCCAACGATAATGGATAGCTTGATGCAGCAATCAAATTTGCTTAAACAACGCGGCCACTGGATTTTTGATCTGGATGGTACCCTGACCGTAAGTGCCCACGATTTTGAACACATCCGCCGTGAGCTTGGACTTGCGCCGCAGGTGCCGATCCTCGAGGCCCTGCAGGCTATGCCGGAAAGTGAGGCTGCGCCATTATGGGAATCGCTCAACGAACTCGAATTTTACTACGCTGGTCAGGCGTCTATTATGCAGGGTGCCGACGAGCTACTGCAAAAACTACACCAAAGTGGCCGACGACTGGCAATTCTTACGCGTAACACCATGCCGGTGGTTAAGCATACCTTGCAGGCCTGTAAAATTGATCACTTTTTTCCGCTTGATCATATTCTGGATCGTGACTCCTGTATTCCGAAACCCTCTCCCGATGGTATCAAACGCTTGCTAGACTTCTGGCAAGCTGACGCCGATGATACAGTCATGGTCGGGGATTACCTTTACGATCTTAAAGCTGGCAAGGCAGCTGGTGTAGTAACTGTACACCTAGACACTCGTGGCGATGTAGACTGGTCCGAATTCACCGATATTCGGGTCGACGGCTTAGGTGAGATAATCGAGTACATATGACTAAAAAATTGAAGCTAATTCTGGTTGGGATCGCAGTGTTAATGCTAGCGGGATGTTCAGAAAAGGACCTGCGGCAAACCTATGAAATCATCACCGCGAGTGCTGAAGAGGTGCCATTGACCCAATCAGAGGTTGTGGCAGCTTTGAAGGATTCGCTATCGCGTGGTATCTCGAGAGGTGCGCTTGTTGCCTCAGCCAAAGATGGTTATTTCGGCAATCCGCGACTTAAAATCGAATTTCCGACCGAGGTGCGTAAAGTGGAAAAAGCGCTGCGTAAAATAGGCTTCGGTAAGGATGTCGATCGCTTCGTCAAACAGCTTAATCGTAGTGCAGAAAAAGCGGCCACCAAAGCCAAGCCAATATTCATAAAGGCGATAACCTCGATGACCATTCGCGACGCATTTGAGATCCTGAACGGCGCCGAGGATGCGGCGACCCGGTACCTGATGCGAACTACCGGTGACGAGTTACGCGAGCAATTCCAACCCATCGTCAGTGACACTCTGAAGGAGACTAGCGCGACCCGGTACTACGGCGATATTGTTAAGAAATACAACCAGCTTCCATATGTAAGCGATGTTGATCCTGACCTCGAGGCTTACGCCACCGACAGAGCGATAACGGGCCTGTTCGTGTTAATCGCTGACGAAGAAGCCAGTATCCGTGCTAATCCTGGCGCGCGTACCACCAAATTGTTGCGTCGCGTGTTTGGCAGCCTGGATTAGAGCCGCTTTTACTGCTGTAAGGTTGGCAGTTTCGATAATTCGCTACAGGTAGTGTGATTATTCCTTGATCGAAAAAGCACCGACCACGGGTTGCTCCATTTTCAAATAATCTCCGCAATCCATACGCAGTATTTGTTCGTGAGAACCGGCGTTAAAACAGAGATCATCGACTTCAGTTACCATCTCATCGACGAACACCCGCAGATTGTAGAGTGACCCGAACGGGGGCATGGCACCAACCTCGCAGTCTGGAAACAACGCCCTGAATTCATCCTCGCTGGCTAACCGAGCCTCGTTTGCACTGGTCAAACTCCTCAGCGCCGCCATATCCACGTGGCGCGATGCAGATAACACTGCCATGGTTTTCTCGCCATCCAGATCCACGATGATTGTCTTTGCAAATTCGCGTCTCGGTATAAATGTCGAAGCAGCGGTTTCACGCGCCGTATAAGCCGGTGAGTGATTAATGCTGATATATTTGATTCCTTGCTGATCCAGTATTTGTTTCAGTTTTCTCGTGGGCATCTGAATAAATCTCCATTTAATTCGATATTCGAAGCATTACAGAATAATTACCCGGGCACCCTGTTCAATATCAATTTGATTACAGATCGATTAGAGGATGAGACTATTCACATCGAGACAGGACGAGAAATTTTCCGTCTTCGTCTTCGAGGTAAAAATCTGCTCCCTCGTTCTTGAAATTAGCCTGGTAAGACTTCGGTTTACCTTTAAGTCGCTCGAGAACCATTGTATTCAATCCTTCGAGCTGCCATTTACCGTAATTGGTGTAAATCCAGCCTGATTCCGCATTTTCCCATTTCCCACCTTCATTGAAACGCCAGAATTCCTGGGATAAATTTGACAACGCACTTTGTCCGGCATCTTTGTTGGTCTGCGAAGTGAGGTCTCGATTGGTGCACCATTTACCAACCATATATTCCGGTTTTAACTGGTCGCCCGACATGGTATCGGGTGCCAACACCAGGTTTTGGCTGGCACAGGCAGAAACGAGCAGAGCAAGCGCGAGGCAGGCCAGCACGCGGATATTATTGTTATTCATAAGAGCGATTCCATTAAAGCAGGTTGGCGATTTTTAACTGCTGTTTGCTGACAGCGTCGTAAGGTTCGTCGCGGGTCTTGTCGTGGACATGCATGCGATAATTAACAAATGCGTCGGTATCGTCATAATGCATGAACGGATTGCCTTCAACCTGGTCGGCCAGGGTGCAGGTTTCCTTGACTGAATAATTGTGCCCAGGGTGAATCAACATATCTTGTGGTAAACGTTCCTTCATGTTTTTCAGGGTTACAAACATGTTTTCGGGGTTGCCACCACTTAGATCACAACGCCCGCATCCGAATACGAAAAGAGTGTCGCCTGTAATGATTTCATTGCCCAGTTGATAGCAGGCCGAACCTGGCGTATGCCCGGGGGTATGTAAGATCTTGATAGTGGTTTCACCAAGTGTCAGTTCGTCACCACCATGATGCAGGCTGGGCTTGTCCAGTTCATGCTGCCAGAATTCGTACTCCGGCTTGAGTAAATGCACTTCTGCGTTAGCCTGGTTTAGTAGACCCTCGATACCATTGATATGATCATGGTGGCTGTGGGTCAGTAAAATATCTGTAATATCGAGATTATGTTGACTCGCCCTGGCAACGATTTGACCGACTTCCCAGGCCGGATCAACCACCGCGCAGCGACGGCTGGCGACATCCTCAATCAGGTAAACGAAATTCTCCATGGGACCCAATTCCATGGGGTGCACTTTAAATGCAGGATCTGACATGATTTCCCTCCGGTTTTGATGGCGGCATTATACGCTTATGCTGGATTTTTGCGCGATTTCTAAAGACAATACTAACCTCTTCAAGGCTTGATGTTCCAGGCTAGATTGCAATAGGAAAAACATGAGAAAAACATCGGTAGATAAAGTGGTGCTGGCCTACTCGGGCGGCCTCGATACCTCGGTAATCCTTAAGTGGCTGGAAGATGAATACGAATGTGAGGTCGTAACATTCACTGCTGACCTTGGCCAGGGTGAAGAACTTGAACCAGCCCGTATCAAGGCTGAAAAATACGGGGTCAAGGAAATATACATCGAAGACTTGCAGGAAGAATTCGTGCGTGATTTCGTCTACCCGATGTTTCACGCCAACACGGTCTATGAAGGCGAGTACTTGCTTGGTACCTCGATTGCACGTCCTTTAATCGCCAAGCGCCTGGTTGAAATTGCCGCTGAAACCGGTGCGGATGCGGTGTCGCATGGTGCCACCGGCAAAGGAAATGATCAGGTAAGATTCGAGCTTGGTGCCTATGCGCTTAGCCCCGATATTCGTGTTATCGCGCCCTGGCGGGAATGGGATCTGAATTCGCGTGAGAATCTGCTTGCCTATGCCGATGCGGCGGGGATTGCGATTGAAAAGAAACAAAGCGGCAAGTCACCCTATTCAATGGATGCCAACCTGTTGCATATTTCCTATGAAGGCGGAGAACTGGAAGATCCGTGGCACGAGGCAAAAGACGACATGTGGCAACGTTCCGTATCTCCCGAAAATGCGCCTGATAAACCGACCTACCTGGAACTCGGATTTGAAAACGGAGACATTGTTTCAATTGATGGAGAACATTTGAGTCCTGCGCAGGTATTGACCCGTCTCAACCAGGAGGGTGGTGCGCATGGGGTAGGACGACTAGATATCGTTGAAAACCGCTATGTCGGTATGAAATCACGTGGCTGTTACGAAACACCAGGTGGTAGCATCATGCTGAAAGCCCACCGAGGTATCGAGTCGATCACGCTCGATCGTGAAGTTGCGCATTTGAAAGATGAATTGATGCCCAAGTATGCTCACCTGATCTATAACGGATACTGGTGGAGTCCAGAGCGCAAGATGTTGCAGCAAATGATCGATGCGTCGCAGGTGACGGTAAACGGTGAAGTGCGGGTCAAACTGTTCAAGGGTTCAGTCAGCGTGGTGGGTCGTAAATCTGCGACTAACAGCCTGTTTGATGAAGCGATAGTAACGTTCGAAGACGACCGTGGCGCATACGATCAAAAGGACGCCGAGGGTTTTATCAAGTTAAACGCACTACGGATGCGGATTGCCGGGAAAAAATGAAACTGGGCTTGCACCGGGTAATACTGACCTACCTGCTGCTGGGCATCCTCGCGGCGTGCTCATCTTCGCCCGATGACGACGAGATTTCCGAGGACCAGAAGTACTTCTTCCTCGAATCCATGAAACAGGTCGAGTCCGGAGGCAGACAATTGCAGTCGGCTACGCTGCAACAGACCGAGCTTGCCCAGGCGCTGACCAAGCTCGATCAGGGTTTAAAACTTGCGTTCCAGGTCGAGCGAAAATTTCTCGACAACCTGGATTTGCGCCTGGGAAAGAATTTTCAGCGCTATTTCATCAAGGGTGTCGAAAATTATCGCGTCGGAATCGAGGCAGGGGACGAAGCCCAACAACGCGAAGGCCTGCAGTTGCTGGCACGATGGGCCGAGTTCTGGAGTGCCGAGCGACTGGCAATCGAAGCCAGGTTAAATCCCGGTTAGCATGACGAATCTTTGTTACAGAATTGAAAGCCTTTATCGAGTTTCAAAATGGGCCTGGATCGTAGCGTAACAGGCTTTGTTACAGGTCGCGTACAGGGAGTAGGCTTCCGTTACTTTGTAATGCGCCATGCGCAATCTGAGAACCTCTCCGGGTATGTGCGTAACCTGAGCGATGGTCGAGTCGAGTTTTTTCTGCAGGGTGACGCGGATTCGGTCGCAAAAGTCCTTGAAAATATTCATCTCGGGCCAGCTCACGCAGCAGTCAACGAACTGGTGGTAGAAGAAACGGACCAAACACCGTTCATGACGGAGTTCGTTATTCGCTAGCCCCGACGAGACAGGGAGGTAGGCGCCGGTATTCTGTACCAGACCGAGCAAGCGTTGGATAATTTTCATTGACCAGTTTTTCCAGGCTGGCGACAAGCTTGCGGTAATTTACGCTTTGCGGCCAGTCATCGATAGTCGTTCCACTCACTGCCAGGGCTGCGGGAGGCGGCATCGGTGATGCCGGAAAATCGACTCCCGCTTGCCACGCCTTTAAACGCGCAAGAATGCGTGGCGCACATTGTAAAACCTTTGATTTCGCTTGCTTACCTGACAGGAATCCGGGTGGATTCACGGTTGCATCCGCATGACAGTGCGAGCAGTAGGGCTCGAGCAGGGCAAGCTCTCCACTGAGATTGCTGGATACGGGTATTTTTGTAGCGGTTACCGGTACGGCTAGTTCGCGCCATTCCACTGGTTTCATACCCAGCGCCTGAGCCAGTTCACGCATAACCGGTTCACGTCTGAACGCAGAATCCGCCAAACTGTCGCCGAGGCCGCGTTGATTTTTATTCAGTAACTGTGACAGCGCCTGATCAATTAGCTGAAATTCGGTCGCGATCTCCACCTCAAGCCAAACCTTGCCGTCGAGTAACGAATCCTTCCAGCGTAGCACCAGGGATTTGACCCGATCCCCGTCGGCAAGCCTTTGTGACAGGTCGGTTGAATCGTGCTTAAGTTCTGCCTTAACGCCTCCCTGGAAGCGCGACAACTGTGTAATTGTCGGTTGCAGGAGGTTAGTGTCTTGCGGAATTTGTAATTTCATTATACGAATTGACGCTAGATCCTCCTGTTGAAATTCGAGGTTGAAACTCGCTTGCAAACTTACCGACGTGGTTGCATTGCCACAGGTCAAAATATTGGTCTGGTCAACAGCCGTTTCAAAACTGCAGCTGGCTTTATATCTTCGGATCGCAGTTGAATGGTCGCTACTCATCTCGACCAGATGGTGATCGATACGCTGAACGTCGGCGAGGGTGAGGTAGCCCGCGAGACGGTAAACAATGCCGCGCGCCAGGATCGAATCGACCCGGTACCAGGTGGCATGCGCGGGGCGCAGAAACAATGGGTCTTGTTCGATTGGTGCTGGCTCGGTGGCAAACGGATTACGATCGATAATACGACTGTTCGCCAGCGCCAGTCCTTCAGGCCAGCTGGTTTGCCAGTTTCGAGTCAGTTCATCGTAATAGTCCTGCCGATAGCGCGGATGATTCGAATCAAAGCTGGATTCCCCACTGAGGCGGTACTGCAGGATCGCGCGCAGCAGCGCAGCTCGGCAACGCATTGTCTGGCATGCCTGTTGCCAGATCAATTGTGCTGCAGCCAGGTAATTGGCACGTTCCGCAAGCACATCGATAACGCCGGCATCTGCGGTCACAACACCGATCAGTGAGTCGAATTTCCGTGGCTGTGCTGAAATCAGTTTATTGGCAATCTTGACGTTGAAACTAGTTTCGCTCCAGGGTTGCATGGCGAATATAGGTGCCGCGTTCTGATGACAACTCAGACACATCAAACGGTTTGCCTGCTGCACCTGTGGTGATCGCCTGGCGTCATAGTTTTCGACTACCTGAAATTCAAAGCGCCCAGCTGTGTCGTTGTAACTGATAATTTCCAGGGTATTAGTCTTTGGTTGATGTGCGATAAACAGGCGGTATTCGAGCACTTCGCCGGCGGTATTTCCCTGAGTTATCGGTTCACCCTCGAGTGCGATCACGGCGCGGGGAAACCGAAAGAAATCGGGTGCCGGGGCATTGCGTTGTAAGGATCGGCCAAAAGGAATGAATACAAGGCGTACGCCTTTCTGGCCCGCATTATCGATTCGGGATTCAAGATACTCGATCAGCCTGGAAAATGGATAGGGGATTTGATAGCGATCATTGGCCACTAAAAATAGTTGATCGAAGCGTGACAGTCCGGCATTTGGCACATCCGGACCGGGTATCGAGGCATGTTCGATCCAGCGAGGCGCGGCGCTGGTGTAACCCCAGGTGATTGACAGCAGTAGAAACAACGTTGATTTGCTGAATCTACTCATGTTGAAGACGGGCCTGTACCCTGGCCTGACCCTGTTCGTCCACCTCAACCACAAAATCGATCGGACGGCAGCAAACCTCGCAATCCTCGATGTATTCCTGGGTTTCGATAGAACCATCGATCAACAGGGTGATTTCTTCCCAGCAATAGGGGCATTGCAGCGCGACCTCGATAAGTTGATTGATCATGACTCGGGGAGCATACGCAGAATACGGCCGCTATCGGTGGAGAAGTAAATCCAGCCCTCAGGGCTCAGGGCCAGGGCGCGGATGCGCTCATTCAGATCTTCAAGAATGCGTTCTTCACCGATAGCCATACCTGACTCCGATATTGTTATCCGGTTCAAATGCGTTAGCTTCAACGCGCCCGCCAACAAATTCCCGTGCCACTCGGGAAATGCGTCGCCACGATAAAGCATCAGGCTTCCAGGTGCGATCGACGGAATATAAACCTTGCGTGGCTGCTCCATACCGGGTTTGCTGGTTCCCTCTCCGATCGATACGGGGCCCCAGTATTCCTTGCCATGGCTGATGACCGGCCAGCCGTAATTATGGCCTTTCTCGATGAGATTGATTTCATCGCCACCACGAGGCCCGTGTTCGATTTCCCATAATCGAGAGGTCTGAGTATCAAATACCAGTCCCTGGGGATTGCGATGGCCAAAGCTCCAGATTTCTACGCGTGTCCCTGTATTACCATAAAAAGGATTGTCTGATGGAACGCTGCCATCGAGATTCAGACGCATAATCGTGCCGATGTGATTACTCAGATCCTGTGCCAGGTCGCGCTTACCGCGATCTCCGACCCCAAAGAATACATGTCCGTTGTCGTCAAACGCGATGCGGCTGCCATAGTGCTTCCGCTCATCGGTCGCTGTATCGGTGACCAGTAAATCCTGCCAGTTAACCAGACGGTTCTGATCAAGGCGTGCGCGTGCTAGCGTGGTCGCAGCTTCGCCATTTGAGGGTTTGCTGTAGGTAAAGTAAATCCAGCCGTCGCTGTCATAATTGGGTCCGACCGCGACATCGAGCATGCCGCCCTGGCCTTCGGCAACAACTTCAGGCATGCCGCTGAGATCGACGGAAGCGAGATTTTTAATATCGAGCAGGCGCATGCGACCGCTGCGCTCGGTGACCAGAAGTTGCTGTGAGGATATGAACGCCATGCCCCAGGGAATGCCCAGGTCGCTGAACAGCTGTTCAACGCGAACCCCGGGATAACCCTGCTCAATTTCGCGAAACTGTTGCGCTGCTAATGGGTTCGCTGCGATGCAGGTGAGTACTATGACCAACCCACTCGCGAGGATTCGGGTAAATATAAACATGGCTTTACAGTACAAAAGCTGCACGCATAATACCAGAGCGAAGCATGAGCCTGAAATCCAATGCCAAATATGATACTGATTGCTGATGCAAATGAATGAATCGCCTGTCACTTCCGATCTCGTGTTAATCGGGGGAGGGCACAGCCATTTGTTTGTGCTCAAGCATTTTGCGATGAATCCACAACCAGGACTGCGCATAACCCTGGTGACACGTGATCTGCATACCCCTTATTCAGGCATGCTGCCGGGCTTTGTCGCCGGACATTATGAGTACCACGACGCGCATATCGATTTGTTACCGCTGGCACGCTACGCCGGTGCACGGGTTATCCACGCCGAAGTAAGTGGTATCGACGCCGAACATAAGCAAATCATAATCGCAGGGCGCCCGCCGCTTGACTATGACTTACTGTCTATCAACACGGGTGCACGACCTACTAGCCCTCTAGGCGAGATCCTCGAAAATGAACAATTCGCCGTTAAACCTGTCGATCGCTTTATCGAGTCCTGGCATCGGCTCGAGCAGCGTTTGATCGATAGTGACAAAGATTTGCGGTTGGCGGTTATTGGAGGCGGCGCTGGTGGCGTCGAATTGGCCTTGTCGTTGAACCATCGCGCCGCGCAATTAGCGCAGCGGCGCGCCAGGCTGAAACTGCTCATTGTGACCGATCGAGATCATCTGCTTCCAGGTCACAATAAGCGGGTCAGGCAGTTATTTGTGGATATTTTGGAACAACGCTCCATCCCGGTCTATTACGAACACCTGGTAACAGGATTTAGAGATGGTTTTCTGCAAGGAGACTTCAATACACCTGTCGCCGCCGACGTGGCGATCTGGGTTACCCACGCAAGTCCTGCGAGTTGGTTACGCAACTCCGGTTTGGAACTCGACGACAGCGGATTTGTTGCGGTAAATCAATGTCTGCAAAGCGTTTCGCATGATGATGTGTTTGCCGCTGGCGATATAGCCTCGGTCGCTAACTATCCCCGGCCCAAATCAGGGGTATTCGCCGTACGTCAGGGTATTCCCCTGGCACGTAATTTAATTCACAAGCATCAGCGTCGTGCCCTTGAACCGTTTAAACCCCAGACTCAATTCCTGTCGCTAATTTCCACCGGAGATCGTTTCGCGGTTGCCAGCCGCGGCAGCATGGCTTTTCGAGGAAAATGGTGTTGGTGGTTCAAGGACAGAATCGACCGTAACTTCGTACGGCGCTTCTCCGAGCTACCCGACATGGAAGTGACCGCAAGCAATACCGAGGAAATAGCACCGATGCGCTGTGGTGGCTGCGGTTCCAAGGTTGGTAGTGAAATTCTGGACAGAGTTCTTGAACAAATTTACCAGAAATATGATGTCGCGAATGATTTCGGTCTCGAACATCCGGATGATGCCGCGCTGATCAGGGTTCCGGCAGGCATGCAATTGATTCAATCGATTGACCATTTTCGCAGCTTTATCGACGATCCTTACCTGTTTGGCAAAATAGCGACCAATCATGCGTTGGGAGATTTGCACGCGATGGGTGTGGATGCACACAGCGCGATGGTGATCGCGAACGTAGCTTATGGCAGCGAAGTCAAACAGTCCCAGGATTTATACCAGCTCATGTCGGGCGTGGTCGAAACCCTGCAGCAGTGCGACACGTTGTTGGTGGGTGGGCATAGCGGGGAAGCAAACCAGATGAGCTGTGGCCTCAGTGTCAACGGTTTTGCCAGGCCCGAGGATTTGATGCTAAAGACGGGCATGCAGGCTGGTGACCAACTGATTTTAACCAAGCCGCTGGGCAGCGGTGTTCTGTTTGCAGCCGACATGCGCGGTCAGGCGCAGGGTAGCTGGATCGATACGGCACTTGAGCAAATGCAGGTTTCGAGCCGGCATGCAGCAAGATGTTTACGCCAGTTCAAAGCCAGCGCCTGCACCGATGTGACAGGTTTCGGTTTTGCCGGACACTTGTTTCAAATGGTGCGCGACTCGACTTGTGCGGTTGAGGTTTTTATTGATCGTTTGCCGCTGTACCCGGGCGCGGCAAGCCTGGCGCGTCAGGGCATATCCAGTTCACTGCAACCGCAAAATATCCGCATCCGGCACAGTATACTGGATGCCGAAAATCTTGCCTCTCATGAAAATTATCCATTGATTTTTGATCCGCAAACCGCAGGAGGCCTGCTTGCGAGTGTCGCCGAACAACGGGCCAGTGAATGCTTACAGCAGTTGCGAAATCTGGGCTATGAGCAGGCGCAGGTAGTGGGACGTGTAGTTTTAAGAACAGAAACGGATAGAATTTTAAGCCTGGTCAGTTCCTGAGTTCGAGCAACCCCGATTCCTGAATTACCTGTGCGCAGGAAGCCTCCCCATGGGGAGCCATTAAGTGTGCACCTGCGCATCCCTCGATTTCTGAGAAACCCTGTAACAGCTCGGCACAAATTGCGCGTCCCTCCGCCTTTTGATCATCCGCGCCTTCGAGACGTTTGATGATTTCGTCAGGAACATGCACGCCGAACAGGTTTTCGTTCATCCAGCGTGCCGACTTGGCTGATGCCAGCGGACCGATACCGATCAGAAAGTGAGCCTGTTCAGTAAACCCGCCATCAACCAGGCCCTGACAGTAATGCTTAACCTTTTCCAGTTCAAAGCAGTACTGGGTCTGAAAAAATTGTGTCCCGTTGTCGATCTTGGCCTGCAACCTGGCTGCAGGCCAGTTATCCCCAGGTTCTGCCGGCATTTCTGCTGCCCCGAGCAGAAGCCCGGGCGCGGGATTGATTTCACGCCCTGACGGAAATGTTCCAGTGTCCCGCATATCGCGCATTTGTCGCATCAGTTCGCCGCTATCGATTTCGAACACTTCAGCAGCTTCGGGTTGATCGCCAGCTGACATTTTGTCGCCAGTCAGGCACAAAAAGTTATGAATTCCGAGGGCAGCGGCACCAATGACGTCACCCTGCAACGCAAGGCGGTTACGATCGCGTGTTGTTAGTTGAAGCACCGGTTCGATACCTTCACGCGACATAATCGCAGCAGCTGCAAGCGCCGACATGTGGACCCGGGCACTGGCGCCATCAGTAACGTTAACCGCATCTGCCAGGCCTTTCAGACATTTTACGCGGTCGATTACCGCCTGTGGCGAGGATGAATCCGGCGGAGAGGTTTCAGCGGTTATTGCAAACTGGCCTGCCTGTAACACCTGGGCAAGCTTGCTCGGGGCTGTTGCTGTCATAAGTCTTATTCCAGAGAGTTAGTCTTTTACCTAGTTGAATTTTCTGGTTTGGCCTGTTTGAGCGCGTCTGCGATCAGATAGGCAAGTTCGAGTACCTGGTCGGCGTTAAGCCTGGGGTCGCAGCTGGTCAGGTAGCGTGTTGCCAGGTCGGAGTCGGAAATTTTATAGGCTCCACCAGTACACTCGGTGACATGTTCACCGGTCATCTCGAGGTGGATTCCCCCAGGGTAACTTCCTTCGGCCTGGTGCACTGCAAAAAATCGGTTCAGCTCGGACAGGATATCGTCGAATTGACGGGTTTTGAAACCGGAGCTGGCTCTAACCGTATTGCCGTGCATCGGATCCGAGGACCAGACGACGTTACGGCCTTCCTTTTGTACCGCGCGAATCAGGCCGGGTAGTGACTCAGGTAGCTTGTCGGCCCCCATGCGCGTGATCAAGGTAAGTCGCCCGGACTCGTTGTCTGGATTGAGCGCATCGATCAAGCGCAACAGGTCATCCGGTTTTGTCGTCGGGCCAATCTTGACGCCTACCGGGTTATCGATCTGCTTGAAGAATTCGACATGCGCATGATCGAGCTGGCGGGTGCGTTCACCGATCCAGACAAAATGTGCCGAGCAGTTATAGAATTTGCCGGTAAACGAATCGATGCGTGACAGGGCTTCCTCGTAGTTCAACAGCAGGGCCTCGTGCGATGTAAATAACTGGGTTTCCCGAATCGACGGCGCGGTTTGTGACGTGATCCCGCAAACTTCCATAAACCCCAGGGCATCCTCGATACGCTCCGACATTTTCTGGTAGCGCTCCTTGCTGGGACTGGCTTCGACAAAGCTCATGTTCCAACGGTGTACCTGGTGTAGATCGGCGAGTCCGCCCTGGGCAAAAGCCCGCAGCAGGTTAAGCGTGGATGCGCTTTGGTTATAGGCCTGCAGCATACGTTCCGGATCCGGAATTCTGGCGTTCGGGTCGGCATCGGCTGAATTAATAATGTCACCACGAAAGCTCGGTAGCGACAGGCCATTTATTTCCTCAAAATCCGCGGAGCGTGGCTTGGCGAATTGCCCCGCCATACGCGCGATCTTGGTGACGGGACGTCGACCGCCGAAAGTCAGCACCACCGCCATCTGCAGCAGCACCTTGAAGGTGTCTCTTATTTTGTTGGCGCTGAACTCGGCAAAGGATTCGGCGCAATCTCCCGCCTGCAGCACGAAGCCTTTGCCACTTGAAACGTCGGCGAGATTTTGTTGCAGATCACGAATTTCCTGCGCAAATACCAATGGGGGTAACGCGCACAACTGGCTTTCCACGTCCTGCAAATGATGCTGATCCGGATAGTCAGGCTGTTGCGTAATCGGAAACTTTCGCCAACTTGAAAGTGAAGTTTTACTGGTTATATTGGCATCTTTTGGCATCTGTTTTGCTGGTTTTCGAAAAACACTTAAAAATGCCTGAAAATTGTAAAAAAGGCCAGTAAAAACCAGCCTGCTTGCGGTTTAATGCTGCTGCAACCACATGCATGGCCTGAAAAACAGTGTTAATATTGCGCGCGCAGAGCGGGATAACGTGGAAATTCCAAGGCATACAATTAAGACCAAAACATTTTTAATGGAGTGTCTGATGAATAAATTGCTTTTTGCTACAACCATGCTGGCTTTATCTGCCCCGGTTGTTGCTGATGAGGTTAAAGTCGGGGTCATTCTCGGCTTTACCGGACCGATTGAGTCGCTTACCCCGGGAATGGCTTCCGGGGCCGAGCTGGCACTTTCAGAAGCTTCAAAATCGGGAATTTTTCTCGGCGGCAAAACGCTTGTCAGTGTACGCGGTGATTCAACCTGTATCGATGCCGCCGCGGCTTCATCTGTTGCTGAACGATTGATTACTGCGGATGGCGTTGCGGCTATTATGGGTGCTGATTGTTCGGGTGTTACGACCGCAATAGCCAATAATGTCGCAGTACCCAATGGCGTGGTCATGGTATCACCTTCAGCTACATCCCCGGCTTTATCGACGATTAACGACAAGGGTTTTTTCCATCGTACCGCTCCCTCCGATGCACGCCAGGGGCAGGTACTGGCAACCGTTTTACAAAGTCGCGGTATCGATGAAGTTGCCGTCACCTACACCAATAACGACTATGGTAAGGGCTTGGCCGATTCCTTTAGCGAGGCCTTCAAAGCGGTAGGTGGCAGGGTTACGATCATCGCCGCGCATGAAGATGGCAAGGCTGATTACTCGGCTGAAGTTGGCGCTCTGTCTGCTTCAGGATCAAAGCATCTTGCCGTATTCGGTTATGTCGACCAGGGTGGCAAAGGCGTCATCCAGGCCGCAGTAGATGCGGATGCTTTCGACAGTTTCATTATGGCTGATGGTATGGTTGGCGAATCACTGCTTACCGCCATTGGTTCGGACCTGGATGGTTCGATTGCGACCCTGCCGGGTGGCGCAACCGGAGCCGATGCCTTCATGACCTATGCCAAAGCTAACGGCATTGCTGGAGATGGTCCTTTCGTTCCGGAGTCCTATGATGCCGCGGCCCTGATTGTGCTGGCAATGCAGGCTGCGGGTTCGGCGGATCGCGCAGCACTCCAGTCGAAAATGATGATGGTCGCGAATGCACCGGGTAAGAAGATTGGCCCCGGCGAACTCGACAAGGCGTTGAAGATAATTGCCGCCGGCGGTGATATCGATTACCAGGGTGCTACCAATGTTGAGTTTAACGAAGTAGGTGAGGTTTTTGGTTCCTACAAGGAACTGGAAATCGGTAATGGCAAATGGAATACCATTAAAATTCACTAGTATTACCCTGATTTAACTAGTACCTGGCTCCGCTTGCGGTGCCAGGTTTTTTTACGCTCCGTGTTTCCTGACTACTTCGGGCAAGATGCCGCCCGGACTGAATCGCAATACCAGTAACAACACCAGCCCCATGAAGAACAGGCGCATGTGCTGGGCGTTTTCGATCAGGTGAATGCGTACGGAATTGCCTTCGTCAAGCCAGCCGGTACCTGCCTCCATCAGCCATACGCCGATCGGTTCAGCCTCTATCCAGACTAGCCAGATCAGAAAGCCGCCCAACACCGAGCCCATGTTATTGCCCGAACCGCCAACGATGACCATTACCCAGATCAAGAAGGTATAACGCAACGGTTGATAGGAAGTTGGTGTGAACTGCCCGTCCAGCGTGGTTAACATCGCGCCTGCAACACCGATCACGGCCGAACCAATGACGAAGATTTCCAGGTGGCGTCGGGTGACATCCTTGCCCATCGCGCCGGCCGCAATTTCATTGTCGCGTATTGCCCGCATCATTCTCCCCCAGGGGGAGTTCAGTGCCTTGACACTGAGTAACAGAATAATAACCAGCACCCCGGCAAACAAACCGGTGTAACAAAGTTTGACGAAGATGCTCGAGCCATCGATGACGAATTGCCTAAGCGCCTGTTGTTGATCGGCCTCGTTTAAAACAGCCAACGAACCACTATGCCACCAGCGCATCAAATCGATAAACCAGCTGGTGGTTTGCAGGTCAATTTCGTACGGGACCGGGCGCGCTAACCCGGTTACATTTTTTACCCCGCGGGTGAGCCAGTCTTCGTTTTTCAGCACCGCGAGAATTATTTCGGATATCCCGAGCGTGGCGATGGCGAGGTAATCGGCGCGTAAACCAAGCGCCACCTTACCGATACACCAGGCAATTCCCGCGGCAACTATACCGCCAAATACCCAGGAAAAAATGATTGGTAGCCCCATGCCGCCAAGAAATCCGGTCTTGGCTGGCTCAATCGACTCGATAGCCAAAATTGCGGGGTCAAGGAAGAAGCGAGTCAACGCGAGGCCGGCAATGATAACCAGCGTCAAAGCCAGCTTGCGGCGTCGACCGGGAGCGAGTTTGCGATAGCAAACTATGGATGCGGTGATGGTGACGGCGAAACACAGGACCGCGATAAGCAACCGGTCCCAGCTCGCCTGCCAGGCTTCAGTAATGGGTGCCTGGGATACCAGCACAGCGCTCATACCACCGAGCGCGGCAAAACCCATCACGCCGACATTGAGCAATCCGGCATATCCCCATTGCATATTGACGCCAAGTGCCATAACCGCCGATATCAGGCAGAGATTAAAAATTCCCAGCGAAACGTTCCAGGACTGGGCCAGGCCGATAATAATCAATAAAACCGCGATCACCGCGAATGAGAGCTGGGTCTTGAGAGTGCTACTCACAACACTTTACCCCTGAGGATGCCGGTCGGTCTTACCAGTAGTACCAATACCAGGATGACAAAGGAAACGGCAAACTTGTAGTCGGTGGAAAGCAACTGCAACAAGCTTGCGGGTTCAAGGCTTTGTGGCAGCAGGTAGACAAAAACTTTTTTATAAGCGTAAGTAACCATGACTTCTGAAAAGGCGATTACATAACCACCAACAATTGCACCGATCGGATTACCAATACCACCAACGATCGCGGCCGCGAACATGGGCAGCAGCAACTGCAGGTAGGTGAATGGTTTAAAGCTTTTATCGAGGCCATAGAGGGTACCGGCAATCGTCGCGAGGATGGCGGTAATGATCCAGGTCACCAGGACGACGCGGTCGGGATCAACCCCCGAGAGCAGCGCCAGGTCTTCGTTATCGGAATAGGCCCGCATTGCCTTGCCGGTGCGGGTTTTCTGTAAAAACCAAAATAGCAGGGCGACCAGGATAATGGCGACAACGATCGTCAATCCTTGCGATACCTTGATACTCAGTCCCTCGCTTAGACCAGTCATGGATTTGAAGTCGCGGGCACGCATGATAAAACGTTCGCCGTCGAGGAATCGCTGGTCGTTGGGCCCGATGACGAAGCGTACGATGCCATTGGTCATGAACATAACGCCCATCGAGGCGATCATGAAAGTCACCGGCACGGCCTTGCTATGACGGTAGTATCGGTAAACGGTCCTGTCGGTTAACACCAGCAATAGTATTGTTGCCACGATCCCTACCGGCAGAGCCAGCAGGGCAGTAGGTAGTGGACCCAGGTTGACTCCCTTCGATTGCAGCCACCAAGTCGCCAGGATCGTCATCATGGTGCCAAAGGCCATTGTGTCGCCATGCGCGAAATTGGCAAAGCGTAATATGCCGAATACCAGCGTAATGCCGAGCGCACCGAGTGCAAGTTGCGAGCCATACGACAGCCCCGGCACTACGACGAAGTTGAGTAGCAGGACGATAGCGCTGGTGAAATCAGTGACGGCTTCCATTCAACCTCCCAGGAAAGACCGTCGTACTTCGGGATCGGCAAGCAACGCCGCGCCGGTATCGGTGTGCCGATTCTCGCCAATCACCAACACGAACCCGCGATCGGCAATGTTTAGTGCCTGGCGAGCGTTCTGTTCGACCATCAGGATCGCGACCCCGGTCTGGCGCACCTCTATGATGCGATCGAATAACTCATCCATCACGATTGGTGATACCCCGGCGGTAGGTTCATCCAACATCAACACGGCGGGTTGCGACATCAGCGCACGCCCGACCGCGACCTGCTGGCGTTGCCCGCCGGAGAGCTCACCCGCGAGTTGCTCCTTTTTTTCGGCAAGAATCGGAAACAATTCGTAGATTTGCTCGAGTGTCTCGGTGATATCGTCGTCGCGCAAAAAGGCGCCCATTTCGAGGTTTTCGAATACGGTCATGCTGGTAAACACATTACTGGTCTGCGGGACGAAGGCGATACCCTCGGCGATGCGATCCTGTGGCGACAGGCTGGATATGTCCTTACCGCGAAATTGCACCGAACCCTGTTTCAGGTCGAGCATGCCGAGCAGGGCCCTCATCGCGGTTGATTTGCCGGCGCCATTAGGACCCACAATGACCGCGATTTCACCCTCGTTGACTTCGATGCTGCAGCCCTTGAGGATATCTGCCCCACCATAACCGCCGATCATGTTTTCGCCGCTGAGAAAACTCACGCGATGGCGCCCTTGTTTTTCAGACCGTGCCCGAGATATGCCTCGATGACTTCCTCGTTGCTTTTCACTTCATCGGCCGTGCCCTCGGCCAATACCGCGCCCTCGGCCATGCAAATCACTGGATCACAAAGGCGCGAGATGAAGTCCATGTCATGCTCGATCATGCAGAAGGTGTAATTTTCCTCCTGGTTCAGCTTGATAATCGCGTCACCGATTTCACGTAGCAGGGTACGATTGACCCCGGCGCCGACTTCGTCCAGAAAGACGATCTTGGCGTCAACCATCATGGTACGTCCGAGTTCGAGCAATTTCTTTTGCCCGCCGGAAAGGTTACCGGCGACTTCATCGGCGACATGTCCGAGGTTCAGGAAATCGACTACTTCCATGGCGCGCTGGTTGTTCTGGCGTTCTTCCTGTGCAACCCGACGGCGTTGACACCAGGCATTGGCCAGGTTCTCACCGGATTGATTCGCCGGCACCATCATCAGGTTTTCGACGACTGTCAGGCGCGTAAACTCGTGCGCAATCTGGAAAGTACGCAGCAAGCCCATGTTGAATAACTGGTGGGGTTTGAGACCGGTAATTTCTTTATCATCGAGAAATATCCGCCCCGCAGTTGGTGCGTATAGCCCGGCGATGGTGTTGAACAGCGTGGTCTTGCCGGCTCCGTTGGGACCGATCAAACCGGTGATCGAACCCTCGGCAATTTCGAGCGAGACATGATCGACCGCCTTCAAGCCACCGAAGTGCTTGCAGACGTTGTCAACGCGAATCATCAATCGAAAGCCTGGTGAACAGATATAGCAAAATGCGGACTTAATTCTTGTTTAGCCGGGGTCATGGTAGCTAATTCAACGCGCAAACGCGAAGAATAGCCGTAGTCGATTCGGTCAATATTCAGTCGAGCTGCCCACCATGCACATAAATTTTATTTATTATACGATTACAAAAATAAAATTTACTTATCAATAAAATTGCTACTGCGATTAAATAATTTGCTTTGCATCAAGTGCGGAGACTAACGACACTGCACACTCGATCCATACCTAATCGGTCCCTATCAGCATGGCAGCAATCTCGGCCAGTAAAAGCGAAGTAAAAGCGACCACCTGCTACATGTGCGCCTGTCGTTGCGGCATTAATGTGACTGTCGAAGACGGTGAGGTTCGCTTCATCCAGGGCAATCCAAATCATCCGATCAACAAGGGTGTGCTATGTGCCAAGGGCGCCTCCGGCATCATGAAACAGTATTCGCCCGCGCGCTTGACCAAACCTTTACGTCGCAAGCAGGGCGCTGAACGCGGTAGTTCCGAATTCGAGGAAATAACCTGGGAAGAGGCATTCACCACCATTAGCGAGCGTTTGCAGCATATTCGCGACACCGATCCGAAAAAATTCGCTTTTTATACCGGGCGTGATCAGATGCAGGCGCTCACCGGGCTATTCGCCAAGCAATTCGGAACTCCCAACTACGCCGCGCACGGTGGTTTCTGCTCGGTCAATATGGCGGCTGGATTGATCTATACCATTGGTGGATCCTTCTGGGAATTTGGCGGTCCTGACCTGGAACGCTCACGCCTGTTTGTCATGCTTGGCACTGCCGAAGACCATCACTCGAATCCGATGAAAATCGCGCTCGCCAAGTTCAAGCGCAACGGCGGCAAGTTTATCGCGGTCAATCCGGTACGCAGCGGGTATGCCGCAATTGCCGATGAATGGATTCCGATAAAACCCGGTACCGATGGCGCGCTGCTACTTGCAATCATCCATGAAATTATCGCGCTCGGTCTCTACGACCGTGATTTCCTGCTGCACTACACCAATTCCCCTGACCTGGTAAATGCTGACCCAGACAGTAACGATTTCGGCCTGTTTTTACGGTCGGATAAAGAAGTCGAAACAACCTGTATCGAACCGGAAAACAAGATGTGGTGGGACCGCAATCTGGATCAAGCGGTGTATTCGCATAGCGACAATGCTGATCCCCGTTTGATGGGGGAATTCAAGCTTGACGATGGTTGTAAGGTAAAACCTTCTTTCCAGCTGCTCAAGGAGCGTGTTGCGCAATATACCCCGGAATGGGCGGCAGGTATTACCGGGATCGACGCGGATACGATTCGTCGGTTGGCTCATGAGATGGGAATCACCGCGCGCGATGAACAAATCGAGTTGCCGATACCCTGGACCGATGCATGGGGCAAGGAACACGAATCGATTACCGGAAACCCGGTTTCGTTCCACGCAATGCGCGGCCTCGCGGCCCATTCGAACGGTTTTCAGGCGATCCGAGCGCTGGGTATCCTGATGACAATCCTGGGCACCATCGACCGGCCCGGAGGTTTCCGCCATAAGGCGCCGTTCCCGCGTCCAATCCCACCTTGCGCGAAGCCACCCAAGTCCCCAGACGCGGTGCAGCCCGGTGCACCACTCGAAGGCATGCCGCTGGGTTTCCCGGCCTCGCCCGAAGACCTGTTCGTCGATGAGCAAGGCGAAGCGGTGCGTCTTGATAAGGGTTTTTCCTGGGAATATCCATTATCGGTGCACGGTTTGATGCACAACGCGATAACCAATGCCTGGCGGGGCGATCCCTATTCGATCGATACGTTAATGCTGTTTATGTCGAACATGGCCTGGAACTCATCAATGAACACCGGGCGCGTGCGCGAGATGCTGGTCGATAAGAATAACGATGGCGAATATAAGATACCGTTCCTGGTGGTCTGTGATGCTTTCCACTCGGAGACGATCGCGTTTGCCGACATCGTGCTGCCGGATACTTCCTACCTCGAACGATACGACGCGATGTCGATGCTGGATCGGCCGATTTCAGAATTCGAAGGCCCTGTCGACTCAGTACGGGTTCCGGTGGTGCCGCCCATGGGTGAATGCCGACCATTTCAGGATGTGCTGGTGGAGCTGGCGACGCGGCTTAAACTGCCGCGCTTTCTGAATCACGACGGCACGCGCAAGTTCAGGGATTACAAGGATCTGGTGATTAATTACGAAACCGAACCAGGCTCGGGCATCGGTTTCCTGGCTGGCTGGCGCGGTAAGGGCGGTGAAAAGTTCATGCGTGGCGAACCCAATCCCAACCAGTGGGAAATGTACGCGAAAAACAATTGCGTTTATCAGCACGAGTTGCCCAGGTCTTTCCAGTATATGCGCAACTGGAATCGTGGTTACCTGCACTGGGCACAGGATCACGGCTTGATACGCTATACCGACCCGGTCAATCTACATCTCTACTCGGAAGTGCTGCAGCGATTCAGGCTGGCAGCCGAGGGCAAGCGCGAGGGTCGTCAACCCCCCGATTATTTGCGCGAACGCGTACGTACGCACTTCGATCCATTGCCGTTTTATTCCGAGCCGTTGGAAAATCAGACCATCGACAAGGACAGGTACCCGCTAAACGCGATAACGCAACGACCGATGGCGATGTACCACTCCTGGGATTCACAAAACGCATGGCTCAGGCAAATTCACGCGCATAATTACCTTTTTGTCAGTCCCCGGGTAGGGGCGCAAAACGGTTTCGGCGACGGTGACTGGATCTGGGTCGAATCGGCACATGGCCGAGTGCGCTGCATGTGCCGATTCAGCGAGGCGGTAGAACCGGGCACGGTCTGGACCTGGAATGCGATAGGCAAGGCTGCTGGCGCCTGGGCGCTGGATGGCAAGGCTAACGAATCGCAAAAAGGATTTTTGCTAAACCACTTGATTAACGAGGAAATTCCGTCGGAAAGAGAGGGTTATCGTTATTCCAACTCTGACCCGGTTACCGGCCAGGCTGCCTGGTACGATGTTCGGGTTCGGGTTTACAAGGCTGGCGATACTGAACCGCAACAGACGTCTCCCCAGTTCGAAATCCAGCCACGCGTACCCGGGATGGAACCGGCGCGCGGTAAATGGCAGGCGTTCGTCAAGGGCCTTGCCAAATGACGCAACTGGCCCTGGTAATAGATCTCAATACTTGCGTTGGTTGCCACGCCTGCGTTACCAGTTGCAAGGAATGGAACACCTCGGGTGTGGCGGGTCCAATGGTGGATCGGAACCCCTATTCGGCGGAACCGACTGGAACCTTTTTCAACCGTGTACAATCTTTCGAGGTTGGAAATTTCCCAAATACGCAAACCGTGCATTTCCCGAAGTCCTGCTTACATTGCGAAGATCCCCCTTGTGTCCCGGTGTGTCCGACAGGTGCGAGTTACAAGCGCCCCGAAGATGGCATCGTTCTGGTGGACTATGACAAGTGCATTGGCTGCGAATATTGCGCCTGGGCCTGCCCTTACGGTGCGCGTGAAATCGATGAACAGCAAAAGGTCATGAAAAAGTGCACACTCTGTGTCGACCGTATTTACGACGAAAGCCTGCCTGAGCACGAGCGCAAACCGGTTTGCGTGCTCTCCTGCCCAACCAGCGCACGTATCTATGGTGATATCCATGATCCCGAATCGGAGGCCTCGAAGGCAATCAGCGACGCGGGTGGATATCAGTTAATGCCGGAATGGGGCACCGAACCAGCCAATCATTATTTACCGCGACGCAAAGTTAGTATTACGGTACACGAGGAAGATCTGCAACGTGCGGATAATCCGCTGCGCAAGGAAGATCGCGGACCGCGCGCACCTACGACTCGCACCACGCTTGACGATTCAACGTCGTGGTAACGATATGAAGCCAGCAATTTCCGTCATTTTGTTAACTACCTTGATCGGTGCCGCGCAAGGGTTGTTCCTGGCTTATTACAGTGCCGAATGGTTTGTCTTGCTGACCATCCTTCCACCTGCGCTTAACGACTTCAGCGGGTATGCAGCAGGGTTGAGTGTCTTGCTGCTGACTGCCGGCCTGGTCGCTTCCTTTTTTCACCTCGGACACCCTGAGCGCGCCTGGCGGGCAGCGGCGATGTGGCGCAGCTCCTGGCTGTCACGCGAAGTAATTGCATTACCAGCAGCGATGTTGCTGATATTGGGCTACGCGCTACTAAAAATTACCGCTTACGATTCGCATGTTTTTGTACTTGGTGAAAGCATCCCGATTTCGATTTCGACGATTGTTGGTTTCGGGGCAGTGCTTGCAGTGTGTGCGCTATTTATCTGTACCGCGATGATTTACGCCTGTTTGAAGTTCTTGCGCCAATGGCATAGCCCACTCACTGTATTGAACTTTATTTTGATGGGCTGCGCATCGGGGTTTACACTGGCGACCGCATTATCGGCCTATAGCCGGGACGGGCGCTTCGGTTATTTTGCCGGGATGGCAATTTCCCTGACTCTGGCTGCATTAATATTTCGTTTCGCAACTCTCGCACGCAATAAACGCTTGCGCAGTCCGTCCAGCTTACAATCGGCAATCGGGATCCATCATCCGACGATTCGACAAATTGCACAGGGGGCCATGGGTGGCAGCTTCAATACCCGTGCTTTCGTTCATAGCTACGGCGCTTCGGTAGTGCGCCTGGCGCGACGAGGCTTCCTGGTTCTGGGATTTATTATCCCGTTGTTACTGCTGCAGATCAGCGATGAGTCTTCACTTCTCATCTGCGCTATCGCCTTCGCGCTACAATACCTGGGGTTACTTGCGGAACGCTGGTATTTTTTCATTGAGGCTGAGCACCCGCAAAATATCTACTACCAAATGATTTCATGAATCTGGGGTGATATATCAATCGAGGAGAAATGTGCCGGCCCTGTGAAATGCCTTGATCGGGGTACCCAACAATTAGTAAATTCGTCACGTTTTCTTTATTCAGTTTTGTTTATAAAACAAATGCTTAAGATGAATATTTAATGTATTACTTTACATATATATTTTCAACGAACGCTATACTTTTTGTTGGTTCTAATTAAATATATGCCTTTTAACTGACATCTGAATCAAGAGATCAATGTTCCCTGCACGCCGAAAAATCAGACACAAGAACAAATCGGCTTCGCGTCTTCCAGTCGATGCCACGAAGTTGAATATGGGGAATACTTACAGCTCGGCTCCCGAATATTACTACGACATAGAGTTTGATTGCTTTGATTGTGGTAAAACCGAGGTCTGGAACGCCGATCAACAGAAATGGTGGTACGAAGAAGCGGGTGGATATTTTTTTTCGACCGCGGTTCGTTGCCGGGCGTGTCGCGAGACGGAACGCGAGCGCAAGCGGCAGGCAAGAATAACGGCCGGTCACGAGTTACCGAAAGAAGACAAGGAGCATTAAATGATTGACCAAAAGGCGATCGAATTTCAACAACTGCATGCAGATGGAAATTGTTTCATCATGGCGAATGCCTGGAATGCGGGAAGCGCAGCTCTGCTTGAACAAGCCGGCTTCAGTGCAATAGGAACTACCAGCGCCGGTATTGCCTACAGCCACGCGTATGCCGACGCTGAAGCTGCACTCTCGTTCGAATCGGCATTGCAGGAAACTTGCGAAATTGCTGATGCAGTCGGAATTCCGGTCAGCATGGATTCGGAAAACGCCTATGCTGATGCACCCCAGGCAGTTTTTGAAAATATGAAGCGGATTGCTGCCACGGGGGTCGTTGGTGCCAGTATCGAGGACTATTGCGGCGATCAGCAAAACCCATTGTATGATATCGAACTAGCAGTTGATCGAGTGCGCGCCGCTAAGGAGGCTGTTACCGATCTTGATTATCCGTTTGTACTTACAGCGCGGGCTGAATGTTATCTATATGGTAGCCCCAATCCCTTTGAGGATTCAGTTGAGCGCGTTAATCGTTATCGTGAAGTAGGCGCTGATTGCCTGTATGTGCCCGGCATCAGGGATATCGATACAATTCGCGAATTGGTCGCTGCCGTCGATGGACCGGTGAACGTGGTAATGGGTCTGTCTGGAGCACCAATTTCATTGGCTCAATTGCGCCAGGCCGGCGTCGCTCGTATCAGCATCGGTGGGTCGCTGGCAAGAGCAACCATGGGTCTGGTGCGACGCGCTGCAAAGGAAATGCTAGAGCAGGGTAGTTTTAATTTCGCCAGTGAACAAATTCCCGACGACGAACTGTGTAAACTCTTTACCAGGCGTCCATGACAGGTAAATCCAATGCAAAAAATAGACACGGTCGAAATGCTCGAGGAAATATACAGCACACCTGTCGGGGAAAGATCAATCTGGAAGGAAATAGATCATGTAAACGAGGTTTATCGGCAATTTATCGAGGCTTCGCCTTTCTTGATTTTGGCGACTTATGGAGAAATGGGTGTAGATTGCGCGCCTCGCGGTGATCCACCCGGGTTTGTGCGTGTCGCTTCGCCCAATTGCATCCAGATTCCGGACCGCATAGGCAACAACCGTCTCGACTCGATGCGTAACATTATTTTGAATCCAAGAGTTGGCGTTATTTTCCTGATACCTAATGTGGGAGAAACACTGCGTATTAGCGGAGAAGCCGAAATCCTGATCGACGCGAAATTGTGTAACTCATTTTCGGTTAACGATAAACCCGCGAGTAGTGTGCTGTCGATAAAGGTACAAAAGGCTTACTATCAATGTCAAAAAGCGCTCGCACGTTCGAAACTTTGGGATCCAGCGTCTTATTTAGAGCGTGGCGAGTTACCCAGCGCGGGGCAATTGGCAAAGTTTTTCAGTGCACAGCATGGAGAGGAGTTTGATGCTGAAACCTATGATGATGGTTACGCCGAACATATGAAACAAACGATCTATTAAAGATCAACAGCATAGTTCTGCACCACCGACTTTCCAGGAGACCAGACAATGGAGACTCGTCGATTCATCCAGTGTGATGTTTTCACGCCTACACCAACACGCGGCAATGCACTCGCGGTCGTCGTAGATGGAGCTGATCTGTCGGATGAAGCCATGCAGCGCTTCGCCGCCTGGACCAATCTTGCCGAGACGACATTTATCCTACCGCCCCAGGATTCCACGGCTGATTATGAGCTGCGAATATTTTCCCCGACGCGGGAAATGCTGTTTGCCGGTCATCCGACGCTGGGAAGCTGTGCGGCCTGGCTGCACTGCGGAGGCAGACCCCGAGAATCCGGGATTGTGCGGCAGGAATGCGGTGTCGGCATCGTCGAAATCGATATCACTGATCCATACTTGCCTGCATTCGTGGCACCACCTACCGAAATACGGCCAATGCGTTCCGAGAATTTTGAAGCGATTGTGGAGGTGCTGGAAATACCGCGCGTTAAAATTCTGCACAGCGCGGAGCTGGATAACGGTCCGGTGTGGCAGGTGATGCAGCTGGATTCGGCCGAGGCTGTTTTAAATCTTGACTCCTCCCTGGTACGCTGGCCGACCTTCAAGGCAATCGGGATGATCGGTGCACACCCCGAGGGCAGTGAATGCGATTACGAAGTGCGTATGTTGGCGCCGTCTAGCGGCATGAGTGAGGACCCGATCACCGGCTCGCTCAATTCGGCAATCGCGCATTGGCTGCAGGAACAGGGGCGACTCGGAGCTGACGTTACGGTGGCACAGGGTACCTGCATCAAGCGCCATGGACGCGTGTCGATTAAGCCGGTAGATTCGCGTAACGTGAAAATTGGTGGTCAAACACATATCCTGATCGAAGGCACAGTCCGGTTGTAGTGAGAGAGATACAGTGATTGAACTCTGGGGTCGCGGCAACGCTTATAACGTACAGAAGGTTCTCTGGACGCTGGCGGAGTTGAAGCTTGCCTATGAGCATCATGACGTGGGTAGCAGTCCGGGTGATCTCGATACGCCGCAATTCATTGCGCTCAATCCGCATGCACGCATTCCGGTAATCAGGGACAAAGACGCTGTCGTCTGGGAGTCGAACTCGATTGTGCGCTATCTCGCCGCCAGCTATGGTTCGAAAATCCTGTGGCCCGAAGCTGCTTTGGAGCGTTCCTATGCTGAGCGCTGGATGGACTGGGAACTAGCGAGGCTGCAACCCGATTTCATCGACTTGTTCTGGGGCTATTACCGAACGCCACCCGAGTTACACAACCAGGAAGCCATCGACGACGCACGAGAGCGATGTGTGCGGGATTTTCAGCAGCTTGATCGGCATCTTGAAAACCAGTCGTACCTGGCAGGTGAGTCTTTCACAATGGGTGATATCCCGTGCGCAGTGTGTTTGTATCGGTATTTCGAGATGGGACTTGCAGTCGAACGACCCGACCATGTTATGCGTTGGTACCGGTTACTGTCTGAACGTGGCGCCTTTAAAGATACCGTCATGGCCTCTTTCAACGAGCTCAAAGGTCGGATTGATTACTGAATACTGACGAAATTTGTTGCGTTGGGCAAATGCATGTCAGGGGTCGTAGAGTTAGGGCTGAATGGTGATATACCAAATCCCTATTTGCAGAAATGACTGATGTCGAAATTTTTGACAGGTTGATTCAGCGAATGGTTTCATTAATATGACCTGCCGATGATTAATCGCAACTGGATACATCGCGCCGAGATCGAAATGTATTCGTTTATCAACGGTGCAAATCAAGAGGCCTAGCATGGATATCGAAAACCTCGATCCGGACTCGCCCGAAGTTCAGGTATTGATTGCCGCCTCAAATGCGTATTACATCGATCTCTATCCGGCCGAAAGCAATCATCTCGAGAGCAATGAAGACTTGAAGCGATCCAATGTTTTATTTGTTGGTTGTCGCATCGAAAATGAAATTGTCGCCAGCGGCGCGGCTAAGATCATGCAGGACGATGGCAACTATGCCGAGATAAAACGGGTATTCGTGCTTGATCATCATCGAGGGAAAGGTTTGTCAAACAAAATCATGTGTTACCTTGAGACCGAATTACAAAATCGTGGAATAAAATTGATTCGTCTCGAAACCGGGGTCAAACAGCCAGAAGCTCTCGGTTTGTATCGCAAGCTTGGATATCGGGAACGCGGTCCGTTCGGTTCCTATGTTACCGATCCATTCAGCGTGTTCATGGAAAAATACGTGAGCGTTGAGAAATGAATGTACGGCGATGAAAATACTGCTGCTTGGCGACTATGATCAATCCGTGGTTGCGCATCAGGCGATCCCGCGGGCGCTCGAGCTTGCAGCAATATCGTTAACGGCTGAGGTTGAGCAGGTTTGGTTTCGCACCGCGGAACTAGAGCTGCAGTCATTACCTGAATTCGATGCGCTCTGGTGCGTTCCATTTAGTCCCTACGAAAAACCTGAGGTGGTAGTAGCTGCGATCAAGTTTGCACGTGAAAATGATGTCCCATTTCTTGGCACATGTGCGGGCTATCAACATGCCGTGATCGAATATTGCAGGAACGCGCTCGGCTTTGAAACAGCCGAAAGCATCGAGGATAATCCGGATGCGCAATTGCCCGTGATTGCGGCGTTGGCATGCAAGCTTTATGATCAGGCCGAAGCAATAAACATCGAGCGCAGTTCCAGGGCAGGTGAAATATTTCAATCTGAAAGAGTACTGGAAGAGTATCATTGTGGATTCGGAGTCAATCAGGATCTTCTGTATATCTTCGAAAACGGAGAATTAAAATTTAGTGGTCATGATGACAACGGGGAACCGCGCATATGCGAAATCCCGGGAAATCGGTTTTTTATCGGCACTGCCTTCCAACCGGAGCGGTCGGCGTTAAGAAAGACGGTTCATCCGTTGATAGCCGCTTTTCTGATGGCAGCACTTTGAGGGAACTATAATGCAAGCCGAAATGTACAAAGTAGGGACCATAGGCAGCGGTTTCTTCGCGATTATGGCTCGACCATCACTTGAAGAGAATGAACCCGCCTCGGTGGTTAACATCGCGCGACTCCGCATAAATCTTGTAGTTTCGCTGCTCGAACACAGTGAGGCGCGTACTCTGGGACTCGAAGCCGAGCGTGAGCAGGTCAAGGCGCATGCTATGGAGTTTGTTTCCTTCCCGATACCGGATATGGGATTGCCGCCGTCGGTGGAAGAATTTGCCGGTCTCTCGAGAATGCTGTTTAGACAGGTTGATGCGGGCGTCAATACCCTGGTTCATTGTCATGCGGGTATCGGGCGTTCGGGTTTAATGGCCGCCGGTATACTGTTGCACTGTGCCCTGGACCCTGAGCAGGCTTTTGCGCATGTCTCCAGGATAAGGGGAGTGCGGGTACCCGAGACTCGTGAACAAGAGTGTTGGTTGAGAAATAATCATACCGCAATAGTTGATGTTTCGGAGTGGGAACAGTGATTGCCAGTCTCAGGCAAGCATGAATTTGACGCTGGATCGATACGCCGACAATCCGATCATCGATGAACTGGTTTACTGGCCACCGAAGCGGCTCAGGTTTGAAAGTGTGCGCGCCTGTAGCGTCATGTTTCGTAAACCCTTCATCGAAGTCGAAATGGAAGGGGGCGAGATTTTTCAGCGTCATTTCGCCAGGGAATCATTCGCCAGCTTCTGGGCCGAGGCCTGCGTTATCCTCGGAGCCATCACCAGTATCAAGTTAATATCCGACTTCAGCTTTGAACCAACCAGCGATCCAGAGAAACTCGTACAGGAAGTATTAGCCTGCCGTGACGAATGTATCGAGGAGAGCAACCTGATGTTTGCCGAGGGTATGTATTTACAGTTTCTGATTCAATACGGCGAAGACTGCAAGAATCTTCCTCAGGATACCGTGCACAAAATAACTCAGGCCAAACAGCAACTCGGATCAACAAGGTGAGTAAGAGATTACCAGGTGATTGATTTCAACACCTTGATGATCGTGATCCTTGCATTCCTGATCGCGGGTGCCGCCAAGGGCATCACCGGGTTTGGAATCCAGGTAGTAGCGCTTTCCATTTTAACCATTGCGCTTGATCTGGTTACTGCTATGGCAGTGCTACTGGCACCCTCAACTGCAACGAATGTCTGGCAGGCAATGGTTGGTGGCTTTGCACGTGAATTATTATATCGCTTGTGGCCGTTCTTGTTCGCGGTGGCACTTGCGGTTCTCATCGGTGCAATGGCATTGACCCGGGTGGATTTGTCGTTGCTGACCGCATTCCTGGGTTTGGTAATGATCGCTTATGCGTCGGCTAGTTTGCGCGGGATACACTTTTCAGTACCGGCAGGTGCTGAACCCTGGCTCAGTCCCGTGATCGGCCTCGTTAATGGAACCATCACTGGGATGACCGGTTCTTCGGTAGTTCCGGGAACCATGTATCTGCAAGCCCTGGGACTGCCGCGGGACATGCTGGTGCAGTCGATGGGTATGCTGTACCTGATATCGACGCTTGCGCTGGCTGTTGCGCTGCAGGCCAATAGCTTGTTAAACCTTGAGCTCGGGTTGTATTCCACCAGCGCAATAGTTCCCGCCCTGGTTGGAATGATGGTGGGCCAGAAAATACGCCGACAACTTTCCGAAACTCTGTTTCGCAAGATTTTCTTTATCACACTGCTGGCGTTGGGTTTTTACCTGGTGCTCAGGTCAATTTAGAAAATCAGGCGTTGGGCAGGGGGTCATCGGCAAGGCTTTCGGCTCAGGTCATAAACACAAGCCGTAATGCAATTGCCCACATAATGCATCCAATCAGAAAATCGAGGATTCGCCACGCGCGGGCTTCGGCGAATACCGGGCGCAGCAAGCTCGCGCCATAACCGAGCGCAAAGAAAAATACGAACGATGCCGACATTGCACCTGCTGCAAACCAGTTAATTTGCTCGGCAAACTGGGTTGAAACCGAGCCGATCAATACTACCGTATCGAGGTAGACATGAGGATTAAGCCAGGTGAAGGCAAGGCAGGTTAGTGCCGATTGCCACGCGCTGCTGCTTTTAATTTCACTGGGCTGCAAGCCTTGCTGTACGCGCAACGCGTTATAGAAACTAATCAGCCCATAGATGAACAAAAATGTGGCGCCGCCAAAGCGCGCGATACCTACTAGCGATGGAAATGATGCTACCAGTACATGGAATCCACTAACCCCAATCAGGATAAGAGCCGCGTCGGACAGGGCACAAATGAGACACACCAGGAAGACGTGCTCGTCCTTGAGGCCTTGTTTCAGCACGAATGCATTTTGCGCGCCGATTGCCAGAATCAGCGAAAATCCGAGGGAGAATCCGAATAGCAGTGCGTGCATTGAACAAAACTCGATTAAGGTCCAGAATGCGCGCATGTTAAAGCAGCATCTGCAAAAACCCGAAATTTTTCTTTACCTGTTCGCCGCAGCGGTTCCGATTAGCTTTGCCAGTTGGCAGGCACTGATCAACAACTTTGCGATCGAACAGGTGGCCTTTAGCGGGATTGAAATCGGCATCATGCAAAGCCTGCGCGAGGTGCCTGGATTTCTTGCTTTCGGGGTGGTGTTTCTGCTGGTCCTGATGCGCGAGCAAACCATTGCTTTCGTGTCGCTGTTGGCGCTGGGTATCGGTACTGCGATCACCGGCATGCTGCCGTCGATATTGGGCCTTTATTTCACCACGGTGCTGATGTCGATGGGATTCCATTACGCGGAAACCATCTCGCAATCGCTGTCACTGCAACTCATCAACCGCGAGCGCCTGCCGCAAGTGCTCGGACGTCAAATTGCGGTCGGCGCGTTTACCGGACTCGCGGTATTCGCTGCCATTTACGTATTGGCCGAATGGCTTGCGCTCGCTTATCTGTGGGTGTATCTATTATTCGGTTGCATCACAATCATGCTCGCCTCGGTGATGTATTTCGGTTGCCCGCATTTCCAAGGTGAAGCCGAACAAAACAAGCACATGGTGCTACGCAAACGCTACTGGCTTTACTATCTGCTGATTTTTCTATCTGGTGCGCGACGACAGATTTTCGTCGTCTTTGCCGGTTTTCTGATGGTGGAAAAATTCGGTTTCACGGTCGGGCAAATGACGCTGCTGTTCCTGGTCAACGGTGTGTTGACGATTTATCTCGCGCCTCGCATCGGTCGACTAGTGAGTTACTGGGGGGAGAAGCGCACGCTGACGCTGGAGTACGCGGGATTGGTAATTATTTTCACCGCCTATGCATTTGCCGAAAGCGCCTTGTTTGCCGCGTCGCTTTATATCATTGACCATGTATTTTTCGCGATGGCGATCGCGCTTAAGAGTTACCTCAAAAAAATCGCCGATCCGGCAGATATGGCTGCGACTGCCGGGGTTTCGTTTACCATCAATCACATCGCAGCGGTAGTGTTGCCGTTCGCGTTGGGATTACTGTGGTTGGTATCACCATCGCTGGTATTCATTATCGGCGCGGCAATCGCATTTGCCTCGCTACTGCTGTCGCAACTGGTGCCTGGTGCGCCAGAGCGTGGCATGGAGACTGTATTTTCAACCAGTTGAGATTTGCCTTCCTAGAACTGGCAACTGGGTGTCGATGCTGACAGCTCCTGCTCGTCGGTTGACATCTCCGCCTCGATGCCTTCAAAAAGAGGCGTGCTCAGGTAGCGCTCTCCTGTATCCGGCAGCATGCACAGAATGTTTGAACCATCCGCAGCAGTTTCAGCGATCTCCAGTCCTGCGGCCAGGGTCGCGCCGGCACTGATACCGACGAAGATACCTTCCTGCTGCGCGAGGTTGCGTGCACACTCCATCGCACGCGGCGCTGCTACCGTTAACACTTGATCGGCGCCGCCGGTTTCGATTGCATCCGCAGTCAGCTTGGGAATAAAATCCGGGGTCCAGCCCTGCATTGGATGAGGGTTAAAGCTAGGGTGACTTTCGGCCGGAGAGCCGTCATCGTTCCGTTTTTGCTCTATGCCGTCGGTCAGTAAAGGTGCGATTTCTGGTTCAGAGACGATTACTTTAGTGGCTGGACTTTGTTCTCTGAATACCCGCGCAACACCTTTGAGTGTTCCACCGGTACCATAGCCGGTTACCCAGTAGTCGAGCTGCATGCCATCAAAGGCTTCCAGGATTTCGGGCGCGGTTGTTCTGGAATGCATGTCGGCATTGGATTCGTTTTCAAATTGACGAGTCAAAAACCAACCGTGCTCTGCGGCGAGTTCCTTTGCTTTTTGAACCATGCCGCTACCTTTAAGTGGCGCCGGCGTCAGTACCACCTTGGCACCGAGGAAGCGCATCAACTTGCGACGTTCTACGCTGAAGCTCTCCGCCATGGTCACCACCAGCGGGTAACCTTTTTGGGCACATACCATCGCGAGGCCAATGCCGGTGTTTCCACTAGTTGCTTCAATCACCGTTTGCCCGGGTTTCAAGTCACCGGATTTTTCGGCATCTTCAATAATGCCCAGTGCGAGACGGTCCTTGACCGAGGCCATCGGATTGAAAGACTCAATTTTTACGAATAAATTTATGTTGGCAGGGGCAAGCCGGTTAATTTTTACGACCGGAGTGTTGCCGATCGTGCCCAGGATATTGTCATGTATTTTCATTGCGCCTCGAAGCTCCTTATGGTTTTCCTGCATTATGCAATATCCTTGGGATTTTTCTATTGAAACTTGACTATTAAAAATTAAATCCTCATTCTCGAAGCCTCGAATGAAAAGTGGTGATGACGATGGAAGAGCAGGGAAACGCAAGTTATGAGATCGATTATATGCCACTCATGGACCTGATCTGGGGTAAGGGATTCATTGCGCCCGGTGGAGAGGGTAACGTCGATCGGATCGTCGAAGGCGTCGATTTAAATGGCAAACGCGTGCTTGAACTCGGGTCGGGTGCCGGTGGTGGGACGCTCGTGCTCGCCGGTAAGCATGGGGCACAGGTGGTTGGCCTGGAGTTGGAGCAGCCATTGGTAGAACTCAGTCGGCAACATGCCCGCGAGGCCGGACTGTCTGAGCAAGTCGAGTTTCGCTGCGTCGAACCCGGACCCTTACCAGTTGAGGATGCGAGCTTCGATGTACTCTATACCAGCGGCGTGGTTTGCCACATCGAAGATCGACATGCATTGTTTAGCGATGTCATGCGAATTCTGAAACCTGGTGGGATGTTGCTTGGTTATGACTGGTTTGTAACGGCGCAAAGCGACAACATCGATGCCTGGTTGCAGGCGTCAGAGTTGCATTTGTTTCCCGCTACCGTCGAGACTTATACCGATGCGTTGCGAGCTGTCGGTTTCGAAGAAATCAACGACGAAGACGCCAGTGCCTGGTATCTGCAAAAAGCCGACAGTGAGCTGGCTGAACTTGAGGGGCCCTTATTTGCCGAGGCTGCAGAAATATCGAGCGCGGAATTGCGCGATCACATTCTCGACGAATGGCGCAGCATGAATGTGGTGTTGAAATCAGGCGAACTCAAATCAGGTTACTTCCGGGCGCGCAAACCGATCTGATAATTAGCCGCTAACCGTACAGTGATTGGCGAGACTACCAAGACCTTCAACTTCCACCGTGACAACATCCCCGTGAGCTAGCCAGATCGGCGGGTCGCGAAACGCACCGACGCCATGCGGGGTGCCGGTGGCAATGACGTCGCCGGGTAACAGGGTGAATGCCTCGCTCAGGTATTTTATCAGGTAGGGAATCGGGTAGATCATTTCACGCGTATTCGAGTCCTGCATGAGCTTACCATTCAATTTACACTGGATAGACAGGTCATGCGGGTCGTCGATTTCGTCAGCGGTTACTAGATAGGGCCCGAGTGGGCAAAAGCTATCCAGGCATTTGCCGCGCAGCCATTGGTCACCCGGGCGAAACTGCAGATCACGGGCACTGACATCGTTGCAATTCATGTAACCGGCGATGTAATCGTAGGCGTCGGCTTCGTTTATATTCCTGGCCGTCTTGCCGATTACTACCGCTAATTCGGCTTCGTAATCGACTTGTTGAGTAAGTTCTGTTGACCAATAAATCTCGTCTTCGTTTCCGATAATTGCGGACGGATACTTGCAAAACATGGTTGCCAATTCAGGAACCTCGATGTCGGCCTCTCGAATATGGTCCATGTAGTTCAGACCGATCGCGATAATCTTGCTGGGATTGGTAACCGGTGAGAGCAATTTCACGGAGTCCACCGCGATATCACCATCTACTTCTGCTAACACGTCTTTTGCAGTCTGCATGGCAACTTCACCAGCCTTCAGAAATTCCAGCATGTCGTCTGGTAACTTACCTGCGCTGGCACGATGCAAACTAATAATTTGATCACCTTTTAGAACGCCGAGATGGGTCTGTTCATCTGAAATCTGATAACTGACTAATTTCATATTATTTTACTCCAATCTTGCGATCTGCATTTGCAACGCATCGAATCAGGTACGCCCTGTGACACGTTGATAGTCCCAAAATATAGTCTTGTTATCCAGTATTGCGTAAGCCAGCGGCAATGCCGTTGATCGAGCTCAACAGTGCTGACTGCCATTGCATCTGAGCCGCTTCCGGTTGATCTTCATCGCGATATTTCTTCAGTAAATCGATTTGTAAATAAGCGAGTGGATCAAGGTAGGGATCACGTCGTGACAAAGAAAGGGTGAGTACCGGGTCGTTAGCCAGTAGTTTTTTCAGATTCGCAACCTGCAGCACTGCATCGATGCTGCGCTTGTTCTCCTGCTTGAGCATGTTGTAAATCAAATCAGCAAGATTCTTCTCGTCACAAAGCTTGCTGTAATCCAGTGCGATGCGCATATCGGATTTGAACAACGACATCTGCAAGTTACTAATCATCGCAGCGAAGAATGGCCAGTGCTGGTTCATGTCACGCAGCTGTTTAAGCCTTTTGGGTTTGGCGTCTAACCACGCTTCTATCGCATAACCTACGCCGTACCATGCCGGCATAGTGGTGCGCGACATGCTCCAGCCGAAAACCCATGGTATCGCGCGCACCGATGACTTCGAGAGATCCCCCTTACGCCGATGCGCCGGGCGCGAGCCTATATTCATCAAACCGATTTCGCTTACCGGGGTGGTCTCGTAAAAGTACTCGAAGAAACCTTCGGTATTGTCGGTTAACTCTCGATAATACTGTTCCGAAAATTCTGCCAGTTGTTGCATTATGGGGTGATACTGTTGGTAGTTCGCCTCGTCTTCCTGTCGTGATCCGATACTGGCTTTCATGAGTCCGGTGATGCCCATCGCCAACTCGTAATTTGCAGTTTCTGCATTGCCGTATTTATGCGACAGGACTTCGCCCTGTTCGGTGAACTTGATTTGCCCGAGTACGGTTTGTGGTGGTTGCGACATGATGGCGTCATGCGTGGGTCCGCCGCCTCGTGTTATGGTACCGCCGCGACCGTGGAATATACGGCATCTCACATCGTGGCGGGAGCTGATCTGAACCACCTTTTGTTGTGCCTGGTATAGTCCCCAGGCGGCGGACATTATCCCGCCATCTTTGCAGGAATCTGAATACCCAAGCATCACTTCCTGCGTGCCCCCGGATTGCAGCAATAGTTGCTTATAAACTTCGTTTTGCAGCAAGCTGTCTAACACAACGTCGATATGATCGAGATCGTCGATGGTCTCAAATAAAGGCGCAATTTCAAGGGTGCAAAAGTATTCGCCGGATTGCCTGCCCGTAAGGCCAGCGACAAATCCGAGATACATTACCTCCATGATGTGGCTGGCGCTATGCGTCATCGAAATGACATAACTGCCGATGCAACGCTGCCCGATCTGGGCCCGCATGTCACGAATAGTCTCGAAAATTTCCAGTGTTTGACGATTGCCGTCCTCGAGTTGAACTTTATCGAATACTGGTTTGCTACCAATTTCTATCTGTTTTGCGAGCAGTGCCAGGCGCTGGTTCTCATCGAGTTGCTCATAATTGACATCATCAGCCAAACGCAGAATGTCACTAACCGCCTGTGTATGTCGCGATGATTCCTGGCGTACATCGAGAGATACCAGGTGAAAGCCAAAGGTTTCGGCGATGCGAATCACGTCTTTGAGATCTCCATTGGCCGCGGCAAATTCGCCGTGACTAACCAGTGATTGACGTATCGAGTAAAGATCGTCCAGGTAGTCCTGTGCACTCTGGTAGGCGTGATCGGCGTCAGGAGTATCAATGTTGCGCATCTGGTTGCGAATCACCGCCAGGTTTTTCTTGAGCCGATAGTGCATGTGGTAAAGCTTGCGCCGATACACCTCGTCTTCGAACTGGTCGCGCCGCTGGTCGAAGGATTTAACACCCATGGCCTCGTCGAGGCCTAATCTGCGTAAAAATTCCGGTTCCGGAGTGAACCAGCGGGTTGACATCGTTAAAACCTGGGTGAGCCGATAAATTAAACGCACATGCTCACTCAGAATTTCTTCCGCCTGCATGCGCAGCGCGATTCGGGTGACCTCCGGGGTAACGAACGGATTGCCATCACGGTCACCCCCAATCCAGGATCCAAATTCGATGAAACTGGGAACGGTTATCACCGGATTACCATATTCGTCTTCGCCATAGGTGTTGACGATAGCTCGTTCGAGATGCCGATAATCAATCTTGACTGCTGCGAACAGGCTACGCTGAAAATAATGCAGTCCCATCTTGATTTCATCGGTAACACTCGGCTTGTTGCTGCGAACTTCATTGGTCAGCCACAGGGTTTCGATTTGAAGCTGTAGCGCTTCGACCAGATCATCTCGCTCAAATTGGCTGAGGCGAGGATCGGTGAGTTTGTCGATGATCAGAAAAACCTCGCGCTGGTGATGCATTACCGTACGTCGCCGAGACTCGGTCGGATGGGCGGTAAAAACCGGCTTGTAAAGAAGGCTATCGAACAGGGTTTGTAACTCGTCAATGCTAGTACCCTGTTCCCTGAATTCCTCAAATGTATGATGAAACGATCCTACCCAGGCAGCATGCCCCTGTTCCTGTACCGACATGCGGCGTAAACGATGCAGGAAATCCTCCTCGGCAATATTTACCAGGTTGAAGTACAGCGTAAATGCTCTGACTACCTGGTTGACGACCTCAGGGCTGAGGTCTGCAATGAGTTTTTTCAATGCCGTACGCCGTGGTTCGCTGGCGCGCTTACGTAGCTGAGTAAAACCGGTGCGCAACGACTCAACCGCGTAAAAAACCTCGGGACTTTCGTGTTTCAGCAGCACGTTACCAACTAGCTTACCCAATAGTTTTACCCGGGAACGCAATTCCTGGTCCGACTTGGCATGGAAACTGGTGCTCGCGATAGACATAAACTTGGCCCGGATTTTCGAAACCGCAGTATATCAAAGTGAAATCCATGCTTTGTTATAAAACCGCTATAAGCCAGTGATTTCGCGACGCAATAAATTCTGCGATGACGGTAGCATTACTTCGATCGCTGGGTTATAAATTCAGGATGTTACTTTACGTTCCAGAAAAGGTGTACCAACTCGATAAGGCAGCGGTCGAACAGGACGGTCTCATCGAGATAGAACTGATGCAACGCGCCGGGCAACGAGTCTGGCAGGCGATGACGGCGCGCTGGCCTGAACTGGCTAAAATAACCGTGTGCGCCGGTGCCGGAAATAATGGCGGCGATGCATTTGTAGTTGCACTTTGTGCACGCCGCGAAGGGGTTGATGTGCAATTGCTGGTGCAGGGGGATTTGTCACGTCAGTCAGATACGTCGCACCATTTTAAAGATCTATGGGATCAGGCTGGGGGTGAATTTGAAAGCTGGGATGGGCAGGTCTTAAGTGGAGAGGTAATTGTCGACGGATTACTCGGTATTGGTTTGCAGCGTGAACTGGACGTCCACTGGCAGGAACTGATTACGACGATCAACGATTGCGAGGCACCCCGGGTTGCAATTGATATTCCATCCGGACTTAACGGGTTAACCGGCTGCCCGCAACCCGTTGCGGTCGAGGCGCAACTGACGGTCACATTTATCGGCGCCAAAACCGGTCAATACCTTGCTGACGGCCCAGACTACTGCGGTGAATTGGTTTACGAGGACTTAGGGATATCCGCCCGTGTCAAGCAAAGTGTCCCTGCTGCCCTGGTCGTCATCGAGTCCTGTCGACTACCGCCACCGCGGAAGAAAAACACGCACAAGAATCATTACGGTAATTTGCTCATCATCGGAGGCGACCAGGGAATGAGCGGAGCGGTAGCGTTGTCCGCCCAAGCCGCTTTGCGCAGTGGAGCCGGATTGGTTACCGCGTTGGTGCATCCTGAATGCCGCAATGATATGGCGTCTTTCCCGGAAATTATGGTGCTCGGCTGGGATGCCCTTAAAACCAGGCTTCTCGAGGCGAGTGTCATTGTAGTCGGCCCGGGGCTCGGTACTAGCGATGCTGCAAACAAATGCCTTAAGTTGTTGCAAGCGGTATCTTTGCCGATGGTGGTTGATGCCAGCGCACTCACTGCCGATTTTCTGAAATCGCTAAAATCAAAGAAAGTTGTAATTACACCGCACCCGGGTGAAGCTGCGGCTTTGTTGTCAATTAGTTCGAACGAAGTCCAGGCAGACCGGTTAGAGGCCAGTAGCCGCCTGGTCGAGACCTTTGCTTCAACTTGTGTGTTAAAGGGTTCAGGCACCCTGATATCGGAGCAGGGGGCATTGCCCGCAATTAATACGCGTGGCAATCCCGGTATGGCGAGTGCCGGTATGGGAGATGTGCTCAGCGGCATCATTGCTGCCATGATGGGTCAGGGATTGACACCTTTCGAGGCAGCAAAATCGGCAGTTTATATCCATGCTTTAAGCGCCGAGCGTTACTGTCAAAATCATGATCAAATCGGCCTGGTCGCGAGCGATATCATCAAACGTATACCCGCGGTGGTCAAACATTTACGGGATGCGAGTTAGCTCGATTTTGTTAATCCACGACGAAAATGAAATGCGTGCCTTTGGCGCCAAACTGATTGCTACCTGTGAGCATGGTGGCGTCATTACGTTGAGTGGCGAGCTTGGTACTGGCAAGACAACTCTGGTGCGGGGGGCGTTGCAGTCCCTGGGCGTGAGCAGCGGAGTCCGCAGTCCAACCTATACGCTGATCGAGTACTATCCATTTGATAAATTCGCCGTGGCCCATTTCGATCTGTATCGTATCGGCGATCCGGAAGAACTCGAGTATCTCGGTTATCGAGATTACCTCAATCAACAAACACTCTGTTTTATCGAATGGCCGCAACGTGCCCGGCGCTACTTAAATTCAATCGATCTCAAAATCAAACTTGATTACGATCCAGCAGGACGACGCCTGACCTTGTTTCCAGGAACTGAATGGGGTCGACACCTGATATCCAGTCTGAATTAATCGGTTCAATGTCAATTCTTGAATTATTTTTTAAAAAGTGCCACTATCTAATTAATAAATATAGAAAAAACATTGATTTTTTGATCCAAATTTACTATAACCCGCAACAGGTATAGGTTAAAAAGCGGGAATCATGGGTTCAATCCTGACAGCCAGGCGTCTTTTCTTAAAGCGGATATCCCGTTACGGGCTCTCGCTTGCCCTGCTGACTGGTGCTAAACCGGTATTCGCCAAGTCCAACAGAACCTTGACCGGCATCCGTATTTCGCAATCTGCGGATGATCACACCCGGGTGGTTTTCGATCTTACCGGCGACTTCGAGCATAATTTATTTACCCTCGCTGATCCGCCCCGCGTAGTCGTGGATTTAAACGATACACGAAAAAGTAAGGCGATCGATATCAGCAGCAAAAAGACGAACCTGTTGAGCGGTGTTCGTTCCGCCAGCAAGGGCAACGATCGTTTACGCGTGGTAATCGACCTTCACGGTACCGCTCGTCCGCGTAGCTTTGCATTGAAACCTGACGGCAAATCCGGCCATCGCCTTGTCGTAGACCTCCATGCAACCAAGCTTAGCCCAACTCCAATCAAGACCAGTCAACAGGAACGTAAAAAACGCAAGCAACAGTTCGTTATAGCACTCGATCCCGGTCACGGTGGCCGCGACCCGGGTGCGATCGGCAAAAAGGGTACACGCGAGAAAGACATTACGCTTTCCGTTGCAAAGAAAATGAAAACGCTGATTAATCGCACATCCGGATATCGGGCGGTGCTTACGCGCGACGGAGACCGCTTTGTCAGCTTGCGCAATCGCGTTAAGAAGGCACGTGAAGCCGAAGCTGATATTTTTATTTCGTTACATGCCGATTCGTTCAAGAGCCCGAATGTTAAAGGTGCCTCGGTTTATGCACTGTCTTTGAGAGGTGCGAGTTCTGAGGCAGCTCGCTGGATCGCACAAAAAGAGAATGCCTCCGACCTTATCGGTGGTATCAGCCTCGACGATAAAGACGATCTCATCGCATCAGTCCTGCTTGATCTTTCGCAAACTGCAACGATTCAGGATAGTCTGGAGCTTGGATCAGACGTGCTAAGACACATTGGTAAAGTTTCCAAACTGAATAATCGAAAGGTTCAACAGGCAGGATTCGCCGTGCTGAAAGCGCCCGATATGCCTTCGATACTGATTGAAACCGCGTTTCTGTCAAACCCGAGCGAAGAAAAGAAATTGCGCAACCCCAAACATCAGCACAAACTTGCCAAGGCCGTATTCTCCGGAATCAAAAAACACCTCAAGAACCGTCAGGCCTAGCCTGTTATTTCGAAATAAATTTTTGCACCGCAGCCCGATAGTCCGGGAAGTCAATAATATTGTTATGTGCGGCACCCATAATCATCTGGTACACGAGCTGGGCTCGAATGAAACGTTGCTTCAGGGCCATGGTGCGTTGCAGCGGTATCTCGCGATCGTGCTCGGCGCTGGTAATCAGTACCGGAATCTCGATATCGCCAGCTAGTGAAGCGGAGTCAAAGCGATCCTTGATCAGGTAGCGAACTGGAAACATAGGATACAGTTTTTGTCCAACCTCGACGACGCTATCGTAGGGGGTGAGCAATATCAGTTTTTCCAGTGGTCGATTGGCCGCCAGGTAAACCGCTACGCCGCTGCCCAGGCTGCGCCCGTAGGCAATAATCGAATCGTGTTGTTTGATCAACTGATCGTAAATTGCAAGCGCATCGGAGAATAAACCGCTTTCACTGGGACTACCCTGGCTGTTGCCGTAACCGCGGTAATTGATCAGGTAGACGCTATAGTCGCCGAACACATCTTCGAAATACTGCTGACGATGCGTAATCAGTTCAGAGTTACCACCAAAGTAAATTACCGCCCTGGATTTACCCGGATTCAAGACCCAGCCATGTAACCTTGTTCCATTATTATCGATACTGATTTCGTCGGCTGAAAACGCTGGATCGACGGACACCGGGTAATAGATCAGTTTGCGCTGATATACATACAGATATGCCGCAAATAACAAATAAATGCTAATCAGGACAAGAGCAATAGAGGCGATTTCTTTCATCGTAAATTTTCATAATCCAGCAACGGGATTTTCTGGTATTCTCTGCCTCCAATCTGACTCTAAACCTATAGTACTTAAGCATCGTTCAATGAACAAACTCGAGCAACTGAAATCCATGACCCAGGTGGTCGCCGACACCGGCGACCTCGACGCGATCGTTCAATATCAACCTCAGGACGCCACTACCAACCCGTCGTTGTTGCTTAAAGCGGCCGATTTGCCACGTTATCAACTACTCCTCGAAGCAGCACAACGCTGGGGACGTGGGCACGGCGGGAGCCCGGCCTCACGAGCCGCTGCCGCCTGCGATTACCTGGCAGTCAGTATAGGTCTCGAAATCCAGAAAATCGTACCCGGACGCGTTTCAACCGAGGTTGATGCGCGTCTTTCATTTGATCATGAAGCGACGATCGCACGTGCGCGGCGCATCATCGATCTGTACGAAAGTCGCGGCAGTAACCGTAACCGGGTGTTAATAAAAATTGCCTCGACCTGGGAAGGTATCCAGGCAGCGCGAGAACTCGAAGCTGATGGTATCAATTGTAACCTGACTCTTTTATTCAGTTTTACCCAGGCGATGGCCTGTGCCGAAAGTGGGGTATACTTGATTTCACCTTTTGTCGGCCGAATTCTCGATTGGCACCTGGCCGCTTCCGGGCAAACCTCCATTCCAGCCGCGCAGGACCCAGGCGTGCTTTCGGTTACCCAGATTTACAATTATTACAAACACCATGGGTATGAGACCGTCGTCATGGGAGCCAGCTTCCGCAATACCGGTGAAATCGAACATCTGGCTGGCTGCGATCGTCTTACCATAAGTCCCCAGCTAATGCAGGAATTGGCCGAAGACGAATCTTCGCTGGATCGCAAGTTGGAGCCCAACAGGCTCGGCGAGGTCGCGGAAAAGCTGATCCTGGACGAAAAATCCTTTCGCTGGATGATGAACGAAGATGCCATGGCTAGCGAAAAGCTGGCCGAGGGAATCCGTTTGTTTACGCGTGACCAGGAGAAGCTGGAATCGCGGTTGGTAGCTTGATCAACGCATTGCAACAGATCCATACCTTACCCTCCCACCTGATTAACCAGATTGCTGCTGGAGAAGTGGTCGAACGGCCGGCTTCGGTGGTTAAAGAATTAGTCGAAAACAGCCTCGATGCAGGTGCCGGGGCAATCACGATCGAAGTTGATGCAGGTGGCACCAAATTGATTCGGGTCAGTGATGATGGCTATGGCATCGAGCGCGAGCAGTTGGTCAGCGCGTTGTCACGCCACGCCACCAGCAAAATCAGTAGTCTGGAAGATCTCGAAAGCATCGCTTCACTCGGGTTTCGCGGTGAGGCCTTGCCAAGTATTGCCTCAGTGTCGCGTTTGAACCTGACATCTCATCTGCAAGCGGCCGATAGTGCCTGGAAATTGCAGGCGCGCGAAGATGCGGATCCGATACCCGATCCCTTGCCGCAGGGAACCCAGGTGGAAGTGCTTGAATTATTTTATAATGTACCGGCACGTAAAAAGTTTCTGCGTACCGAGCAAACCGAATACAGGCACATCGAAAGCCTGTTTAAGAACCTGGCGCTAAGCCACCCTGCGGTAGCCTTCAAACTCATCCACAATCAAAAAGTGGTTTACCAATTACCGTCGGTGCAAAATCCCGATGATCAACGCCGAAGACTCGCTTCGTTATGTGGAAAATCCTTTGCCGAAAGCCTGGTTGAAATCGATATCGTCACTGATAACTTGCGCCTGCAGGGTTGGGTTGCGTTACCTACGTTCAATCGCAGCCAGGCAGACATGCAGTATTTTTTCGTAAACCAGCGCATGGTAAGGGACAAACTAGTCAATCATGCGGTGCGCCAGGCATATCATGATGTACTATTCCATGGCCGGCATCCAGCTTACGTATTATCGCTGACGATGGACGCGCGTGAACTGGATGTTAACGTGCACCCGCAAAAACACGAAGTGCGCTTTCGCAACTCACGTACGATACATGATTTCTTGTTTCGCAGCCTGCACCAGGCGCTCGGTGAGGTACAGCCTGAGCAGCAAATCGAATCTCCCGGATTCGCTCTTGCAGATAGTATTGCGACCAGCGAACCCGGCCAATCCGGCCTGAACTTCAACCAATTTAGAAGCGCTGATCGCTCGGGTAATGTGCGTGAGCAGATACAATCCTATGCAGCCCTGTTAAATCCGGACCCTCAGTCGGGCGAGGGCAACGAACAGCAACACCAGGTTCCGCCCCTGGGGTTCGCTGTTGCGCAGCTAAAAGGCATCTATATCCTGGCGGAAAATAGCGATGGATTGATTATCGTTGACATGCACGCGGCACATGAGCGTATCGTCTATGAACGAATGAAACAAAATGCAACGCAAGAGGATGTTATTGCGCAACCGTTGCTGGTTCCTCTAGCGTTCAGTGTAAGCCAGGCGGAAGCCGATCTAGTCGAGGAGAATATAGGGTTCTTCAATCATCTTGGATTTAGCGTCGAACGCCTCGGTCTTGAACAAGTTCGCGTGCGCGCAATCCCTGCCTTGCTTAAAAATGCGGATAGCGAACAATTGCTGCGTGATGTATTGGCTGACCTGGTAGAACACGGCAGTTCAGAACGTATCCAGGAGTTTCAAAACGAGATGCTGTCGACCATGGCCTGTCATGCGTCGGTGCGCGCCAATCGACTGCTTTCACCCGATGAGATGAATGCCCTACTGCGCGATATCGAGCATACCGAGCGCGGTGGCCAGTGCAATCACGGAAGACCGACCTGGAAACAGCTAAGCCTGGATCAACTGGATAAGCTGTTTTTACGCGGGCAGTAAAATGCTCAGCCCGAAAGTTATTCTGTTAATGGGGGCAACGGCCACCGGCAAAACCGATCTCGCACTGGAAATAAGCAGACACTTCCCGGTTGAAATCGTCAGTGTTGATTCGGCACTAATATATCGGGGAATGGATATCGGGACCGCCAAACCCGGTCGGGAAATTCTCGATTCAGTACCGCATCACATGGTTGATATTATTGATCCTGCAGAACCTTTTTCGGTCTGGGATTTCGTACAGCAAAGCCGGCAGTTGGCACAGGAAATCAGTGAGCGAGGGCGGATACCGCTGCTGGTCGGTGGCACTATGATGTATTGTCACGCTTTTGAACATGGCCTTAACCGCTTACCAGAAGCTAGCGAAACACTGCGCCGACGTCTTAACCATCAGGCACAGCAAATCGGCTGGCAAGCAATGCATGACAGGCTAGCCGAGGTTGATCCGGTTAGCGCGAATCGCATCAAGCCGACCGATTCGCAACGTATTCAGCGGGCGTTAGAGGTGTACGAGTTATCCGGAGAACCGCTTTCGGAGCTGCAACAAAATGAATCGGCAGGCTACGACGGCCAGATCGAAAAAATAATTCTGGCGGCAAATGATCGTGCCGAGCTGCACCGGCGCATTGAGACTCGGTTCTTAGCCATGCTGGAACAGGGATTTATCGAAGAAGTCACGCAACTCAAGGCGCGTGCCGACCTAAACCTGTCATTACCCTCGATGCGATGCGTTGGATATCGCCAGCTATGGCAGTATCTTGATGATGAGCTGACGCGCCAGCAGATGATCGAGAAAGGGATCGCGGCGACGCGACAATTGGCAAAACGCCAGATTACCTGGCTGCGTAAACAACCGGAGGAAAAGGCCTTAGATTGCTTGAATTACCGTAAAGATGCTATATTTAGACTAGTCGAAGCCGCATTTGGGGGGCTTTGACTGGAACGTTTTCATAGGAATGGAATCATAGACTCTACCCAGGGTTTCAATTAGTTAACCCCGGTAGAAATACAATAATAATTTTAAGGAGTGCAAATTATGGCAAAAGGGCAAATGCTTCAAGAACCCTATCTGAACGCTTTACGAAAAGAGCATGTCCCGGTATCGATTTTCCTGGTGAACGGAATTAAACTCCAGGGTCAAATCGAATCATTCGACCAGTTTGTTGTGTTGCTCAAGAATAATGTCAGTCAAATGGTATACAAACACGCAATATCGACCATCGTCCCAGCGCGTAATGTTAATGTCGATCACCCTCATCGAGAAGAAGAAGAGGAAGAGGGAGAGGGCAACCGCTAGATTATGATCGGCCACGGAGATCTCGTTGTTCGAATTTGAGCGACCGCGTGGGGGTGAACGAGCGCTTCTGGTTCACATAAATTTTCCGCACCAGCCGGATCAGGACGATCTGGCTGAGTTCGTTGAGCTAGTCGCTTCCGCCGATGTCGCTGATGTCGAACTGATTATCGGTAGTCGCCTGCAACCATCCGCAAAAACCTTTATCGGCAAGGGCAAACTCGAGGAAATCGCTGCTCGGGTAGAATCGCAACAGATCGAAGTGGTGCTGTTCAATCACGCGCTGTCGCCATCGCAAGAGCGAAACCTGGAGCAATCCCTGCAATGTCGGGTCCTCGACCGTACTGGATTGATTCTCGATATATTCGCGCAGCGCGCGCAGTCATTTGAAGGCAAACTTCAGGTTGAACTGGCTCAACTAAAGCATTTGTCGACGCGATTGGTGCGTGGCTGGACCCACCTGGAACGACAAAAGGGAGGAATCGGTCTGCGTGGACCTGGAGAAACCCAGCTCGAAACCGATCGCCGACTGCTGGGTAAACGCATCAAATACTTGAATAACCGCCTGAGCAAGGTTGCGCGTCAGCGAGAGCAAAGCCGCCAAGCGCGAACCAAAGCCAAGGTGCCGACGATTGCGCTCGTTGGATATACCAACGCCGGCAAATCAACCCTTTTCAACGCGCTTACCGACGCTTCGGTCTACACCGCGGATAAACTTTTTGCAACCCTCGATCCAACACTGCGAAAGCTGCCTTTATCTGAGCAACAGGAAGTGATTCTTGCCGACACGGTCGGTTTTATCCGGCATTTGCCACATGATCTGGTGGCGGCGTTTCGGGCCACTTTGGTGGAAACTCGTGAGGCCGACCTGATATTACATATCGTCGATTGCTCAGATGATAGTCGCCAGGAAAAAATTGAAGCGGTTAACAAGGTATTGCATGAAGTTGGTGCGGGGGAAGTTCCCCAGTTGTTAATTTACAACAAAATTGATATACCCGGGTTTGATGCGCGTACCGATTTGGATGATCATGAAAATGCCTGGCGTATCTGGCTGTCGGCGATAAGCAAGTCAGGATTCGACGGGCTAATCGAGGCTTTACGCAACCGATTTTGCGAACAGGCAGTGGCATATCGCCTGGTTTTAAAAGCCGGAGAAGGCCAAATCAGGGCATTCCTCTTCGAAGCCGGGGCAATCAATTCTGAAAATTTCGAAAATAATGGCGATATTGACTTGAAACTGAGCGTTACGCCCGCATTATTCAGAAACTTAAGGCGTAGATTTGATATTTCTTCAGATCGCTTGGAGATACTGACAGATGCGCTTGCAGGAGCCGCATGATAGCCATTACAATCCGCACTCTTTGTATTTCCTCAACTCACTAAACAACATTTCTGTATTCGGAGTTAATTATGCCCTGGAACGAACCAGGTAAAGACAAGGACCCGTGGGGACAACGTAATAACGATGGCCCACCGGATCTGGATGAGCTTTTTAAGAACTTAAAGGATAAGTTCGGCGGAATTCTTGGCGGTGGCGGTAAGGGGCGGATTCCCAAGGTGCCCACTGGCTCCGGTAATCTCCCGGGGATACTTGGATTCGTCGTGGTCGCGCTGGCGGTGGTATGGGCATTGACTGGAATCTACATCGTCGATGAAGGCTGGCGTGGTGTCGAAACTCGATTCGGGGAACGAACCGTGATGACCCAGGCGGGACCGCACTGGCATATTCCGTATCCCATCGAGGATGTCGAACTGATCAATGTTGCTGACATCAGGACCGCGCGCAACAAATCCAAGATGCTCACCAGTGATGAGAATATCGTCGTCATGAGTATCGAAATCCAGTACAACGTCAAGGATGCGCAGGATTTTGCGTTTGAAGTTCGCGACCCGGACTTAACCCTGCAGCAAACCGCTGAGACCGCAATCCGTGAAGTGGTGGGTAATAATGATATGGATCTGATCATCACCGAGGGGCGGGCAGTGGTTGGCAGCGCGACCAAGGAAATCATGCAACAGATTCTCGATAATTACCGGACCGGCATTAACGTTGTCACGGTGAATATGGACGAGGCGCAACCACCCGAAGAAGTTCAGGATGCCTTCGAAGACGCGATCAAGGCGCGTGAAGACGAGCAGCGCATCATCAACGAGGCCAATGCTTACCGCAACGGTGTCGTGCCGCAAGCACGCGGTGAAGGTCAGGGTCTGCTGGAACAGGCGGAGGCCTATAAAACCCGCGTGGTCAAATCCGCGCAGGGTGAAACCAGCCGCTTCAATCAATTACTTGCCGAGTATCAGCGGGCGCCCGAAGTGACCCGTGAACGCCTCTACCTCGATACCATTGAATCGGTCATGTTTCGCTCACCCAAGGTCATGATCGATGTTCCAAATGGCAACAATCTGATGTTCCTGCCGCTGGATCAACTAATGTCGGGTACATCAGCAGCAAACAACGGGTTAAGGGGATTGAGTGGGTCTGCTGCCGATACGAAGTCACTGATCGATGAGTTCAAGAGCAATGTCAATCGAAACCGCAGCAGGGAGACACGCGAATGAATAACATCAGATTTGGTTTTGTATTATTGATAGCGGTTGCCGTAGTTATCGCCATGTCGACGTTTATCGTGCACGAACGTGAACTGGCGATTAAATTCAAGCTTGGGGAAATCGTCGAGTCCGATTATGAACCCGGCATTTATTTTCAGATACCGATCATCAATAACGTGCGGAAGTTCGATAGCCGTATTCTGACCATGGATACACCATCGGAACGCTTCCTGACCGCCGAGAAGAAAAACGTGATCGTCAATTCATTTGCCAAATGGAAGATCGTCGATCCGAAAACCTTCTACACGGCGACCGCTGGAGATGAACGTCAGGCGATTGCCCGGATGGCATCGATTATCAATAACGAACTCAAGGGTCAGATTGCATCCAAAAACATGCGTGAAGTTATCTCTGGTGAACGCGCGGAGATTATGCAGGTGGTCACCGACAACGCCGGCGTCAAGATCCGGGACCTCGGCATCGAATTGATCGATGTGCGCGTGAAAAAAGTTGAACTGCCGGAAAACGTCAGTAACAACGTGTATCGTCGTATGGCCACCGAACGCCAAACCGTGGCCAAGGAATTTCGTTCACGCGGTGAAGAAAAGGCCAAGCAGATTCGCGCCAATGCCGATCGCCAGCGCGAGGAAATTCTCGCCGAAGCTTATCGCAAATCGGAACAGATTCGCGGTGAAGGCGATGCCACGGCAGCCAAGACTTATGCTGATTCGTATAACCAGGACAAGGAGTTCTATTCTTTTTACCGCAGCATGAAAGCGTATGAAGTCAGTTTTGGTAACAACCAGGACATTATTTTATTGAGCCCGGATTCCGACTTCTTCAAGTTTTTCAAGAATTCCAAATCGCCGTAGTCTAAGAACAACAGGTATACAATTAGAACGGGCGGCACAATGCGCCCGTTTTTTGTGAGAGGAATATGAATTGGGCTGATTTTTGGGCGGCACTGGCGTTGGTACTGGTTCTCGAAGGCTTGATACCTTTTGTTAGTCCACGGGGATATAAAAATATGGTGCAGCAGATGGCGGCCATGCCGGAACAAATGCTGAGGAATGTTGGCCTGGTGCTGGTGGTCGGCGGGCTTTTGTTTCTTTACCTGGTACGGGGATAGCGGTGCTTGAAAAATCCAACAAGCGCTGGCTACTGCCCGATGGTGTGCAGGAGACGCTGCCCCCCGATGCGTTAGCAGTCGAGTCGCTGCGCCATGATATTTTGCAGATTTTTCATGCCTGGGGTTATGACCTGGTCATGCCGGCGATGATCGAATACATGGATTCGCTGCTCACAGGTACCGCTCATTCGCTGGACACCAGGACTTTCGCCCTGGTCGATCAGCTGTCAGGCAAGCAAATGGGTGTGCGCTCGGATATGACTCCACAGGTGGCGCGTATCGATGCGCACCTGTTGGCCGACGATGCGCGTCATCAGCGGGTTTCTCGATTGTGCTATTGCGGGCATTTGCTGCACGCCATCGGTGACGGTATTACTGCAAGTCGCACGCCATTGCAAATTGGCGCTGAAATCTTTGGTAGTGACTCGATCGGCGCCGATGTCGAAGTCGTCAGTTTGATGGTAACTACTTTACACGCCGTGGGACTGCACAATATATCGATCGACATTGGTCATGTAGGTGTATTCCGCAACCTGGTAAAAAATACCCCGCTCGATCGCGACCAGGAAAACCGGTTGTTCGATATGCTGCAGCGTAAATCTATTCCCGATTTGCAGGCTTACCTGCAACAGTTACCGTTAAATGATCATTTATGTGAGCAACTTTGCCAGTTGGCGCTCCTGAATGGCGATATTTCGGTAATCGATGAAGCACGCAAGCTTTACAACGATGCCGGGGATGAGCTGTCTGCCACGCTCGACTACATGTATAACGTGGTGCAATCACTACAGCAGAAATACCCCGATACCCTGATAAATTGTGACCTGGCAGAGTTGCGCGGCTACAGTTACCACACGGGACTGGTGTTTGCCGCATTTCTGCCTGGGCAAGGACGTGAAATCGCACGTGGCGGGCGTTACGACGATGTCGGAAAAGTGTTTGGCAACGCCAGGCCTGCAACCGGGTTTAGTGCAGACCTACTAAATTTATACCAGCTTTGTGGCGCGAGCGGTCAATTTCTACCTGGCATTCTCGTGCCCGATCAAGATGATGAAACGCTAGCGGTACTAATTCAGCAATTACGTGCTGCCGGCGAACGTGTTGTCGTCGATTTGACGCAGGGCAAATCGAGTGCGGTGGAGCAGCAATGTAACCGGCAGGCAGTGAAGTCAAAAGATGCCTGGATAGTGAAAGAGGTTTAATGGTTTTATGGCAAAAACAGTCGTTGTAATCGGTACCCAGTGGGGCGATGAGGGCAAAGGCAAGATTGTCGATTTGCTGACCGACCAGGCAAGCGCGGTGGTGCGCTTTCAGGGTGGTCACAACGCCGGGCACACGCTGGTAATCGATGGCGTAAAAACGGTTCTGCATCTAATTCCGTCGGGCGTACTGCGAGACAACATCAGGTGCCTGATCGGTAACGGAGTGGTGTTATCCCCGGAAGCTTTGCTGACCGAAATGGCTCACCTCGAAGCGAGTGGCGTGCCTGCACGGGAGCGCATCGTGATCAGCGAATCCTGTCCACTGATTTTGCCTTACCACATCGCGCTCGATCAGGCGCGCGAAAAAGCACGCGGTAGCAAGGCCATCGGCACCACCGGGCGCGGTATCGGTCCCTGTTACGAGGACAAGGCTGGGCGTCGGGGAATCCGCCTGGGAGAAATGATGCGTGAGCAGCACTTTGCTGCGCGGCTTGCCGAAGTACTCGAATACCATAATTTTGCGTTGGAACATTATTTCAAGGTAGCGCCACTCGATTATCAACAAATGCTAGACGAGGCTTTATCCCAGGCTGAACAAATGCGCGATATGGTTGGCGATGTCACGGCAATTTTGCATCAGCTAATCGATCAGGGCTCAGCCATCATGTTTGAAGGCGCGCAAGGTGCCTTGCTCGATATCGATCACGGCACTTATCCCTATGTGACCTCATCCACTACGACCGCGGGTGGCGCTGCATCGGGATCCGGGGTTGGGCCGCGTGATCTCGATTACATACTGGGCATCGTTAAAGCCTATACCACGCGCGTCGGTGCCGGACCCTTCCCAACCGAGCTGGATGATGCCTGCGGGCAGCACATGGGTGAGCGTGGGCATGAATTTGGTGCGACCACCGGGCGCAAGCGCCGCTGTGGCTGGCTGGACCTGGTGGCGCTTAAGCGATCACTACGGATTAATTCCGTGACCGGCCTGTGCATTACCAAACTCGACGTGCTGGATGGTCTGGAGACATTAAAACTCGCGGTTGCGTATCGTTACCGCGGAGAGGAAGTCACTGCACCTCCTGCCGGTGCCGATAATTTCGAGACTTGTGAGCCGATTTATATCGAAATGCCGGGATGGCAGGCATCTACCATTGGCCTGGTATCCTGGGACGACCTGCCGGATGCCGCGATCGGCTACCTCAGGAAAATTGAAGAAGTCTGCGGTGTGCCGATAGATATCGTTTCAACTGGCCCCGATCGCGCCGAAACTATCGTGCTCAATCACCCATTTCAAAGTACCGGCGATAATTGTTAATTCAGTCACAGCAATAAATCCTTAAGAGGATTATTGTTTCATTTCCGCTCCTCAGTCAGTAGTCTTACTAAAGAGAGATCTAGTCGTGTTGCATTACACCGAACATCAGGGTTGTATCACGTATTCAATCGTGACAAAATGCTTTAAGAAGGTACGATAAATAGTTGAATAAAAAGACAAGTTAATCAGGTAAGTTTTGCAAAAGTCCCTAATTTCTGAAGATGTCGAATGACATGCTAAAACTCTGGAGATTAAATGCTTAAACAGGCTTCGAAAGTTACTGCATTGATTTTGCTGCTAAGTTCAGTTGCAGCAAATGCCGGTCAGCAGATATGGCAAGACATGACGTCAGAACAGGCGCAGTCACGGGGTGTAGACCTTGGAATCCGTCACTTTAAAGCCGATGATGTCGCGTTACGCGACCTGCTTGGACAGGTCCCGCACGAAACACTCGGCGATTTTTCGTTTCAAATAAAGTTACCCATGCCCGATGGCAAACTGGCGCTCTTTGAAATCGTCGAATCGCCGATTTTGGAACCGGGGCTCGCGGCTGATTTCCCGGATTTCAAGACTTTCAGGGTTTTTGGCATTGATGATCCGTTTGCTTCCGGTCGGGTTAGTATTTCACCGCGAGGCTTCCATGGCATGTTCTTTACTTCTGAGGGCCGGGTATTTATCGATCCCGACTATGCCGGGCAAAGCGGTCTGTATTTATCCCGCACCCGCAGCGGACACCCCAGTCAGAGTTTTTCCTGTGGCGTTCACGAGCTCGCAATAAATGAACGGCCGACACCGGAATTGAAAGCAAATTACTCGTACCGCGTCCCCGGCATGCTGCTCGAATACCAGCTGGCGGTGGCTGCCACTGAAGACTATGTTACCGCGGTCGGTCCTCCGGCTACGGTTGCAAATGCCCAGATTGAAATCGGGATCGCAATAGATCGAGTCAATGTGATTTATGAGCGTGATCTCGGCATTCGCTTAACCCTGGTGGCTGGAAACCAGAATTTAATCGAGGTCAGCGGTAACGTCGCCGCCGTCCTTGGCGCACCTTTTAGTAACCTAAATGGATTTGCCTTGCTCACCGAGAATCAGACATGGATCGATTCAAATGTTCCGGCTCCGATTGCTGCCTATGATGTCGGTCATGTGTTTAGCACTGGCGAGGCTGGTATCGCCGCGCTCGGTGCGGTCTGCAACATAGCGATTAAAGCACAGGGCGTGACCGGACTACCTATGCCGCTAGGTGATCCTTTTTACATCGATTTTGTTGCCCATGAGATCGGGCATCAGTTCAATGCCAATCACACCTTTAACGGCACTACATTTAGTTGTTTCGGTAATCGAAATGCAGCTACCGCATTAGAGCCGGGCAGCGGTACGACGATCATGGCCTATGCCGGGATTTGCGGCGTTGAAGATATTCAAATGAATAGCGATGCGACTTTCCATGCCCGGTCCATTGCAGAGATCGACACCTTTACCGGCGGTGCCGGCGCCTGCGCCATACAGATCCCTACCAGTCCAGCCAATAATGCCGATCCTACGATTACCCCAATTGGTGGCAGCACCATTCCGGCCAATACACCCTTTGTGCTGGTCGGCAGTGCTAACGATGCCGAGTCGGGTACCGCCGTGCTATACCAGTGGGACCAAATGAACGCCGGTACTGCAACCGATGCAACCACGCTGGGTACCGATATCGGCAATAACGCGTTGTTCCGCACTTATGAACCCCAAAACAGTGCTTCAAGCCGCGATTTCCCGGCGCTAGGCACCCAGGTACAAGGCCTGTACGACGATGCTGAAGTCATGCCGTGCAGCGCGCGCGAACTGGATTTTCGTCTGACCGTGCGGGACAACGACAGTGGTCAGGCAACCGAAGATGTGCGTATCACCGTCTCTACCGCGGCGGGTCCTTTTCAGGTAACGTCGCAAGCTTTTCCAACCACAATTCTGGCCACCAATGGTCCGTTTACCGTGACCTGGGATGTCGCGAACACCAATAGCGCACCGGTCAATTGCACCGATGTATCGATCGACCTGATCGCTTTCGACGATGCGGCTTACACCAGTCACACAGTGCATAACCTGATCCCGAGTACGCCCAACGACGGCTCACACGATGTTCCGCCAACCGTGGACTCATTGTTAAATCCATCAAGGGGCCGGTTAAGAGTCAAGTGCGTTAATAACGTGTTTTACGCCCTGTCTGAAGCGGATTTGGAAGTTGTGGGGAGTAATAATCTGCCTCAGACTTTTTTCGACGACGATGATTTCGCGACTTTTTTCAACAATAACGGTACCACCGGTGGCGTTGCGCCAGTTTGTGATTTATTACAGAGCGGCTTCCCCGTCCCCACCGATAATAGTATCCACGATGCCGCAGCATTCGATTTTATTTTATTGTTAATGTTGGCTGGACTGGCAGCCTTGCGGCAATGCCTGGGTCGTCAGGGTTGACAGTGAGTCTTGATAATCGCGTTGTACTTTAAGGCATAACTGCGGGCTTTTTGCATCAGACGCAGGTGTTCGTCGCTGCGCACGATGTCGGAAATGCCTTCGATTAGCTGTACCCCGCAGTGTTCTTCATACTTCAACATGTCTTCTTTCTTAATCCCAGGAATATTAACTGACCGCGTAGCCAGTCCCAGCAGGCGTAAGTCATTTTGTTCAATCGCCTGGGCGGCATCTGCCTGAGGATCGGCTGTGTCCAGCCACTGCAGTTTCTGCGCATAGGGGCCCAGCGCGTTCGAAGATGTCGAACACGCGGCCAGCAAAGCGCATAGTGCCGCAATCAAAATGGTGTATTTCCTGGACAAGTGCTTCACTGCAAAACCATACGAATATTATCTCTGTTGGTGCCCAGGAGAGGACTTGAACCTCCACGACCTTACGGTCACTAGCACCTGAAGCTAGCGCGTCTACCAATTCCGCCACCTGGGCCTGGCGCGCGAATATACACCACCAGGTAGTTGCTCGGCAAATGTTTCTATATACTCGCGGTCTTGCAATGGATTACCTATGCCCAGAAATTCTCGAACAACCCCCAAAGACCCTTTCCACAAGCGCGAAAAAGCCAGGTACGACCAGCCCATAGCCAGTCGAGAGCACTTGCTCGAACTGATTAAATCGCAACAGGTTCCGCTACCGCAGGAACATATTGCCGATGCGTTGGGATATCAGGATGAAACCAGTCTTGAAGCACTGCGCCGTCGCTTACAGGCAATGGTGCGCGATGGCCAATTGTTTCGTAATCGTCGCGGTGGTTACCTTAGCTTCGATCACATGGATCTCGAGAAAGGTTATGTACAGTCGCACGCCGACGGTTTTGGATTCGTTACCCCGGAATCAGGTGGCAAGGATATATTCTTGCCGGCGCGCCAGATGCGCACCCTGATGAATGGTGACAAGGTGGCGATCAAAATCACCAGTATCGACAAGCGGCGTGAACGTGCCGAAGGTGCCCTGGTTTCGGTGCTTGAACGTGCCCACGAAGCCCTGGTCGGACGATATTACCGTGAAAGCGGCATCGACTTTGTGGTGCCGGATGATAAGCGCCTGGTGCAGGATGTTCTGCTCAATCGCGAAGTTGGTCATAACGCAAACCCCGGCGATATCGTGCTGGCTCGAATCACCGAATATCCGTCGCATCACAACCAGCCGATCGGTTTGATCGAGCGGGTCCTGGGACAGGAAAATGCCCCTGGAATGGAAGTCACCATCGCCGTCAATACGCATCACATCCCGCACCAATGGAACGACGCCGTGATGGCGTCAATAAGAAACCTGAATGATATGGTTGCAATACAGGATAAAAAGGATCGGCGTGACTTGCGGAAGCTTGCTTTTGTTACCATTGACGGTGAAGACGCACGCGACTTCGATGACGCCGTTTACTGTGAGCCGCTGGCAAATGGATTTCGGCTTTTCGTCGCGATTGCAGATGTAGCTCATTACGTAGCAATTGATTCCGCGCTTGATCTCGAGGCATGTAACCGCGGTACTTCCGTGTATTTTCCGGGTGAGGTCATTCCGATGCTGCCCGAAGCCCTGTCGAATGGATTATGTTCGTTGAATCCAAAATTGGATCGCTTGTGCCTGGTCTGTAGCATGGATATTAATGTACAGGGAACCATTAAGCAGTACGAATTTTTTGAGGCCGTAATTCACTCGCAGGCGCGTCTTATTTATGAAGATGTTGCGGCTGTATTGTTTGACGGCAATCAACCCGGTAGTAAAGCCGTCGAGAAAGTTCAAAGCGAATTGGGTTGTCTCAAACAGGTCTACCATGCGTTGGCAAAGGCGCGTCGACGGCGCCATGCGATTGAATTCGAAACCCGGGAAGTAATATTTAAATATGACCCACAGCGTAAAATCGAAGCGATCCTACCGTACCAGCGTAACCAGGCGCATCAGTTGATCGAAGAATGCATGATCGCGGCGAATATTTGCGCGGCAAAAGTACTAAAGAAAAACAAGCTACCCACGCTCTACCGCAACCACGAAGGTGTCAATGCCGATAAATTGCCTAATTTACAGGAATTTCTGGCCAGTTTCGGTATCGCCCTGGGCACTGAAAATCCGACCCCGGCGGACTATGCCAGGATAGTCGAACAGTCACGCGAGCGTCCCGAAGCTGACATGATACAAACCGTGGTGTTG